>NZ_CP059185.1:19016-633448 GCF_014251315.1 Blattabacterium cuenoti | reverse complement strand
AAATTTAAAATTTGAGTCAAAATTTTTATCTTTCTAAATAAACTCAATATCTATTATATTATTCAATCTACAAAACATAAGAAATAAAAATTTCAAAAATTATTGGAAATAACTAAAAATACAATACAGTTAATTATTCAATTTTAATAATATTAAGAATTTTGACTTATGTGTTATAAAATATTTATTGAAAAAATAGTAATAATTATTTTTCAAATTCAAGAACTTTATGAGTTTTTTCATAATCTAGATTTAAAAAAATGGGGAACTATAACTCTTATTATAATAGGTAAAATGTTACTTTTTACTATATTTCTAATAATTTTAGAATTTATTTTTAATAGAGGTGTTCGTTTTATAGGTAGAAGAATTGTAAGTTCTACTCATTTTGTTTGGGACAATATTTTATATGAAAATAAAGTTTTTGATAGCTTAGCGCATTTTTTTCCGTTATCTATTGGTTTAATATTAATTGAACCATTTTTTAATGGATATCATACTATTATCATTTATTTAGAAAAAATATTTGATATATTATTCGTTCTAATTGTTTTACAATTTTTAATTCGAGTAGTAAATTCTATTATGAGAATAGCTACAAGTGAAAATAACCACCAAACAATAGCAGTTCGTTCTTTCTCTCAATTACTGAAAATCATATCTATCATATTTTGTATTTTAGTTATTATTGCTATTTTAACAAAAAATGATCTCATTACTGTTTTAACCAGTTTAGGAGCTATAACAGCATTTGTAATTTTAGTCTTCAGAGATACAATCCTCGGATTTGTTTCAGGAGTACAGATGGCATCCACAAAAATGATCAAAGTAGGAGATTGGATCAGAATTCCTAAATATAATATAGAAGGAACAGTTACTGAAATTAATTTAACTTCAGCTAAAATAGAGAATTTTGATAAAACTATTACTAGCGTACCTACTTATGATTTAATTTCCACAGCTGTTACTAATTTTGAATTTATGCGTCAAAAAAATATACGTAGAATCAAAAGATCTATATTGTTTAATATACAATCTTTTCATTTTTGTAATTCAGATAAATTAAAAAAATACCAAGATGTTTACTTAATAAATAACTATATACAAAAAAAACAAAAAGAAATAGATCTTTTCAATAGAGAAAAGAATATTGATATCAGTGTAAATATTAATGGAAGAAGATTAACAAATATTGGTCTTTTTCGTCAATATGCATTGGAATATTTATCACAACATCCAAAAATATCGCAATCAGAGACTTTAATGGTTAGACATTTAGAGCCTACACCTTATGGTTTACCTGTAGAATTATATTGTTTTACGAATACTTCTGAATCTATTAAATACGAACAAATACAAGCTAGCGTTTTTGATCATTTATTAACAGCAGCAAAAGAATTCGATTTAGAAATTACACAAGTAACTAAGACTAAACAAGAAATTTTAAAAGAATGGTAAGATTAAGTGTTAATTTAAATAAGATTGCTACATTGAGAAATGCAAGGGGAGGAAACATTCCCAACGTATTACAGGTAGCAAAAGACGTTCAAATGTTTGGTTCTCAAGGGATTACAGTCCATCCGCGTCCTGATGAAAGACATATTACATATAAAGATGTTTATGATATAAGCTCTGTAATGACGACAGAATTAAATGTAGAAGGGAATCCTATTCATAAATTTATGAAATTAGTGTTAGACGTGAAGCCATCACAGGTAACTTTAGTTCCTGATTCTGATGATGCAATAACGTCTAATTCCGGATGGGATACTTTTTTATATCAAGACTTTTTGACTGAAAAAATTCATATATTAAAAAATCATGGAATTCGTACTTCTATTTTTCTAGATCCAAAACCGGAATTAGTTTCATATGCCGCTAAAACAGGAGCAGATAGAATAGAATTATACACTGGATATTTTGCCATAGGATATGCAAAAAAAAAATGGAATTGTATTGATCCTTATATTGATACAGCAAAAGAAATTGTAAAAAATCATATGTTGATTAATGCTGGACATGATTTAAATTTAGATAATGTTTCTTTTTTAATTGAAAAAATCCCGAATATATCAGAAATATCGATTGGACATGCTTTAATACACGAATCTATATATATGGGATTGGAAAATACAATACAAAGTTATTTGAAAAGAATTCATATACAAAACAAAAAATGATACTGCATTCTAAAATTTACGGATCTGGTTCTCCTATTTTAGTTTTTCATGGTTTATTTGGAAATGGAGAAAATTGGATTTCTTTCGCTAAAAAATTTGATAAGTTTTATCAAATTCATCTATTAGATATTAGAAATCACGGAAATAGTTTTTGTTCCGAACAAATGAATTATGATCTTATATCAAAAGATATGTTAGAATATATCTATTATTATGAATTAAATCATCCTATATTATTAGGACATTCTATGGGAGGAAGGGCAGTTATGAAGTTTTCTCTAAAATATCCTATGATTCCAAAAAAAGTGATAATTGTAGATATAAGCCCTAAGGTTTATGTAAATACAAATCAGGAAAAATTAATCCATATTTTAAAAAAGGTAGATTTTAATGTTATTAATAATAGAAAAGATTTAGACTTTTTTTTAAAAACATGGATTTCTGATTTAAAAATCAGATCATTTTTTTCTAAATGTACTAAAAGACATAAAAATGGAAAACTATGTTTTTCTTTTTCTTTATTAAATATTGAAAAGAATTATGATTCTTTAATTCATCAAGAAATAAAAAATGGTTCATACCATGGCCCTACATTATTTTTGCGAGGAGAATTTTCAAATTATCTTCTTTCTAAAGATTATAATTGCATACAAAAGTTATTTCCAAAATCTAAAATTTCTACTATTAGAAAATCCGATCACTGGGTTCATATAGACAATCCTACTGAATTTTACAAAAAAATAAATTTTTTTTTAAACGAGATATAATTTATGTATATTTTTGAAATAAAAATTTATGATTTTTGATCTTGATATGATTCGAGATTTTTATACAAATTTTTTGTATAAAATTGAAAAAATTCGAAATGTTATAGACACCCCTATGACTTATTCGGAAAAAATTTTGTATTCTCATTTAGGTGGAAATATAGAAGAAAATTTAAAGTCTCTAAATTTTAGAGATAAATATTACATGGATTTTTTACCTGATCGTATTGTAATGCAAGACGCAACAGCTCAAATGACATTGCTTCAATTTATGCAAACTAAAAAATACAAAACATTTATTCCGACTTCTGTTCATTGTGATCATCTCATATCTGCTAAATATGGATCGGATTTAGATTTAAAAAATGCTATAAAAAAAAATAAAGAAATTTATGATTTTCTTAGGTCCGCATCTCATAAATATGGAATAGATTTTTGGGGTCCTGGATCAGGAATTATTCATCAGGTTTTTTTAGAAAATTATGCATTTCCTGGAGGGATGATTATAGGAACAGATTCTCATACTCCTAATGCTGGAGGATTGGGTATGATTGCAATAGGAATTGGTGGATCTGATGCGGCTGAAGTTATGTCTGGATCATTTTTAGAATTAAAATTTCCTAAAATAATTGGAGTGAATTTAATAGGAAAAATTAATGGATGGACTTCTCCTAAAGATGTGATATTAAAATTATCCGGAATGATCGGAGTTTCAGGAGCTACTAATCATATTATTGAATATTTTGGAAAAGGAATTGATAATATTTCTTGTGTTGGAAAAGCAACTATATGTAATATGGGAGCAGAAATAGGCGCTACAGCATCCTTATTTCCTTATGATGAAAACATGAAAGATTTTTTGAATAAAAATGGAAGAAATCAGATATCTATAATGGCAGAAAAAATAAAACATTTTTTGAAAGCAGATCCAGAAGTTTATCAAAAACCATGGAATTATTATGATAAAGTAATAAAGATAGATTTAAATGTTTTAGAACCACATATTAATGGTCCTTTTACTCCAGATAAAGCTACACCTATTTCTAAAATGAAAGAGGAAGCAGCTAAAAACAATTGGCCCACCAAAATTGAGGTAGGATTAGTTGGGTCATGCACAAATTCTTCTTATGAAGATTTGTCAAAAGCAATATCAATTATTCAGCAAGCAAAAAAGAAAAAATTGAAAATTAATTCAGAATATATGATATCGCCTGGATCTAAAAAAGTTTATTCTATTATGAAAGAAAAAGGATTTTTATCTAGTTTTAAAAATATTGGGGCTAAAATTTTCTCTAATGCTTGTGGCCCTTGTATAGGTCAATGGGTTAGAAAAGGAAATAAAAAAAACATTGAAAATACAATCATTCATACTTTTAATAGAAATTTTTCATCTCGTAATGATGGAAATCCAAAAACACATGCTTTTATAGCTTCTCCAGAAATTGTTACTGCCTTGGTTTTTTCTGGAGATTTGACATTTGATCCTAGAAAAGATATGTTAAAAAATGAAATAGGAGAGTATGTAAAATTCGAAGAACCTAAATCAATAGAAATACCTGAAAAAAATTTTAATCCAGAAGAATTAGGATTTGAAAGCTTTTCAAAAAAAGAAAATAGAAAAGATTTATCTGTGATTATAAAAAAAAATTCTAAAAGGTTACAAATTTTGTCTCCATTTTTATCATGGGATAGAAATCATTTTCTTAATATTAGACTTCTAATTAAAACTAAAGGAAAATGTACTACAGATCATATTTCCATGGCGGGAACATGGTTAAAATATAGAGGGAATCTTGAGAAAATCTCTGAAAATTTATTAATGGGAGCTGTAAATGCTTTTAATCATGAAAAAAACAAAATAAAAAATATTGTAACAGGAAGTTACGAAACCGTTTATGACGTTGCTAAATTTTACAAATTTAGAAATATACAAACCTTGATTGTAGGAGAGGATAATTATGGAGAAGGTTCTTCAAGAGAACATGCAGCTATGGAACCTCGTTTTTTAGGAGTACGTGTAGTTCTTGTTAAATCTTTCTCTAGAATTCACGAAACTAATTTGAAAAAACAAGGAATTTTAGCTTTAACTTTTTTAAATCCTGATGATTATGAAAAAATTCAAGAAGAAGATATATTTCATTTTTATATAAAAAATATATGTCCTAGTAATAAAAGTATAAAAGTTGAATTAATTCATAAAAATGGAGAAAAAGAAAAAATCATAGTTTATCATTCTTATAATGAAAAACAAATTCAATGGTTTAAATCTGGTTCTTCCTTAAATTTCATGAAAAAATAATATACTATGAAAATTATAAAAATTTTTTTGATAAAAATTATCAAATTGTACCAAATAGGAATATCTCCATGGATAGGAAATAATTGTAGATATATACCAACTTGTTCAAGTTACATGATTTTATCATTAAAAAAATGGAATTTTTTTAAAGCTATTTTCATAAGCATAATAAGAATTATTAAATGTAATCCGTGGGGGCCATCGGGTTATGATTTTATAAAATAAAAATATTTATATCATGAAAACATTAGAATATATTAATTGGGATCCTGTTTCCAAATTTAGTTTATGGAAAGGTTTTTTTATTCATATTTATAGTCTAATGTTTGTAATTTCTTTTTCATTAGGATGGTATATCATGAAGTATTTTTATCAAAATGAGAACATACATAAAAAACATTTAGAGCCTTTATTTATCTGTACTTTTTTTGGAACTCTTATTGGAGCAAGGTTAGGTCAAGTTTTATTTTATGATTTATCATATTTTTCAGATCATTGGATTGAAGCCTTACTTCCTATTAGAGAAAACAATCATAATTCTTTATTAGGATTTATAAAAGGTTATGAATTTGTCGGATATAGAGGTTTATCTAGTCATGGTGCAACTATGGGGATTATTTTATCTAGTTTTTTTTATAGCAAAATAATTTTAAATGAAAAATCTTTTATCTGGCTATGTGATAGATTATGTATTCCTGTATCAATATCTGCTGTTTTTATTAGAATAGGAAACTTTTTTAATTCTGAAATAGTAGGAAAACCATGCAATGAAAAATTGCCTTGGGCAGTAAAATTTGTACAAATGGATACAGAATATGGAGAAATAGTCCCCAGACATCCTGCTCAAATTTATGAATCTATTAGTTATCTATTGATTTTTTTGTTACTTTTCTATTTCTACAGAATAAGAAAAAAAAATTGTGATGGATTTTTATCCGGTATTTTTTTTATTTTACTTTGGTCTGCGCGTTTTTTTCTAGAATTTGTCAAAGAGCCACAAGGAGAAGAATTTATTAACTTTTTATCTATAAATACAGGACAGTGGCTTAGTCTTCCTTTTATTATTTTTGGATTTTTTCTTATTAATTTATCAAAAATTAAAAAATATTTTTTTTCATTATGAAAAAAATCAACATTTTTTATTCTTTGGTAATAATAATTATATGTTTTTTTATAAAATCTTCTGAAAGAATTTGTTATAATTCTGACATGTTTTTAGATATAGGAAATTTACTAGAAATAGAGTTCATTAAAGATGGAGAACTTTATTTGAAAAATGATAATTATATCATAAAAAAAATAGATGTGGAATTAGCATATCGAGATGCAGAAAAAAGAAATGGATTAAAGTATCGGTCTTTTTTAAAAGAAAATAGAGGCATGTTATTTTTACTGAAAAATCAAGAAGAATATAAACAAATAGATATGAAAAATGTACGAGTTCCTTTAGATATTGTGTATATCAATCAGTTGGATACTGTTGTTTTTGTGAATAATAACGTAAGCCCTATGAAAAATATAGAAACTATAAACTTTCCTTCAACTACAATTAAATATATTTTAGAAATCAATGCTGGTATGTCGAATAAATGGGGTATTAAAGAAGGAGTTACAAAAATTACTTGTCTTTTAAAATTGAATAATTAATTCAAAAACTGTCTTATCTTGTATAATTATAAAATTATAAAATTATTATGGTTTTTATATCTGAAAAAGCTAAAAATAAATTAATTTCTCTTATGAAAAGAGAAGGATTATCTCATGATGTTTCTTTTGTTAGATTTGGAGTTAAAACTGGAGGCTGTTCAGGTCTATCTTATGAATTAACTTTTGATAAAAAAAAACAAGAAGGAGATCGACTTTTTCAACATGAAGAAATGAAAATACTTGTAGATCAAAATAGTATTTCTTACTTAGAAGGAACAACATTAGAATATTCAGATGGATTAGATGGAAAAGGATTTTATTTTAAAAATCCTAAAGCAAAACATACTTGTGGTTGCGGAAAAAGTTTTTCATCATAATGAAAAAAAATAATAAAATTCTGGAAAATTTTACTGAATCTGAATACAAGTACGGATTTTATACTCCAATAGAATCATATAAAATTCCAGTAGGATTAAATGAGGAAGTCATTCGTAAGATTACAGAAAAAAAAAAGGAACCTACATGGATGTTGAATTGGAGATTAGAATCTTATTCTATATGGAAAAAAATGGATCCCCCAAAATGGGCGAATATAAAATACCAGGTTCCAGATTTTCAAAAAATAAGTTATTATTCTGCTCCCAAAAAAAAAATAGATTTAGATAATTTAGAAGAAGTAGATCCAGAATTGATAGATACATTCAATAAATTAGGAGTTCCTATAAAAGAAAGAAAAATTCTTTCAGGTGTAGCAACAGATATAGTATTAGATTCCGTTTCTTTAGCTACTACATTTCAGAAAAAATTGAGAGATAAAGGTGTTATATTTTGTTCTATTAACGATGCTTTAATAAAATATCCAGATATTGTAAAAAAATATTTAGGTTCAGTCGTTTCAAAAAAAGATAATTTTTATGCGGCTCTAAATTCAGCTGTATTTTCAGATGGTTCTTTTTGTTATATCCCAAAGGGAGTCCGTTGTCCTATGGAATTGTCCACATATTTTCGTATTAATGAAAATAAAACAGGTCAGTTTGAAAGGACCTTAATTATCGCAGATAAAGATTCCTATGTAAGTTATTTGGAAGGGTGCACTGCTCCACAAAGAAAAGAAAATCAATTACATGCAGCGGTCGTAGAAATTATAGCTTTGGAAAATGCTGAAATTAAATATTCTACCGTTCAAAATTGGTTTCCTGGAAATAAAAAAGGAGAAGGAGGAATTTTTAATTTTGTCACAAAACGTGGTTTGTGTGAAAAAGAAGCAAAAATATCTTGGATACAAGTGGAAACAGGATCTTCAATTACCTGGAAATATCCATCTTGTATTCTTAAAGGAGATTTTTCTATGGGAAAATTTTATTCTTTAGCTTTAACTAAAGATTTTCAACAAGCAGACACGGGAACTAAAATGATACATATAGGAAAATATACTAAAAGTGTTATTATATCGAAAGGAATTTCAGCTGGAAAAGCTCAAAACAACTATAGGGGATTGGTAAAAATAGCGCCTAAAGCGGTTTGTTCTCGTAATTTTTCTCAATGTGATTCTTTATTGATTGGAAATCAATGTGGAGCTCACACTTTCCCATATATTCATGTATATAATTCTAATTCTAAAGTTGAACATGAAGCGACAACTTCAAAGATTGGAGAAGATCAGATTTTTTACTGCAATCAACGAGGAATAAATGTAGAAAAAGCAATTTCCTTAATTGTGCATGGTTTTAGTAATGAGGTATTGAAAAAGCTTCCCATGGAGTTTGCCGTAGAAGCTCAAAAACTTTTGGAAATTTCTTTGGAAGGATCTGTTGGGTAAATATAGTAAAAATTATGTTAAATATAGAAAATTTACATGCTTCTATAGAGAAGAAAAAGGTTCTTAGAGGAATTAATTTAAAAATAAATGCAGGAGAAAGTCATATTATTATGGGGCCTAATGGTTCTGGTAAAAGTACTCTTGCTTCTATAATAGCAGGAAAGAAAGAGTATAAAATAACTGAAGGAAATATTTATTTTTTAAATCAAAATTTAAAAGATTTTTCACCAGAAGAACGGGCTCATTTGGGTATTTTTCTCTCTTTTCAACATCCAATAGAAATACCAGGAGTTTCCATTGTGAATTTTATTAAAACAGCGATTAATTCCACTCTTGAAGCAAGAAATATCAAAAAAATGTCTGCTAAAGACATTTTATTAAAAATAAAGGAAAAGTCTTCTTTATTAAATATTGATAAAAATTTTTTTTATCGTTCTTTAAATGAAGGGTTTTCTGGAGGAGAAAAAAAACGTAATGAAATATTTCAAATGATGATGTTAAATCCTTTGTTATCTGTTTTAGATGAAGTTGATTCAGGTTTAGATATAGATGCTTTACGTGTAGTTGCTAAAGGAATCAATGCTTTCAGAAATAAAAAAAATTCTGTTTTAATTATTACTCATTATAAAAGATTATTAGATCATATTTTTTCAGACTATATTATACATGTTTTATACAATGGAAAAATTGTTCGATCAGGAGATCAAAAATTAGCTGAAAAATTAGAAAAAAAAGGATATGATTGGATAGTCAAAAATCAAATATAAAAGAATTATTTAATTTTATAATTAAATGCAGTTAAGAGAAAAAATAGCTTTATTAATTAATAAATTTTCTTCTGAAAAAAAAAGAGACTCTTACATGTCTTTTTCGAAACAAAAACATTCTGATTTTTTTCACAAAAAAGGATTTCCTTCTTCTATAAATGAAGAATGGAAAAATACGGATATTGAATCAATTCTTAACCAAGATTATAACGTTTGTCCAGAAAATAAAAAAATAAAAAATATAGAACGTGAAAAAATAAAAAAATTAACTATTCTTAAGGATAAAAAATCTTTTATTTTGATTTTTATAGATGGAAAATATAACCCTCATTTTTCTTACGTTCATGCAAAAAATGCGATATTAGCAAATATAGCATCTATAAAAGATGATGAAATTGAAAATTATTATGATAAATTATCATATCAATATGATGTATTTTACACTTTAAATACAGTATTGTCAAAAGATGGTGCATATATTTATATTCCTAATAATGTTTTTTTAGAATATCCTATAGAAATATTGCATATTTATACAGGGATTGAATCTAAGATTATGTTCAATAATAGAAATTTGATTGTGGTCGGAGAACATTCTTCTGTAAAAATTATAGAACATTATAAGTGTTTAAGTAAACATTTATCTTTTATAAATTCTGTTAGCGAAATTTATGCTATGAATTATAGTATAATTGATTACTATAAAGTGCAAAATGATTCAGTAGAAACTTCGATAATAGATAATACATTTGTAAAACAAAAAAAAAACAGTAAATGTACCGTTTATACTTTTTCTCTTCAAGGAAATTTTATAAGAAATAATTTAAAGTTTTATTCTAACGGAGAAAAAACTTATTCTTATTTATACGGAATCTCTCTTTTATCAGGAAAACAATTAGTAGATCATCATACTTTAATCAATCATTTATGTTCGGATGCTTATAGTTTTCAATTGTACAAAAATATTTTATGTGAAAAATCTAAGGGAATTTTTAATGGAAAAATAATTGTAAATGAATTGATAAAAGAAATAAATGCTTTGCAAAAAAATCATAATATTATTCTTTCTAATGAAGCATGTATATATGCTAAACCTCAATTAAAAATTTATTCTGAGTATGTAAAATGTTCACATGGTTGTACCGTGGGTAATATTCAAGAATCTGAGTTATTTTATCTTCAATCAAGAGGAATTTCTGAAAAAAAAGCTAAAATGTTATTGTTATTCTCTTTTTTAGAGGAAATGTTGATCCCTATTCATATTTTTGAATTGAAAAAATTTATACATAAAAAAATCAGAAAAAAATTAGATAAACATTTATAAAATATATGTTTTCAGAAAAAGAAATACAAAAAATAAGAAATCAATTTCCTATTTTAAAAGAAAAAATATATTCTAATCCTTTAGTTTATGTAGATAATGCGGCTACAACTCAAAAACCTTTACAAGTAATTCAAGCATCTCAAAACTATTATTCTACTATGAATTCTAATGTTCATAGAGGATTACATTATCTTAGTCATAAAGCGACTCTATATGTAGAAAATGTGAGAAAGAAGATTCAAAAATTTATTCATGCGAAACATTCTTATGAAATTATATTTACGAAAGGAACTACAGAATCGATTAATTTAGTAGCTTCTAGTATGGATTCTTTTATAAAAAAAGGAGATGAAATTATTATTTCTTGTATTGAACATCACTCAAATATTGTTCCATGGCAAATTCTTTGTAAAAAAAAAGGAGCTATTTTAAAAATAATATCCATTTATGAAAATGGTTTTTTAAAATTAAAAAACTTTGAATTTTTAATTTCAGAAAGAACGAAAATAATATCTATTAGTCATATATCTAATGTTTTAGGGATTATTAATCCTGTTAAAAATTTTATTGAAAAAGCTCATGAATATGGAGCTTTAGTTTTAATTGATGGGGCTCAAGTTCCTTCTAATCTAGATTTAGATGTACAAGATTTAAATGTTGATTTTTATGTTTTTTCTGCACATAAGATGTATGGACCAACTGGGATTGGGATGTTATATGGAAAAGAGAAAATATTAGAAAAGTTAGATCCTTATCAATTTGGAGGAGAAATGATTAAAAATGTAAGTTTCAATAAAACGACTTATTCAGATTTACCGTTTAAATTTGAAGCAGGAACTCCAAACATAGAAGGAATTGTTGTTTGGGGGGCCGCTATAGATTTTGTTAATGAAATAGGCGTATCAAATATTGAATCTTACAAAAAAAAGCTTTTAATGTACGCTGTTAAACGTTTAAGTTCAATAGATGGAATTCAATTGTATGGATATGAGGAAGGAAGAAATATTGATAAAAAATCAAGTATTATTTCTTTTAACTTAGATAAGTTACATTATTTTGATGTTGGAAGTATTTTAGATCGTTTAGGAATTGCGGTTAGAACTGGTCATTTATGTGCGCAACCTCTTATGAATTTTTTTAAAGTTACAGGAATGATTCGTGTTAGTTTCTCCGTATATAATACTTTAAAGGAAGTAGATTATTTATTTAAATGCATTTTAAAAGCGAAAAAAATATTGCTAAAGAATTAAAATTATTATGATATATGCTATTGTTAATATAAAAGATAAACAATTTAAACTTATTGAAAATCAATATATTTATGTACCTCATTTTTGTGAAAATGTAGGAAAAAAAATAATATTAAATCAAGTTCTTTTATTTTATAAAGAAGAAAAACTTTTTTTAGGAAATCCTTTTTTAGAAAAAATCAGTGTGAAAATAGAAATTTTACAACATATAAAAGGAAAAAAAATTCTTATTTTTAAGAAAAAAAGAAGAAAAGGATATCAAGTCAAAAATGGATTTAGACCTTTATTTTCAAAAATAAAAATAATTTCTTTTTTAGAAAAAAAACAATAAAATAATATGGCTCATAAAAAAGGTTCTGGAAGTTCTAGAAACGGAAGAGATTCGATAGGAAGAAGATTAGGTGTTAAAATATACGGAAACCAATATGTAAATTCTGGTAATATCATAGTTCGTCAGCGAGGAACAAAACATCATCCTGGAAGAAACGTAAAAATGGGGAAAGATCATACTTTATACGCAATCAAAAACGGTTATGTTTCTTTTAAAAAAGTGAAAAAAAATAAATCAATTGTTTCTGTTATAGAAACTAAGACTGGGTAGTTCAATTAGGATAGAACAACAGTTTCCTAAACTGTAAGTTGTGGGTTCGAATCCCTCCCCAGTTACAACAAAAAATAAAAATAAAATGGTCCCAGCTGGACTTGAACCAGCGACCCCCTGATTATGAGTCAGGTGCTCTAACCATCTGAGCTATGAGACCTAAAAAAGAATGTAATCTGTGCAAGTTTACAATATTATTTCCCCTATTACAAATTTTTTAAAAGTTTTTTCATTTTATACTTTGTTTTACAAAAAAAATAAGTTGTTTTTAATTCAATTAATTGATGAAATTATGAGAGAAATGAGCTTGATTAGAAATAAAAAATTGTCTTCAATATTTTTTATGGAAATATCAGAAATTCTTAATGAGGAAATTCGTTGTAGTCAAAGTGCAAATAAATTTTTGGTGACTTTGATGAAAATACATATTACTCCTGATATGAACTTAATCAAAGTATATATTAGCATTTATCCTTTTTTAGATAAAAAAATGTTGAGATCTATCCGTTCTCAATCTAAATTTTATAGAAAATTACTCTATAAGAGGATGAGATATCGTGTGAAAAAGATTCCAAAATTGGATTTTTGTCCAGCTATACAAATACAAAATCTAATAGATTAGTTTTTGAAAACTTCTTTTTATATATCTATGCGTTATTTTTTTTCTAAGAAAAGAACTAACGTTGTTAATATTATTGTTTTTTTATCAATTTTATCTATTGGAGTCTCTACATTTTCTCTATCTACAATTCTATTTGTTTTTTCTGGATTAGAAAAATTAAATAAAAATTTTTATCAAATTCATTATCCTGATATTACTATTTCCTATTTTAATGAAAAAGATTTTTTTATTGATGATAATGTTTTAATAAAAAAAATAAAATCTATACAAGGAATTTTATCTTTTTCTAAAACTATGGAAAAAAAAGTTTTTTTACGTTATAACAATCATGAATATTTTATTATTTTAAAAGGAGTAGATATGGAATATGAAAAAGTAATGAAAAAATTTAAAAAAGTAAGTTTAAAGAATAATAGATTTGATTCTCTAAATATATATGTGGGATGGGCCTCTATGATTTCATATTTTCCAATGTTATTATATCATGTAACAAATATACCTATACAAATATTTATTTTAGATTATAGAAAAAATTCTTTGGATTCATTTTTTCTGAAAAAAAAAGTTTTTATAAAAGGAATTTTTCATTTCAGTCCTAAAATAGATAATAAATATTTGTTTTGTGATTTGTCTGAACTTCAAAACATAATGAAAAAAAAAGTTTTCCATGTATTAGAAATAAAGATTCGTGATAAATATAATACACATAATTTAAAAAATATTTTATCCCAAAAATTAGGTAAAAAATTTAATATAATAACACGTACAGAAAGAGAAAAAATTTTTCATAAAATTCTAAATACAGAAAAAATATTTATATATTTTTTGTTTACATTAATGACACTAATCACTGGATTTAATTTATTTAGTGCTATTCTCATTTTACAATTAGATAAGTTGAAAGAACTTTTTATATTGTGGAGTATGGGATTTTCTTTGCAGAAAATAAAGATGATATTTTTCTATATAGGATTTATGATTACTATTTTTGGTTGTTTAAGTGGCTTATTTTTATCTTATATTATTTCTTCAATACAAGAAGAATATAAAATATTTAAAATTGCAAAAAAAATACCTTTTCCTATTAAAATTACAGTAGAAGATTCTTATATGGTTATATGTATCATTTTAATAATAGGATCCATCATATCTTTTTCTTCTTTAAAAAGAATTAATAACATGATTTTTTATAAATAATACGTTTTTAAAGGTTCAGATGCTTCTACATTAAAAAATATTTCTTTTGCTTCTTTTTCAAATTCTTTAATATTAGGAAATCTGTTTGAATAATGTCCTAACAATAATTTTTTTACTTTAGCTTTTTTAGCTATATGTGCGGCTTGATTCGCTGTAGAATGTCCTGTGTTAATAGCTCTATTTTCTTCTTTTTTTAGAAAGGTAGATTCATGATATAATAAATCTACATATTTGATATGCTCGATTATCGGTAAATAAAAGGAAGTGTCTGAACAAAAAGCGTAAGATAATATTTTGGGTGGATCAAATGTTAATCTATAATTAGGAATAATTCTTCCATCATGAGTTTCAAAATCTTTTCCTAATTTTAGATTTTTATAATCTACAATTTTAATATCAGGTATTTTTTTAATTTCTTCTATATTTAATTTTCTATTACTAGGTTTTTCTTTAAAAAGAAATCCATTTGCATAAATTCTATGTCTCAATGGAATGGAAAAAACTTCTATTTTTTCATTTTCCATGATTTTTTCGAATTTTTTAGATGATAATTCTATATGATCTATACAATATCTAAGTCTGGTATAAGACCATTTAAAATGAACATCTATGATTTCTTTTAATCCTTTTGGAGCGTAAATACTTACTGATTTTTCTCTACCTAATAAATGAAACGTAGATAATAATCCAATCAATCCAAAAAAATGATCTCCATGTAAATGAGATATAAATATGTGTATTATTTTATTAAATTTTATTTTTGCTTTTCTTAATTGAACTTGTGTCCCCTCTCCACAATCAATAAGAAAAGAAAAGCCTTTCATTTCCAATATTTGAGCAGTAGGATGAAATATATTTGTAGGAATGGAAGAATGACATCCTAAAATAGTTAATGAAGGTTTTTTTATCATGAAAGGTTTTTTAAAATAAATTTTTTAATTTAATTCATGCATGTGTAATATTGTATTTTTTAGATTAAATTTTATTTTTATGTTTTTCTTTTCTTTTTCTTCTCAAAAGAAAAACACTGCCAGTAATTATTATAATTAAAGCTATTATTAAGATTAATCCAATATTCATATTTACTTTTTTTAAGAAAATAGAATTTTCATTTCTCATAAAGAAAAACATAGTAAATATAGCAAAAGCATTATTGAAAATATGTAATAATATACAGTCTATAATAGAAGAAGTTATAAAATAAATAAATCCTATAAAACTTCCAATAATAATACCTCCTACAAATTGCCATGGATTCATATGAGTTAATCCAAATAGAAATGAAGAAAATAAAATAGCTTTAATAGGATGTATTTTATTTTTTAACATTCCATTTAAAATAATCCCTCTAAAAAGAACTTCTTCACATATAGGTGCGAGCAATACTGTAGTAGAAAAAAAAGGAATTGGATTTTTAATTTCTTCTTTTAAGAATTCTTCAATTTCTTTATACATATTTCCTAACACTGGTCCTTCTTTTGGAACTAGTGAGGATATATATTCATTAACAATGATCATACAAAACATCATACAAAAAATAATAAAGTAAATATACCATGAAGATAATTTCATGGATAAATCTATAATAAGATTTTTTTTTTGAGCTTTATGAGATATAAAAATAAATAAAAAAATGAAAGGAAGAGTATATGATATTGAAAATATCATGTTTTCAGGTAAACTTATGGAAATTAATAATTTTCTAAGGATAACATTAAAAAAATTTAAAGTTATAAATCCTACTATTAATAAAATCGATTCAATATAATTTATTTTAAAATAATTCTTCATAAGAAATGTTAAAAATTCGTATTTTATTTTTTTTATGTGATTTTATTGTTATTTCCTTCATTTTCCATTTCATATTATGTTATAAAAATCTTTTAATTTAGTAAAAGTTTATTTTTATGTTTTTGAAAGGTAACAACAATTTTGTTATTTATTGATCATGAATTGTTAAATTATTTGGTTGGAGAAAAAATTAAAGTTATTATGTCGTTTTTCAATATTCTATCTCTATTTCAGAATTATGAATCTTTTAAAGATAGCAGCGTAAGTCATTCAAGAATTTTCAGATATTATGATTTATTGCAAGTTATGAATAAGTATAAAAATATATGCTCAATCGTTCCTATAGGATTATCTATAGAAAAAAGACAAATTTTCAAAATAAAATGGGGAATGGGGAAAATAAAAATATTGATATGGTCTCAAATGCATGGAAACGAAACTACAGGTACAAAATCTATGTTTGATATTTTTCATTTTTTTTTACAAGAAAAAAATTGTGATTTAGTTCAATTTTTTAAAAAAAATTTAACCATTTTA
This sequence comes from Blattabacterium cuenoti, assembly GCF_014251315.1. Classification (NCBI taxonomy): domain Bacteria; kingdom Pseudomonadati; phylum Bacteroidota; class Flavobacteriia; order Flavobacteriales; family Blattabacteriaceae; genus Blattabacterium; species Blattabacterium cuenoti. The sequence continues at coordinate 616,647 of NZ_CP059185.1, read as the reverse complement.
TTTATTCCTATGTTAAATCCCGATGGATCTGAAATCTTTCAAAGAAGAAATGCTATAAATATAGATTTAAATAGAGATGCTGTTTGTTTACAATCTCCGGAAATACAAATCTTATTTCAGGAAATAGAAAAAAGTAATCCTGATATATTATTTAATTTACATGATCAAAGAAGCATATACAATGTTGGAAATAAAAGTTTTAACCCTGCTATTTTGTCATTTTTATCTCCTTCTACATCTCTTAAAAAAAATGTTTATTCTATAAGTAGAAAAAAATCTATGGGAGTTATAAATTTCATTGTAAAAAAACTTCATAAAATTTTACCTAATATTGGATCAATAGGAAGATTTTCGGATGAACTATATCCGACAGCAACTGGAGATCGATTACAAAAATTAGGTTATCCTTGTATTTTAATTGAATCAGGAAATTATCCCAAAGATTTTCAAAAAAAAATCATTAGAAAATATAGTGTATTATCTATTCTTTCAGGAATTTATTTTATTTCTTATAATAAAGGAGAAAATATAGAAAACAATTATAAATCTTATTTTTCTATACCAGAAAACAAAAATATTTTATTAGATAAGATCTATAGGAAGGTACAGATACAAAAAAATAAAAATAAATTTTTAGTAGATATAGGGCTAATGAATTTTGAAAAATTTGATTTTATCAAAAAAAATATTTTTATTTTTACAAAAATAGTAGATATAGGAGATTTATCCAATTTTTTTTCCTATGATGAATCTCTCGTTATGGGTAAAAAATTTTATGGAAAAAAGGGAGAAAGTTTTCCTGAAATTGGAAATATAGAAAATTTTAAAATTTTCTAACGAATTTTATTTTTTGAAATTAGAGACTGCAAGTCTTTTTCTTCCTTTTTTTCTTCTTCTAGATATAATTAAACGACCCGTTCTTGTATTCATTCGTTTCATAAATCCATGAACATTTACTTTTTTTCTATTCGATGGTTGATAAGTTCTTTTCATTTTTTTGTAAAAATAAACCGTTTGTTTTTCTAGTATTAGAAAAATATTTTTCGTCTTTCTTTTCTACTATTTTTTTCTTTTTTATATTCGATAATCTTTTTTTAAAGGTGTAGGAAAAAAAAAGTAATATTAAAACACCAATAATAAAACCTGTAAAAAAGAAAATCATACGTTTGGAAAAACTCATGATATAACAAAGATCATATATTAAATTACATAAAGTTTTTTATTTTTTTAGTATTTTTTTCATAAAATTTATATCCAAGTATGGTTTTTGATTTAAAAAAAATTGAGTTCTAACATTATTATTGTATGCTTGAAAAGCAAAAAACTATTGCAGGAGAAATTTCCTTACAAGGATTTGGCTTATATACTAAAAATAAAGTAACTATTACTTTCAAACCGGCTCGTGTCCATACAGGATTTGTTTTTATTAGAACAGATATAAAAGAAAAACCTTGTATCGAAGCTCGTTATTCTTTTTTCATAAAAAAAAGCATAGATAAAGGTATCATTTTGGAAAAAAATGGATTTAAAATTTATACGATAGAACATGTTTTAGCGGCTTTAACAGGTATGGATTTAGATAATGTAATTATAGAATTAGATAACATTGAAATTCCTATTATGGATGGTTCTTCTAAATTTTTTGTAGAAGCAATTCAAAAAGTAGGAATTATAGAACAGAGCGAAAGAAGAAAATATTATTCAATAACGAAAATTATTTCTTCTAGAAATAGAAAAACAGGAGGAGAAATTATAGCTTTACCTGATAAAAAATTTGAAATTATCACCGTTATAGATTTTAACTCGAAATATACACAAAACGCTGTTTTTAAACATTTATATCAATTTAAAAAAATTGCAAATTCAAAAATTTTTTGTATTCTTTGCGAAAAAAAAAAACCAAAAAAAGTAGTTGATTCTTTTTTCAAAAAAAAGTTGAAAAAAATGAAAGAAAATTCTATCTCCTCTTTTTTTTACAAAACATTTTCTTATAAAAATCAACAAGAATTCAATGATATAGCTGAACATCTTCTTTTAGATATTATAGGTTTTTTAACTTTAATGGGAACTAAGTTAAAAGGGAAATTTATTTTTTATAATCCAGATAATTATATTATTATTCAATTCTTAAAGGAGTTAATGAATAAAATTCAAACATTTAAAAAAAATGATATTCCTGAATTTGATTTAAAAAAGAAACCTCTTTTAGATATAAGAAGCATTATGAAAATTTTGCCTCATAAACCCCCATTTCTTTTAGTAGATAAAATTATAGATTTAACAGAAAATAGTGTCGTAGGAATTAAAAATGTAACAATGAATGAATCTTTTTTTATAGGGCATTTTCCCAAAGAACCAATTATGCCCGGAGTATTACAAATAGAAGCCATTGCACAAGTTGGTGGAATACTTATATTAAATAAATTAAGTCATCCTGAATTATATTCTACTTATTTTTTAAAAATAGATAAAGTAAAATTTAAACACAAAATAGTTCCTGGAGATATAATTATTTTTCAGGTTTATTTAGAATCTATGAAGAGAGGAATTGTTCATATGCAAGGAAAAGGTTTTGTTAATAACCAACTTGTAGTAGAAGCAGAAGTTGTCGCGAAAATAGTTAAAAACTATGAAAAATTCTGAAATTTTAATTTAAAATCAAATGAATATCAGAAAAGGTTTATATATACAATGGAATAAAGAAATATACAAAATTATTGATTTTCTTCATGTAAAACCAGGAAAAGGATATGCTTTTTTTAGAACCAAACTAAAAAATTTGGTAACGGGTCATGTTTTAGAAAACAATTTTTCAACGAAACATAAGTTAAAAAAAGTTCAAATCAAATTTGATTCGTATGAATATTTATATAAAGAAAAAAATATTCTTTATTTTATGAATGAGAACACTTATGATCAAATACAAATAGATAAAAAGTTAATAAGAAACACAAATATAGAATTTATAAAAGAAGGCATGAAAATAAGTATTTTTTTTCATGTAAAGAATGAAAAAGAAAAAATTTTTTTATTTTTAAAAATGCCTTCCACAGTTGTTTTAAAAGTGAAAGAAACAGAATCTGTCAAAAAAGGGGATACTATTAATAATACTAATAAAATAGCTGTTTTAGAAACAGGAACTAAATTGTTAGTTCCTTCTTTTATCGATATAGGAGATTTTGTTAAGATAAATACAGAAAATAGATCTTATATAGAGAGAGTTAGAAAATAAAATTCAAATTGTTTGTAATAAAAATTAGTTAAAGATTATGAGTATATTAATAGATAAAAACATTAAAGTCCTTGTACAAGGCTTAACTGGAAAAGAAGGGTTATTTCATACTGAACAAATGATCAATTATGGAACTCCTATAGTAGGAGGTATTACACCAGGAAAGGGGGGACAGATATCTTTAGGAGTTCCTATTTTTAACACCATTGAAGAAGCAGTAAATCAAACAGGAGGAAATGTTAGCGTAATTTTTGTTCCTTCCGCTTTTGCTTCTGATGCTATTTTAGAGTCTATTTACATGAATATACAAGTGATCGTATGTATCACAGAAGGAATTCCTGTATCAGATATGATTCGAATTAAGCATTTTTTAAAAGGAAAAAAATCCTATTTAATAGGACCAAATTGTCCTGGAATTATTTCTCCAGAAAAGTATAAGGTAGGAATAATGCCTAATTCAGTATTTAAAAAAAAAGGAAATATAGGGATTGTTTCTAGATCAGGAACTCTAACTTACGAAGCGGCAGATCAAATTGTAAAATTAGGTTATGGAATTTCTACTGCTGTTGGTATAGGAGGGGACTCTATTATTGGAATGAATGTAAAAGAAGTTATGGAACTATTTTTACGTGATTCAGAAACTGAATGTATTGTTATGATTGGAGAGATAGGAGGTAGATTGGAAATTGAGGCGTCTGAATGGATTAAAAAATTAGAAAATAAGAAACCCGTAATAGGTTTTATAGCTGGACAAACTGCTCCAAAAGGAAGAATAATGGGGCATGCTGGAGCTATCATAGAAAAAAAAATAGAGACAGCACAGGAAAAAATGAAAATAATGGAAGAAAGTGGAATACATATAGTTAAATCTCCAGCGAATATAGGAAACACTGTATATGAAGTTTTTCATTAATCAGTATGAATTCACACAATATAGAAAAATTTTTGATAATTGGATTAGGAAATCCAGGATATCTATATAAAAAAACTAGACATAATTTAGGATTTATGATTTTGGATCAAATATCCAAAAAATATTTTTTTTCTTTTTCAAAAGAAAAACTAGGTTTAGTTTCTGAATTTATTTATAATAGAAAATTACTTTTTTTTTTAAAACCTTCCACTTATATGAATCATAGTGGCATAGCTGTTAAATATTGGATGATCAAAAAAAAAATTAGATTAAAAAATATTCTTATAATATCTGATGATATTTATTTGAATTTTGGTGATTTTCGTTTAAGAGGCCAAGGAGGAAGTGGAGGACATAATGGTTTAAAAAATATAGAAAAAGAAATAGGAACATCTCATTATGCACGTCTTCGTTTTGGTATTAAAAAAAATCATTTTGATAAAAAAATAGATTCTTATGTATTAGAAAATTGGAAAAATGAGGAAATAGATTCTCTGTTCTACAAATTAGATATAGGAATAAAAATAATATTTTCATTTGTAACAAATGGATTACAAAAAACAATGAATATGTTTAATCGTCATATTTTATAAAATATGTTTTCAATTTGTTTTTTTAAAAACAAAGTATTATTTATTTATAATCAAATAACCTTGTAGTTTAATAGGATAGAATATAGGATTCCGATTCCTATGGTATGGGTTCGATCCCCTTCAAGGTTATTTGATTATTTTTAAAATAAATCAATTATGATTCATTACATTCGTAATTTTTGTATTATCGCGCATATAGATCACGGAAAAAGTACGTTGGCTGATCGTTTATTAGAATTTACAAAAACAGTTTCAGAAGGAGAACGAAATCAGCTATTAGATGATATGGATTTAGAAAGAGAACGTGGAATCACTATCAAGAGTCATGCTGTTCAAATGGAATATAAACATGATAATCAAATATACATTTTGAATTTAATAGATACACCTGGGCATGTTGATTTCTCATATGAAGTGTCGCGTTCTATTGCAGCTTGTGAAGGAGCTTTACTTGTTATTGATTCTACGCAAAGTGTGCAAGCACAAACAATATCTAATCTTTCTTTGGCGTTAAAAAATCATTTAGTTATTATTCCTGTTTTAAACAAAATTGATTTGTTAGATTCTATTCCAGAAAACGTAATGAAAGAAATCATGGAATTAGTGGGATGTAAAATGGAAGATATTCTTCTTGTGAGTGCAAAAAGTGGACGAGGTATTAATAATGTTTTAAATCAAATAGTAACACGTATTCCTTCTCCAAAAGGAGATACAAAAGCACCTTTACAAGCTATTATTTTTGATTCATCATATAATCCATTCAGAGGAATTGAAATTTTATTTAGAATAAAAAATGGTTGTATCCAAAAAGGACAAAAATTACAATTTATGTCCACAAAAAAAGTGTATTATGCTTATGAAATAGGAACTTTGAAAATAAAACGTATTTCAAAAAATAAAATCAATACAGGAGATGTTGGATATGTTGTTTCTGGCATAAAAAATACGAATGAAGTAAAAGTAGGGGATACTATAACAAATGCTAGTAATCCAGCTATTCAAGCAATACAAAAATTTGAAGAAATTAAACCTATGGTTTTCGCTAGTATTTATCCAGTGAGTTCTGATAAATATGAGGAATTACGTTCTTCTATGGAAAAATTACAATTAAATGATGCGGCTCTTTCTTTCAATCCTGAATCTTCTAAAGCATTAGGTTTTGGTTTTCATTGTGGATTTTTAGGATCTCTTCATATGGAGGTAGTGAAAGATCGTTTAGAACGAGAATATAATATTTCTGTAATACTTACTATTCCTAATGTTTCTTATAGAGTTTATACAAAAAATGATCAAAAGATTTTAATTAATAATCCTTCAGATTTTCCGGAAATGGAAAAATTAAAAAAGATAGAAGAACCATATATTTTAGTTTCTATTATCACTAAAGATATTTACATAGGAAATGTAATGTCATTATGTATTGAAAAACGAGGAATTATGATTTCCAATCATAGTTATTTGACATCGGGGAAAATAAAAATTCTATTTGAAATGCCTTTATCGGAGATAATATTTGATTTCTATGATAAATTAAAAACTATTTCTAATGGATATGCTTCTTTCGATTATAAGTTTATTGGTTATAGAAATTCGGATTTGAAAAAAATTACTGTATTGATTAATTACGAAAAAATAGAATCTTTATCTCTTTTAGTTCATAAAACTAAAGCTTCTTTTTTAGCAAGAAAAATATGTAAAAAATTATCTACATTAATTCCAAAACATCAATTCAGTATTCCTATTCAAGTTTCCATATCTGGAAAAATTATAGCAAGAGAAACTATTAAAGCTTTAAGAAAAAATGTTACGGATAAATGTTATGGAGGTGATATTTCTAGAAAAAGAAAACTTTTGGAAAAACAAAAAAAAGGAAAGAAAAAAATGCGTCAAATAGGAAAAGTTGAAATTCCATCATCTGCTTTTATAACTTTTTTGAAAGTAAAAAATTAATTTTACAACAAATCAAAATTTTTGAATATGTCTATAATAAAAATAGGAATTAATGGAATTGGAAGAATAGGGAAATTAGTTTTATTAACTGCTTTAAGTAGAAAAAATATTCAAGTAGTGTCTATTAATGATTTAGTCTCTATAGAATATTTAGCTTATATGTTAAAATATGATTCCATTCATGGAAATTTTAAAGGAAATGTTTGTATTGAAGATAATAATTATCTAATATTAAATGAAAAACGGATAAGGGTTACTAATGAAAAAAACCCTGATAAACTAAATTGGGGAGATTTGAATGTAGAATATGTTGTTGAATCTACTGGACTTTTTTTAACAAAAGATTTAGCTAATATTCATTTAAAATCAGGAGCTAGAAAAGTGATTTTATCGGCTCCTCCTAAAGATGATATCCCTATGTTTGTCATGGGAGTTAATCATAAAAATATGAGACAGGATCAAAATATTGTATCTAATGCTTCTTGTACGACAAATTGTCTTTCTCCAATTGTTAAAGTTTTAAATGATAATTTTGGAATATCTAAGGGGTTGATGACAACTATACATGCCTCTACTACTACTCAAAAAGTAGTTGATTCTGTTTCTTCTAGAGATTGGAGAGGAGGAAGATCTTCATTAGTTAATATAATTCCAGCATCAACAGGTGCTGCTAATGCAGTCGGAAAAATTATTCCCAGTTTAAATGGAAAATTAACAGGAATGGCTTTTAGAGTTCCTGTTGCAGATGTATCTGTTTTGGATTTTACAGTTAGTCTAAAAACCAGGACCAATTTTGATAAAATTAAATTCTGCATGAAACAAGCTTCTAAAACTTCATTAAAAGGAATATTAGGATATACAGAAGATGCTGTTGTTTCAACGGATTTTATAGGAGATAAAAGAATCTCTATTTTTGATGCGAATTCGAGTATTATGTTAAATTCCAATTTTTTAAAAATTGTTTCTTGGTATGATAATGAAGTTGGTTATTCTACAAAATTATTAGATATTATTGATTATATGCATCATTATTTGTCATAATTTTAATTGTTAATTGATTATGGAATATGTTTTAAAAATGAAAATTTTTTTTTGTATTTATCGACTTGAAAAATGAAATTTTTTATTCCGTTGCTTACCATTAAAAATGGAGCTTTGATAATTTTATTATATATAGAAATTTGATCAAAAGTTTTTTGTGTGATAGGAATTTTTGGAGTTTTACATTCGATAAGTATGTGGGGTTTTTGATTGAATTGAACTAAAATATCTAGTCGTTTGTTTAATTTATTTATTTTAAAAGGATATTCCACCCATATGTTAGAATTTTTGTAATTTTTTACTTTTTTTAATAAAAAAATTATATATTGACGTATCACTTCTTCTTGAGAAAATAGATAAAATTTTTTTCTGATTACGCAAAATATATAAATTCTGTTTTTTATTTTTTTTAAATGTAAATGTCTTTTTATAAAAAAATTTAAATAATGCATTATTTATAAAATAATAAAAATTAAAAATATTTTGAAAAATATTAGTATAGAATTTTTTAATAAAAAATATTTTTTTTTATGTTATTCAAAAAAAAACAAATACAAGATTGTGTAATTATTGGATCTGGACCTGCTGGTTATTCTGCTGCTATATACGCAGCAAGAGCTAATATGAGTCCGATTCTTTTCACTGGATTTCAACCAGGAGGACAATTAACCACTACTACTGATGTGGATAATTATCTTGGATTTCCTGAAGGGGTGAATGGAAATGATTTAATGAATAATTGTAGAAAGCAAGCAGAACGTTTTAATACTAAAATTATTAATCAATCAGTAAATCGTGTTATTCTGTCCAATAAAAAAGGAGGAATTCATAAAATTTTTTTTGAGAATAAAGAATGTATAGAAAGTAGAGGACTGATTATAGCTACAGGTTCTCATCCTAAATTTCTAGGAATTAATAAGGAAAAAAAATTCATGGGATTAGGAGTTTCTTTTTGTGCTACTTGTGATGGTTTTTTTCATAAAGAAAAAGATGTAGCAGTGATAGGAGGCGGAGATTCGGCTTTAGAAGAAGTAAATTTTTTAGCAAAAATTTGCAGAAAAGTATATTTAATAGTTAGAAAAAATTATTTTAAAGCATCTAAAATTTTGCAAAATCGTATTTCAAAAAAAAAAAATATCAATATTTTATTTTATTCTAATGTTACAGAAATTATTGGAAATGATTTTTTGGAAGGTATTAAAATTTTTAACCAAAAAAACGAAACTAACAGAACTATTTTAGTTAGTGGTTTATTTATCGCAATTGGTCATATTCCTAATACAGATATTTTTAAAAATGAATTAGATTTAAATGAAAAAGGATATATTATTGTTCAAAAAGGAAAAACTATAACTAGTAAACCTGGAGTGTTTGCTGCAGGAGATGTACAAGATCCTGATTATCAACAGGCTATTACTTCTGCTGGAACTGGATGTATGGCTGCATTAGATTTGGAAAAGTATTATTTATCAATATGAAAAAGTGTAGTTATTTTTTTGATTTTTTAATTTCTCATGCAAAGGTTTATGGTTTTATTTTTCCTTCTAGCGAAATTTATGGAGGATTAAATGCTATTTATGATTATGGACCACATGGAGTGGAGCTAAAAAATAATATAAAAGAATTTTGGTGGAAGTCAATGACTCTACTTCATGAAAATATAGTAGGAATAGATTCTTCTATCCTGATGCATCCTGATATTTGGAATGCATCAGGTCATATTGATCAATTTAACGAATTACTAATTGATAATAAAGATTCCAAAAAAAGATATCGTCCTGAAATTTTGATTCAAGAATATGTAGAAAAAAAATTTTTCAATGATCCTAAAAAAAAAGAAAAAATATTATCTCGTTTATCTAAATCTTTGAAAAAAAAGGATTTAGTAGATATAAAAATTTTAATTGATGAATTGGATATTTGTGATCCCGTTTATAAAACAAAAAATTGGACAAAAATTCGTCGTTTCAATATGATGTTCAAGATTAAAAATGAAAAAAATTTATATCTTCGTCCTGAAACAGCTCAAGGAATATTTTCCAATTTTCATAATATTATAAAATCTAATAGAATGAAAATTCCATTTGGAATCGCACAAATAGGAAAATCGTTTAGAAACGAAATTTTTGCAAGAAAATTTATATTTAGAATGCGTGAATTTGAACAAATGGAGATGCAATTTTTTCTTTTTCCTGAAGAAGAAATCAAGTGGTATGAGTATTGGAAAAATATACGATTAAAATGGCATTTAGAATTAAACTTAGGAAATAAAAAATATTATAAATTATGTGATCATAATCATTTAGCTCATTATGCAAGTGCAGGATCAGATATTCAATTTCATTTTCCTTTTGGATTTCAAGAAATAGAAGGGATTCATTCTCGTAGAGATTTTGATTTAAAGAATCATGAGTTTTTTTCGAAAAAAAAATTAAGAATTTTTGAATCGAAAAAAAATTATTTACCCTATGTTATAGAAACATCTTTGGGATTAGATCGTCTTTTTTTAGCTATATTTTCTTCTTCTTTAAAAAAGGAAGAATTAAAAAATGGAAAAAGCCGTATAGTATTAAAACTACCCTATTATTTATCTCCGATTAAAGCTGCCATATTCCCGTTAGTTAAAAAAGATGGATTGCCAGAAATCGCAAAAAGAATATTTAATGACATCAGAATTCATAATCGATTAGTTTACGATCAAAAAGAATCCATTGGAAAATTATATAGAAGACAGGACGCAATAGGAACTCCATTTTGTTTTACTGTAGACTATGATACTATAAAAACAAATACAGTAACCATGAGAAATAGAGATGACATGAAACAAAAAAGAATTCATATAAAAGAAATATCGAAAATTATAGAACAAGAAACTGGATTAAAAAAAGTTTTAGAAAAATTATCTAAAATAATATAATTTTATTTTTTTCTTATTTCAGCTTTTAATTCTTTCTTCAAAAAAAATTCAATTTCTTTCATTGAATTATTAATAATTTTATCAGTTAATGTTTCTTTTTCACTTTCAAAAAAGAAACTAATAGTATAAGATTTTTTTGATGTAGGTAAATTCATGCCTTCATATAAATCATATACTTTAATTCTTTTAATCACATGATTTTCTTTTTTTTTGATTAGTTGATTTATTTTCTCGAATGAAATAGCTTTATCTACTAATAAAGATAAATCTCTCCTTGAAGTAGGATATTTGGAAAATGGAACATAAATTATTTTTTTTTCTTGAATAACAGATACTAAGTATTTCCAATCAATTTCTGCATAAAATATTTCATTTTTTTTTAAAATATTATTTTTAAATTTTCCTATTTCAACTAAGTTTTTATGATTGTATAATATAGATATACCATTTTCCAACAATGGATGTTTGGATAGTACTTGAGTATAATTAGATATTCCACTTTTTTGAAAAATTTGTTCAATAATTCCTTTCAAATAAAAAAAAGAATAATTTTTATGTTCCATTTTTTCTTTTTGCAAAAGAGCTATTCCAAGGTAGGTTTTTTCTAAAAATTGATTATTTTTCTTATAATATATTTTTCCCAATTCAAAAAATTTTATATTATATTCGATTCGGTTATTGTTATAATTATGTTCTATGCAATCCATCATACTAAACAATAGGCTAGAACGCATAAGTTTATAACTTTGATTTACTGGATTAATAATCTTGATTTCTTTCTTTTTAAAAAAAGAATTAAGTAAAAAAGAATATTTTTTTTCATTTATCATAGTAGAAGAAATAATTTCTTGAAACCCATGAGAAATTAATTGTTCAAAGAGTATTTTTTGTATTTCATATTCTGTTTTACAATAAATTTTAGGATAAGTATCAATTTTTATTTGATTATGTACTGAAATATTATGAATTCCATAAATTCGTAATATTTCTTCAATTACATCTATTTCTCTTCGAACATCTGTTCTATAGGAAGGAACACAAAGGAACAAATATTTCTTATTTTCATAATCAATTATTATTTCTAATAATGATAAGATTTTTTTAATTTTTTTTCTTGATATTTTTTTTCCTATAATGTTTATAATTTTATTATAACGAAGCTTTATTTTTGATAATAATATAGGATTAGGATAAAAATCAATTACGTTGGAACATATTATGTTGTTTTTTATTCTCTTTTTCACGAGAAAAGCTACTCTTTGTAAAGCAAAGACAGTTTGATTAGGATCTATATCTTTTTCAAAAAGATATTGTGTTTCTGTTTTAATTAAATGTTTTTTTCTAATATTTCGTATAATAGTGGGATTAAAACAAGCAGTTCCAATAAAAATATTTTTAGTTGTAATCTGTATGTTAGATTTCATATGATTGATCATTCCAGCTATAGATAATGGTTTTTTCGCATCATAAATGACCAAATCTTCTTCATCAAGTTTTCTCATAATACTATCTGAAGATTGAAAATCTGTATTTTTTTCCGCATTTTTTATTATAATTTTTCCATCCTCTATTTGATCCATATCAAAAATATGTATAGGTTGCCCCAATTCATGCATGACAAAATGTATAATATCTATTATATTATTTGTAGATTTTATCCCTATAGATTCTAATCTAGAAATTAACCAATATGGAGATGGTTCTATTTTGATTTTATGAATCAAAATTCCAGAATATCTTATACATTTTTCATATGTTTTCACGAAAATTTGAATATGGGATTTATTATTTATATCACTACTACTATTAGTATTAGTTTCTTCATTTATTACTGGTTTTAACAAATGAACTTTATATCCACGAAATTTTAAAACAGCGTATAAATCACGTGCTATTCCATAATGACTCATAGCATCTGTACGATTAGGTGTAACTTCTACATCTAAAATAAAATCCTTATTCACGTTATTAATTCCTTTTACTGTTAACCCAATCTCAGTTAATAGATTTGATATTTTATTTTCATCCATATTTAGAGGAAATACATATTCTTTAATCCAATTCAATGATATTTTCATATTTTTATTGTAGACATAATCAATATAAAAATAGATTCTTCTTTTTTTTTATTATACAAGGGCCTTATAACACCCATTTTATCATAAAATTCAAAATAAACAAAATCTTCATTTAAGGAAGATAAAATTTCAATTAAAAATTGGGAGTTAAAACCTATTTTCATATTTTTTAGATTGTTAAAAACAATTTGACACTGAATTTCTGAAATAGGAGGATTAGTATCAACCATATTTTGATCAAAAATTTTTAATTTATTGTTACTGAAATGAAAATCAATAAAATTTTTTCGAAAAATAAAAGCTCTTTTAATAGTATTTAGCAATAAAAATTTATTAACAATGAGTGATATATTACGTTTATTATTATGAGGAATCATAAAATGATAATCTGGATATTTTTTATTTATGAGTTGACATGAAAAAATATAATTCTTAAAACGAAAAATTATATGATTTCTATCATAATATTCAATAATAATGTTACTTTTTTTTTTCTTTTTAATAATTTCCCTAATTATATTAAGATGTTTTCTAGATATAGTAAATTGTACACGTTGATCTGTTTTAAAATTTTTTATAGTATATTTTACTAATCTATAGGTATCTGTTGCTATAAAATTTGCCTCATTAGAAAGAAATTGAAAAAATACTCCATTGAATATGGAATTCAATTCTTCTCCTTTAGTAAGAAATAAAGTTTTGTTCAGTATTTTTAAAAGAATATTTGAAAATAAATAAATTCTTATAAAAGAAGACTTATCACAAGTTGTAATGATATTTTTATGATTCAAATCAAAATCAATAGGAACTTCATAAGTCCCATATTTAGAGTAAATATTAAGTGTATTTTTTTTCTTTTTTAAAAAAAGTTTTTCGTTTGAAAACGTAGTTAAAACATCTATCATAAATTTAATAGATACAATTATTTTTTCTTTGGTATATTTCTTGATATATATTTGAACATATGTAAAAATTAAATTTTTCGAATCCAATCCCCATGTAATTTTTAATTGATTTTTTTTTGAAATTTCAAAAGTAATTGAATTTGATAAACTATTAATATTTATAATTTTGTATAAAGTATGTAATTCTCTTAATAAGAAGTGACTATAAACAGAAAAATACATATTCTGTAGTATTGTTTCGTTTTTATAAAAAAAATAACGATAATTCATTTTTGTAGCGTGAGGGGGATTTGAACCCCCGACCTTTGGGTTATGAATCCAATGCTCTAACCAACTGAGCTATCACGCCAATGTTGTATTTTATTATCATTAGGTTTTATTATCGATCACAATCGATAAAGTTAGTATATTTTTGTTTTATATCAATATTGTAATATTATGATCGATTTGAGTGATTTTAGAAAAAATTATGAAAAAAATTCCTTATTGGAATCTGAAGTACCAAAAGAACCTTTTCTTTTATTTAATAATTGGTTTGAACAAGAAAAATCTTTTTATAATGATAATAAAAAGAAAGATAATAAAGAAGAAATTAACGCTATGTCTATTTCTACCATAGGAGAGGATGGAGGACCAGAAACTAGAGTTGTTTTATTAAAAGAATATTCAGAAGATGGATTTATTTTTTATACAAATTATTATAGTTTGAAAGGAAGATCAATTCAAAATATACCAAAAGTATGTATTTCTTTTTATTGGAAAAATATGGAAAGACAAATTATCATTAAAGGAATAACATCAAAAATTAAAAGAAAAAAATCAGATGAATATTTTCATAAAAGACCTATAGGAAATCAAATTGGAAGTTGGGTATCCAGACAAAGTATGATTCTTTCATCTAAAGAATCTTTGCTAAAAGAATATAATAAGTGGAATAATTTTTTTAATCAAAAAACTATAAAACGTCCTTTTTATTGGGGAGGATATATTGTAAAACCATATAAAATGGAATTTTGGCAGGGACAGCCTAACAGACTTCATGATAGACTTGTTTATATTTTAGAAAAAGAAAAAAAATGGATTTTATATAGATTATATCCATAAATAAAAGATAAAGTGTTGTTTACAACACTTTATCTTTTATTCAAAAATTTAAAATCACAACTTTGTTAGTTCTGCACCTATTTTAAATTTAGCTACTTTTTTTCCTGGAATATGTATTTTTTTTCCTGTCCTAGGGTTGACCCCATTTCTAGGATGTCTTTCTACCACAGAAAAAGTTCCAAATCCGACCAAAGTTACCTTATCTCCTTTTCTTAAAGATTCAACCACTGTTTCAATAAATGCATCTGTAACGTTTTTAGCTTTTATTTTTGTTATTCCAGTTTTTTCAGCTATTGAATTAACCAATTCTGTTTTGTTCATGAATAATTAATTTAATTTTAGTTAACTATAAAATAACCTTATAATTAACAACAGCAATAACAAATATATATATATATAAAGGATAAATAAGGAAAATTTTTTATAGAACAAAAAGATTTTCTCTTATTTTCAATCCATTAATTAAATTTTGAATATGCATTCTTTTTTTTCCCTCTATTTGTCCTTCAATAATAGATATAAAACCTTCTTTTACGGAAATTTTCATTTCACAAGATGATAAAATGAATATCGAACCAATTGGAAAGATATGTATTTCTCGTATTTTTTTAACAAGGAATATTTTAAATCTGACAAATTTATTTTTATTAAAAAATAATAACGTCCATGCAGTAGGATGAGGACTTAATCCTCTTATTTTGTTGTAAATAGATTCTATAGAAGGATTTTCCCATTGTATTCTGCAATCATTAGTAGATATTTTTGGAGCATCTTTTAATAAAAAAGAATTAACATTTTTTTGAGAAATAGGTTTTATTTTATTTTTCACGATTTTTTCTAAAGTTTGAATAACCATAGAACTACCCATTATTTTTAATTTTTTTTCCAATTCTCCTGCAGTTTCTTCTTTTCCTATTTTAATTTCTTTTTGTAAAAGAATTTTTCCAGAATCTATTTTTTCTTCTATAAAAAAAGTAGTTAATCCAGTTTTATTTTCTCCATTAATAATTACCCAATTAATAGGAGCAGCTCCTCTATATTGTGGGAGAAGAGATGCATGTAAATTAAAAGAACCCATTTTAGGTAAATTCCATACTTTTTTAGGTAAAATTCTAAAAGAAACAACAATTTGTATGTCTGCATTCCATATTTTTAGATTTTCTAAAAAAGTATAATTTAAAAGATTTTTAGGTTGTAAAAAGGGAATATTATTTTCTAATGCGTATATTTTTACAGGAGTAAATGCTTTTTTTCCTTGATTCTTAAAAAAAAAATTATCAGGACTTGTTATGATTCCTACAATGTTGTATTGTTTGATACATAATTTTTTTAAAGTATAAAGAGAAAAATGATTTGAACCTATAAATACAATTTTTGGAAACTTTTTCATGTAATTTATTTGTAATTTAAATTCACTAATTTTATCTTGTAATTTTTGTGAAAAAGTTCATTGATTTTTGAAAATCAAATATATAAAAATAAAATTTTTTTAATAATTTAAAATATCTATATATATATGTATTGGACTTTAGAATTAGCTTCTCATTTAGAAGATGCGCCTTGGCCTGCAACAAAGGAAGAATTGATTGATTTTGCTATTCGTACTGGAGCTCCTTTAGAGGTAGTTGAAAATCTTCAACAATTAGAAAATGGAGAAGGAGAAGTTTTTGAAACTATAGAAGATATATGGGCAGATTATCCACGTGATGACGAAGATTTTTATTGGAATAGAGATGAATATGAACTTTAATTTTTGTTTTATATTATATGACCGATTATATTTTTTAGTTTAATGAGTTTTATAAAAAAAGTTTTAACTAAATTATTAGTAAATAAAAATGATAGAGACCTTAAAGAGGTTAGTAAATTTTTGGTTCAAATCAAAAAAGAAGAGAAAGAAATATTCTTGTTATCTGATGAAGGATTGAGAAATAAAACTCAATATTTTAAAAATATTATACAAAAATCTACTGAAGAATTTCATGAAAAAGAAAAAAAATTATTAAATAAAATACAAGAAAAATTTTGTTCTATTAGCGTTTTAGAAAAAATATACTCAAGTATAGAAAATATTCAAGAAGAATGTTACAAAATAGAACAAAAAATATTAATAGATATTTTACCTCAAGCTTTTTCTATAATTAAAGAAACGGCTAAACGTTTAAAAGAAAAGAAAGAACTTATCGTGACATCTACTTCTTTTGATAAAGAATTATCAAAAATAAAGTCTTATGTTCATTTAGACGGGAATCAAGCTATTTGGAAAAATGAGTGGGATGCATATGGTAAAAGCATAATTTGGGATATGGTTCATTATGATGTTCAACTCATGGGGGGAGTAGTATTACATCAGGGTAAAATAGCGGAAATGGCAACAGGAGAAGGAAAAACTTTTGTAGCAACTTTATCTGCTTATTTAAATGCTTTATCTGGAAGAGGAGTGCATATTGTTACAGTAAACAATTATTTATCTAGAAGAGATACAAGTTGGATGGCCCCTTTAATGGAGTTTCATGGATTAAAAGTTGATTGTATTGACAACTATTCATCATCTGATGTATATATGCGTAAAAAAGCTTATCAAGCAGATATTACTTATGGAACAAACAATGAATTTGGTTTTGATTATTTACGTGATAATATGGTTTCTTCTAAAGAAGAGTTAGTTCAGAGAGAATTGAATTATGCTATTATAGATGAAATAGATTCAGTCTTAATAGATGAAGCACGTACTCCTTTAATTATCTCAGGGCCTGTTGATCCTAAAAAAGATAATAAAGAAGAATTTGAGTTATTTAAAGAAAAAGTTAAAACTTTAGTTAATAAGCAAAATGTAATAGTTAATAATTTTTTGCAAGAAGCAAGGAATTTAATAAAAAATGGAGAAAAAAAATTAGGTGGATTTAAATTATTTCAAGCGCATCGTGGGTTACCTAAAAAAAAATCTTTAATCAAATTTTTGAGTGAAGATAATGTTCGTTTAATTTTACAAAAAACTGAAAGTCAATATTTACAAGATTATGGAAGGGAGATGTATAAAGTAGATAAAGATCTTTATTTCGTTATTGATGAGAAAAATAATACTGTAGAATTAACAGATAAAGGAATTGAGTTTTTATCAAAAAATGTGGAAGACATAGGTTTTTTTGTTTTACCAGATGTGAATGTGGAACTTACTGAAGTAGAGAAAAGAAATTTATCTAAAGAAAAAGAAACAAAGGAAAAGGAAATTCTTTTAAAAAATTTTTCTATAAAATCACAAAGAATTCATACTATAAATCAATTACTTAAAGCGTTTACTTTATTTGAAAGAGATGTAGATTATGTTGTTTTGGGAGGAAAAGTGAAAATAGTAGATGAACAAACTGGTCGTATAATGGAAGGAAGACGTTATTCTGATGGGTTACATCAAGCTATAGAAGCGAAAGAAAATGTTCAAATAGAATCTTCAAGTCAGACTTTTGCTACAATCACTTTACAGAATTATTTTAGAATGTATAAAAAAATATCTGGAATGACAGGAACAGCAGAAACAGAATCTGGAGAATTTTGGCACATCTATAAATTAGATGTAGTAGTAATTCCTACACATAAAAAAATACAAAGAAAAGATTTACAAGATCTTGTTTTTAAAACAAAACGAGAAAAGTACAATGCTATTTTAGAAAAAATTATTTTTTTATCTAAAAATGAAAAACGGCCCGTTCTTGTTGGAACAACTTCTGTTGAAGTTTCAGAATTTCTAAGTAGAACTCTAAAATTTAGAAAAATTCCACATAATGTTTTAAATGCGAAGTTACATGAAAAGGAAGCGGAAATCATAGCAAAAGCAGGATATCCTGGATCTGTTACTATAGCAACTAATATGGCAGGTCGTGGTACAGATATTAAACTATCAAAAGAAGTGATTAAAAATGGAGGATTAGCTGTTTTAGGAACCGAAAGACATGATTCCAGAAGAGTAGATAATCAATTAAGAGGAAGATCTGGTCGTCAAGGAGATCCAGGGAGTTCTCAATTTTATGTTTCTTTAGAAGATAATTTAATTCGTTTATTTCTTAATTCAGAAAGACTTTCCAAATTAATGGATAAATTTGGCCATAAAGAAGGAGATATAATACAACATCCTTTATTGACTAAATCTATTGAAAAAGCGCAAAAGAAAATAGAGGACAACAATTTCAGTATACGAAAACGTTTATTAGACTATGATGATGTTATTAATAAACAAAGAGAATTTATTTACAAAAAACGAAGAAATGCATTATGTGGAAATGAATTAAGTTTAGATATTTCTAATATGGTCTATATTTTATTAGATGTAATGATAACTGTAAATAAATCTCTAAATGATTTCAAAAATTTAGAGTATGAATTTATTCATATTTTTGGTATTGAATTCCCCATACAAGAAAATGAATTTTTATCTTATAAAGAACGAGATTGTGTCAATAAACTTCATGACTTGATTATTAGTTCTTATGAAAAGAAGAAGATAAAAATGATTGATCATGACATAAAATCTATTATATCTCACATTGTGGATAAAAATCATGAATTTTATCAAATACGGATTGTTTTAACAGATGGATATCAAAATATAATTTCGGTATCAGATTTGAAAGAATTTTATAATACAAAAGGAAAATCTTTATTATCCATATTTGAAAGAAAGACTATATTATGTTTTATGGATGAAAAATGGAAAGAACATTTACGTGAAATGGATAGTTTACGATATTCTGTACAAAATGCAGTTTTCGAACAAAAAGATCCTCTTATTGTTTATAAACAAAACGCTTTTAATTTATTTCAAGAAAGAGTTTTTGATATAAATAAAAGAATTGTTTCTTTTTTACTTAAATCCGCTATTATAAGAGGAGACGTTTTATGTTTTACAAAAAATAAAAACAATTTTAAAACAAATCTTTTAATGAAAGGAAAAGATAAAATAAAATTAGGAAGAAACAATAGAATTAATATTCGTCATTTAATTACGGGAGAAACTAAAAATATTAAATTTAAACAAATTGAATTTTTTTTAGAAAAAGGAGAATGGGTTATAGAAGATGATTCTTTTTAGAATTAGAATGTACTAATTAGAAATTAAACGTATATTTTCTCTTATCATTTTATTCATTATGTTTTGTTATATTGGAATAAGTTTTTGGTCCGTAAATAAAAGTTACGATTCTATTAATTATATTCCATATAATACATTTGGTGTAGTTTTAGGTACTTCTAAATATTTACATGGGGGGGGAATCAACGCTTATTTTAAATATAGAATAAATGCAGCTTATTCTCTTTTTTATCATAAAAAAATACGTTATATCATTGTAAGTGGAGATAATAGAGAAAAAAATTATAACGAACCAAAAATGATGAAAAAAGAATTAATTAAAAAAGGCATTCCTTCTCATTTTATATATGAAGATTTTTATGGAATTAGCACTTTACATTCTATTATTCGAGTTCATAAAATTTTTCACCAGAAAAAATTTACGATTATATCTCAAAAGTTTCATAATGAAAGAGCTATTTTTATAGGAAATTGTTTGGGGTTAGATGTAATTGGATTTAATGCTAAAAGCCTGTTTTTTGATAGCAAGATACAATTTAGAGAAGTTTTTGCAAGAATTAAAGCTTTATGGAATGTTGTTTCATTTTTTTATGTATTAAAATCAGGATAGATAAGATAAATATTTTCTCAAAATTCTAGCATTATTAGATCTTTGAGTATTTATTTCCAACAAACAAGGCTGATTTGATTTTTTCCAAAAAAAAGATAAACTATTTTTTAAAGCATCCTGATCGGATACTTTTTCGTATTTCCAATTATACATTTTGCATATATTTTTAGCAGAAAAAAAATGTTTCGTTTCAAAAAAATTAAATATTTTTTTGGGAAGCTTTTTTTCTGAAATAAATCTAAAAATATTTCCTCCTCCATTATTAATAAGTATAATACGAAAGTTTTTTGGAATATATTTATTCCATAAAGCATTACTATCGTAAAAAAAACTAATGTCTCCAACAATCAATGTCACAGTTTTTTTTATGATTGTAGCAGAACCTGCGGCAGTTGAAACACATCCTTCTATTCCTGAAGTTCCACGATTGCAATAAGATTTAATAGAATATTTTTTTTCATAAAAAAGTTGATAATATCTTATGATCATGCTATTTCCTAATTGTAGAATAGTATGATTAGGTATAGCTTTAAATACAAAAAATAGAACTTTTAAATCTGAAAAACTTTCTTCTTTTTTTAAAAAGAATTTATGTTTTTTCATTTTTTCTTTTTTTAATTTTTCCCATTTTTTTCTGTAATTCGAAACAGAAATAGATAATAAATTATTATAATTATTCAAAATTTTAAAAAATAATTCTGGATTTATAGGCCAATAAGTAGTTAATTTATAATAAGTATCTGGATAATTTTTATAATGTTCACCTATATGCCAATGATATATTGGAGGATCTTTTCTTAAAAGAAATTTAATTTTTTTGGATATAATATTGACTCCAACGGTTAATAAAATATGAGGTTTTAATTTTGTCCATTTTTTGGGTTTCATATTAAAAATAAGTTGATCTATATTTGAAAAAAATAGTTTTCCATATACATGAGATGTAGTTTCTGTGAGAATTATGATAGAAGGATCTAAGCTTAAGTTTCTTAAAACTTTCTCCATATTCTTTTTATTTTCTGGATAATATAATCCTAATAAAATCATTTTTTTTTTATATTTTTTCCATATATACTGTTCTTTTTTATAATTGTAGGTTTCGATATAATTTTTAACAGGTATGGTTTTTATAATTTTAGGTTTTACTTGTAAATGATTTGTGGTGTCATAAAGTGGTTCTGAAAATGGAATATTAATATGTACAGGTTTATTTTTAAAAATACACTTATTTATAGATTCATTTATTAATCTATCATTATACCATATTCCTGATTCAGATTCATCTTCTGTTAATTGAATAGAAGTTTCTACATGTTTTTGAAAAATATTTTCTTGATGAATCGATTGTCCTTCAAATACATCTATAATTTTTTTTGGCCTATCTGCAGTTACTAAAATCAGGGGAATACTTTGATAAAAAGCTTCTGTAATTGCAGGATAACAATTTACGACCGCAGATCCAGAAGTGCAACTAATAACTACAGGTTTTCTTATTTGTTGAGCCATTCCTAAAGCAAAAAAAGATGCACATCGTTCATCTACGATACTGTAAGTACTAAAATCTTTGTGTAGAGTAAAATGTATAATGATTGGAGCATTTCTAGATCCTGGAGATATGATTATATTGAATATAGATTTTGCTTTTAAAATTTCACCTAAACTTTGTACAATTTTTTTACTTGAATACATTAATGATTTAAATTAATCCTCCATTTACATTTAACACAGTCCCAGTGATATAGTTTGATAAATCTGAAGCAAGAAATAAAGCAGAGTTTGCTATATCTTTAGGAGTTCCTGCTCTTTTTAATGGAATATTTTTTATCCAACTTTCTTTGATTTTAGTTTTAAAATGAGAATTCATTTTTGTTACGATATATCCAGGAGCTATAGCATTACAACGAATATTTTTTTTTCCTAATTCTCTGGCTATTGATTTTGTGAATCCAATAATTCCTGCTTTAGATGCTGCATAATTAGATTGTCCAATATTTCCCGTTAATCCTACAACAGAACTCATATTAATGATGCTTCCTCTTTTTTGTTTCATCATAGGATGAATAGCATGTTTAGTTAAATTAAACATAGAATATAAATTAGTTTTAATAACATAATCCCAATCCTTTTTCGATATTTTAAGCAAAAAATTATCTTTTATAACACCTGCATTATTTACTAATATATCTATATTTCCATATTTCTTTATAACTTCTTGTACTAAATTTTCTGATGAATTAAAATCCGAAAGATCTATTTTATATGCTTCTACGAAATTTTTAAATTTAAATTCTAGTTCTTCTGCTTCCTTTTTTGAGGAAAAAAATGTAAAAATAACATTAGCTCCATGTTGTACAAAAATTTTTACTATAGATCTACCTATATCTCCTGAACCTCCTGTAACTATAGCTATTTTTCCATTTAATAGTTTCATATGATGATTATTTTTTCCTTTTATTTTTTATAAATTTAAAAATGAGATTTAATTGTTCTTCTATACTTAAAAATGTGTTATCTATTTCTATAGAATCTACAGATTTTTTGAGTGGAGAAATATTTCGTGATATATCCATTATATCTCTATGAATTAGATTTTTTCTTACTTCTTCATAAGAAACTTCTTCTCCTCTTTTTTTCAGATCTAAATATCTTCTGTAAGAACGAATTTCTATAGATCCTTTCATAAATATTTTTAATTCTGATTTAGGAAATACATAGTTCCCAATATCTCTTCCATCTATAACAATTCCTTTATTTTTTCCAATATTTCTTTGCATAAGAGTTAGTTTTTCTCTTATTTCTGGTATTTGAGCTATTAAACTTACTTTATTTTCTACTTGTTCTGATCTAATTTTCTGTTGAATATTTTCTCCATTTAAAAAAATATCTATTTGATTAGATTTTTGATTCCATTTAAATTTTAAACTCATTTCTTTCAAAATAGGAATAAAATTTCTTATATTCCACAAATCACTATCAAAAATTTTTTTTCGAATAGCAATTAAAGCTATAGTTCTATACAGAGAACCACTGTCTATATATTTATATTTAAATTTTTTGGAAATAGCTTTTGCTAAAGTACTTTTTCCTGATGAAGAATATCCATCTATAGCTATAATAATTTTTTGATTCATATTAATTATTTATAATTAATTTATATGTGTTTATATGATAGTAATTTATAATAAAGCTTAACAGCTAGAAAATCTGTAGAATATTCGTTTTTATTGGGTAAAAGTTCAACAATATCAAATCCTATTACATTTTTTTTCTTAAAAACTTTTTTAAAAAATTTCAAAGCCGTATACCAGGATAATCCTCCTGGTTCAGGAGTCCCTGTGGAAGGGGCTATACTAGGATCAAAAACATCTATATCTATACTGATAAATACATTTTCAGATAATTTATGAATGGCATTTTTCATCCACAAATCATTATGATAAATTTCATGCATATAAAATATATTTCCTTTTTGAATATATTTTTTTTCTATTATATCCATACTACGAATTCCTATTTGTATTAAAGGATATTTTTGGGAGGCTTCATACATGGAACAAGCATGATTATAGGGACTTCCTTTATACACAGGACGTAAATCTGTGTGCGCGTCCATATGAAGTATGCTTAAATTTGTATATTTTTCTCCTAAAGCTCTAATACTCCCTATTGATATAGAATGATCACCTCCTATAAATGTTAAGAATTTTTCTTTATAAAGAAACTTTTTTGTAGTATTATATACTTTTTTAATCATTCTTTTTGTAGAAATAGAAGAATCTACAATAGAGGGTACAAGAAAAATTCCTTTTTTATAAACTTCTGAATTGGTTTCAATATCATATAATTCCATATGTTCTGCTGCAGCTAAAAAAGCATTAGGACCTTTTTTAGAACCCTTTTTCCATGTTTGAGTATAATCATATGGAACTGGGATAAGGACTGTTTGAGATTTATCAAACGTTGCATATTTTTTAGCGATTCCCGCAAAAGTTTTTTTTTTATGATTCAATTTTAATAACCTAATATTTTTAGAACTTCTTCTGGACTTTGTGATTGTCTAAATATTTTATATTCAAAATTTTTTCTTTCGTCATGATCTATCAATATATGAATAGGTTGAGGAATTAAACAATGATGAACTCCACCATATCCACTAATTGTATCTTGATAAGCTCCAGTATTAAAAAATCCAATATAAAGCGGAATTTTTTGATGAAAACAAGGAAGATATATTGCATTCATATGTTGCTCTGAATTATAATAATCATCACTATCACATGTTAAACCTCCTAAAAAAACTCTTTCATAACAATCATTCCAACGATTAATTGCCATCATAATAAATCTACGACTTATTGCCCAAGTGTCAGGAAGTGTAGTCATAAAAGAGCTATCTATCATATTCCATTTTTCTCTATCATTTTGACGTTTTTGATTAAGTATTTTATATAAAATCCCCCCACTTTCTCCTACGGTATAAGCTCCAAATTCTGTGTAAATATGAGGTTCTGAAATATTTTCTTTTTGGCAAAATTTTTTTATCTGATAAACAATTTCATTAGCCATGTATTCATAATTATACTTAAAAGACATGGATGTTTTAATGGGAAAACCTCCTCCTATATTTAAAATTTCTAATTCTGGTGCTATTTTTTTTAATTGAGCATAAATATGTAAACATTTGAAAAGTTCATTCCAATAATAAGCAGTATCTTTTATTCCTGTATTTATGAAAAAATGTAACATTTTTAACTCCACTTTAGGATTATTTTTTATTTTATTCAAATAAAAAACAATAATATCTTTATATCCAATTCCTAATCTAGAAGTATAAAATTCAAATTTAGGTTCCTCTTCAGAAGCTATACGTATACCTAATTTAAAAGGATAATTAACAAATAAACTTAATTTTTCTAATTCGTCAGAATTATCTAATATTGGAATTGTATTATAGAATCCGTTATTAATAAGTTCTGATATATTCTCAATATAATTTTTAGGTTTAAATCCATTGCATATAACTTCAATATTTTTAGTAGTTTTTCCTTTGCGATAAAGATTTTTAACAATCTCTATATCATATGCATATGAAGTTTCAATGCTAATATTATTTTTCAAAGCTTCTTCTAAAACAAAAGAAAAATGTGAACTTTTTGTACAATAACAATAAGTATATTTATTATTATATTGATTGGAGTGAATAGCTTTTTCAAACCATCTTCTGGCTTTTCGTATATTTTGAGATATTTTTGGTAAATATGTAAATTTTAATGGAGTTCCATATTTTTTTATAAGATTCATTAATGGAATTCCGTGAAATTCTAAAAGATTATTTTTTATAGAAAATTCCTCAGTGGGAAAATCAAAAGTTTGATCTATAAGATCAGAGTAACGGATTTTCATTGAAAGTTGTAAATAAAATAAGAAAATTAATTTGTATTTTTATTTCCTCTATTATATATTAAGAATTTTTTTAAAAAAATATCTATCCCTCCATCCATAACAGATTGAATTTGTGTAGTTTCATGACCGGTTCTTAAATCTTTTACTAATTTATAGGGATGCATAATATAATTTCTGATTTGAGACCCCCATTCTATTTTTTTTTTTGTAGATTCTATTTTTTCTTTTTTTTCATTTTTTTTAATCATTTCTATTTCAAACAATCTAGATTTTAACAATTGCAAAGCTTTTTGTCTATTTTGTATTTGAGAACGAGTTTCTGTATTTTCTATGGTAATTCCTGTAGGATTATGACGTAATCTTACTCCTGTTTCTACTTTATTTACATTCTGACCTCCTGATCCACTAGAACGAAAAGTTTCCCATTGTATATCTGATGTTTTTATATCTATATTAATATGATCATTTATCATAGGATAAACATATACAGAAGAAAAAGAAGTATGACGTTTTGAATTACTATCAAATGGAGATATTCGGATCAATCTATGTACTCCATTTTCTCCTTTCAAATAACCGAAAGCATAAAGACCATCAATTTCTAAAGTAACGGATTTAATTCCAGTAATATCTCCAGATACATGGTGGATTTTCTTTACCATAAATTTTTTTTTTTCCGCCCACATATAATACATCCTCATTAACATGGAAGTCCAATCACAACTTTCAGTACCTCCAGCTCCAGAAGAGATTTGTAGTATAGCATTGAAAGAATCTTCTTTTTCAGAAAGAGTATTTTTGAACTCAATATTTGAAAGTAATTTTTTAGTTTTATGGAATTGAACTTCAAGTTCCTTTTCTAGATTTTCTTCTTTAGAGAGAGAAAATATTATTTCTAACTCTTCAAAAACATTTTTTAATTCTGTAAAATCTTTTATACATGTTTTCATATCATGCATATATTTTATAGAATTTTTAGATTTTTTATAATATTTCCAAAAGTTAGGACTTGATATTTTTTCTTGTTCCTTATTTATATATTCCTGAATTTGATCTATTTTGAGAATATTATAGATCTTATGAATTCTTTCTGAAAGAGATTGTATTTCTTCTTTTTTTATCATAGTGCGAAAATAAATATTTTGAAATAATTCGTTTTGATAACTATGTTGATCACAAATTTTTTTATATTATAAAATATAAATTTCATTTTCATATGAATTATAATAAGTTTACGATTAAATCACAAGAAGTGATACAAGAAGCGAAACATATTGCCTTAAAAAATAATCAACAGTCTATTGAAAATGCGCACATTTTAAAATCAATTTTTAAAATTGAGAAAAATATAATCCCTTTTCTTTTAAAAGAATTACAAGTGAATTCTAAATCAATAATTGTTGAATTAGATCGTATTATTTACTCTTATCCAAAAATACTTAGTGGACCTTTGACTCAACATTTTAGTTTATATGTAACTAAAATGTTGAACATAGCAGAAAATTATGCGGATTTCTTAAAAGATGAATTTATTTCTGTAGAGCATATTTTTTATGGAATTTTTATGAGTTTTGATCATACTTCACAATTATTAATAGATCAAGGAATCACAGAAAAAAAAATAAAAAAAGTTATTGAAAACATAAGAAGAAAAAATGGAAAAGTGGTTTCTTCTACAGAAGAAAATATTTATAATGCTTTAGATAAATATGCAAAAAATCTTAATAAATGGGCTTATAAAGGAAAATTGGATCCTGTTGTTGGACGTGATGAAGAAATACGTAGAGTTTTACAAATCTTATCTAGGAGGACAAAAAATAATCCAATTTTGATTGGTGAGGCAGGAGTAGGGAAAACAGCTATAGCTGAAGGTTTAGCTCATCGTATTATTAGTAGAGATATTCCAGATAATTTAAAAAATAAACAAGTATTTTCTTTGGATATGGCTTCTCTAATTGCAGGGGCTAAGTACAAAGGTGAATTTGAAGAACGTCTTAAAGCTGTAGTAAAAGAAGTAACATCTTCAGATGGAGAAATCATTTTGTTTATTGATGAAATTCATACTTTAGTTGGGGCAGGAGGAGGTGAAGGTGCTATGGATGCCGCAAATATTTTAAAACCAGCATTAGCTAGAGGGGAACTTAGAGCTATAGGAGCTACAACTTTAAATGAATATCAAAAATACTTTAGAATAGACAAAGCTTTAGAAAGAAGATTTCAACAAGTATACGTAGATGAACCTTCTATTGATGATGCAATATCTATATTACGTGGGATTAAAGAAAAATATGAGAGTCATCATAAAGTAAGAATAAAAGATGAAGCAATTATAGCTGCTGTAGAATTATCTAAACGTTATATTAATGAACGTTTTTTACCAGATAAAGCTATTGATCTTGTGGATGAATCCGCTTCTAAGTTAAGAATGGAAATCAATTCAAAACCAGAAGAATTGGATGTCTTACATAGGAAAATTATGCATATGGAAATACAAATAGAAGCTTTAAAAAGAGAAAATGATGAAAAACAATTAATTCCTTTAAAAAAAGAATTATCTAAATTGAATGAAGAAAAAATGCTATTGCAAGCTCAATGGCAAAATGAAAAAGATTTAGTTGAAGGAATTCAAAAAGCGAAAGATAAAATAGAAAATTACAAATTTGAAGCAGAACAAGCAGAAAGATCTGGTGATTATGGAAAAGTAGCAGAATTAAGATATGGAAAAATTAAAGAAGAAGAAAATAAAGTAAAAACGTTAGAAAATGAATTAAAAAAACAAGAAGATAAGGGAAAAAAAATGATACAAGAAGAAGTTTGTAGAGAAGATATCGCTCAAGTAGTATCTAAATGGACTGGAATTCCAGTTACTAAAATGTTGAAAAGTGAAAAAGAAAAATTATTATTTTTGGAAAAAGAATTACACAGAAGAGTTATAGGACAAAATGATGCTATTCAATCTATCGCAAATGCAATACGACGCTCTAGAGCAGGGTTACAAGATGAAAAAAAACCTATAGGATCTTTTCTTTTTATGGGGAGTACAGGAGTAGGAAAAACGGAACTAGCTAAAACTTTAGCAGAATATTTGTTTGATAGTGATAATAATATGGTTCGTATAGATATGAGCGAATATCAAGAACGTCATTCTGTAAGTAGATTAATAGGAGCTCCTCCTGGATATGTAGGTTACGATGAAAGTGGACAATTGACAGAAGCTATACGTAGACGTCCTTATAGCGTTATTTTGTTAGATGAAATCGAAAAAGCTCATTCAGATGTTTTTAATATACTTTTACAAATTTTGGATGATGGAAGATTAACTGATAATAAAGGAAGAACAGTTAATTTTACAAATACTATTATTATTATGACTTCCAATATAGGAGCAGATATCATTCAGGAAAATTTGGATCAAGAAATTTATTCTAATAGAATGGAGGAGAAAAAAAAAGCTTTAATAGATTTATTAAAAAATATTGTAAGACCTGAATTCATTAATCGTATAGATGAAATTATCTTGTTTAAATTTCTTTCTAGAAAAGAAATAAGAGATATTGTTAAATTACAAATGAAAAAATTAGGAAAAATGTTATATAACAAGAAAAATATTTGGATAGAATCAACTAATGAAGCTATAGAATATTTGTCGGAAAAAGGATACGACCTTCATTTTGGAGCTAGACCCTTAAAAAGGGTTATTCAACACGATATTTTAAATAATCTTTCTAAGGAAATTATAAAAGGTAAAATACAAAAAAATCATAGAATTTTAATAGATTTTTTCAAAGAACAAGGAATTGTATTTAGACAATCAGAAAAAATTGAGAATATTAACATTTTAAAACACTAATAATTAAGTGATTTATAAATCCGGTTTTGTTAATATTATAGGATCTCCTAATGTAGGAAAATCTACTTTAATGAATTCTCTTGTTGGAGAAAAACTTTCTATCATAACACATAAACCACAAACTACTCGTCATAGAATATTAGGAATTATTAATCGATCAAATTTTCAGATTGTATTTTCGGACACTCCAGGAATAATTAATCCTATTTATCCTATGCAAAAAATTATGATGCAATATGTAAAAAAATCATTAGAAGATGCAGATATTATTTTGATTACTACAGAAATAGGAAAATTTGAAGACGTTTCAATATTCAATCAGATTAAAAAGAAAAATATCCCCATCATTATATTGATTAATAAAATAGATAAAATAGGAACACAATATAAAAAAAACATATTATATCATACCATAAATTATTGGCATAGGTTATTTCCTTATTCAGAAATATTACCAATATCCGCACTGAAAAGAATAAATCAAGATCTATTAATGAATAAAATTATATCTTTATTATCTGAACATCCACCTTATTATCCTAAAGATTATTTAAGTAATAAATCTAAACGTTTTTTTGTAAACGAAATAATTAGAGAGAAAATATTTTTTTTTTATAAAAAAGAAATTCCTTATTCCGTAGAAATACACACGGAATTTTTTAAAGAAAAAAAAACTTTTATATATATATTATCTTACATATATGTAGAACGAGATTCTCAAAAAGGAATATTAATAGGAGAAAAAGGAAATGCTATTAAGAAATTAAAATTTTTTTCTATAAAAAGCATAGAACTTTTCTTTAATAAGAATATTGAATTAAAATTCAATGTAGAAGTTTGTAAAAATTGGCGATACGATTATAAAAAATTAAGATGTTTTGGATATTAAATTCATTCAATTTTTATAATAAAAAATTCTTTTTTTCCAAATTTGAATAAAATATATTTTTTTCCTATTATGTTTTCTTTTTTAATCAGAATATTTTCTTTCACAATAATTTTATTTAAATGAATTGAATTTGCTTTTAAAGCGCGATTTGCTTCACTTTTAGAATAAAAAAAACCACTTTTTTTTAAAAGATCTAATAAAAAAATTCCTTTTTTAAATTCATCACAAGATAGAAGCATATGTGGAATATGATTATATATAGAAATGAAAATTTTATCATCTAAGGATTGAAAAGGTTCATTTATTTTTTCGAATAATATATTTGTGATTTCTATTACTTTTTTGGAAATTTCGTTTCCATGAACCCATTTAGTTATTTCATTAGCCAGTTTTTTCTGCAACAATCTTTTATTTGGATATTTTCTATGTTGAAAAATTAAGTTATCAACTTCTTCTTTAGAAAAAAAAGTATATATTTTTATATATTTTTCAACTTCAAAATCAGAAAGATTCATCCAAAATTGATAAAATTTATATGGAGATGTTTTATTTTTATCCAGCCATATATTTTCTCCTTTTTCGCTTTTACCAAATTTAATTCCATTAGGTTTTATTATTAAAGGAAAAGTGATTCCATATGCTTTTTTTCCTGTTTTTTTTCGAATTAATTCTATACCTGTCGTAATGTTTCCCCATTGATCAGATCCTCCCACTTGTAATTGGCAATTTTTTGTTTGATTTAAATACAAAAAATCATATCCTTGTATAAGAGAATAAGAAAATTCAGTGAAGGATATTCCGTTTTTTTTATTATTAATTCTTTTTTTTACAGAATCTTTAGACATCATATAATTTATAGGAAAATGTTTTCCTATTTCACGAATAAAATCTATAAAATAAATATTTCGAATCCAATCGAAATTATTTAACAATTCTATTTTTTCTGAATAAAAATTTAAAAGTCTTAACATTTGATTTTTTATAGATTCCGTATTTTTTTTCAGAGTTTCTTTACTTAAAAAAATTCTTTTATCTTCCTTATCGGAAGGATCTCCTATAAATCCTGTAGCTCCACCAATTAATGCTAAAGATTTATGTCCTTTTTTTTGAAAATGAATTAACATAATAATAGGTAAAAGACTTCCTATGTGTAAAGAATCAGATGTAGGATCAAAACCTATATACATATTTGTAGGTTTTTTTAATTGATTTTCTATGCCAGGAACTTTGTTTTTAATTAAACCTCTCCATGAGAGTTCATCGATAATATTTTGCATAGGAGAAACAATGGTTAGTAATTTTAACGATTATGATAAAAAAAATTATAACATATAATTTGTTTACTTTTTTTTTCAGTTTAGTTCACGTTATTCTTAGTGCTTTTTTTCTAGAAAAATATTTTCTTTTTGTATTAAAAATATATGTTTTTTTATTACCTATCAACAATTTATTTTATTTTTTTTTTTTGTTTACAAAAAAATATAAACACATTACATATATTTATATATTGAGTGGTTCAATGAGATTATTTTTGAGTATTTTGATTTTTTTTTATTCAATCATTGACTCTTATGATATTTCAAATTTCAATTTTTCTTTTTTATTGAGAGCTTTGATTCATTTTTTTTTTTCATTTTTTATGATTCTTTTTTTTAGTGTTATATTTTTATTGAATTAAACAATTTTATTTAAAATTATTTTTTAAAAATTTTTCTTTTATGATTAATTCTACAGATTTATTTTCTATTTTTGAATTTAGCCAAGAAATAATATCTAAATACAAGAAAGTCCTTTTTTCATAAGGGTGATCGTTATATTTAACTAATTGATCTCTTAATTTTTCAAACTGATTTTTAATTTGGTGAGGATAAATATTTCCTAAATTTTTAAAAAAATGAATAATCTTTTTTTGCACAATATACCAATCATCCATTTGGATAAAGAATTTATATGTGGATTGAATTTTTTGATCCATATTTTCGTCTAATCCACTTTCATAACAAGCGATTAAGTGTAAAAGTCTAGCAAAACATTGTAAATCTTGTCGTAAATTTTTTTTTTTATTTTCCATAATTTTTGATAAATACCGAATAGTATTTTCATTATCTCCACTCCCAAAATATAAACAAGCAATTTTATAGTAAAGAATCATAATATAATGGGAGTCCAAACGATTAAAAATTTTATTAAATTCCATAAATAATGGGGGAATTACTTTTTTAACTCCTTCTGAAAAGCTTCCTTCCATATAATGTTTGTTGATACGGTTAGTATATGTGTACATAAAAATTAATATTTTCGTGTTATCATTTATCAATATTTTTCCGTTTTGTACTTCTTGTTCAAACTGTTTGAATACATGAATAAATTTTGAATAATGATTCAAATAAAATAAGGTGTCTAACAAATAATGATATCCTTTTAAATAGCTTACAGGAGCTACATTTTTTGCTTTTGTATAATTTTGAAACAATTCTATCCATTTAGAAGATGATCTATAGCACATTACAAAATCTTGTCTAATGTAATGATACCACACTTGAGCTTGATATAAAGATAATTTTTCGTAAAAACTGAGTTTATCAATATCAAATTTTGGAAGATTTGTGCGAAAATATGTTTCTATAAATATTTTATCTTTTTCATTTCTTACATATCCTACTTTTAAATATAAACCATATAGTTCTAAAGAAAGGTTCGATAATGCATTATTACATTGAATTCTTTCAATTAATTCTTTTGATTCTGAGGATAATTCTACAGATCTTGAATAAAGACTCCTAGTTATATGTTGGGATTCTATCATTTTTTCAAATTCAACTAATTCCAGTAGAATGGTATTAGATTCATAGCATCTAGCAATAATTTTTGCTTTTCCTAATAATTTTAAGCTTTGTATATATAAGCCTTTGTTATATAAAATTTTAGAAAAATCTAAATATTCACGTATTTGTATGTCATGATTTTCTACAAAATGTTGTAATTTTTTAAGACTAGTCAAAATTTGTTTATATAAATGAGCTTTAATATTAGATAATTGTTCTTTTCTTATCGGTGTATTTTTTAATATTTTTTGTTCGTTATAAAAACTCATTTTACTCATAATTTCGAACAGTTTTATGAATTTAGCGTATTTATTTCGTTTTATACGATTTGTATAAATTCTGAAATTTCTCTTTTCGGATTTTGATAAAGTTTGAATTAATAAAAAAAGATGATCTGATTTATTATTGTAATTAGACATTGTAATATTATAATGATATTTAATTTGATTAGTAGAAAAATATAAAATAATTTTATTAATTAGATATTGTAAGTATTACAATAATTTATTTCTATTTTCTTTTTGGAAAAAATAGTTTTGACGAAAATAATCCAATGATATGGAAAAAAAAAGAATACAAATTTTTGATACAACTTTACGAGATGGAGAACAAGTTCCAGGATGCAAATTAAATACTAAAGAAAAAGTAAAAATCGCTAAAAAATTGGAACTTTTAGGAGTAGATGTGATAGAAGCTGGATTTCCCACTTCAAGTCCAGGAGATTATCAATCGGTTCAAGAGATTTGTAAGTCTGTGAAAAAGACTATAATAGTTTGCGCCTTATCTAGAGCTGTAGAAAAAGATATAGAAATAGCCGGTCTAGCATTAAAATATGCTAGTAGACCCAGAATTCATACTGGAATAGGGACTTCAAATTGTCATATCCGTTATAAATTTAATAGTACTCCAGAAAAAATTATAGAAAGAGCTATATATGCGGTGAGATATGCAAAAAAATTTGTAGAAGATGTAGAATTTTATGCTGAAGATGCAGGACGTACAGAAAATGAATTTTTAGCGAAAGTGTGTGAAAATGTAATTAAGCATGGAGCAACGGTCATTAATATTCCTGATACTACAGGATATTGTTTACCAAAAGAATACG
Organism: Blattabacterium cuenoti; assembly: GCF_014251315.1. Lineage (NCBI taxonomy): Bacteria > Pseudomonadati > Bacteroidota > Flavobacteriia > Flavobacteriales > Blattabacteriaceae > Blattabacterium > Blattabacterium cuenoti. The sequence goes on along the minus strand of NZ_CP059185.1, from coordinate 582,149 downwards.
GAGATAAAATCCGTTTTTTAAAAGAGAATGTCAAAGGAATTCATAAAATTATATTATCTACTCACTGTCATAATGATTTAGGATTGGCTACAGCTAATTCATTATCTGGAATCATGAATGGTGCGGGTCAAGTAGAATGTACCATTAATGGAATTGGAGAAAGAGCAGGAAATACTTCACTAGAAGAAATTGTCATGATTATTAAACAAAATTCCTATTTAAATTTATTTACTAATATTAATACAAAATTAATTTATTCTGCAAGTTGTTTAGTATCAGAATGTACTGGAATGAAAGTCCAAGCTAATAAAGCTATAGTAGGAATTAACGCTTTTTCTCACTCTTCTGGAATACATCAAGATGGGGTTATTAAAAAAAGGGAAACTTATGAAAGTATTAATCCAGAAGATGTTGGTATAAATCAATCTTCAATAATTCTTACTGCTAGAAGTGGAAGAGCGGCTTTAGCTTATCGTTATAAAAAATTGGGTTATTTTCTAAATAAAAATTCTTTAGATTTAGTTTATTCTATTTTTTTAAAATACGCAGATGAAAAAAAAGAAATTACTGACATAGAATTAAAAAAAATATTAGAAAAAGCTAATTTAAATGGTAAAAATCATAAAATATTACACACAAATCATACGAATAGTAGAAGAATAAATGTTGTATAAAAATGCCAAAATCATTGTTCGATAAAATTTGGGAGGCACATGTTATAAAGAAATTGGAAAATGAAATATATGTTATTTATATAGATAGACATTACATACATGAAGTAACAAGTCCTCAAGCTTTTTTAGAGTTAGAAAAAAGAAATTTATCTGTTTTTAGACCAAATCAAATTATAGCAACGGCAGATCATAACGTTCCTACAATTAATCAACATTTACCTATTTCAGATCCTTTATCTAGAAAACAAATAAACTTATTAACAGATAATTGTAATAAATTTGGAATAACATTATATGAATTGGGAAATAAAAATAATGGGATTGTTCATGTGATTGGGCCTGAATTAGGTCATACTTTACCGGGGATGACAATAGTTTGTGGAGATAGTCATACTTCTACTCATGGAGCTTTTGGATGCATAGCTTTTGGAATTGGAACCAGTCAAGTCTCTATGGTTATGGCTAGTCAATGTTTATTGTTATCCAAACCTAAACAAATGAAAATACAATTAAATGGAAATTTAAGAAAAGGAGTTACTCCAAAGGATGTAATTTTATATATCATATCAAAATTAGGAGTGGATGCTGGAGTAGGTTATTTCGTAGAATATACGGGGTCTACCATTAAAAAAATGAGTATGGAAGGTCGAATGACTATTTGTAATATGAGCATTGAAATGGGAGCGAAGGGGGGATTAATAGCACCAGATCAAACCACTTTTGATTATGTAAGAAAATGTAAAAATTTTCCGAAAATTAAAGAGAAAAAAATTATAGAATATTGGAAATTTTTAAAAAAAAATGACGATATAATGTTTGATAAGGAATATGTATTCAATGCCGAAAATATTGAACCTATGATAACTTATGGAACAAATCCTGGAATGTCAATCAAAATATCTGAAAGGATTCCAAAATCAAACATAGATCATAAATCTATGAAGTACATGGGATTTTCATTAGGTGAATCTTTGATAGGGAAAATAATTAATTACATTTTTATAGGAAGTTGCACAAATTCTAGAATAGAAGATTTAAGATTAGTCGCTTCTATAATAAAAGGAAAAAGAAAAGCAAATCATGTACAAGTAATGATTGTTCCTGGATCAAATCAAGTTGTTAAACAAGCTGAAAAAGAAGGATTAGATAAGATTTTTAAAGACTCTGGATTTGATTTTCGTCAGCCAGGATGTTCTGCTTGTTTAGGAATGAATGAGGACAAAATTCCTTCAGGAGAATATTGTATTTCCACATCTAATAGAAATTTTGAAGGAAGACAGGGACCAGGATCTCGTACTTTACTTGCAAGTCCTTTAACGGCAGCTATTATAGCTATTGAAGGAAAAATTGTAGATATTAATAAATATATTCATGAAAAAATTTACGATGTTAATTAGCCAAGCTGTTCCATTATCTATAGAGGATGTAGATACAGATCAAATTATCCCTGCTCGTTTTTTGAAAGAAATTAAACGTGAAGAGTGTGTAAAAAATCTTTTTATCGATTGGCGTTATAATAAAAATGGATCCTTAAATAAAAATTTTATATTAAATGATTTTAATTTTCATGGGAAAATCCTTTTATCAGGAAGAAACTTTGGTTGTGGATCCAGTCGTGAACATGCTGCTTGGGCTATTTTTGATTATGGATTTAGGGTGATAATATCTAGTTTCTTTGCTGATATTTTTAAAGAAAATGCATTAAACAATGGATTATTAACTGTAGAGATCTCTGAATCTTTCTTAAGAAAATTATTCAATACAGTTGAAGAAAATCCGAAAACTAAAATAAAAGTTGATTTAATTAATCAAAAAGTTACAATACTAAAAACAGGAAAATTTGATAATTTCCAAATACATCCATATAAAAAAAATTGTTTTATCAATGGATATGATGATATAGATTTTTTGATTTCTATTAAAAATGACGTAAAAACTTTTGAAAAAAATAAAAAATTTTTTTAATTAATATGATAAAAAATATTTCTGTAATAGAAGGAGATGGGATAGGACCTGAAGTAATTAGACAGGCTATCAAAGTTTTAAATTCTATAGCTAGAAAATATGGTCATAATTTTCATTATCAAAATGTTTTAGCTGGATCCAAAGCTATAGAAAAATTTGGAAATCCTATGCCAGAAAAAACTATAGATAGTTGTTTAAAATCAGATGCGGTTTTATTTGGTTGCATAGGAGATCCAAAACATGATCATAATTCAAGAGGAATGAGACCTGAAGATGGATTATTAAAACTAAGAAAAAGAATGAATTTATATTGTAATATTCGTCCTATAGTAATATTCCCAATTTTAGATAAATCTCCTATAAAAAAGGAATTCTTACATGAAGTTGATTTCATTATATATCGAGAATTAACAAGCGGTATTTATTTTGGAAAAAAAGGTCGTTGTAAAAATGGAGAAAAAGCTTATGATTATTGTATTTATTCTAAAAAAGAAATAGAAAAAATTGGAGAAATGGCTTTTAAAGCAGCTCTTTCTCGTAAAAGAAAAGTAACATTAGTAGATAAAGCTAATGTATTAGAGACTTCTAGATTATGGAGAGAAGTCATTCAGAAAATATCTATGGATTATACAGATGTCAATCTAGATTTTTTGTATATCGACAATGCAGCTATGCAAATTATTATGAATCCTAAAAAATTTGATATTATTTTAACGGATAATATGTTTGGAGATATTCTTTCAGACGAATCGAGTGTTTTAACAAGTTCTTTAGGGTTATTACCTTCGGCTTCTATAGGAAATTATAAATCCATGTTTGAACCTGTACATGGATCTTATCCTCAAGCAAAAGGAAAAAATATCGCAAATCCTTTAGGATGTATACTTTCAGTTTCTATGATGTTAGAATATTTTGGAATGCATAAAGAAAAAAATCTTTTAGAAGAAGCTGTTAGAAATTCTATTGAAGAAAAAATATGTACTCCAGATATTGTTAATTCAAAATTATCTTCCACTACTGAAGAAGTAGGAAATTATATAGAAAAATATATTATAAATCAGTAAATTTTTTCTATAATAGGAATCCTAGGATCTAGAATATCAGAAATTCTTCTTATCAGAAATGGAAGAACGTTTATTTTATAATCTACATATGTTATGTTCGTTTTTTTATTTTGTATTTTAAAAATGTTTACAGGAACTTGGAATATGTTTCCATTCATTTTGGGAGAAACAATTCCTATAATAGGAGGTTTTTTTTTACTTCCTTTAAATACAGAAGATTCAAACCACAAATAAACATAAATAAGTAGTTGCATAATATTCGTATAATTTGTATCGTAAAAAATGTTTTCAATATTTTTTGAAGAAATGTTCATTTCTTTAAATTTTGAATATCCTATTTTATAATCAAGAATACGAGTGATTCCATCATATTCATCTATACGATCTATAATCCCATGCAATTTTACTTTTTTTGATCCAATATTTAATGTCGTAGATACTTTTCGTTCTATTTCTTGGATAAAAATCTTATGTCCATTTTTAACCAATTTTTCATCCCATGAAATGAAATTTTTTATATAATTTTTTATAATAAGTGCATAATTTTTTTTCATTTTCTGAATAGAATCGATAGTTATTAAATTTTTTTTGATAGGATCATATAATATTTTTAATATTTTATGGATCATCTTTCCTATTTTTTTTTTATAATACGTTTTTTCTGGATCATTCAGCTTAAGTATTTTCTTATAATAGAATAAAAGGGGATTATAATTGTATAAATGAATAGAAGAAGGGGATAACCCTCTATCCATTAATTCATGTAAACACTGAATTATAGATTTCGTTTTATCAATTACAATAGGTTGTTTTATTGAATTTATAGAAAGAATAGGAAAAAATGGTTTGTTTATTTTTTCTGTTGAAATTTTAGAGTTTATTTCTATTCTATGAATAAAACGACTTTTTTCTCCAGAATTAATTTCATCTGGTTGATTTTTATATATTAAATATGTTTTTTTTGAACATTGAATAATTCTCGTGAAATGATGAAAATAAAAATTTTCATTTAAATCATTGATATTTAGTTTAGTACCTGTACTAAAGGGAATGAAAGAGGGATTTTTATGATTTCTAGGTATGACTCCTTCATTGAAGGATGTTATGATTACAATATCGAAATTTTCAAAAAAAATGTCTGTAAAACCTGTTATATATAATCCTATTTTATTTTTACGTATATAACGTATGTTTTCTGTATGAGTAAACTGCTCATACATGTTAAATACATCATTGATTCCTATAGATAAATTTTTAGTTTTTCTAACTATTATTCTTAATTTTTGTATATAAATTTCTAATTTAAAAATGAATTTTAATTCCAAAAAATGTTTTCTTTTTTTCGTAAGAAGCAATTTTATAAATTTCCTAATAAAGCCAATAAGACTTATAAGAATCATTTTTATATTATTAGTTGAAATTTTAAAAATAATCCATAAGTCATTTGTATGTAAATATTTTTTTATCTCGTGTTCGGAAACAAAATCCGAATCATTTTCTATATTCAATTTTTTTAATACTAAATTTTTTTTTAAAAAAAATTTTTGAATATATCCATTGGATAATACTTTTATAACATCTTTTCTAGTAAATTTTTGGAATTTATTTTTTTTTAACAGTAATTGAAATATAGAATAAAAAGTATAATAAATAGGAATATTATTTAATGAATAATCTATATTAAAAGATATATTAATCCCTAATTTTTTTATAGAATATAATAATGGAATAGTTAAATAGTTATCTCCTGGAATTAAGAGTATTTTTTTAGGTTTTTGATCTTTTTTTATCAATTTACATATGATATTTTCCACTACTTTCACTTGTTCTATTTCTTTTGAAACGCCAATAATTTTAATATGATCATATTGTAAACGTGTTTCAGAATTAAAAATTCCTTTTTTGTTTAAATATTCTAAAATTGAAAATGAAACATTTTTTTTACATAAATCATAAACTAATCCTTTTTGAAAAATTTTTTTAGCAAAAATTTTTTCACATTCATTAAATGCAATATTTTCAACAATAAATAATACAATTTTTGTATTAAAATTTTGAGATAAAAAAGAATCTAAACGAGAAATAACTATTTTGAAAAGCATTCCATAATAAGTGATTCCTCTTTTTAAAAGTTGAGATTGTAAAATATAATAGTATTCACGAATTTTTTCCCAAAAAAAAAATTTTTTTTCTCTAAAAGATCAAGATCCCATTTATTTATCTTTTCTGTAGAAATCATATAAGAAAAAAAACGTTCAATATCAACTAGATTAAAATCTATATTTTGAAAATCATTTAATATTTTAGGCCCCCAATTAAAAAAATCATTAAAATTTTTTTCCATAAAATCATCTTTTTTTAAAAGGGAAAGAAAATAAAGTAGTATTGAATGATTATCTAAAATTTTTAGTCCGGAAATTTTTTCCAGAAATTCTTTTATTGTAAAAAATTGAGTTTTTGAATGAAATTTAGAACTGTATTTATTTTTTATATATTCTATAATAGTAGAAGTTTTAGATATGAAAATAATTTTATGATTAAAGTTTTTCAATATGGATTTTATAATTTTATCGATTCGTTTTTTCACGAGTAAAAAATTTTTGTATATTCATTTTGTCTGTACATATTTGTTTTTTCAATTCTTGAATAGAATCAAATTTTTTTTCATTACGTATGATACCAATCATTAAAATATCTATTTTTTTTCCATATATATTTTCAAAAAAATCAAATATATGGACTTCTATCTTTATTTTTTTATTTTCTTTTTCTATGGTAGGATTTATTCCTATATTTAACATTCCTAAATACATATTATTTAAATAATTAATTTTTACAGCATAAACACCCTTTTTAGGAATCAATTTTTTGGAATCTACTTGTAGATTTGCAGTCGGAAAATTAATAGTTCTTCCTATTCCCTTTCCTCGTATAACATTTCCAGATAATGTATAAAAATACCCTAAAGCTTGGTTTGCCCATTTTATATCTCCTAATAAAAGAGACTCACGTATGTGAGTCGAACTCACTATTTTTTCTCTTAATTTGTAAGGACTGACTTGATAAGCTTTAATTCCATAAATATGATATAGTTTTTTTAATTCTTCATAAGAGTTATCTCTATTTCTTCCAATATGAGAATCGTATCCCGTAATGATTTGTTTAATTTGATATTTAGGATGTAAAATTTTTTGAAAAAAATCTTTTGTTCTTAATCTTGAAAAATTTGTAGTAAAGGGATGAATAATCAAGTGTTCTATTCCTGTTTTTTTTAAGTGATATATTCTTTCAGAAAGAGTATTTAAATAAAAAAATTTTTTATCATGATTTAATATTTCTTTTGGATGTGGTTGAAAAGTGAGTAATACGGAACAATATTTTTTTTTAGATCTTAAAATTAAATTTTTAATAATTTTTTGATGACCTATATGAACGCCATCAAAAATTCCAAGTGTCAATACACATGGAAATAAAGAAGAAAATTCATCAATTAATGAATAAATTTTCAAAATTTTTATCTTTTTTCTTTTACATTTACAATTACAAATATAATTGTATAAATCTTGAAAAAAAAGGGATTGTATGATGCATAAAAAAAAATTTAAAGGAATAATTACTCAAATTATAGGACCAGTAATTGATGTTTCTTTTGAAGGAGGATCTTATCTTCCTAAAATTTATGACGCTTTGGAAGTACATTCATCTAAAAATAAAATCGTATTAGAAGTTCAACAACATATGGGAGAAAATAATGTTCGTTGTATTTCTTTGGAAATCACAGACGGATTGCAAAGAGGTCAAGAAGTTTATGCATTAGATAAACCAATTTGTGTTCCTATAGGGGAATCTATTAATGGTAGAGTTTTTAATGTTTTAGGAAATTGTATAGATGGATTAGGAGATATTGATAGATCTAAAACTAAACCTATTCATAGTGAACCTCCTGCATTTGTAGATTTATCTACTGATACAGAGATTTTGTATACAGGAATTAAAGTTATAGATTTAATAGAACCTTATCCTAAAGGAGGAAAAATCGGATTATTCGGTGGAGCTGGAGTAGGAAAAACTGTATTGATACAGGAATTAATTAATAATGTAGCAAAAGGACATGGAGGTAGATCTGTTTTTGCAGGAGTTGGAGAAAGATCTAGAGAAGGAAACGATTTATTAAGAGAAATGTTGGAATCTGGAATTATAAAATATGGAAAATCTTTTATGGAATCAATGAAAAAAGGATATTGGGATATTTCTAAGGTAGATAAGGAATATTTGAGAGAATCTAAAGCCGCTTTTGTTTTTGGTCAAATGAACGAACCTCCTGGAGCTAGAGCAAGAGTTGCTTTATCCGGATTAACCTTGGCTGAATATTACAGAGATCAATATTTAGAAGGGAAAAAAGGACAAGATGTATTGTTTTTTATAGATAATATATTTCGTTTTACTCAAGCTGGATCAGAAGTTTCAGCTTTATTAGGAAGAATTCCTTCATCAGTAGGATATCAACCTACTTTATCATCTGAAATGGGGTCTATGCAGGAAAGAATAACTTCTACAAAAACAGGATCTATCACTTCCGTACAAGCAGTCTATGTTCCTGCAGATGATTTAACAGATCCTGCCCCTGCTATCACATTTTCTCATTTGGATGCAACCACTGTTCTTTCCAGAAGAATAGCATCTTTAGGAATTTATCCCGCAGTAGACCCTTTAGATTCTACTTCACGTATTTTATCTCCAGATATAATAAATGAAAATCATTATAATTGCGCACAAAGGGTAAAAAAAATCTTGCAAAAATATAATTCTTTACAAGACATCATAGCTATTCTTGGTGTAGAAGAATTAAGTGAAGAAGATCAATTAATAGTTTCTAGAGCTAGACGTGTTCAACGTTTTTTGTCTCAACCATTTCATGTAGCGAAACAATTTACGGGGATAGAAGGAGAATTTGTAAAAATTGAAGACACTATAAAAGGATTTAATATGATAATAGATGGAGAATTAGATGATATCCCAGAAGCCGCTTTCAATTTAAAAGGAACAATTGAACAGGTTATGGAAAGTGGAAAAAAAATGTTATCTGAATAAACTTATGAAAATAAAAATTATTAGTTCTCATAAAATTTTGTATCAAGAAAATATTATTTCTGTAATAGCCCCTGGATTTCATGGATATTTTCAAATATTAAAAAATCACGCTCCATTCATTTCTATATTAAAAAATGGTCTTTTGAAATTAAAATCAGATAAAAAAGATGTAAATAAGGAAATTAAAATAAAAGGTGGACTTTTACAAGTAAAAAAAAATATAGTGACTGTAATTTTACAATAATTTATATGAACTAAATTTTTTATGTTCTTTTCTATTTTTGAATATTTTTATAGCACTAAAAATCGCTTCTTCAAATGAATTTTCATTGGCTATTCCTTTTTTAGCTATGTCATAGGCGACACCATGATCGGGAGATGTTCGTATGTGAGAAAGACCAGCTGTAAAATTAACTCCTTGATTAAAAGTTAATGTTTTAAAAGGAATTAATCCTTGGTCGTGATACATAGCTAAAACAGCGTCAAAATTTCTATAACTTTGATTTCCAAAAAAACTATCTGAAGAATAAGGGCCAAAAACTAACCACCCTTGTTTTTGAAATAAACTATCAACAGCTGGTTTAATTTTTGTTTTTTCTTCATTTCCCATTAATCCATTATCACTTGAATGTGGGTTACATCCTAAAACTGCAATTTTAGGTTTTTCTATAGAAAAATCAATGATAAGAGATTGATGTAAAATTTTAATTGATTTTATTATTTTTTTGATACTTAATTCTGAACTTACCCTTTTTAAGGGTAAATGATTGGTTACTAAAGCTATTTTTAAAATATCGTGAATCATTAACATTAAGGATTCACCCTCTAAAATATTTTGTAGATATTCAGTGTGACCAACAAATGAAAAATTTTTGAAATTCATACATTTTTTATTAACTGGAGCTGTTACAAGTACATCTATTTTTCCTTCTTTTAAAGCTGTTACAGCTTTTTTTAAAGATAAAACGGGATATTTTACTGATTCGGGATGATTTATTTTTATAGATTCAAATTTAATATCTTCTTTCCATATATTGAGTACATTTATTTTATAATCAATAACTTCTTTCAAATTTTTTACTTCTCGTATATTACTAATATCCATATTTAAAATTTTCTTATAATAAAAACATAATTTAGTAGATCCAAATAATATTGGGGTAAAAAAATCTAAAAGTTTTTTTTTATAACATACTTTCAAAAAAATCTCTATTCCTATTCCGTTAATATCACCTGTGGTAAACCCTACTCTAATTTTTTTTTTTCTATAATTCATAAATAATAATATATAATATTTAATTAATTTGAAAAAAATTATAAATCATTATGTTTACTGGAATCATAGAATGCACGGCAAAAGTATATCAATTAAATCGTGATAAAAATAATCTTTATATAACTTTTAATAATCCATTTTTGAATAACGAAATTCAAATCAATCAAAGTATTTGTCATAATGGAATATGTTTAAGTATTATGAATATTAATAAAAAAACTTATTCCGTCTTAGCTTCTGAAGAAACTTTATTATGTACTAATTTAAATTTTTTAAAAATTCAAGATGAAGTAAATTTAGAAAGAGGAATAACATTGCATAGGAGATTAAATGGGCATATAGTTCAAGGACATGTTGATACGATTGCTACGATTATTAAAATTGAAAATAGAAATGGAAGCTGGTTATTTTTTTTTAGATTTCAAAAAAAATTGGATTCTATAGTTGTAGAAAAAGGTTCTATTGCTATTAATGGAATAAGTCTTACTATAATAACATGTGATAAATATATATTTAATGTATCTATTTTGCCTTACACTTATGAAAAAACCAATTTACGTATGATGAAAGTCGGTGATATTGTAAATATAGAATTTGATATTATAGGAAAATATATTAAAAAATATATCAAAGAATATTTTATATAAATATACTTATTCTAAAAAAGGTTCTCCAGATGAAATGTTTTTATCTATGTATTGTCTGTATATATCAAAATGTTTAATAAATTTTTTGGCAAGTGTTTTAACTTGATCTTGATACATTTTTTCATTTTTCCATGAGTTTTTCGGATTTAATATGTTAGACGATACTCCTGGACAACATTTCGGTATTTTAAAATTAAAAATAGGATATTTTTCATAAGGGACTTCCGATAAAAAACCATCCAAAGCATTTTGGACAATTTTACGTGTATCATCTAATTTCATACGATATCCAGACGAATAACCTCCCGATATCAATCCGGTATTAACCATCCAAACGTTTATTTCAGTCTCATCTAATTTTTTCATTAACATTTTTGTATATTGAATAGGATGTAAAGGCATAAATGGAGCTCCAAAACAAGAAGAAAAAGTTGCTTTTGGTTTTTTAATATTTAATTCAGTTCCAGCTACTTTAGATGTGTATCCTAATAAAAAATAATAAGAAGATTGTGCTTTATTGAGTTTAGATATTGGAGGTAAAACTCCAAAAGCGTCATATGTTAGAAAAAAAATATTTTTTATATTAGAAGATAATAACTTTTTTTCTATATTTTTTATAAAATAAATGGGGTAGCTAATTCTTATATTTTGAGTAATGGTATCATTTAAAAAATCAACTTCTCTAGTTTTTTTTTTAAAAATTATGTTTTCTAACATAGCTCCTTTCTTTATAGCATGATAAATCATAGGTTCATTTTTTTGAGAAATACCCAATATTTTAGCATAACATCCTCCTTCAAAATTAAAGATTATGTTATCATAAGTCCATCCATGTTCATCATCTCCTACTAAATTTCTGTTGAAATCACTAGAAATAGTAGTTTTTCCTGTCCCGGATAATCCAAAAAAAAGAGCTGTATCTTTTTTTTCTTTTCCTACATTTGCAGCACAATGCATAGGAAAAACATTTTTATACATAGGAAGTATAAAATTTAGAACAGAAAATATAGATTTTTTGATTTCTCCTGTATATCCTGACCCCCCAATCAGAATTATTTTTTTAGAAAAATTTAATATAGAAAAATTTTTGTTTCGTGTTCCATCTTTTATGGGATTTGCCTGAAATCCTGGAGCACATAATAATAACCAATTCGGAAAAACTCTTTCCCCTTTTGTAAATCTTAAAAAAAGATTATGAATAAATAGATCAGACCATGGATATTCACTAATAGAACGAACATTTAATTGATAACGTTTATCGGAACAAAGATATCCATCTCGGATATATAATGTTTTTCCCGATAAATATTGAGTCATTTTTTGATATAAAGAATCAAATTTTTTTGAATCAAAAGATTGATTAAATTTTTCATCCCACCAAATTTTTTGTTCTGTAACATCATCTTTTACAATAAATCGATCTTTAGGAGATCTTCCCGTAAAAAAACCTGTATTTATGGCTATAACTCCTGATTCTGTTTCTACTCCCATTTTTTTTTGAACAATGATTTTTTGTAATTCATCGGGTGTCAATTGCCAATTATATGAAGAATTAAAAATTCCATAATTTTCTATATCAAAAGATATCATATGTCATATACTATATTATGCATAAAGCAAATTTATATATGATTTACAAAAGTTTACTAATTTTGTATCATAAAAAAAATTATGAATTTATGTCTGATATTGCATCTAAAGTCAATGCTATTATCGTAGAAAAATTAAGTGTAGAAGAAAGTGATATAACTCCTACCGCTAATTTTACCAATGATCTAGGAGCAGATTCCCTAGATATAGTAGAACTCATTATGGAATTTGAAAAAGAGTTTAATATTAGTATTTCAGATGAAAAAGCTGAAAAAATAACAACAGTAGGTGAAGCCATACAAGCTATAGAAAATCTTTTGATGGATAAAAAAAATGCAGAAGAAAAAAAAATTGATTAGACAGACATTTTTTTTTATGGATTATGAATATGGATAACTTAAAAAAAGTAGTTGTAACTGGCATTGGTTCTATTACTCCTATAGGTAATACTGTGGAAGAGTATTGGGTCTCTCTTATTAACGGAAGAAATGGTTGTAGTCCTATTACTTATTTTGATACTAAAAAATATAAGACTAAATTTGCTTGTGAGTTAAAAAATTATGATCCAAGTATTTTTTTTAATAAAAAAGAAATACGAAAATTAGATCCTTGTGCACAATATGGAATTATCGCTTCTGAAGAAGCGATAAAAAATAGTGAAATCAATTTTTCAAAAGAAGAAAGAGAAAGAATAGGAGTAATTTGGGCATCTGGAATTGGAGGTCTATTAAATTTAGAGGAGTCTATTTCCGATTATGTACATGGAGGAAAATATCCTAAATTTAGTCCGTTTTTTATTCCTAAAATGCTAATAGATATTACTGCTGGTTTTATTTCTATGAATTATGGTCTTCATGGACCGAATTATGCTACGGTATCTGCTTGCGCTTCATCTTCTAATGCTATTGTAGATGCTTATCATTTAATATGTTTAGGAAAAGCTGATATTATGATTACTGGAGGGTCTGAGGCTGCTATAACACAAAGTGGAGTAGGAGGATTTAATGCTTTACATGCATTATCTACTAGAAACGAAGATTATAAAACTGCATCACGCCCTTTTGACGAAAATAGAGATGGTTTTGTATTAGGAGAAGGTGCTGGTTGTCTTGTCCTTGAAGAATATCAACATGCTCAAGAAAGAGGAGCCAATATATATGCTGAAATAGTAGGAGTGGGGATGTCTGGAGATGCTTATCATATCACGACTCCTCATCCAGAAGGAAAAGGAATTGTTTTAGCTATGAAATCCGCTATTAAAGACGCAGGTATTGAATATCAAGAAGTTGATCACATTAATTCTCATGGGACATCTACTAGATTAGGAGATATTGCAGAGATAAAAGCTATTCAAGAAGTATTTCATGAAAATATACATAATATAGATATTAATTCTACAAAATCTATGACGGGACATTTATTAGGGGCAGCTGGAGCAATAGAAGCAATTGCATCTATTCTTCCTTTAACAAAAGGCTTTATTCCTCCAACTATAAACTTATTCCATATAGATAAAAATATTAATTCGAAAGTGAATTTAACTCCGAATCAAGCAATAAAAAAAGAAGTTAAAATTAGTCTATGCAATACTTTTGGTTTTGGAGGACATAATGTTTGTATTTTATTTAAAAAAATAAATGTTATCTGAAAATAGTGCTTTTTTTGAAAAAAATGACTATTCTGTATTAGTTGATAAATTAATAAAAATATTAGGTTTTCGTCCAAAAAATACTAAATTTTTAAAAGAAGTATTTATATATAGTTTTTCTACAAAAAAAAGAAATTTAAATCAAAATTATTCTATTAATTTTCAAAGGTTAGAATTTTTGGGAGATGCTGTATTAAATTCTATCATATCACATTTTTTGTGTGAAAAATTTCCTGAAAAAAAAGAAGGAGAACTAACTCAAATACGATCTAAAATTGTATGTAGAAGAAATTTAAATGAAATTTCTAAAAAATTAACTATTACAGATATTTTTTTGGATAAATCTATAATATCTGATAATATACTGGGGAATACTCTTGAAGCTTTAATAGGATTCATTTATTTAGACACAGGATATCAAGGATGTGAAGATTTTGTACATAAAAAAATTTTACACAACCATGTAAATATTGAAAAATTACAAAATGAAATTTTCAGTTATAAAGTATGGATTATAGAATGGTCTCAAAAAAATAAATTTTTTATAAATTTTAAAACTTTTAGAGAAGACAAAGAAGATAAAAATAAAATTATTTATTTGTCTGAATTTACAATATCAGAATGTGGAATTCAAACTAAAGGAAGAGGTTATTCTAAGAAGAAATCAGAAGAAATGGCAGCTAAAGAAGCTTATTTGATCGTTCAAAAACAATGCAAAAAAAATAAAAAAATACTTAAAAACATAAAATAAAGAAAATCGTATGATGTTATGCTTAATCTTATTAAAAAAAAAGAAAAAAAATTTCCTTATATAAAAAAAGGAAAAGGTCATCCTTTGATTTTGCTACATGGATTAATGGGAGGGTTGAGTAATTTCAAAGCTCTTTTAGATTTTTTTCCAAAAAAAGGTTATCAAGTCATCATTCCTTCATTACCTCTTTATAATATGCCATTGCTATTGACTAATATTTATAATATATCTAAATATGTAACTCAATTTATAATGGAAATAGGAATTAAAAAAGCTACTTTAATAGGAAATTCCTTGGGAGGACATATTGCTTTAATTATAGCAAAAAAAAGAATAGATTTAGTTCATTCTCTAGTTTTGACAGGAAGTTCCGGTTTATTCGAAAAAGCTTTTGGAGATGCTTTCCCTAAAAGAGAAAATTATGAATATATTAGAAAAAAATCACAAGAAGTATTTTATGATCCTAATATAGCTACTAAAGAATTAGTAGATGAAGTTTTTCATATTGTAAATGATAAAAAAAAAGGAATTAAAACTTTATATATTGCAAAAAGTGCTATGAAATATAATATGTCTAAAGATTTATCTATCATTCATCAACCTATTTGCTTAATTTGGGGAAAACAAGATCATGTCACTCCTCCAGAAGTAGCAAAAGAATTTCATAGATTATTACCTCATTCAGAATTACATTGGATAGATAAATGTGGACATGTTCCTATGATGGAACACCCCAAAACATTTATAGAAATATTAGAAAAATGGCTTTCCAAATTTGATTTTAACCATGAAAATTACTTCTGTAAAATTTAAAGGAAGTTTAAAAAACATTAATCAATTATTTATTCATTATTTTCCTGAATATGCTTTTATAGGGCGTTCTAATGTTGGAAAATCTAGTTTAATAAATAGCATAGCTAAAAAAAAAATAGCCAAAATTTCTTCTTATCCTGGAAGGACACAATGCATAAATTATTTTTTAATAAATCATAAATGGTATTTGGTAGATTTACCAGGATATGGATTTTTTTCTGCAAAAAAAATAAAAAAAAAACACAAGGATTAATTAAAGATTATATTTTTTATAAAAAAAACATGACTTTTTTATTTTTATTAATAGATTGTAGATTCATTATACAAAAAATAGATTTAGATTTTATTCAAAAACTAAATGATGCGAAAATACATTTTAGTATTATTTTCACAAAAACAGATAAATTGAAAAATCATAGACTTGTTGATGAAAATATTTCTTTATGTATTAAGAAAATTCAAAAAAATGGATTTTATATGCCTATATGGTTTAAAGTCTCCGTGAAAGATAAATATGGAATTAATAATTTAATTCAGTTTATCAAAAAACTAAATGATTCTTATCAAGATCATAAAAAAAAACTCATTATTCCTAATTCATAAGATTTTAATCCAAAACCAAAAATTGTACCGTTACAAACAGAAGAAAGAAACGACTTTCGTCTAAAAGATTCTCTGGAATAAATATTAGAAATATGAACTTCTATAACAGGAGAGTGAATGGATTTTATAGCATCAGCAATTGCTACAGAAGTATGAGTATAAGCACCTGCGTTTAGGACAATTCCATCCGATTTGAATCCTACAGTATGTAAAATATCTATAATTTTTCCTTCACTATTATTTTGATAATAAATAATTTCTATATTAGAAAATATTTTTTTTTTTTTAATTCGTTGAGATAATCTAAAAAATTTAGATTTCCGTATAATTCAGGTTCCCTTATTCCTAAAAGATTTAAATTAGGACCGTTGATAATGGTTATTTTTTTCATGTTTTAGTAATATTTTCTATTTTTTCTTTATTTAAAAAACACCAGTCTCCTATTTTTAGATTTTTTTTTGAAAGTCCCCCAAAATTAATACGATCTAATCGAATAACTTGATAATCTAGTTTTTTAAATATTCGTTTAATGACTTTATTCCATCCTATATACAATCCTATTTCTATTTGATTTTTAGCGTTATTTTTTTTATTTATAAAAATGACTTTTACTTTTCCCTCTTTTAGATAAATTTTTCCTTTTCTTATTTTATCTAAATCTTCATTTTTAATTTTTTTATTTAATGATACATGATATATTTTTTTTACATGATATTTAGGATGAGTCATCTTTTCAGCTAGATATCCGTCATTTGTTAGAAGCAAAACACCTGTAGTAGAATAATCTAATCTTCCTACAGGAAAAATTCTATATTCAAAGAAGAAGGGGATTAAATTCATTACTGTTTTTCTATTAAATTGATCTCGTGTAGTAGTAATAAAACCTTTAGGTTTGTTGAGTAGTATATAAACTTTATTTTTAGATTTAATTCTCGATCCATGAAATTTTACAATATCATTTGTACAAATAACAGTTCCTAACTTGAAAACAAATTTTCCATTCACTTCTATTACTCCAGATTGAATAAGTTCATCCGCTTTTCTTCTGGAAGCAATCCCTGCATTGGATAAATAATGATTTAATCTAATTTTTTTATGCATAAAAAATGAATTAAAAACGAAAAAGGACTTCCATTGTGTATTTTTTCAATTTTTTTTTGGATAAATCATAATTCGATGTGAATCCTAAAAAAAAACCACCTCCTCCAGAACCACATAACTTTAAATAGTAAATATTATTGAATATACCATACTCCCATATTTTCAAAAAATCTTTAGAAATCATAGGACTAAAATGATGAAAGACCCAATTAGATAATAGTTTAACATTTTTTAATAAAATATTAAAATCTTCCTTTAAAAAAGCTTCAATGCATTTTTCATTATATTTTATAAATTCTATAAGAATAGTTTTGAAACTGTCATGTTTTAATTTTTTTAAGAACAATTTTATCATAGAATTAGTTTTACTTGGAATTCCAGAATTTAATAAAAAAATAGCTCCTTTTCCTGTATTTTTTTTTGGGATCCCTATTATAGAAATATCTGTTTCTGATCTAATGAATAAAGGTTGATTTAAATAACAAATTAAAGGATCTATACCAGAACTTTTTCCATGAAAAAAAGATTCCATTTGACTGAATATCTTTTTTAAGATTATGATATTTTGTTTTTTAAAACATTTATTCAATTTATTTTTTGCGTATTTATCATAAATAGCAGCTACTAATGCTCCAGAACTTCCCACTCCATATCCTTGAGGAATGTTCGAATGAAAAAATATACCTTTTTGTATATCTTCATGCAATTTTTTTAAATCTAGTTTTGTTGAAATGCATTTTTTTTTTCTAGCATAGATAGATAAAAAATTATGAAATTTTTTAATCTCAGAATTAGAATATAAAATATTTTTATCTAATCCAGAATTAGAAGGAACTTTTAAAGTTCCTTTGTAAATATTATGAGGAATAGAAAGTCCACTTGAATTTTTCAAAATTACATATTCTCCAAATAGTAATATTTTTGCAGGAAACAAAGATTCTTTCATTCTAAAAAAAACTCTTAATTTTTATAATTAATATATAATTTCGTAATTTTTCCAATTTAGTTAGAAAATTTAAACAATGAAAATAGCCATATATGGACAAAGGTTTTGTGAAAAAAATATACCATATTTAAATCAGTTCATAGGTTATGCTTCTAGTCATTCAATAGAAATCCATATTGAAAAATCATTTTTTAATGTTTTGTCTTCTTTTGAAGAATTCAAAAATTTAGATTTTCCTGTATTTTCTCATTATAAAGAATTAAATAGAGATTTTAGTTTAATGTTTACTTTTGGAGGAGATGGAACTATATTATCTGCTATTACATTAATTAGAGATTCCGGTATTCCTATAGTTGGAGTTAATACAGGGAATTTAGGTTTTTTAGCTACTTTTAATAAAGATGTTTTTATAAAAAAAATAGATCAAATTTTTAATAAAAAACTTTATATAATGCCCAGAAGTTTATTATCGTTAGAAACTTCTATAAAAAATCATAAAAAATTTTTTAATTTTGCATTAAACGAAATTGTTATTCTTAGAAAAGAAACAGTATCTATGATCACTATAGATGTTTATATAGATAATGAATTTTTAACTTCTTATTGGGCTGATGGATTAATCATTTCCACACCGACTGGATCGACGGGATATTCTCTGAGCTGTGGTGGGCCTATTATTAGTCCTGAAAATAAAAATTTTGTTTTAACACCTATATCTCCACATAATTTATTCTCACGCCCATTAATTATATCAGATCATCAAAAAGTTTACTTAAAAATACATAGTCGTGTAAAATCTTATTCTTTGTCTATGGATACAAGATTAACTTCTTTGAATCAGGAGAATAAATTATATATTCAAAAAGCTCCTTTTTACATATATCTTATTCAAGAAAAAAAAAATACATATTATAAAACATTGAGAGAAAAACTTTTATGGGGAATGGATCAACGAAATTAAATGTGAAAATATCTTTATTTTTTATTTATATCTTTGTTAAGAGATGTGTTTATGACTTTTTATGAAAAAATTATTAGAAAAAATAGATTATAATAACATTCCTCATCATGTTGCTATTATCATGGATGGAAATGGTCGTTGGGCTGAAAAAAGAGGAAAAATAAGGACATTTGGTCATGAAAAAGCGATACAATCTGTAAGAGATACTATAAATGGATGTAAAGAATTAGGAATTCCTTATATCACTCTATATGTGTTTTCATCAGAAAACTGGAATAGACCTAAAGAAGAAATAGATAATTTAATGCATTTATTTCATACTAATTTAAAAATTCATTTAGAAGAAATTCATGAAAAAAATGTAAAAATTCTTACCATAGGAGAAATGGAAAAATTTTCTGAAGTAATTCAAAAAGAATTATTTTTTTTCATGAAAAAAACAAAACATAACACATCTGTTACTTTGATTTTAGCATTGAGTTATAGTGGTAGAGAAGAAATTTTAAGAGCAACAAAAAATATTTCTGAAAAAATATACAATGGTTTCTTTTCATTAAAAGATATAAATTGTTCTTTTTTTCAAAATCATTTATATACTAAAGATTTACCAGATGTAGATTTAATTATAAGAACTAGTGGAGAACAACGTATTAGCAATTTTTTACTTTGGCAGTCTGCTTATGCGGAGTTATATTTTACAAATATTTTATGGCCTGATTTTCGAAAGAAAGATTTTTTCGAAGCTATAATAAATTATCAAAAAAGAAAACGTCGTTTTGGAAACGTAGAATAATTTTTTGTATTCATGAAAAGAAACATTTTAATAAGCAGCATTTTTTATTTATTAATAATAATACAAATCCAACCAGGATATTCATTATTTGTTCAAAATGAAGAACACT
Organism: Blattabacterium cuenoti; assembly: GCF_014251315.1. Classification (NCBI taxonomy): domain Bacteria; kingdom Pseudomonadati; phylum Bacteroidota; class Flavobacteriia; order Flavobacteriales; family Blattabacteriaceae; genus Blattabacterium; species Blattabacterium cuenoti. Next base: position 562,117 of record NZ_CP059185.1, on the reverse strand, counting down.
ATTCTAATGCAAATAATAACAAAAATAATTCTTCTTTCATTGTCAAAGAAATTCATATTATAGGTAAAACTAAATATGATAGTCATTTTATTTCTAGATTGTCAGGAATTTATACTGGAGAATCGATTGATATTGATGGAATTAAAACGGATAATGCTATAAAAAAATTGTGGAAAAGTAATCTTTTTGGAAAAGTATCTGTTTTTAAAAAAAATGTGTATAAAAATGAGATTGATTTATTTTTTGAACTGGAAGATTTAGAAGAAATTCATGAAATAAAATTGAAAGGAATTAAAAAAGATCAGTTTCCTAACATAAAAAAAATAAAAATTGGAGATAAAATATCTGGTGATTTAATTCAAACTATAAAAAATGATATACAAGAATATTATACAAAAAAAGGATATCATGAAGTTGATATAAAATGTGAAATAAATAAGAATTTTAATAATAAAAATGTACTATGTTTGTATGTTAATAAAGGAAAAAAAATTGAAATAGAAGAAATATTATTTGATGGTAATCAAGTAATTCAAGAGAAAGAATTACTTGATTTAATGAGTAAAACTAAAAAAAATCTTTATCCCATAATTTCCATAATTCAAAAACCTCTTTTTGTTCAAGAAAATATAAAAGAAGATTTAAAAAATATTATCAACAAATATAAATCTATGGGATATCTTGACATTCAGGTATTTTTGGATTCTGTGTGGAGAAAAAAATCCGGAAATTATAGAATTAAAATAAAAATTATAGAAGGAAAAAAATATTATTTAGGAAACGTTAATATATTAGGAAATAAAAACTTAAAAACAGATTTTTTGAATAAGATTTTTTTTTACAAAAAGGGAGATGTATATAATCAAGTTGAAATTAAAAGAAATATTTTAAATTCTTCTTATACTAAGAGTATTCTCTATTCTTATGTAAATTTAGGCTATTTATTTGTTAATATTTTTTTTATAGAAAAAAAAATTTTAGATAATAAAATAGATTTGGAAATTCGAATAAAAGAAAATAGACCTGCATATATAAATAAAGTCATAATATTAGGAAATTCAATAACTAAAGATCATGTTATTAGAAGAGAATTGAGAACTTATCCGGGTGATCTTTTTTCTATTCATAACGTAAAACATAGTTTATTAAATTTAGAAAAATTAAGTCTTTTTGATAAAATATATCATAAAATTAAGCTAAATGAAAAAGATGGATTGATAGATGTAGAATGGCATGTTGTAGAAAAAAATACTAATGAATTTCAGTTTCATGGAGGTTTTGGAGGAACAGACTTTAAAAAAGTTATTGGAAATTTTAAGTTGAATATTGGAAATTTTTCTTTTAAAAATATTTTAAAATGGAATTTTAAAGGTCCTATTCCTCAAGGAGATGGACAAAAATTAACTATTCATAGTCAATTAGGAAAAGATTTTAAATCTTATGGATTTTCTTTTACAGAACCTTGGATAGAGAGAAACAATCCTACTTCTCTTACTTTTAAGAGTCAATATTCAATAAAAAAAATAAAAACCAAAGAAGATTTAAATTTTTTATCTCAAGTATATAAGAATATTAAAGTATCACATGAAGAAAATCAATTTTTAGAAAAAATAGGAATTTCTGTTTATTTAAATAAGTTTTTAAATTTTTTAGATCCTTATTCAAAAATTTTGACATCTATAGATTACGAACAACTCATTTTTCAAAAAAAAACCTCTTCTAATTTAGATCCAAAATATAAACTCAATAATCTAAGTTATTTAATTTCATTGCAAAGACTTTCAATAAAACCTGATATTATTTTTCCATTTCAAGGATCCAAAATGCAGTTGAATAGCATGTTTACTCTTCCATATTCCGTAATTTTGAAGAATAATAATAAAGAATGGATGGAATATTTTAAATTGAAAATAATTTTCTTTTGGTATAAAAAAATCATAGATAATATGATATTGAAAACGGGAGGAGAATTAGGTTATTTAGGACAATATAACCATTCAAAAGAATTATTTTCGTTTCAAAAATTTTATATGGGGGGAGTGCATAATAATTTTTTAGGATCAAAATTATATGATAAAGATCATATTCCATTAAGAGGATATTCTTTTAATCATCAAATTTCTGATAATGTAGGAACAATTTATAACAAACTTATTTTTGAAATACGTTATTTAATTAAGAATTTATCCAAATTAAAAATTTGGACAACTTGTTTTATGGAGGGAGGAAATATTAGTGATTCTTATCAAAAATTTAATCCATTAATTATGAATAAATCTTTTGGATTTGGATTTCGTTTATTTTGGACTCCAATAGGTTTTTTAGGAGTGGATTTTGGATATCCTATAAATAGTGATATAATTCATGGTTTTAATAAATCAAAATGGAAAATACATTTTATAGTAGGAAAAGATTTGTAAAACAATACAAATAAAAACACAAAAATTATATGAAAAAAAATACCATTTTTTATTTTCTATTATTTATTTCTTTATTTGGATATTCATATTCTTCATATTCTAAGGATCAAGAATGTCATAAAAAAATAGTTTGTCTTAATAGTATGGCTTTGATAGAGAAAATGCCAGAATTTTCTACTGCTCAAAAGGAATTAGATAGAATTAGCAAAATTCATGAAAATATATTAGATAAATTAGCAAAAGAATTTCATAAAAAAGCAGAAAAATTTCAAAAAAATAAAAATCCAATTCTTAAAAAAGAATTAGAGATTTTACAAGCAAGAGCTCATGCTTATCAAAAAACTGCTTCAGATGATTTAACCAAAAAACAAAATAAATTATTAAATCCTATATATAAGAAAATAGAAAATGCTATTCATAAAGTAATAGATAAAGATAAAAGTATTATAAGAGTTGATGATTGTAGTCCTGGAAAAGGCGTTTTAGTTAATAAAGGTGAAGATATAACTGAAGAAGTTAAAAAGGAATTAGGAGTAAGATAAGTAAGTAAGTGGAAAAGTGGTATCTCCCGGAATCGAACCGGGGACACAAGGATTTTCAGTCCTTTGCTCTACCTACTGAGCTAAGATACCAAAACATAAAAACAAAAGTACAATAAAATAATCAGTAATAAATTTTGTTATTATTTTTTTTTATTATTTTTTTTTCTATTTTCTTGTGTAAATAGAAAATCCTTAATAAGGATAAATAAAAAAGAAGTTCCTAAAAATATTTTTATTAAAACAAGTTTTTTTTATAAAGAAAAAGGATTTTTAAAATTTGTAATTTATTCTTCCGTAATCAAAGAATATGCTTTTTATACTTTATTTCCAAATGGTTTGAATTTATTTATTTATGATAAAAATGATAACAAATATACTTATCTTAGTGCAGATTGGGTAAAATCAGTTGATAAAATATTTTATCACATTAAAGGAAATATCAAAATTATGAATCCTGAAGGGTTTTTTTTGAAAACTGATGAAATTTTCTGGGATAGAAGAAATAAAAGAATATTTAATAACAAATATACAGTTATATCTAATTCAAATGGGATTATACTGCATGCGACAAATGGAATAGAAGCTTCTGAAGATTTAAAAAAAATTAGATTAAAAAATATTAGTGGGACTTTTCCTATTAAATAATATAATTTTTCATATTAGTATAGTTTTTATTACTATACTTGTATCTGCTTTTTTTTCTGGAATGGAAATGGCTTTAATTTCTTCTAGTTTATTTAAAATAGAATTAGAAAAAGAAAAAAAGAAAGGATCTTTTCATTCTAAACTTCTTTCAAAAAGTATTAGTAATTCTAAAAAGTTTATTACGACAATGCTAATTGGTAATACCATATCTTTAGTTATATATGGTATTCATATGGGAAAATTATTTTTGTCTTTTTTTCCAAAAGAATTCTTGGATAATTCTTTATGGATAATTTTTTTAGAAACAGTTTTTTCTGCTACTATTATTTTAATTATTGGAGAATTTATTCCAAAAATAATATTTAGTGTGTATTCAAATGAATTATTGAGTTTATTCATTGTTCCTGTATATGTTATATACAAAATATTTTATCCTATTACGAATTCTATTATTTGGATTTCTAATGTTTTTTTAAAAATTTTAGGAGAACAAAAAAATGATAAAAAAAAAATTTTTGATAAAGAAGATTTGATTTGTTTTTTATCAGAAAATATAGAAAAAAATGTAAGAGGAAAAGAATTCATAGAATCTGAAATTGAAATTTTTCATAAAGCTTTGGATTTTTCTGAAAAAAAAGCACGAGAATGTATGGTCCCTAGAAAAGAAATAGTTTCTTCTAATCTAGTTTTTTCTTCTATAGATAATATTAGAAATCTTTTTACAGAAAGTGGATTATCTAAAATCGTTATTTATAAAAATAACATAGATAATATTATAGGTTACATTCATTATTTAGAATTATTGAAAAAACCAAAAAATATTGATTCTATAATTAGATCAGTAGAATTAGTTTATGTCACAACTCCCGTCAGGGAAATCATGGATCTTTTAATCAAAAAAAAAAGAAGTATCGCTATAGTATTAGATGAGTATGGGGGGACAGCAGGAATGATAACTATAGAAGATATTTTAGAAGAATTTCTTGGAGACATTAGAGATGAACATGATGAAAATTTATTATTGGATAATAAATTAAATGATCATGAATTTTTGTTTTCTGCTCGTTTAGAAATCGATTTTATTAATGCTAAATATAATTTAGATCTTCCTAAATCTGATAAATATGAAACTTTAGGAGGTTTGATTGTAACTTATACAGGAGATATTCCAAGAAGTGGAGATCAAATTCTTCTCAAGAAAAATTTTTATATTGAAATAAAAAAAGTGTCTAAAAATAAAATAGAAGAAGTTTTCCTTAAAAAAGAAATTTTAGAATGAGTTTTTTAGAAAAAATTAGAAAAAATACATGGATAATTTTCTTTTTTATAAGCATATCCTTGATATTTTTTATATTAGATCCTAACATTTTGCTTAAATTTTTTACTGAAAATTCCACTATTATTGGAAAAGTAAATGGAGAGAATGTCTTTTTAGAAGAATACCTTGATTGTTTTAAATTTTTGAAACGATTTCGTGAAAATGAGCCTGATCATTATTTGAAAAATGATGCTTGGAAATTATTAATTCATGAAAAAGTATTAAATCAACAAGCCAAAAAATTAGGAATACAAAGTACAGAAAAAGATTTTTGGAAAGCAATAGAAAAGCAATCGATATATAGTAAAATTATTGATTTTCAAAATGAAAAAGGAAAAATGGATATGAAAAAATTTCAATTATATTTAAAATATTTAGAAAAATTACCTTTGAATTTAACCCCTCAAGTAGAAATAGAAAAAAATATTTGGTCTTATGAAAAAAAGAATATTCCGAAAAGAATAATTACAAAAAAATATGTAGAAATGTTAATGCATGGATTAAATACATCTTTTATAGAAGCTCAATTAAATTATAAAGATAAAAATTTATTTTCTATAATAGATTATATATTTATTCCTTATTCAGAAATAGAAAAAAAATGTAATATAATAAAAAGTCATGAAATTTATGATTTTATTAAAAAAAACAAATTTCTTTACAAAAAAGAAAATTTAAGAAATCTTAGTTTTGTAATTTTTCGTTCTCATCCATCATCTTCTGATGAAAGAAATATGGATATAGAAATAAAAAAATTGTTTAATCAATTTAAGTTTTCCAATCATAATTCTACAATTGTTTCTAATCAATCTGAAAAACCTTTTGATTCAAATTTTTATTTGAAAAAAAATCTTCCTATTGTTTTGCAACATTTCTTGGATAAGAAAAATAAAATCGGAAGTATGTTTGGTCCAGTTAAAGACAATAATATTTATATTATGGCTAAACTCACTGGAAAAAAAATGGTATATAATACAGTTTTATCCAGTCATATATTAATTTCTCATAAGGATTCTATACGTTTTCCTAAAAATAGAACTAAAAAGAAAGCTGAAAAAATAGCGAAAATAATATATGATATTGTTATGAAAAATCCTAATAAATTCAATTCTTTAGTAATGGAAAAATCTGATGATGTCATCAGTGCAAAAAAAAATAAAGGAAGTTTAGGATGGATAAAATATGAAGAACAAAATGAAGCATTTAAGGGTTCGTTTAATTTCTTTTCTTCAAAAAATAAAAAAGGAACAATAGGTTTGACTGAAACTAAATTTGGATACCATATTATTAGAATTGATGAAGTAAAAGATATCAAACCTACTTATCAATTTGCTATAATAATCAAAACACTAACTCCATCAAAAAAAACAGAAAATATTTTGTATCAAGAAGTTGTACAATTTATGAAAGAAAATAAAAATTTAAATCTTAATACGTTTCTTAATAATGCAAGAAAAAAAAGATATGAAACTATTTTTTTGAAAGAAATAAAAAATTATCAATGGAATATTGATGATTTGAATACAGAATTGGACAAAGAAATCATAAATTGGTCTTATGAAAAAAAGAGAAAAGAGGGAGATAAAAAAATTTTTTACACTTCAAATAAAGATTACATCATGGTTTTTTTATCTAAGATTCAAAAAAAAGGATTTCCCATTGAAGAAATAAAAAACAATATTATTCCTTTTCTGATTAATAAAAAAATAGATCATTATCTATATAAAATAATGAAAAATAAATGTAAAAATTTGGAAGAAATAGCTTTTCTTTTTTCTAAAAAAATAAATAAATCTTGCAAAATCAATTTTTATCAGTCTATGATTGAAAACAATCAAGAACCTAAAGTGGCAGGATATGCTTTTTCCTCAAAATTATATGAAACTTCTAAACCAATATTAGGAGAAAAAGGTGTCTTTTTTATAAGACCATTGAAACGTTTTAATACATATAAAAAATTTTCTTATTCCGAGATAGAAACTTTGAATACTTTTTTAAGAAAAAATATTTTAGAAGAAATAGGAAATGTATTAATTGAAAAATCTAATATTAAAGATTATAGAAAAAATATATAATATTTAATTGATTGAATTATTTCGTTTTATAGAATAAGGAGGGATATGTTTGTTTCCTTTTTTTTCTTCATAAATTTCTTTTTTTTTTATAGATTGATTAACATTATTTTGAATTATTTCATTTTTAATTTTCGTTTTAGCATTTCTTAAATAACGTATTCCTTCTCCCAATCCACGAGCTATGTCTGGTATTTTTTTAGGGCCAAAAACAAGTATGGCTATAAAAATGATAAAGAAACTTTCTTCTATACTAATAAATAAAAAATTTTTCATTTTTTTATATTTTTTTTACAACAATCATATACTATAGATGGAGCTATGAATATGGAGGAATAAGTTCCAACACTGATTCCAATAAATAGAGCTAATAGAAAACTATGAAGAACTTTTCCTCCAAATAAGAAAATAATCAAAATTACTAATAAAGTAATAAAAGAAGTATTTATAGTTCTAGTAAGAGAACTACAGATTCCTTTATTTATGGTTTCTTTCATCATAAACAATGTTTCTTTTGAAATGTTTCTAATTTTATCATAAACTATTACGGTATCATTGATAGAATAGCCTATTATCGTTAATAAAGCAGCTATAAAAGTTTGATCTATTTCTAGAATAGGAAATTTTTTGTGAAAAAAAGAAAATATTCCAAGAACGATAATTGAATCGTGAATTAGAGAAACTACTGCTCCTAATCCAAATTGCCATTTTTTGAATCTTATAAAGATATATGCAAAAATACCTATTAAAGAAATTGTAATAGAAATAAAAGCTTTGTGAATCATATCTATAGCGACTATAGGTCCTACTTTTTCAATAGATATAATGCCTAATGACTTATTTTTTTTTATATTTTTAAAGTTATCAAAATTTATAGGAAAAAAAGATTTTAAAGCTGTGAACATTTTTTTTAAAATTATTTCGTCAGCTTGGTTATTTTCTTCCCATATTTTGTATTTTGTGACTATTTTGAGTTGATTTTCATCTCCGAATGTTTGTACCCTAGGAAAGGAAGGTTTTCCATTTTCTATGAATGTTTTTGATAAAATTTCTGAAATCTTTTCAGGAACTATTTTACGATCAAAAAGAATTACATAAGAACGTCCTCCAACAAAATCTAATCCAAGATTGAATCCTTTTAAGAAAAAAGAAAATATACTAATAATAACGAGAGCACAAGAAATCATATAAACCCATTTTCTTTTGGTCAAAAAGTCATATTGCATATTTTTAATTTTATTCAAAACAAGAATTAACATTTTTTTTTGAAAAAAAATTTTTTTATATTTTTTTAAATGCCATTCTAAAAATAATCTTCCTAAACAAGTTGAAGTAAACATAGATATAATAATTCCAATAATTAAGGTAGTAGAAAATCCTCGAATTGGTCCTGTTCCAAAATAAAATAAAATGATTCCACATAATAAAGTCGTTATTTGTCCATCTATAATAGATGATAAAGCCCCCTGTAATGTGTAACTATTATTAATAGATATTAATGTGGAGATCTTATTTTGAATATTTTCTTTTATTTTTTCATAAATGATAATATTAGCATCCATAGACATTGCTAATGTTAGTATAATCCCTGCGATACCAGGAAAAGTTAACACTGCATTCATAGAAATGAGAACCCCAAAAATAAATATGATATTAAAAATTAGAATAATATCAGCATATAACCCTGGAATTGAGTAGTAAAAAAACATCCAAATAAATATAAAAAATAAGGCTATTAAAAAAGATATGATTCCTCTTAGAATAGATTCTTTTCCTAAAGAGGGACCCATTATGTCAGTTTGAATTACTCTTACAGAGGTAGGCAATTCTCCTGTATTTAATACATTTATTAAATCATTAGATTCTTGTATTGAAAAATTTCCATATATTTGAGACATCCCATTTGGGATGACTGATTTTACTACAGGGGCTGCATATACTAAATTATCAAGTACTATTGCGATACTTTTCCCCATATTTCTTTCTGTGAACATTTTCCATTTTTTAGTTCCTTCTTGATTCATTTTTATATTTATAAATGTTTCATTTAAAGGACCAAAAGATTTGTAAGCATGGGTAACCACATCTCCATTTAAAGAATGAAATGTTTTTTCATTATTGATTTTTACAGCAAATAATTGAAAAAAGTTATCTAAATTTTTAGATCCCCACAAAAATTTTACATCATGTAAATGATAGGGTAAAGAATTTATAGCTTCTGGAGAATTTAAAAAATCGGAAATGATTTTTTTATATTTTATATGAACTAATCCGACTACATTTGAAGATTTTATAAGAGGAAGATTTAAAAAATCAATAAAAAATTTATTTCCATAATATTTTTTATTGATTGTATTAAAGTATGAAATAATTTCTTGAAAATTATAAGTTTCAAAAAAATGTAATTCCGCTTTTTTTTCTAAAATATTTTTTATTCTATCTATATTTTTTATTCCAGACAATTCTATTAAAATTCGATTAGAATTTTTTATTCGTTGAATATTGGGTTGTATGATTCCAAATCTATCTATTCTAGATCTTAAAATATTCTGAATAGAAATCATAGATGATTCTACTTTTTTTCTTAAAAATTTTTCCACTTCTGAATCAGAACTATTAAAATTAATATCTTCATTATTCGAATTATTTCCAAATAAATTTGTAGAAGATAAATTGATATTTAATTTTTGATTTTTTGTTTCTTGATTAAAGAAATTAATGAAAGATGATAAATAATCTATATTTGGATTTTCTTTTTTTTTAATATCTGCATTTTCTAATGCTTTTAGAAAAATAAAATTTTGAGAATTTTCAGAAAATTTTTGTAACAAATCTTTTTCAGATATATCTAAAATCATACTAATTCCTCCTTTTAAATCTAATCCTAGATTTAAAGTTTTTTTATTATTTTTTTCAGAATATATGCTATATGATATGTAATATAAACAAATTGTGGTCAATATTATAGTTACAAAAATCGTAAAAAAGTTTCTTATACGCATTTTTTTTTTCTATCGATTTGCATAAAAAAATTTATATGTGAAATTATTATTTTATCAACAGATTAAAAAATTTTTATAATTATCTTTATTGGGTTTAAGAGAATTAAATGAATGCACTTGAAAAAATTTTAGCTTATTCAAAGGCTTATAAATATCATTATATTATTAATATAATATGTAATTTTTTATATTCTTTATTTTCAGTTATATCCATAATATCTATTTCACCTGTGTTGAGCATTTTACTTGAATCATCAGAACACAAAAATAAAACAACATTTTTTAATTCTTTTAATGAATATTTTGATTTTATTATAAAATATTTTCATAATCACATCAAAATATTATCATATAAGTATGGAAAAATAAATACTTTAGCTGTATTTTGTATTTTCATTATTTTTCTTTTTTTAATTAGAAATGTTTTTCGATACTTAGCTGAATATTTTTTAATAGGAATAAAGACTTCTATAGTTCGAAATATTCGAAACGATTTTCACAAAAAAATACTTTCTTTACCCATAATTTTTTTTTCAAACAATAGAAATGGAGATTTAATGTCTAGATTATCTAATGATGTTAATGAAATAGAAGTTTCCATTGTTAGTTCTTTAGCTAATTTGATTAGTTCTCCTATAATGATTACTTTTCATTTGCTTACCTTATTTTTTATGAATTATCAATTGACATTATTTTCTTTTTTGCTGCTCCCTTTAATGGGTTTTTTTTTATCTATTATAGGAAATAGTTTAAAAAAAGATGCAAGAGGAGCTCAAAATCAGTTAGGTAAATTATTTTCTGTTATAGAAGAAACTTTAAATTCTACTAAAATTATAAATATTTTCAATGCAGAGAATCAAATGCAAAAACGTTTTGAACAAGTATCTGAATATCAGAAAATACTTTCTTCTCGTGTTAATAGGAAAAAAGAACTCGCTTCTCCTATGAGCGAATTTTTAGGCTCTATAACAATAATTTTAATTATTTGGTATGGAGGAAAACTTTTTTTGGAAAAAAAAGGAATGGGTGCAGAAATACTTTTTCCTTTTATAGGACTATTTTTCCAAATTATTAATCCAGCGAAAAGTTTAGTTAATTCTATATCCAATATTCAAAAAGGAAGAGCAGCAGCAGAACGTATTGTCGAAATTTTGAATACAAAATGTGTATCAAATAATAAAATTAAATATAAATCTATTTTTCATTTTGAAAATGAAATTTTATTTCGTAATGTGTCATATACTCACAATAAATTGATATTAATTCAAAATTTAAGTTTTTCTTTAAAAAAAGGAAAAACTGTAGTTTTAGTAGGTAGATCTGGTAGTGGAAAATCTACTATTGCTAATTTATTAGCTAATTTTTATGATGCAACATCTGGTAAAATTACTGTAGATGGAACGAATATTAAACATTTAAAAATTAAAGATTATAGGAGATTATTAGGATTTGTAACTCAAGAACCGGTTCTTTTTAATGATTCTGTTTTTAATAATATAGCATTAGGATCAGAAAAAATATCTATCAATTCTGTCATACAAGCAGCTAAAATTGCTAACGCACATTGTTTTATAGAAAAACTACCAAAAGGATATGATACAATTATTGGATATAACGGAAATAAATTATCCTTAGGTCAAAAACAAAGAATTAGCATAGCTAGAGCTGTGTTTAAAAATCCTCCAATTATGATTTTGGATGAAGCAACTTCATTATTAGATCCAGAATCGGAAATTACAGTTCAAAAAGCATTAAATGATCTAATAAAAAATAGAACATCTCTTGTAATAGCACATAAATTATCTTCTTATATTATACAAAATGCAGATTATATTATTGTGTTGGAAAAAGGAAAAATTATAGAACAAGGACAACACAATACTCTAATCTCAAAAAAAGGAACTTATAGTAAGTTAATGGCTATACAAAGTTTTTAAAAATGAATATTGAAAAATATTTTTCAGAAATTATTCATCATCCTCTTCTATCTATTTATATTATAGGAAACTTATTTTTAATAGAAAGTATTCTATCTATAGATAATGCAACAGTGTTAGCTTCTATGATTATAAATCTTAAAAAAGAAGATAGAAAAAAAGCCATAAAATATGGAATTATTGGCGCTTATTTTTTTCGAGGTTTATGTCTATTATTTGCTTCCATATTAATAAAAATATGGTGGTTAAAACCATTAGGAGGAATTTATTTGATTTTTGTAGGATTAAATCATTTTTTTCGAAAAAAAAATTCTATATCAAATCATCTAAAAAATGAAAATACACAATATTATTTTTGGAAAGTCATTTTTATGATAGAAATGATGGATTTAGCTTTTTCTATTGATAATATTTTTGCTTCTGTTGCTTTATCAGAAAATTTAATATTAATTTTTTTAGGTGTATGTATAGGAATTTTGTCGATGCGATTAATTGCACAATTTTTTGTTCAATTAATGGATAAATTTCCAGAATTAAAACATTCTGCTTTTTTCGTAATTATTATTCTCGGAATGAAACTTGTTTTTTTTTCAAAAAAACATATTCCTAATTTATTTTCATTTTTCTTTTCAGAAAAAACATTTTCTTTATTAATTTTTTCAATATTCATATTTCCCATTTTTTTATCATGTATAAAAAAAATAATAAATAAATCAAAATAATATGGTAATAGGATCTTCTAGAAAATTTTTAAGAGAATGAATATATTCACTTCCTTTAGCTCCATCTATAATTCTATGATCACAAGATAATGTAATTTTCATAATATTTCCTATTTCAATTTTATAATTTTTAACAATTGGACGTATCATAATAGATCCTATAGATAATATAGACGTATTAGGTGTATTTATAATAGAAGTAAAAGATTCTATTCCATACATTCCTAAATTAGAAACGGTGAAAGTACTATTTTCTATTTCTTCTGGTTGTATTTTTTTTGATTTTGAACGTGACGCTTTATCTTTAATTTCTTTAGAAATTTGCAGCAATGATTTTTGATCTGCATTTTTAATAACTGGAACTATTAATCCATCTTTTATAGCTACAGCAACGCCAATGTGAATATTTGGATGTATTATGATTCTTTCTTCGTTCCATGATACATTCATATCAGGATGTTTTGATAGAGATTTAGCCACTGCTTTTATAATAATATCATTGAATGATATTTTTTCTTCTAAGGAAAGTTTATCATTTAAATTTTTCCTAAATCCAATTAACTTATCCATATTTATTTCACTAAATAAATAATAATGTGGAGCTGAGAATTTAGAATAAGTTAAATGTTCTGCTATTTTTTTTCTAATAGAAGAATGAACAGTCTCTTGGGTTTCACTTTCATTTTGGTTTTTTTTTTCGTAAAATTCTATATCTCTTTTGATAATTCTCCCATATTCTCCACTTCCTTTTATTTTATTTATAGGAATACCTATTTTTTTAGCCATTTTTTTTGCTACAGGAGAGATAAATATTTTTTTATTTTTTTTTCCGTTCTCTTTTTTGATTTCTTGATTTCCTTGTTCTTTTTTTTTAGATTCTAATTTAGAAATGATATGACTTATATCTTCCCCTTCATTTCCTATGATCGCTAATACGTCATTTACACGAGTAGTTTCCCCTTCTTTAACTCCAATAAAAAGTAAAACACCACTAACATCTATCTCAAAATCTTGAGTAGCTTTATCAGTTTCTATTTCAGCTAAAATATCACCTTCTGAAACTTTATCTCCTATTTTTTTATTCCATTTGATTACAGTCCCCTCTTTCATTGTGTCACTTAATTGGGGCATAGATATTATTTCTGCCATTATTTTTATTTTAAGTTATTTTATGAAGGTAAAACTTGATCTAAAAAAGGATAATTTTTTTCATGATAAACAATATCATACATTTTTTCTAAAGAAGGAAAATCTGAATTTTCTGCAAAATCAACACAGGATTCCACCTCTTCTTTAACTTCATTTTCTATCGCATTTAAATTTTCTATGGTCTTCCATTTATTTTGGATAATAATGTTTTTTAATTTTATAATGGGATCTTTTTTTTTGTACAAATGGACTTCCTCTTTACTCCGATAAAATTCAGAATCTGACATAGAATGTCCTCTATATCTATATGTTTTAATATCCAAAAAAGTAGCACCTTTTCCTTTTCTAGCTCTTTCTAAAGCAACATAAGCAGCTTGTGCTATTTTTTCTGGATCCATTCCATCTACAGGATAAGAAGGCATCCCATATGATTCTCCTATCTTATAAATATCTTCTACATTACTACTTCTTTTTACAGAAGTTCCCATAGCATATTTATTGTTTTCACATATAAAGACAACAGGAAGTTTCCATATCATGGCCATATTAAATGTTTCATGTAAAGATCCTTGCCTAACCGCTCCATCTCCCATAATAGTTAGAGTTACAGCTTTTCTATTAAAATATTTATCAGCAAAAGCAATTCCTGCTCCTAACGGAATTTGTCCTCCCACAATTCCATGACCCCCATAAAAACGATGTTCTTTACTAAATATATGCATAGATCCTCCTATTCCATGAGAAGTTCCTGTTTTTTTTCCTAAAAGTTCCGCCATTACTTTTTTCGGATCTACTCCCATAGATATTGGCAAAATATGACATCTATAAGCGGTAATAATCTTATCTTTGGATAAATCCATTGCATGGGTTAATCCAGCAGGAATTGCTTCTTGTCCATTATACAAATGCAAAAATCCTCTAATTTTTTGTTTTAAATATAAGGAACGACATTTATCCTCAAATTTTCTCCAAAACGACATATCTTTAAACCACTTTATATAGGTTTTTGGGGTAATTTCTTTCATTTCATGAATAAAGAAAAATTTAATACAAACATCATAATACAAAAAAAATTTAATCTTGTAAAATTCAATATACAGAATTTAAATTAAACCAATAAGACTTTCTAATGCAATTCTTCTAGATCCTTTGATAAGAATATAATCCGTTTTTTGAATAGAATATTTTTTAATCCATTCGATAAAATTTTTTTTGTTTATAAATTTTCTAATTTTAGAAGAAGTCTTTTTTGTATTAAAGAAAATATCTCCGATTAGAAAAGAAAAGTTAATATTGCTTTTTTTTATAAAAGAAATAATTTTTTCATGTTCATCATTAGAAAATAATCCCAATTCTAACATATCACCTAATATTACTATTTTTTTCCCTTTTATATTATTAAAAAAGGTTAGAGCTTCTATCATACTAGTTGGATTAGCATTATAACAATCTATAATAATTTTTACATTCTTTTTTTTTAAAATTTGAGAACGATGATTATTAGGAACATATTCTTCTACTGCCTCTTTTATTTTTTTTAAAGGAACTTTGAAATATGTTCCAATAGCAATAGCAGAAGCTATATTATATAAATTATAATTTCCTATTAAAGAGGAAATAATTTTTCTATTTTTAATACATAAAACAGATTTCAGATTATTCTTTTTCCATAAATATTCAATATTTATATCCGAATTTATATTGGATTTTTTTTTTTTTTCTGAAAAAATATATCTGTTCATTCCTATACTATTACACAATTGTATAGGATCATCTCCATTTACAAATACCACTTTTTTATTTTTTTTTAAAAAATCATATAACTCTAATTTACCACGGATGATCCCTTCTATATTTTTAAAACCTTCTAAATGAGCTTTTCCAAAATTAGTAATATATCCATAATCTGGATGAATAATATTGCACATTTTTTCTATCTCTCTTTCATGATTTGCCCCGATTTCCATTACAGATATTTGTGTATTCATAGGCATAGAAAGTACAGTTAATGGGACCCCTATATGATTATTGAAATTATTTTGGGTACAATGAACTCTTTTGTATTTCTTAGACAGAATAGTTGTAGTAAGTTCTTTTGTCGTAGTTTTTCCATTACTTCCAGTTATAGCTATAATAGGAACATGGTGTAATCTATATCTATGATACATTGCTAATTCATGCAGAAAATATAATGTATTGTATACAGAAACAATCTTTTTGCAAAAAGCATATTTTTTGTTATCATCAACTACAGCTAGTATCGCTCCATTTGAAATTGCTTCATATGCAAATTGATTTCCATCAAAATTTTTTCCTTTTAAAGCAACAAATATAGATCCTTTTTTAACTTTTTTACTGTTTATTTCTATACCAGAAGAAATAGAATACAATTGATATATATTTTGAATGTTCATAAAATAAATCATGTAATGTACTTACTTTTATTAATTAAAGTAAGTCTTCTTCAAGTTTCATTTTTAAATTATTAATGTTAGTGATAACAGTTCTTTTTTGATCTTTTATATAAGAGATATAACCTGTTTCTTCGGATATAACAAGACATATAGCATCTGTTTTCTCAGATAAACCAATGGCAGCTCTATGTCGTAACCCCAAACGAGATGGAATTTCTTTATTGTAAGAAACAGGAAGAATTGCTCTTGTTTTTATTATTTTATTTTCTATAATAACTACAGCTCCATCATGTAACGGACTATTTTTATAAAAAATGCTTTCTAAAATAGAAATATTTACTTTAGCATCCATTTCATCTCCATTTTGTATAAATTCTTTTAAATCTTGATGTAACTGAATAACTATTAAAACTCCTGTTTTATCTCCAGAAAAGATAGCACAAGCATTTACAATACTATCTATAGTTTCAGTTTTAATTGAAACTCCTGATTTTTTAAAAAGAGAAAATATAAATTTTTTGAAAAAAATCCTGCTCCCTACTATGAGTAAAAATTTTCTAATTTCTGGTTGAAATACAATGATTAAAGCTAAAAAACCTCCTTTAAAAAAAGCACTTATAACTATGCTAAGAAGTTTCATTTGATAAATTTCTACTATTTTCCAGAAAATAAAAGTTGCAATGATTCCGTAAAAAATGTTTAAAGCAGGAGTTCTGTAAACCAGTCTGTATATTTGAAATAGAATAATGGTTACTAAAAAAATATCTAAAATATCAATGATAGAAATTTTCAATAAATGTAATAATGAAAAAAAAAATTCACGCAAAAAATAATACAAGTATTAATGAATTATAAAATTTTTCTATAATATTGCACTAATTTAATGCATTCTACAGCTTCTTTAACATCATGTACACGTAAAAATTTGGATCCATTTAAAAGGGCTATGGTATGAATAATGGAAGTAGCATTTAATGATTCTTCACAAGAAGTTTTTAAAATGAATTTTATCATAGATTTTCTGGATATCCCAACTAAAATTGGATGATCTTGAAATCCAAATAAAGATAAATGTTTTAATAATTGAAAATTTTGTTCTAATGTTTTTCCAAAACCAAATCCGGGATCTAAAATAATATCTTGAATTCCATGTTTTTTTAAATAGTAAATTTTTTCAGAGAAAAAATTATTTATTTCTGTTATTATATTTTCATTATAATATGGATTTTTTTGCATATTTTCAGGAATTCCTTTCATGTGATTTAATATATATGGAATTTTAAGTTTTCCTAATAAGGGAAACATATTTTTATCAAGTTTCCCTCCTGATATATCATTTATCATTACCACTCCTTCTTCTACTGCTATTCTAGCTACTTCACTTCGAAAGGTATCTATAGATATTCTAATATTTGGAAAATTTTTTATTATAGTATGAATAGGTTTTATTACTCTTTTTATTTCTTCTTCTTCTGTTATAGATCTGGATCCTGGCCTAGTGGAACAACCTCCAACGTCTATAAAATCAGAACCTTCATTTAATAAAGTTTCTATATGTTGTAATATTTTATATTCAGAACATAATTTTCCACCATCATAAAAAGAATCAGGAGTTAAATTTACGATACCCATTACTTTTGGTTCTTTTAAATGTAATAAAGCACCTGCACAATTAATTATCATGAAAAAACTATTTATTGTATGTAATTTGTTATAAAATTAAATGATATGAATCTTTATTCTGTTGATTTGATTATTCAAAAATGTAGAAAACTTTTTTTAGAAAAATTAAAAGATTATGGATTATCATGGAAATTTTTTCATAATTATTCTATAATAGATCAAATTTTTATTAAAGTAATCCGGATCAAGAATATTCGATCAAAAGGATATCAAAAAATTAAAGAGGAAAAAATAACAGATACGTATATAGATATCGTAAATTATTTGATAATTATACTAATCAAATTGGATGTTTATTTTACATCTAACTTTCATGAAATATCACACAATGATGTGATTTTAATCTATAATAAAAAATTTGAAAAAATAAAAAATTATACAAATAATACAGACAAAACTTTAAAGTTTTTTTCTATAAATAATGTTTTGGAACATATTTCATATTTAAAAAAGAATAAAGAAAAAATTTTATTCAAAGAATTAGAAAAATTTTGTTTTGAAATATTAGTAGAAATCATTTTTTTATTAAAACAAAATTTTTTAAAAAAATAATATTTATATTTATAAATATTTTCGTAACAAAAATGAGGAAAAAGGTTGTTATTGCAAATTGGAAAATGAATTATGACTTTCATGATACAACTTTTTTTATTAGAAATTTTTTAAAAATTGTTTTTGAGAGAAAAATAAATCATAATAAAGAAATTATTTTAGCTCCCTCTTTTCCTTTTTTGCATATTTCAAATCAAATTTTACAAGGAACAACTTTAAATATTGCGGCTCAAAATATTCATCATAAAGACAAAGGTTCTTACACAGGAGAAGTGTCAGCTTCCATGTTAAAGTCTATAGGAATTCAAAAAGTTATATTAGGACACAGTGAACGTAGAGAATTTTTTTTTGAAAAAAAAAATATTTTATTAGAAAAAATGAAAATAGCATTAAAATATAATTTTAATATTATTTTTTGTGTAGGAGAATCTTTATATGAAAGATCTAATAATCAACAATTTAAAACGGTTGAATGTCAGTTAAAAGAAACTGTTTTTCAATGTCCCTCAAATAATATAAAATATTTTTATATAGCATATGAACCAATATGGGCAATTGGAACAGGAAAAACTGCTACATTTGAACAAGCTCAGACAATGCATGAATTTATTCGTTCCTTATTTTTAGAAAAGTATGGAGAAAGTGTTTCTAATAAAATATCCATTTTATATGGAGGAAGTATTAATGATCTTAATGCAAAAGATCTTTTTTCTCAAAAGGATATAGATGGAGGACTTGTAGGAAACTCATCTCTTCAGATTGAAAAATTTTTGAAAATTGTGCAATCATAATATTTATTAGTATATTTAATCATATATATAGGCCTCGTAGCTTAATTTGGATAGAGCATCTGACTACGGATCAGAAGGTTATGGGTTCGAATCCCTTCGAGGTCGTGTTGTCCTATTACCCTAAATAAGGTTTTAATATTTTGCTTCTGGAAGAATGTTTTAATCTTTTTAAAGCTATGCTTTCAATTTGTCTAACACGTTCTCTTGTTAAATCGCAAAATTGTCCTACTTCTTCTAAAGTCATAGGTGGTGATCCATTTAATCCGAAATGTAAAATGATAACACGACGTTCTCTTTCACTTAAAGTTTCTAAAATTCTTTTTATATCTTTTCGTAAAGATTCTTTTTCCAAATGTTCATCTGGACGAGGAGATTCATCAGATCTAACTAAATCATATAAATTTGAATCTTCTCCTTCTATCAATGGGGCGTCCATTGAAACATGTCTTCCTGAATTTTTTATGGAGTCTTCGACATCTTTCTCATTCATATCTAAATATTCTGCTATTTCTCTTGCAGAAGGAGTTCTTTGTAATTCTTGCTCTAATTGAGCAAGAGTTTTCAATATTTTATTTAATAAAGCTAATTTATTGGTAGGTTGTCTAATCGAACGTGATTGTTCAGCGATAGCTTGTAAAATAGCTTGTCTAATCCACCAAACAACATAGGATATGCATTTAAATCCTCTTGTTTCATCAAAACGTAATATTCCTTTTATTAAACCTAAATTTCCTTCATTAATGAGATCACACAAACTTAATCCTTGATTTTGATATTGTTTAGCAACAGAAACAACAAAGCGTAAATTGGCATTAACAAGTTTATCTATAGCACTCGCATCTCCTTCCCTTGCTCTACGAGCGTATTCTACTTCTTCTTCTGGAGTTAATAACGGAATTTTTCCTATTTCATGAAGGTATTTATCTAACGATTCAGACTCACGATTAGTTACTTGTTTAGTAATTTTAAGTTGTCTCATATTTTTTTTCTTTTTATTCATTTTTTTTTCCAGGACGGGGTAAAAGTACTTTTCTAGAGAGTTTCATTTTTTTATTTTTTTCATCCATTCCCATAAATTTAACGTCAATAATATCTCCTACATGTAACTCTTCTTCTATATTATTCAATCTTCTCCATCCTATTTCCGAAATATGCAACAACCCTTCTATTCCTTTAGAAATTTCAACAAAAGCACCAAAATCTTTTATGGATTTTACTTTTGCTTTATAAACTTTTCCTAATTCAGGGACAAAAGCAATTTTTTTAATTCTATTGACTGCCTTTTCTATTTTTTCATCATCTTTTCCTATGATTTCAATGCACCCTAAATCTCCTTTTTCTTCAATTAAGATATTTGTATTTGTACATGATTGTATTTCTTGAATTACTTTTCCTCCAGGACCTATAACTGAACCTATAAAATATTTTGGAATATTAAAAGTATATATTTTTGGAGCATTTGGTTTCATTTTTTTCCTATATTTAGGTAAAGTTTCTAACATTTTTTTTAAAATAAAAAGACGCCCTTCTAGAGCTTGCATTAAAATTTGATTCAAAAGATCGTATGTTACTCCTATCATTTTTTTTACATCCATTTGACAAGCTGTAATTCCACATTTAGTTCCTGTTATTTTGAAATCTAAATCGCCAAAATAATCTTCTTCTCCTATAATATCTGATATTATAACTTTTTTTTCATTTTCCATAAACAATCCCATAGCAATTCCGGAAACAGGTTTTTTTATAGGGATTCCTGCATCCATTAATGCTAAACTAGCAGCACAAACTGTAGCCATAGAAGACGATCCATTAGATTCTAGAATATCCGAAACAACACGAATTGTATATGGATTCTTTGGTATAATATTTTTCAATGCACGTTGAGCTAAATTTCCATGCCCCACTTCACGTCTAGAAACTCCTCTTATAGAACGAATTTCTCCTGTAGAAAAAGGTGGAAAATTATAATGTAAATAAAATTTTTCCTGATTTTCCATAATAACATTATCAATTCTATTCGCATCTAAAGACGATCCTAATGTGACTGTAGTTAAAGATTGAGTTTCTCCTCTTGAGAATAGAGCGGAACCATGAACTCCAGGTAAATAATCAACTAAACTAGATATTGGACGTATTTGTTTGTTAGTCCTCCCATCCAATCGAACTCCTTTCTTTAAAACTAAATTTCTAGTTATATTTTTTCTAATTTCTTCAAAAAATTGATCAATAATAGTTTTTTTTTCCTCTATTTTTTCTTCTGTTAAAAATTTCTTTTTGAAATCATTTAGTACAATCTTTTCTTGATTGGATCTAGTTTTTTTATCTAAAAAATTTTTGTAAATTTCTTCAATTTTTTCATATGAAAATGAAAAAAGTTCTTTTTTCAACATATTATTTTCTTGGGAAGAATTCATTAATTCTTGATCATCAAAGAAAAAAATACGATTATTTGATAGTTTATCAACTAAACGAATTTGAGCTTCTATTTGTGGTTTTATAGCTTGATGGGCTGCAATTATAATTTCTAAAAATTCATTTTCCTTGATTTCCTTCATTTCTCCTTCTATCATAAGAATAGAATGATTTGAAGCCCCTACTATCAAATCTATATCTGCTTCTTTTAACTGATCTAAACTAGGATTAATAATAAATTTTCCATTTAAACGGATAATACGAATTTCTGATATCGGGCCATTAAAAGGAATACCTGCAACTGACAAAGCTGTTGATGCAGCCAATCCAGCTAAACCATCTGGTAAAACGGTTTTGTCATATGAAAGTAACGAAATCATAATTTGTATTTCTTTTTTAAACCAGTCTGGAAACGTTGGTCTTAAAACACGATCTACTAATCTCATTGTTAAAATTTCTTCATCAGAAGGTCTTCCCTCTCTTTTTATAAAACCTCCAGGAATTTTTCCTCCTGCAGAATATTTCTCTCTATAATCTACTGTTAAAGGCAAAAAATTGGTTTCTTTTTTTATTTCTTTGGAAACCACTACAGTTGCCAAAAGCATCGTATTTTTTACACGTACTATAACTGATCCATCTGCTTGTTTTGCTAATCTTCCTGTTTCTATAATAATAGTACGACCATCTTTCATAGAGATGGTTTCTTTTACTATATCTGGCATATTTTTTATTTTATCTGTAGAAATAGCGTTAGTTTTATTTTCTTAATCCTAAATGTTTAATTATATTTTTGTAACTGTTAATGTCATGTTTTTCTATATATTTTAATAGTTTTTTTCTTTTTCCTACCATTTTTACTAAAGCTCTTTCTGTATTAAAATCTTTTTTATTCTTTTTAAGATGATTATTTAAATGATTAATACGATAAGTAAATAAAGCAACTTGAGCTTTGGAAGAACCTGTATCGTAAACAGAACTTCCATAAGTTTTGAATATTTCTTTTTTTTTCTCTATTTCCATATTTCATAATAACTTTTTAAAGTTAAAAATATTTTTTTGAAACTATACTTTATTTTTTTCCATTTTTAGAATGGAATCAATATATCTTCTATCATTGGATAAACGAGGGACTTTATTTTGTCCCCCTAATTTTTTGTTTTTTTTTAACCAGTCATAAAATAAACCATTTCTGGCCACATATATAATAGGAGGCCCTAAAACTATATTTTTATATCGTTTAATTTCGTAATCTGAATTCAAAGATTTTAATTCATTATCCAAAATATTCCTAAAATCACATAAATTTCTTGGATGTTTTTCAAATTCGATAATCCATTCATGAGCTCCAGAATTTTTTTGATTCATATATACAGGTCCTGCAGTATATTCATGAATAATGGAATTTGTTTTCATACAAGCTTTATTTAAAGCTTTTTCTGCATTTTCAACAATTAATTCTTCCCCAAAAGAATTTATATAATGAGTTGTTCTTCCTGAAATAGAAATTCGATATGGAGATAAACTAGTAAATCTAACAGTATCTCCAACTACGTATCTCCATAATCCTGCATTAGTAGAAATTACAAGCGCATAATTTTTATTTAATTCTACCTTTTCAATAGAAAAGATTTTGGGTTCCGTATTATCTATTTCTTCTGTAGGAATAAACTCATAAAATATACCATGATTTAATAATAATAAGAGATCTTCAACATTTTTTTGATCTTGTATAGCAAAAAAACCTTCTGATGCACTATATACATCATAATAATTTATAGATTTATCAAATAATTTTTCATATTGATGAATATAAGGTTTCAAATAGACTCCTCCATGAAATATGGCCTCTATATTAGGCCATATTTCGTTTATTTTTTTTTTGTCAAATTTTTTTAATAATTTTTTTAAAAAAATCAATAACCAAGAGCAAACGCCTAATAAAATTCTAACATCTTTATGACCTGTTTCTTTCACTATATTTTCTAATTTTTTTTCCCATTCACTCATTAAGGCTATTTTTTTTTTAGGAACACAAATATTTTCAACCCAAAAAGGCATATTTTTAATTAAAATGGAAGATAAATCACCATAAAATGTATTATATTTTCTATGTAATTCGTAACTTCCCCCTAAACGAACAGCTTTTCCAAAAAAAATCTTTGTTTTAGGATGATTATGAATATAGATAGATAACATGTCTTTTCCTGCTTTATAATGACATGCATTCATAGATAACTTAGTTACAGGAATGTATTTGCTTCTTTCGTTAGTTGTACCAGAGGATCTTGCAAACCATTTTACTTCTCCTGGCCATAATATGTTTTTTTCTCCTCTACGGATTCTGTTAATGACTGATTGTAAATCAGAATACTTACATATAGGAATTCTTTCAGAGAATTGTTGATATTTTTTGATATCACGAAATCCATATTTTTTTCCAAATTCTGTATTTTTTGCATACAAAATTAATTGATTGATTAATTGATTTTGTATTTCTATTGGATAACGCATAAAAAATTCTATGTTTTTAATTCTTTTTTTAAGAAAAGTAGATGTAAAATATCCAGATAAATACTTGATCATTATGAAAAAATATTTTAGTTAAAAGTTATAAAAATGAATTTTGTCATTTATTTATTTTGAATAAGTAAAGAGAAACAATTCCAAATGTTAATTTTTGTATATGGATTGGATCGAATTTATGATATTTTAAAAGATTATTCATTTTTTTATCCCAATAGGGAAAAGATAATATAGATTCCTTTAAGTAATTGTAGGCAAAATGATTTTTAGATATAAAAAATCCGATTTTTTTTACAAAATGGAAATAAAAATAATAAATTTTTTTTATCCAGTAGTTAGAAGGTTTAGAAAATTCTAAAATTACTAAAATTCCTGAAGGTTTTAAGATTCTATGTATTTCTCTAATAGAATGATGAATATATTGAAAATTTCTTATTCCAAAAGCAATAGTTACTATATCAAAAGTTTCATTTTGAAACGGAATATTTTGCGAATATCCTTGAATGATTTTAATTTTTTTTTCTAAAAAATTGTTTTTTATTTTTTGTTTAGCTATTTTTATCATTTTATCAGATGGATCTAATCCTGTGATAGAAGCGTCTTTGAACTTATTGGCTAACAAAATAGCTATATCTCCAGTGCCAGTAGCTAAATCTAGTATTTTTGGAATTTTTGTTTTACTAAATTTGTATAATAAATGAATTGTTTTTCTTCTCCATATAAAATCTATTCCAAAAGATAATACGTGATTGATCAAATCGTATTTATTAGCAATATGATCAAACATATTTTTCAATTTCTCTTCTTTCGAAGAAAGAAAATATTTGTTCATAATATTTGGAATTTACTTTTTAAATTCAGAAAAATATGAATAAAAAAAATGGTTTTTTAATTTTTTTAAAGAAATGATTCGATCAATCATTACAGGTACAGGACATTATTTACCAAAAAAAATTATAAGAAAAGATCATTTTTTGAAACATAGATTTTACGATCAAAAAGGATTAAAAATTGAAAAACCTAATGAGGAAATTATTAACAAGTTTCAAAAAATTACAGAAATAGAGGAAAGAAGATATATAAATAAAGGATTATTAAATTCTGATATTGCTGCTATTGCGGCAAAAAGAGCTTTGATAAATTCTAAAATTTATAAAGAAAAAATAGATTATATCATATCGGCTCATAACTATGGAGATATTCATCCTATTTCTTTCCAATCTGATTTTATGCCTTCCATAGCTGCTAAAATAAAGAATAAACTTCAAATAAGAAATAAAAAATGTAGGCCGTATGATATGATTTTTGGTTGTACAGGATGGATAGAAGGAATGATTCTTGCGGATCAACTTTTACGATCTAAATATGCAAAAAATATATTGATTACTAGTTCTGAAACTTTATCTAAAGTTATAGATCCACATGATAGAAATGCAATGATTTTTTCCGATGGGGCAGGAGCAGCTGTATTGTCTGCTACAGAATATTTAGAAGGAGAAAGACATGGAATTATTCATTACGATACTCAATGTGATAACAATGAGAAATTATATTATTTAACTAATGGTCCTTCTTTAAATCCCAACTATAAAAAATCTTTAGTAAATATTAGAATGAATGGGAGAAGAATTTATGAATATGCACTAACAGAAGTTCCAAATATGTTAAAAAATATACTTGATCATGCAAATTTACATCTTAAGGATATCAAAAAAATTCTTCTTCATCAAGCTAATGCTAAAATGGATTATGCAATTTTGAAAAGATTATTGAAACTATATAATTACACATCCTTAAAAAAGGATTTTCTATCAAAAATTATGCCTATGACAATACAAAAATTTGGAAATTCTTCTGTTGCGACTGTTCCTACTTTATTAGATTTAATTCTTAAAGGGGAAATGCCTCCTCATGAGATAAATCCTGGAGATACAATTATTATGGCTTCTTTAGGGGCTGGAATGAATATTAATGGAATGATTTACCGTTTTCCAAACAAAAAAAAATAAATATGAAAAAAAAAATACATCCAGAAAATTACAGACCTGTTGTTTTCAAAGATATTAATAATGAAAAAATGATTATTTGTAAATCAACAGTTATAACAAAAGATTTCATCCATATAGATGGAAGTGATTATCCATTATATAAAATGGAAATATCTAGTTATTCACATCCATTTTTTACTGGAGAAAAAAGGTTTTTAGGAAAAACAGGTCCAGCTGAGAAGTTTAAGAAAAAATATGAAAAATATAAAAAATTATAAAAATATATTCAGTTATGAATTTTATATTATATGATGGAATAGAATGGAAAAAATTATTTCCTATAACACTGACTAGACCTGTATCAGAAATTAGATTAGGATTGTTTTCAATAAAAGAAAGATGGGAAAAATATATTGGAAAAAATGTGAATTGTGTTATTACACAACCATTTTTATCTGAAAAATACTCAAAAAAAAAATATTCATTTTTTGAAAATATATTGTTAATTAATTCTTCATTTCTTCCTAATGAAGAGTTAATTCAAATTCTTTTTTCTTTAAAAGAAAATGAAACTATTTTTTTTAATGAAAAAATGATTGCTATAAAAAAAAAATTTTTTTCGATAAAGAAGATATTCTTTCTTTTTCAAGAATATACAAAAAAACGTATCATGTAAAACGAGTTATTCATATTCAATATCCATGGGATATATTTATAAATAATGAAAAAGTACTAAAAAAAGATTTTTTATTTTTCACAAAAGGAAAAAAATCTTCTCCTTTGTTAGGTAACAATCATGTTATTTGCAAGGATAAAGTTTTTTTAGAAGAGGATATAAAAGCAAATAATATTGTATTAAATGCTCAATATGGTCCCATATATATTGAAAAGGGAGTTAAAATTATGGAAGGGTCCGTAATCAGAGGTCCAGTATCAATTGGAAAAAACACTACATTGAATATAGGATCAAAAATATATGGAGGAACAACTATTGCTACTTTTTGTAAAGTAGGAGGAGAAATTTTTAATTCTGTGATTTTTTCTTATTCTAACAAAGTTCACGATGGATTTTTAGGAAATTCTGTTTTAGGAGAGTGGTGTAATTTAGGAGCTGGAACTAATATTTCTAATTTGAGGAATGATTATCAAAAAGTAACAATTTGGAATTATGAGAAAAAAATCTTTTTTCCTACCGATTTACAATTTATTGGTATAATAATGGGAGACCATTCCAAATCAGCAATAAATACTCAATTTAATACAGCTACGATCGTAGGTGTTAGTGATAGTATTTTTGGATATGGATTTCCTCCTAGATATATTCCTTCTTTTTCTTTGGGAGGAATTCAAAATCAGAAAAGAATTCCTTTCAATAAAATTTGTGAAACTGCTACAATTATGATGAATAGAAGAAATAAAAATTTTTCTATTTTAGACAAAAAAATTTTAGAATATTTATATCAATTATTGGATATTTAATGAATTTTTTTTATTCTTTATTATACATCGTATATCTTGCTTGTATGATATGTATGGATAAAAATAAAAATAATAAAAAGTTGTTTTATGCTGAAACATAATTTAGGTTATCCTCGCATAGGGATAAAAAGAGAGTTAAAAAAAGCTTGTGAAGCTTATTGGTCAAACAAAATTGATTCTAATGCTTTGTTTGAAGTGGGAAGAAAAATAAGAGTAGAAAACTGGAAAACGCAAGAAAAGGCTAATTTAGATTTAATTCCATGCAATGATTTTAGTTTTTATGATCATGTTCTGGATATGTCTTTATTGTTAGGAGTGATTTCAGAATCTTATTTTTCTATTCCAAAAATTCACAGTAATATTGATTTATATTTTTCTATGGCTAGAGGTTTTCAAAAAAATGGATGGGATATTAAAGCTATGGAAATGACAAAATGGTTTAATACTAATTATCATTATATAGTTCCAGAATTTAATAAAAATCAAAAATTTTTTATTTTTTCGAAAAAAATTTTTGATGAATTAGAGGAATCTAAAAGAATATTAAAATTGGTCAAAAAAATTAAACCTGTATTAATTGGACCTGTATCCTATTTATTTTTAGGAAAAGAAAAAGAAAAATCCTTTCATAGAATGGATTTAATAGAAAATATTATTCCTGTTTATATCAAAATCATAAAAAAATTAAAAGAAGTAGGAGTTCATTGGATTCAATTAGATGAACCTATTTTAGTTTTAGATATGTCTGAAAAAGAAAAAGAAGTTTTTAAATATGCTTATGGGGAAATATCTAAATTTTGTTCTGGAATTAATATTATGTTAACTTCTTATTTTGATGGAATATCAGATAATATATCTCTTTTTCAAAATATATCTGTTCAAGCTTTACATATAGATGTAGTGGAAGATTCAACCCAATTGGAAAAAATACTTTCCTTTTTTTCAAGTGAATCAAAAATGATTCTATCTTTAGGACTTATTGATGGAAAAAATATATGGAAAAATAATTATGCTAGTTCTATTCAAAAGATAGAAAAAACGATAGAATCTATAGGAGAAGATAGAATTATGATTGCTCCTAATTGTTCTCTTTTGCACGTTCCTATAGATATAGAGTCTGAGCATTCTATTCACATAGATATTAAAAATAGAATGTCTTTTGCAAAACAAAAAATTTATGAATTGAATGATTTAGAAAGAATTATAAAAGGAGAGAAAAGTATTTTATTTAGTAATTCTTCTTTACTTGAAAAATCATCCTCTATTTTTTGTGATCAAAAAATAAAAGAAAGAGCGACAAAGATAACAGATAAAGATATAGAAAGAGATAATCATTTTCATATTAGACAAAAAAAGCAGAAAGAAAAATTTCATCTTCCTCTATTTCCTACTACCACTATAGGATCTTTTCCTCAAACAAAAGAAATACGGAGTTTGCGAAATAAATTTCGAAAAAAAGAACTGAGTCAAGAAAAATATGATGAAAAAATTAAAAATTTTATTGTAGATGTTATTAGAAAGCAAGAGGAAATAGATTTAGATGTCTTAGTTCATGGAGAGTTCGAAAGAACTGATATGGTAGAATATTTTTCCGATAAATTAAAAGGAATGCTTTCTACTGAAAATGGATGGGTACAAAGTTATGGCAGTCGTTGTGTTAAGCCTCCTGTTATTTATGGAGATGTTGATCGTATTGGAGATATGACTGTTGAATGGATATGTTTCGCCCAATCTCAAACAAAAAAATTAATGAAAGGAATGCTAACTGGTCCTGTTACAATTTTACAATGGTCTTTTGTTAGAAATGATCAACCTATTTCTCATACAGCAAATCAAATAGCTTGGGCTATTCGAGAAGAAGTTCTATCTTTAGAAAGATCTGGGATTCAGATTATTCAAATTGATGAACCAGCTCTAAGAGAAGGACTTCCTTTGAAAAAAAAGGATTGGAAATCTTATTTTGATTGGTCTATTAAGGCTTTTCGTATTTCTTCAAGTGTAGTAAAAGATGAAACTCAAATACATACACACATGTGCTATAGTGAATTTAACGATATATTTGAATATATAGCAGATCTGGATGCAGATGTCATCACAATAGAAACTTCTAGATCTAAAATGGAGTTGTTAAAAGCTTTTTCAGTTTTTTCTTATCCTAATGAAATAGGTCCAGGAGTATATGATATTCATTCTCCAAGAATACCAACCGTAGAAGAAATATTTGACTTGATAGAAAAAGCTTCAAAAAAATTGTCTATAAAAAATCTTTGGGTAAATCCAGATTGTGGTCTAAAAACTAGAAAATGGAAGGAAGTATTGATATCTCTTCAGAACATGACAAAAGCTGCAAAAATGGCTAGACTAAAATTATCCAATCTATCTTAGAAAGAAGAAAAGTGTATATTTTTATGTTGATCTAAAAATTTAGAAATGACTTTACACAAAAAAGAAAAAATAATAAAAAATGAATTTAAAATTCTTAAAAATTGGGAGGAGAAATATGAGTATTTGATAGACTTAGGAAAAAAAATGTCTCAAAAATCACCTGAATTTAGGTCTAAAGATAAATTAATTCATGGATGTCAATCCAAAGTTTGGTTAGAGGCTAAATTGAATGAATCACGTATTTTTTTTGAAGCGGATAGTGATGCTTTATTACCTAGAGGAATGGCTGCTCTTATGATTCGAGTATATTCAGGACTCTTTCCTTTTGAAATTATTTATTCTAATGCTAATTTTATTTATGAAATAGGATTTCAAACTTTCTTATCTCCTATTAGAGCTAATGGAATGCTTTTATTTTTAAAAAAAATAAAATTTTATGCTATAGCCTTTAATGCTAAAATATCTGTTAGCTTGAATGACCGAATTTAAAAAAAATGATATGTTTCAGACTATTAATCCTGTAGATGATAATGTATTAAAAACTTATTATTTTTTATCTAATAAAAATATTAATATTAAATTGAATGAGGCTCATAATGCATACAATAAATGGAAAAATTATTCCTTTAATTCTAAGATTAAATGTTTAATGAAACTTTATTCTTGTATGCAAAAATCTATAGATTTTATAGCTTATTCTATTACTCAAGAAATGGGAAAACCCATTACTCAGTCTTATGCAGAAGTAAATAAAAGTATTAATTTGTGTAAATATTATTGTGAATTAAAAGAATCTATCTTTTTTGAAAAAATTCATACTGAATATGAACTTTCTTATGTAAAGTTTGAATCTATAGGGGCTATATTAGGAATAATGCCTTGGAATTATCCCATTTGGCAAACGATAAGATCTACTATTTCTAATTTATTATTAGGAAATGTAATTCTTATTAAACCAGCTCTTAATACAACAGAATCTTCTCTAATTTTAGAAAAAATATTTTTAGAATCCGGTTTTCCTAAAGGGACTTTTCAAATTTTATTAATAGATGTTAACAAGATAGAATCTGTTATAGCACATCCTGTAATACAAGGAGTCACTTTTACAGGAAGTGCTTTAGTTGGGAGTATTATAGGATCATTATCTGGAAAATATATTAAAAAATCTATTTTAGAATTAGGAGGAAATGACGCATTTGTTGTGATGAAAGATGTAGAAAATATAAAAAAAATAGCAAAATTAGCTACAGAATCTAGATTGAATAATACAGGACAGACATGTCTTTCTGCAAAAAGATTTATTGTAGATAAAACAATCATGAATGATTTTATAGATGCAGTTATACAAGAAATGAAAAAATATCACAAAGCAAACTTATATGATAAATCAACTAAAATAGGTTATATTTCTCGTAATGATTTATCTGAAAAACTGTATCAACAATATAAGGATGTTATATTGAATGGAGGAAAAATATGTTTAGAAATTACCAGAGATGGTAATTTTTTTTCCCCTTCTTTATTAAGAGTAGAAAATGAAAACTGTATAGTACAAAAAGAAGAAATATTTGGTCCGATAGGAATTGTTTCCTCTTTTTCTCAAGAAAAAACAATTTCTAATATTGTCAATAATACCCCATATGGACTCGGAGCTTCTATTTGGACAAAAGATTTAGAAAAAGCAGAAAAAATTTCAAAAGAAATAGATACTGGGATGGTTTTCATTAATGAAATTGTAAAATCAGATTCACGTTTTCCTTTTGGAGGAGTAAAAAAATCCGGATATGGGAGAGAATTGTCATCTTTATCTATAAAAGAATTTTCTAATTGGAAAACTGTAATTATAAAAAAATCATAAATTTTTTCGCATTCTTGCAACAGGAATATGCATTTGATCTCTATATTTAGCAATAGTTCTTCTAGCTACTAGATAGCCTTTTTTTTTGAGTATTTCGGATAATTTTACATCAGTGAAAGGTTTTTTTTTATTTTCTTTATCTATTGATTCTCCTAAAAGTTTTTTAATTTCAATGGAAGAAATTTCTTTTCCTTCTTGATTTATCATTTTTTCAGAAAAAAAACTTTTAATTAAAAAAGTTCCATATGGTGTATTAACATATTTATTATTAGCTACACGCGAAACAGTAGAAATACCCACTCCAATTTTTTTGGAAATATTCTTTAAAATCATAGGTTTGATTTTAATTGGATTTCCAGTTAAAAAATATTCTTTTTGATAATCCATAATAGCATTCATTATAAGCATCAATGTATTTTGACGTTGTTTTATAGCATCGACAAACCATTTTGCTGAATCTATTTTTTGTTTTAAAAACACAATCGTTTTTTCATTTCTCTTTATATTTTTTTTATAAGATCTTAACATATCTAAATATAAAGATGATACTTTTAATTCTGGAATATTTCTTTGATTTATAGAAAGTTCTAATTTTTCATCTGAAATATAAATATTAAAATCCGGAATAATATGATCCAAATTTTTAGTATTATCAGAGTAAATTTTACCTGGTTTAGGATTTAATTTTTTTATTTGATCAATAGCTATTTTTAAATTTTTTTTTGTTATCCCCAATTTTTTTTGTAATTTTTTATAATGTTTTTTTACAAAAGATTCAAAATAATTTTGTATGATTTTTTTCGATAAAAAAACTTCTTGAGTGATCTTTTTTTGATCTAATTGAATCAACAAACATTCTTGTAGATTTCTGGATCCTACACCTATAGGATCTAGTTTTTGTATATAATTTACAAGTAACTTTTCAACTTTTTCTTTAGAAACAAATATTCCAAGTATTAGAAAAATATCGTCCACTATAGATGTAATTTTTCTTCTAATATAACCATCATCATCTATATTTCCTAATATAAAATCAGCAATTAATAAATCTTTTTCATTTAAATGAAATGTATGCAATTGATTTTTTAAATATTCTTGAAAAGAAATTCCGGAAATAATAGGAATATACTTTTTCATAGTATAATTTTGGCTATTAATTTTAAAATCTTCTATTTCATCATCACTAAAATATTCATCAATTTCAGGTGAAATATTTTGATCTTCTGTAAGATTTACCTCATTTTCTAATGTATCCGAATACTCTTCTAAGTCCGAACAATTTTCTTCTTCTTCTAATTCTAAAGCTGGATTTTCTTCCAATTCTTGTTGAACTCTTTGTTCAAAATCTAAAGTAGATAATTGAACTAATTTCATTAATCTGATTTGTTGTGGAGAAAGCTTATGTTGCCCTTTTTGTAATAACTGTTGTTTCAACATGTTTTAAAATTCTGCATTGTTTGGAGTCCTAGGAAATGGGATAACATCACGAATGTTATTCATTCCTGTGATAAATTGAACTAAACGATCAAAACCTAACCCAAATCCACTATGAGGAACAGAACCAAAACGACGTGTATCTAAATACCACCAAAGTTTATTTTCGTCTGTATTTGTATCTTTCATCCGTTTCAATAATATATCATAACGTTCTTCTCTTTGAGATCCTCCAATAATTTCTCCTATTTCAGGAAATAAAACATCCATAGCTCTAACAGTTTTTCCGTCATCATTTATGCGCATATAAAAAGCTTTAATGCTACAAGGATAATCAAATACAATTACAGGAATTTTAAAATATTTATCGACCAAATATTGTTCATGCTCAGATTGTAAATCCATTCCCCAAGTAATTGGGTGTAAGAATTTTACATTTTTTTCTTGATCAAGAATTTTTACAGCTTCTGTATAACTAATTTTCTTAAATGGAAATTTTAAGATAAGTTCTAGTTTTTCTAAAAGGTAGTTTTTTTTCTTTTCGTTCCATTTTTCCAAATATTGATTTAAAAACACCAAATCTTCTATGCTATTTTCAATAATGTATTTGATAATAAACTTTAAAAAATCTTCAGCTAAATTTATATTTTCTTCTAAGTGATAAAAAGCAATTTCCGGTTCAATCATCCAAAATTCCGATAAATGTCTAGAAGTATTGGAGTTTTC
This sequence comes from Blattabacterium cuenoti, assembly GCF_014251315.1. NCBI lineage: Bacteria > Pseudomonadati > Bacteroidota > Flavobacteriia > Flavobacteriales > Blattabacteriaceae > Blattabacterium > Blattabacterium cuenoti. The sequence goes on along the minus strand of NZ_CP059185.1, from coordinate 528,065 downwards.
AGCTCTAAACACAGGACCAAAAGTATACACCTTTCCTAATCCCAAAGAAGCGGTTTCTGCTTCTAATTGTCCAGATACACTAAGATAAGTTTTACATTTAAAAAAATCTTTTTCATAATCTATTGGTTTATTTTTAAAATCCATAGTTGTAATCTGAAACATTTTTCCGGTTCCTTCACAATTTGAAGTAGTAATAATTGGAGTATGAAGATAAAAAAAACCATGTTCATGAAAATATTTATGAATACAAAAAGCAACATGATGACGAATTCGCATAATACAACTAAAAATGTTTGTTCGAAAACGTAAATGAGCCTGTTCACGAAGTTTTTTAAAACTATGCTTTTTAGGTTGCAAAATAGATTTTTGAAGAATTTCTGGATTTACTGATTCATATATAGTTATATCTAAAGATTGAAGTTCAATATATTGTTTTTTACCAATACTTTTTTTTACGATCCCTATAACTCTAATTGAACTTCCAATTGTTATTTTTTTTATAATTATTTTATCCAATTTTTTGGACAAAATAATTTGTAGATTTTTAATTGTAGATCCATCATTTAAAATAATGAAAATAGAAGAACGAAAAGAGCGGATCCATCCTTCAACTAATACTTTTTGATTTATGAAAAATTTTCCTTTATTTAATAATTCTTTGACTGAATATTTTCTTACCATTTTAATATTTCTTTTTCTTTATGAAGAAAGAAATTTTCTATTTTTTGTATATATTCATTCGTTATTTTTTGTATACGATTTTCTCCTATTTTAGAAACATCTTCTGATATCTTTAATTTTTTTACATGTTGATTATTTTTTTTTCTAATTTTTCTTACAAAAACTTTTGCATCTTCTGTTTGTAACTTGATTTTTTTTATCATATTTTTTCTACTTTCTTCTGTAATTACAGGTAAATGTATATGAATAGAATCTCCTTTATTTGTCGGAATAAAACCTAAATTAGCATCAATAATAGCTTTATCTATAGATGAAATAATAGAACAATCCCAAGGATGAATAGAAATATTCATATTATCTATAATAGAAATATTGGCTACTTCTATAAGTGGTAAAAAAGTTCCATAACATTTTATTTTTATTTTTTCTAAAAAAGAAGAGACAGATTTACTGCCTAATCGAATACGATGAATTTCTTTTTTCAGTTTTTTCAAAATTGCCTCCATATCTTCCTTGCAAGAGGAAAAAATGTTGTTTAATTCATCCATAATTTTATTTTTTTTTAGAAACCATAGTTCCTATTTCTTCTCCAGAAATTACTTTTTTAAAATTTCCTTTTCTATTAATATCAAAAATAATAATCGGTAAATCATTTTCATTTCCTAAAATAAAAGCGGTTTGATCCATTACTTGAATTCTCATTTTATATGCCATGTCAAAAGATATGTTTTTGAGTTTTTTAGCATATTTATCTTTTTCTGGATCTGTTGTGTAAATGCCATCTACTCTGGTTCCTTTTAATAATACATCCGCTTTTATTTCAATAGCACGTAAAACAGCGGCTGTATCTGTAGTAAAATAAGGATTTCCTAACCCTGCTACAAATATAACAACCCTTCCTTTTTCAAGATGGTGTATCGCTCTATCTTTTCCAAAAGGTTCCGCAATTTCATCCATTCTAATAGCTGTTTGAATATAGGCACATATTCCTACATTTTCTAAATATGATTGAAAGGCTATACCGTTAATAACGGTAGCTAACATCCCCATGTAATCTCCTTCAATACGATTAATAGCTTTTTCCTTTATTCTAGAAAATCCTCTAAATATATTCCCTCCTCCAATAACTATAGCCACTTGAGCTCCCATATCCACGACTTTTTTTACTTCTTCAGCATATTGTTGAAGACGAGTAGAATGAAGTCCGAATTCGTTATCTCCCATCAGAGCTTCTCCACTCAATTTCAATAATAATCTTTTGTACTTCATGAAAAATATATTTTTATCGTTTTTTTCAGAATAAAGTATGTTATGGAAAAATTCCTAGTTTTTCATAAGAATCTATAATTTTATTTATAGCTAGTACAAATGCTGCAGTACGCATGTTTTCTATTTTTGATGATTTTTTTAAATCACGGATTTTGTGAAATCCATTGATCATTGTATCTTCCAATCCGCTACGTACTAAATCTATTTCTCTTGGTCCTCTTAAAATAATTTTTTTTTCTTCTGTTAAAATCTTTTTTTTGCATATTGTTTCTATAACTTGTAATAATTCTGTATTCATATTTTCGCTAAATTTTTTTTCCATACGTCCATAACGGACATGACTTAAATTTTTTAGCCATTCAAAATAAGAAACAGTAACTCCTCCTGCATTTAAATAAATATCAGGAACAATAATTACTCCCTTTTTCTCCAATATTTCATCAGCCTCAGGAGTTATAGGTCCATTTGCTGCTTCTCCAATAATTTTAGCTTTAATACGATTCGCATTATTTTTATGAATCACGTTTTCTAACGCTGCTGGTATTAAAATATCACATTCTAATTCTAAGGCCTTTTCTGTATTCTCTATATTTTTTGATTCTGGGAAATTTAATATAGATCCAGTGTTTTTTAAATGTGAAAAAACTTTGGATACATTTAATCCTTTTTCATTATAAATAGCACCTTCCCTTTCTGCTAAAGCTATTATTAGAGCTCCTGATTCATGAAAAAAAGTGGCCGCATGATACCCAACATTTCCTAATCCTTGTATGATAATTTTTTTTCCCACTAATCCAACATCAAGACCAACAGAATACATATCTTCTTTCACATGACATAATTCTCTTATTCCATAAAAAACGCCTAATCCTGTTGCTTCTTTTCTTCCTCTGACTCCTCCTTGAGAAACGGGTTTTCCTGTAACACAAGCTAATGCATCCACGTCTCCAGAACGAAGAGATAAAAAAGTATCAAAAATCCAACTCATTTCTCTTTCTCCAGTTCCATAATCAGGAGCAGGAACATCTATTCCCGGTCCAATAAAATTTTTTTTAATTAATTCAGAGGTATAACGTCGTGTTATCTTTTCTATATTTTCTGCTGATATAGTTTGAGGATCAATTTTTATTCCACCTTTAGCTCCTCCAAAAGGGACATCAACTATAGCACATTTATAGGTCATTAAAGCAGCTAAAGTCATAACTTCATCTTGATTAACTTTAATACTATATCGAATCCCTCCTTTACAAGGAAGTTTATGATGAGAATGTTGAACTCTATACGCTTCAATGACTCTAATTTCTTTTCCTATTTTCACAGGAAAATGCATTCGATATACAGCATTGCAAGCTTTAATTTGTTCTAAAAGACCTTTTTCAATAGAAGAAATAAATCGTGCAGCTTTATCAAAATTTTTTTCTATACAATTAAAAAAACTATATGCACCAGTTTTATTTTGGTTTTTTGACATAAAAAAAGTTTTTACACATTTCTATAGAATGAAAAATACAAAAATGAATGCTACATTATCGAGTACAAATCTACGTTTTATGTATAAATTTTAATCCATAAAAATATGGATTTAATAATGGAACATGAGGTCATTTTAAAAAATTTATTTAAATAAAATATTTATTACTTTTTTAGGGACTAAAATTAATTTTTGAAAAGTCTTTTTTTTCAAAAAAAACTTTGTTTTAGGATGACTCAATATTTTATTTTTTATTTCTTCTATTGAAGTTCTAGAATCAAATTTTTCTAAAAATTTTAATTTTCCATTAAACATAATCGGATATGTTATTTCTTTTTCCACTATATATTTTGGATTAAAAATTGGAATATTATAATATATAATAGATTTTCTTTTCCCCAGCTTATACCATAATTCTTCGGATATATGAGGAGCAAATGGAGCTATCAATTGAACCAAAGGTTCTAATATTTTTCTTTTATTACATTTTAACGTAGTTAACTGATTAGTTATTATCATTAATAAACTAATAGATGTATTCCAAGAAAAAGATTGCATTTTATTTTGTATTTTTTTTATGGTGTTATGTAAAATTTGAAATTCTTGAAATGTTGGATTGATTTCACTTATTTTAAAGATTTTATTATTATGAAATAAACACCAAAATTTATTTATAAAATTTTTTATTCCATTTATTTTTTTTTCATCCCAAGGTTTAGATTGATTAATAGGACCTAAAAACATTTCATAAATACGAAATATATCTGATCCATATTTTTCATAAATATCATCAGGATTTATTACATTATATTTAGATTTTGACATTTTTTCCAATTTCCTTTTACAAAAAAAGACCCCTCTTTCCAAAATAAAAACAGATGAATAAAATTCAGGCCTGTATTTCTTAAACCTATTAATATCTAATTCATTGTTTTTTTTAATTAAAAAGAGATCCACATATACTTCTTGAAAAGAAGAATATGCATGTTTTTTATTTTTTAATCCATAAGACACAAAAATATTTTCCCCTATTACTTTAAGTATAATAGCAGAATAACTCAAAATCATTCCTTGATTCAATATTTTTTTGAAAGGCTCCTCAGTCGTGATCCATCCTCTATCTAGTAAAAATTTGTTCCAAAATCTAGCATAGATCAAATGCCCAGTACTATGTTCAGATCCACCAATATATAAATCAACGTTTTTCCAATAATTTTCTTTTTCTTTATCAAGAAAAAATTTATTATTATGCGCGTCCATATATCTAAGAAAATACCAACTTGATCCTGCCCAACTAGGCATTGTACTAGTTTCTATTGGAAAAACATATTTTTGATCAATAAGAATATTAGGAACAATTTTCATATTTTTTTCATCCCAAGCCCAATTTATAGCTCGACTTAATGGAGGTTTTCCATCTTCAGGATGAAAATTATCTATTTTGGGAAGTATAATAGGTAATTTATTAACGGGAATTGTTTTGGGGATTTTATTTTTGAAATAAATAGGAATTGGTTCTCCCCAATATCTTTGTCTAGAAAAAACAGCATCACGAATCTTATAACTAGTTTTAGCTTTTCCTATTTTTTTATTTAGGAGAACTTTTATGATTTTCTCTTTTGCTTGTTTACGATTTAATCCATTTAAAAAATTAGAATTAATACATGTTTCATTCATATCTAAAACTTCTATGATTTCTATTCCAAATTTTTGGGCAAATTTTTTACTTTTTTCTTCATCCCCAGGGATTCCTATCATAGATTTAGTTTGATTATTTACAGTGAAAAAATTACTGATATAAATGGGAATTTTTTTATTAGAAATAAAAGGATGTAAAACATAATTTCCTGTAAAAACCCCAGAAATATTTTTCGTATTTTCGTATGTGGAAAATTCTTTAGTAAGATATGTTAAAACATTTTTATGATCTTGTAAAGAAAAAATACTTATCTTTTCTGCAAGAGGGTGATCTGTAGATAATACGATGAAAGTCATTCCAAATATCATTTCTGGATGAGAAGTAAATAATTCAATTTGATTAAATTCACCAATAGGTGAAATAATTTTTAATAAAATAGAAACTCCTATTGATTTTCCTATCCAATTATATTGTAATTTTTTTAAAGATTGAGAACAATGAATAAGATTTAATCCTTTTATGAGTCTTTCTGCATATGCAGAAATTCTTATATGCCATTGTAACATTTTTTTTTTGTATACTGGATATCCTCCTCTTTCACTTTTTCCATTTTTTATTTCATCATTGGCTAATACCGTTCCTAAATCCGGACACCAATTAACTGTATTTTTACATAAAAAAGCTAATCTGTAATCTAAAAGAATAGATTCTTTTTCGTATGGATTAAATTGATTCCATGTTTTTGAATTGAATTTATAATTTGACGTAGTGTTTGCGTTAATGAAATTATTTCCGTTTTTATTAAATTCTTCAATTAAAATATCTATAGATTTAGCTTGTTCACTATTTTTATCATACCAAGAATTAAAAATTTGAATAAACATCCATTGAGTCCATCGATAATAATTTGGATTACTAGTATATAATTTTCTATTCCAGTCAAAAGAAAGTCCTATTTTATTCATTTGTTTTTTATATCTACGTGAATTTTCACGAATGGTATCGTTAGGATGTTTTCCTGTTTGTATAGCATATTGTTCTGCAGGAAGTCCAAAGGAATCAAATCCTATGGGGTTTAAAACATTATATCCTTCTGCTCGTTTATATCTAGCATAAACATCTGATGCTATATAACCTAAACAATGTCCTACATGAAGACCTGTTCCAGAAGGATAAGGAAACATATTCAAAATGTAGTATTTTTTTATTTTTTCATTCTCTTTTGTATGAAAAACGTTATGTTTTTTCCAATATATTTGCCAACGTTTTTCTATTTCACGAAAATTATATTCCATTTTTAGTTTTTTTTAAAACTATGCATATTCATATATATTACAATGATTTTATTACGTAATTTTAATTTTTTTCTGCAGAAAAATATAAAAATTACTTTATTTTTTTGCGAAAATGAATCCAATCATGTTATTATCTCAAAAAATTTTTATAAAAACAAATAAAAAATGTTTAATGAGGAACAAGATTATTTAAATAACGATAAATTTCTAAATAATCAAACTGTAAATAGATTAATAAAAATTATTCATAACAATCCTAATAATATTGTAAAAATATTTAGTTTGTTAAAATTACGTAAAGCTATTTCTATTTTTAGAGTATTAGATTTATCTATAAAAAAAAAAATTATAAAAGGTTTGTCTTCCATTAAAAAAATGGAATTATTAAATAATTTATCGGTGAATGATCGTGTTTATTTTTTAGAAAATCTACCAAAAAGTGTTTTGAAAGATTTAATTAAATATTTAAATCCAGAAGAAAAATGTGAAACTTTAGTATCTCTAGGATATCCTAAAAATAGTGTAGGTCGTTTGATGATTCCATATTATCTTGCTGTTCAAGAAACTTGGAGTGTGCAAGAAGTTTTAGATTATATTCGTAAAGAGGTCAAGAATAGTGATGTTATAGAAATCGTCTATATCATAGACCAAAAAGGGAAACTAATAGATGATATAAAAATACGAGAATTTTTATTAGTAGATCCAAATACAAAAGTATACGATTTAATAGATGGTCTATCTGTTGAAGCTTTAAATATTACAGATTCGGAAGAAAAAGCTAATAAAATGTTTTCTATGACTAATAGAATTTCACTTCCAGTTATAGATGATCAGAATTTTTTATTAGGAATAGTAACTGTAGATGATATTTTATGGGTTTTAAATGAAAATTATAGAGAGGATTTTCAAAAAATAGGAGGAATGGAAGCTTTAAATCAATCTTATTTAAACGTTCCTTTATATAAACTTATTAAAAAAAGAGCAGGATGGCTGATTTTATTGTTTATAGGAGAAATGTTAACAACTACAGTTATGCAAAAATTTTCAAGTGTTATAGAAAAAGCTGTAGTTCTTGCTTTGTTTATTCCTTTAGTTGTTTCAAGTGGTGGAAATAGTGGATCTCAAGCTGCAAGCTTAATTATACAAGCAATGTCTTTAGGGGAGGTAAAAATAAAAGATTGGTGGATCGTGATGCGAAGAGAAATTATTTGTGGCTTTTTTTTAGGTAGTATTTTAGGATTAACAGGTTTTATCCGTGTAATTGCTTGGCATAAAATCAATTTGTTTAATTATGGATCTCATTGGATATTAGTAGGAGTTACAGTATTTTTATCCTTGATTGGAGTGGTATTGTGGGGAACATTAAGTGGCTCAATGTTGCCTTTTATCATTAAAAAATTAAGAGGAGATCCCGCTATTTCTTCAGCTCCTTTTGTCGCTACATTAGTAGATGTTGTTGGACTCATTATATATTTTTCTATATCTTGTTTTCTTTTGCATGGAACTTTATTATAAAAAAATTTTTCTACATTTTTGTAAAACAATTTTAAAATCTTCAGGAATAGGACAGTAAAAATAACATTTTTCATTTTTTGGATGCATAAAAGAAAGAGATATAGCATGTAAAGCTTGTCTGGGTAATATTTTTAAACAAGTTTTCAAAAATTCTATACTTTGATTTGAACATTTTTTTTTCATAAAAATTCTATTTCCTCCATAAATAGAATCGTGAAATAATGGATGACCCAAATATTTAAAATGAGCCCTTATTTGGTGTGTTTTTCCTGTTTTTATATTACAAGAAATATATGTTAAATGTTTAAATCTTTCTAATACTTTGTAATGTGTTACAGAATATTTTCCTTTATAAGGTTCATTTTTTCTAAAAATAGCCATTCTTTTTCTATTTTTAGGGTCTCTTCCTATAAAACCAGTTATAATTCCTTTTTCTTCAAGTAAATTTCCCCATATTAAAGCTCTATATTCTCTTTGAATGGTTCTGGAGTAAAATTGTTGGAATAAATATTTTTTAGAATATTCATTTTTCGCTAAAACTAATAAACCTGATGTATCTTTATCTAATCTATGAATTAATCCACTTCTATATAAATCAAAATTATTTAAATTTGAATTTTGGAAATGATATTTAATTCCATGAATTAATGTTCCTTTCTCATTCCCATATCCCGGATGTACCACCATTCCTGCAGGTTTATTAACTACAATAATATCTTGATCTTCATAGACAATATCAAGATTTATTTTTTCTGCAATAATATTTCTATATTCTAAATAATCTAATATAGGAATATTAGAAACTTCTATTTCTACAAAATCCAAAGGTTTTATCTTATAATTTTTTTTTACATCATTTTGATTCACTGTAACTTTTCCTAAAGAAGTTAATTTTTGAATTTGATTTCTGCTAATATTTTGTATATTTTTTTTCAAAAACTTATCAATACGAATTTCTTTTTGATTTTTATTTGCAATAATTTTAATTTTTTTCATTAAACTAATCTGATTCTATCTTTTTTTCTTCCCCTTGAATTTTTTCTTCTTGTTTTTTAAAATCTTTTTCTTCCCCTTGAATTTTTTCTTCTTGTTTTTTAAAATCTTTTTCTTCTCCTTGAATTAAATGATCTAACAATTCTTTTGAAGTTAACCAAAGTTCAATAGATTTATTTTTATCTTGAATAGTTCCAGGATCAGGTTTTTGACGATATACTTTTGCGTTTTTATAAGGATTTATTATACTATGATCATAGTAAAAATTAATAACATGAAATGATTGATTTTTTAAAGTATAAATAGCCGAATGTAATGACATTCCAATCACATTAGGAACTCCAAAATTATTCCTTTCATATCCTTTTCCAATGATCAAAGTGATTCCATCTTGGATCATAGGAAATTTATATCCAAATTGAATAGGTTTTTTTTTATATAAAACTTTTAAAACGGTATCTTTATTCATGTCATGAATATATTTGATTTCTTTAACAGATATATGATTAGCATGAAGCAATTTTATTGCTATTTGTTTGTTTTTATTTATGATGTTAGGTAAAACAGATTGAGTGAATTTAGAATTCACTTGTATATATACATGTCTTCCTTCTTTTACATGATCCCCAGCTTCTGGAGAAAAGGAAATAATTTGATTAATCCTAAAATTAGGATCATAACGTGATGTATCTATATCGTATTTAAGACCTAATTTTTTTAAAACAGATATAGATTGAGATAAAGTCAAATCTCTCAAATCAGGAACTACAACGTAAGAACCATGTTTTGTATAAATATCTACCCATTTTAATGCCAGTTGAGTCATTTTATATAAAATCAATACAGCAATTAAAAAATTTATGATGAATATTACAAAATATTTTGAATAATTCATGAAAAAAATAAATATTCCAATAAAATGAAATCAATAAAATTAAAAATAATTCATGAAAAAAATAGCTGTTATTATGGGCGGATATTCAAAAGAATCTATTATTTCACTAAAAAGCGGAAAAGTTGTTTACGAAAACTTATGCAGGAAAGAATTTGATCCTTATCGGGTATATCTTTTCAAAGATAAATGGTTTATGAAAGATGAAAAAAATAAAGAATATATCATAAATAAACAAGATTTTACTGTTTACGGAATGAAACACCTAAAATTTGATTGTGTATTTAATGCTATACATGGAACTCCAGGAGAGGATGGAATATTACAAGCTTATTTTGATCTATTAAAAATTCCTTATACAGGATGTAATTTTCATCATGCTAATGTTACTTTTAATAAAAAGTATTGTTTAACTTTGTTGAAATATTTTGGAATTAATACTGCTGAATCTTTTTTTTTAAATAAAAATCAAGTTTTTTGTATCAAAAAAATTTTAAACAAAGTAGGACTTCCTTGTTTTGTTAAACCGAACAGATCTGGATCTAGTTTAGGAATCAGTAAAGTTTATGAAGAAAAAAATTTATTTGATGCAGTACAAAAAGCTTTTTTGGAAGATGAAGAAATTATTATAGAATCTTTTCTTAAAGGAAGAGAGGTTTCAGTAGGTGTTTTTTCATTTAAAAATGAAATTATTGTTTTACCAATAACAGAAATAATTAGTCAAAATGATTTTTTTGATTTTGAATCAAAATATTCTGGAAAATCTAAAGAAATCACACCGGCAAAATTATTACCTAATATTGAGAATAAAATACGAAAAATAGCAAAAAAAGTATATAATTTCCTAAATTTATCAGGAATATCTAGAGCTGAATATATCATTGTAAATGATGAACCTTTTTTTTTAGAAATTAATACAGTTCCAGGTCTTTCAGAAGAGAGTATTTTTCCAAAACAATTGAAAAAAGTTGGGATTTCTTTATCCGATGTATTTAAAAATTCTATAATTGAAAAAATGAATAAATAAAAATTTCATAATTTGCAATTACATTTTTTCTTGCATAAATTTTTTTTTGCACAAAAAAAATTTAATAATCTCTTAAGTAAATAAAAAATTGAATATAAAAAAAATAAACCTATTATAATATATTGACACATTTTATTTTTTTAATGTTTGATATGTTAACAATGAAACTATATAAGCTAATAAAGTCATAAAAAAAAACTGTATTATTGGCCATTTCCAAGATTTTGTTTCTTTTTTTACTATGGATAAGGTGCTCATACATTGCATAGAAAACGCATAAAAGAATAGTAAAGAAATTCCTGTTGCTAAATTATAAATAGGTTTTTTAGTTTTAGGGGAAATTTCTTTTTTCATTTTTTCCTTTAAAAAATTTTCTTTTTCCTCTATACTGTATACAGAAGCCATAGTACTAACAAAAACTTCTCTTGCTACAAGAGATGATAGCAACCCTATTCCGATTTTCCAATCATATCCCAATGGATGAATTACAGGTTCCATTTTTTTTCCTAATAGTCCCAAATAAGAATGAGATAATTCTTTTCTTTGTATATTTATGATTAAATTTTTTTTCGATGAATTTTCTGAAGGGCCAAAAGTTCCCAAAACCCAAATCAGTATATTAATCAATAAGATCATTTTTCCTGCATTTATAATAAACGATTTCAGATTTATCCATAGAGTAATCAATATGTTTTTGAACATAGGGATTTTATAGGTAGGAATTTCCATTATAAGATGACTTTTATAATTCTTTTTCAAGAAATGATGCAAAATTATTGATACACTCAAAGCGGATATAATTCCTAAAATATACATCAACATGAGCACTATTCCTTTTAGTTGAATGAAATACCATCTTTTATCCGGTATAATTAAAGATATAATTAAAGTATAAACAGGTAATCTTGCAGAACAGGTCATAAAAGGAGTTACTAAAATAGTAATTAAACGATCTCTGGGATTTTCGATATGTCGAGCTGATATAATTGCGGGAATAGCGCAAGCTATGCTAGAAATAAGAGGAACAATACTTTTTCCATTTAATCCAAAAGGACGCATAATCCTATCCATTAAAAATATAACTCTGCTTATGTAACCACTTTCTTCCATAAAAAGAAGAAAAAATAGTAAAATAGAGATTTGTGGAATAAAAGAGATTATGGTGCTTACTGCAGGTAATATTCCTTGTAAAAAAAAATTATTTAAAGGACCGGGGTAAACATTCACTAATTTTTTTTGTATAAAAGAAAAAAAAAATTCTATAAATTGTTTGGGAATTTCTGACCAAAAAAAAATACATTGGAAAATGAAAAATAAAAAAAATAAAAAAATAAAATAACCCCAAAAAGGGTGTACTATTAAACAATTATCTATTTTTTTAGAAAATTCTAAATAGTTTTTTTCTTTATTTGAAATTAATTTATAAACTGTTTTTGATAAAATTTTTTCTATTTCTTCATATCTATCTAATATTTCCTTTATCTGTAATCTTTTTGGAAAAATATTATATTTTTTTTTGATTTCATTTAATAATAATAAACAGTCTTCTTTTAAAAATTTTATATTATGAGCTAAATAGTACCAAGCTTGATAAGTATTTACTTTATAATTATTTTTTACATCATTAATAGCAAGAGAATAATGTAATCCTGGATTGAAAAAATAGGTTTCTCTTGTTTTTTGATTTAAGTTTTTTATTTTTTTTTTAATCTCATTCAAACCAATTCCTTTTCTTGCGTTAATCAAGACAATTTCTGTTATAAGAAATTTTTTTAGTTTTTCTACATTAATGAATATTCCCTTTTTTTCTGCTTCATCAAGCATATTTAATACAAAAAGAACAGGAAATCCTAAATCTTGTATCTGTCTAAGTAAAAGAAGACTTTTCTTCAGATTTGAAGAATCTGCTACTACCATAATTTTATCTGGGTGATCTAAATCATTTATATTGTTTAGCAATCTGCTAACTATTTCTTCATCTTCAGATGAAGAATATATACTATAAGTTCCAGGAAGATCTATAATTTGATAGCATATGTTTTCATAATGAAAATATCCTATTTTTTTGTCTACTGTAACTCCTATATAGTTTCCAACTTTTTGGTTAAGTCCAGTTAATTTATTGAACAAAGAAGTTTTTCCTACATTTGGATTTCCAACAAGCGCTAATTTAATTTTTTGCATTATTTTTTGTTGATAATAGGTTCTATTATAATATTTTCAGCTTCTTTTTTTCGTAAAGCTAAGCAAGATTGATCATAGCTTATACATAATGGATCATAAAAAATAGAAACAAAAATAATTTCGAATTTTACACCAGGTAAAATTCCTAATTCTAATAATTTTATGGGAAAATTATCATTTTTATATCCTTTAATAACTCCTTTTTCTCCTTTTTTAAGATTAGATAAATTCAAAATATATTTTATTTTGGAATAAAGGTTTAAATTTATATTTTTTAAATTTGAGAAATGTCATCAATTTTAATTAGATCTATACAATTGCTACTTAGCATTTCTATATTAGTTGTTGTCCATGAATTAGGTCATTTTATTATAGCTCAGGTATTTAAAGTAAGAGTTGAAAGATTTTTTTTATTTTTTGACCCTTGGTTTTCTCTTTTAAAAAAAAAGATAGGACATACTATTTATGGAATAGGCTGGCTTCCTTTAGGAGGATATGTTAAAATGTCTGGAATGATGATGGATGACAAATCAGAAAATCAAACTAAAAATTGGGAATTTCGCTCTAAATCATCAATAAAAAGATTATTAATCATTTCTGGAGGCATTTTTTTTAATATATTATTATCCGTTTTAATTTTTACTTTTTTATTGTTTAAATATGGAGAAACTTATCTTCCTACAAAAAATGTTAAATACGGAATAGAAGTTGATTCTTTAGGAGAAAAAATAGGATTAAAAAATGGAGATAAAATTTTATTCGTAAACGATAAATATATTCCATACTTCAATGATATTTCTAAAGAAATTATTTTTGGAAATTCTATTACTGTAGATCGTATGGGTAATATTATCAAATTATCATTAAATAATAACAAGAAAAAATTCCTTTTTGATAGGAAAGAGTTTAATTTTTTTATTAAACCTCGCGTTCCTCCTATAATCAATTATGTGATCCAAAATTCTGAAGCAGAAAAGTATGGATTAAAAAATAATGATGAAATATTAGCCATAAATTCTGAATTTGTCCTGTTTTCTGATCAATTAAAGGATTTATTATCAAAATATAAAAATGAGAACATATTAATATCCATTAATAGAAATGGAAAACTTATTCAAAAAGAAATTTTCCTGAATTCAAAAGGAATTTTAGGAATTTATTTAAAGAATTTTATGGATTTAGATCAAATTTTTTTATTGGAAAAAAAGAATTATTCTTTTTTTGAAAGCATTCCTCATGGAATAAAAAAAGCTTGGTATGTTTTAAAAAATCAAATCTTTTTTTTTAAAAATGTTTTTCATATAGAAACTAAAGCTTATAAACAAATAGGGAGTCTTTTTTCCATAGCTAAAGAATTTCCATCTAAATGGAATTGGGATATTTTTTGGACTTTAACTGCTACTTTATCCATTTGGTTAGCTTTTTTAAATTTATTTCCCATTCCATCATTAGATGGGGGTTATATATTATTTATCATGATAGAAATGATAACAAGAAAGAAAATAAATGAAGAAATTATTGAACGTTGCACTGTTTACGGATTTTTCATAATTAGTTTAATTATGATGTTTATCATCATTTGGGATATTTTCAAAGTTTTCCTTTAAATTTTTCAAAGAAAAAAATATGATTGGGAGTAATTCCTATATCTATTGATAAGTCGTTTTTATGTATATTTTTAATTTCTCCTATGGGAGGAAAAAAACTTAAACCTATTTTAATAGCCTTTTTTTCACATGAAGAGATAAATCTATCATAAAAGCCCTTTCCGTAACCTACTCTATAACCTTTTAAGTCAAATATTAATAAAGGAATAAATATTACATCAATAAGAGAGATTGAAACAGTGTATTTATGTATAGGAATAGGTTCTAAAATCCCATATTTTTTTTTTTTTAAAATAATATTATTATGAAATAAACAATTATCCATAGATAACTCACGAAAATTAGAACAGGGGATCGTAACGCATTTTCCTATCTTGAGTAAAAAATTAATCATGATAAATGTATCTATTTCTTTATATTCATATATGGGCAAAAAAATGTGATAATATGTTTTTTTCCAAATAAAAAATATTTTTTTTAATTGGAAAAAAATTTCATAACTCATTCTTGAAATTTCCTTTTGAGGAATAGACTTTCTCATATGAAAATATTTTTCACGTAATTTTTTTTTATTCATAAAATTTATGTTTATATACTATAAGAAAGAATAGAAAAATTTATAAAATTTTCTAATATTTTTATTACTTCTTTAGGGTTTTCTATGTGCCCCATATGACCTGTAGGTATTGCAACAAAATAAGTTTTATTTCCGTTTTTAGTTTCTTTATAGATTTTATTTATGTCAAGAATTAAATCGTATAAACCAGCTATATATAATTTTGGAAATTTAGTTGTTTCTAGCAAAAATTTTCTATTTTTTCGTATTAACATTCCTTTTGAAAAAGAAATAATACTCTGAATAGAAGTATATGAAGCAATTTTTTTTGTAAAAAAAATTTCTTCTTGTAAAGAAGATAATTTTTTACAATCAAACAATTTTTTTATACTTGTGGATATAAATAATGGATAATTGTTAATAGCCAATTGAATAGAATGAATACGTACCTTTTTTTTTTCAAGTGTATCTGATTCTGTTGTAGAATGTAGTAAACATAAACCTAAAAACATTTCTGGATATTTTTCTGCCATAGCTAAAGAAACATATCCCCCCATAGAATGTCCCACAAAAACAGCTTTTTGTATATTTTCTTTTTCTAAAATTTCTTTAACAAGCTTTGCAGCTTTTTCCATCGTAAAAATTGTATTTTCTTCTAACGTTAAAATACTTTTTCCATGACCTGGAAAATCAATTAAAATAACTCTATATTTATTAGAAATACTGCAATATATATAATTCCATATATCTAAACTTTCCATGAATCCATGTAATAATACTATAGGAATTCCTTTTCCTTTTATTTTAAAATTTATTTTACAAATATTAGTCATATGATATATATTATACTATTATTATATATTATAATATGAAATTGCAGAATAACAATTATTTGATTCAAAATACGTTTTTAATATTCAAAAATGAGATGAATCATGTTATTAACAATAAACATTGGAAATTCTAGTCTTCGTTTTGGACTATTTGATAATAATTCTAATTTAGAATGCAATTGTTCGTGGATTATTAATAGTACTCCACATAGATCTCTAGATGAATATATTTTCTTATTTAGAAATATCTATCAACAGTATGGTATTTTTTATAAATTTATACAAAATATTGTGATTGGATCAGTTGTTCCTACTCTTACAAATATTGTGGAACAATCTTTATATGAAATACATAAAATAAAACCTATTATTGTTGATAGAAATTCAGTTTCTCCTGTGAAACATCACTCTCATCAGTTAGGTACAGATTTGTATGCTAACGCTATAGCTGCATACACATTATACAATAATAAAAATACCACTTTAGTAGTAGATTTTGGAACTGCATTAAGTTTAACTTGTACAGATAAATATGGAAAACTTAAAGGTGTTATTATTGCTCCGGGAGTTAACAGTTCTTTAATAGCGTTAATTGGGAATACAGCTCAATTATCACAAATTGAATTAAAAAAGCCTACTAGTATATTAGGACAGTATACAGAAACATGTATTCAAAGTGGAATTATATATGGGTATTTAAGTATGGTAGAAGGTTTAATAAATAGAGTGAATCAAGAGTTGAAAACAAATTGTTTTGTTATTGCTACCGGAGGACTTTCTCATATATATACACCTTTGACAAAAAAAATTCATATAAAAGACAAATTACACACTATAAAAGGGTTAAAAATTCTATTTCATTGTAATCATTAAAATTATTTTTTTTATATTTTTTGAATACATTTTTTTATTTTTTCTGACAAAATTTGAAAATTTTTTGAAGATAAAACCATTCTATTTTTAGAAAAATTTGCATCACTTTCTTTATCCATAGGAATTAAATGAATATGCACATGAGGAATTTCAAAACCCATCACAAATATACCTACACGATTGCAAGGAATGATTCTTTCTATTCCTATAGCTATTTTTCTTGTAAAAGACATAATAGAGATAAATTCTTTTTCCGATAAAGAAAAAATTTTATCTCTATCACTTTTTTTCGGTATTACTAAAGTATGTCCTATTTTTATAGGATAAATATCTAAAAAAGCTAAATGATCTGAATTTTCCGCTATTTTATAAGCTAAAATTTCATTATTAATTATTTTTTGAAATATATTGCTATTCACTAAATGCTATTTCTAAAATTTCATAATCAAGTATCATTTTATTAGGCAACTTAATATGAGCTATTTGACCTACCTGTTTTCCAAGTAATCCTGTTGATATAGGTGTATTTATAGATATTTTTCCTAATTTTAAATCTGCTTCTCCCTCTGGAACTAAGGTATATATTTGCTCTCCTCCATAGGTTAAATTTTTTACTTTCACAGTGGAAAGAATAGAAACTCTAGTTCTATTAATTTGTGATTCATCTATGATCCGTGCGTTGGATAATTTTTTTTTTAACTTAGCTATATTCATTTCTAAAAAACCTTGAGCTTCTTTTATCGCATCATATTCTGCGTTTTCTGATAAATCTCCTTTATCTCTAGCTTCCGCTATTTGCATGGATATTTTTGGACGTTCTATGTTTTCTAGTCTTTCTATTTCTTTTTTTAATTTTTCTAATCCTTCTTTAGTTATATATTCAAATTTGTCCATAATTTTTCATTATTATTTTTTTCTGATCTTTTTCATTCAATTTATCTATTTAAACGACATATAAAGTTCTATGATAAAGTTATATGATTTTGAAATAAAACACATGTTTCATACATAGCAAAAAATATCTCATTTTTTTGTAAAAGTATAAAAACTTGAATTTTTAATCATTTTGTTCTTAGAATATCTGCTCCCAAAAGACGTAGTCTTTGATCTATATTTTCGTATCCCCTATCTATTTGTTCTATATTTTTAATAATACTAGTTCCTTTAGCAGAAAGAGCTGCTATAAGAAGAGAAATTCCTGCTCTTATATCGGGAGAATTTAATATCGATCCTTTTAGAGAAGATTTATGATTTAGTCCTATAACAGTAGCTCTATGAGGATCACATAATATGATTTGAGCTCCCATTTCAATGAGTTTATCTACGAAAAATAATCTGCTTTCAAACATTTTCTGATGAATTAAAACACTTCCTTTAGCTTGAGTGGCTACTACAGTTAAAATGCTTAATAAATCTGGAGTTAGTCCAGGCCATGGAGCATCGGATATTGTTAATATTGCATTATTTAATGATTTTTTAATTTGGTAAGATTTTTGTGATGGGATATAAATGTTATCTTTATCTTTTTCTAATTTAATTCCCATTTTTTGAAATGTATAAGGAACGATTCCTAAATTTTTCCAACTAACATTTTTAATTCTAATTTCAGAACAAGTAATAGCAGCTAACCCGATCCAACTCCCTATTTCCACCATATCAGGCAATATGGTGTGATCACATCCTCCTAATTCTTTAACTCCAATTACATTAATTAAATTAGATCCTATTCCTTTAATTTTTGCTCCCATTTTATTTAATAATTTACATAATTGTTGAATATAAGGTTCACAAGCTGCATTATAAATAGTAGTTTTTCCTTTAGCTAAAGTAGAAGCCATAATAACATTAGCTGTACCCGTTATAGAAGCTTCTTCCATTAAAATATACTCTCCAGTTAAACTATTTTTAGTTATACGTAAATCAAAATATTTGGATTCATTATAATAATGTATATTACTTCCTAATAATCTTAATCCTGTTAAATGAGGATCTAAACGTCGCCTCCCTATTCTATCTCCTCCAGGAATCGGAATACGAACTTTTCCAAATCTAGCAAGTAAAGGCCCTGCAATCATGATTGATCCTCTTATAGATTTTCCATATTCACGAAATCTTTTTGTATTTAAATATTCAGTGTTTATATTTTTTGCTTGAAAAGTATAATCTCCAATTCCATTTTTTTTTATTAAAACTCCTAAATCTTTAAGAATTTGCATTAAACATTTAACATCTCCTATTTCTGGAATATTTTTTATTCTCAATTTTTCTGAAGTTAATAATACAGCACATAATACCTGTAAAGATTCATTTTTTGCCCCTTGTGGTTGAATTTCTCCTTTTAAAGATAATCCTCCTTTTATTTTGAAAGTCCCCATTATTACTATTTTAGTAATATTTTTTTTTATATCTCAAAATATGAGAACATTGTAATAATGAATCTGTATTTTTCATCAAACATATTTTTCCTTTTGAAAGTTCTTTTAAATCTTTAAAAATAACGTCATCTTCCACCATACTTTTATTCCATCTTAAATAATTTTTTTTCATGGTATTAGCTATTGCATAAAATAATCCTTCTTTTTTTTGCGTATCTTTGCAACGTATTGCTGCGTGAATCATATTTCTTATTATTTTTCCATAATATCTAAACTTAGTTAAGTATTCAGGATATACTACTTTTTTGTTACAAAAATTAATTTTATAGGTTTCTTTTGGATTCGGTTTAGGAAAGGGAGTATCAATATCTAATTGATATTTAGACATAATAAATAACTGATTCCATAGTTTATGTTGAAAATAAGGAATTGACTTTTGAAATTTAGGATGAACAGAACCTGTCATTAATTTTATAATACCCCATGCACATTGATTTCTTTTTTTTCTATTTTTTATTTGTATGGCGTAATCTATCATTTTATGAATATTTCTCCCATATTCTGGTATCACCAATTTGAAACGATTAGTGTTGTATTCCATAATATCTATTTAAAATTTAGTATTATTGTTGTAATAAGATATTTTATCCAAAGTCCAAAGAATTCTTTTTTGAAAGATGTTTTTTCTTACTTTACAAAAATGGTTAAAACAAAATGTACAATGCTTATTAGAACAAGCTTCAACGTGAACCGATAATTCTACTTTAGATCCAAATTCATTTTTAGTTAGTTGAGTTAACTTTTTTACTTCCTGATTAGCTTCTTTTATATTAAAAAACCATGGAACAATTAAATGACAATCTATATGCAATGCACTTCCATATTTAATGATTTTTAAATGATGAAGATCGATCCAATGAATATCCCTATTTTCGTTTAGATAGAAGGATAATTTTTTTAAAAGTTTTTTATCAGATTCATCCATGATACCAGCTGTAGCATTTCTCAATAATTTGAATCCTGTATACAAAATTACGGATGAAAAAATAATAGAAATAATAGGGTCTATCCATGCACATTTGGTAATATTTAATAAAATTAATCCTACAACTATTCCAAAAGTAGAATAAGTATCTATTTGAAGATGTTTGCCACTAGCCACTAATGTTAAAGCTCCGTTTTTATGTCCTATCTTACAAGCTAAAAATCCTAAAAAATAATTGATAATACCGGTAAAAGACATTAAAAAAAGACCATAATCTAATCTTGAGAAAAGAATTTCATGCATGTTATATTTAATACGTATAAAAGTATTTATAAAAATAGTAATTCCTACTATAGAAATTAAAACACCTTCTATAGCTGTTGATATAAATTCTATCTTACCATGTCCATACGGATGATTCTGATCTTTAGGTAAAGATGATATATAAAGACTGCATAATCCAATAAAACCACTAATGATATTAATTAAACTTTCCATCGCATCACTAAATATAGAAAGTGAAGAAGTAATATGCCAAGTGATTAATTTTATGAAAAATAAAACAATTGCTACAAAACAAATTATTTTTTGTAAATAAAAATTTAATTTAATTTTTTTTGAATCATCCATAAATTATTGTTATGAGTAAATAACAAGTTTATCTAATTTGAGCAAAATTCTTCTTTCTCCCGATTTTTGAAATTTTATTAAAGCTATTTGATTTTGATTTTGTAATTTTACAATAGTTCCCACTCCAAAATTTTTGTGAAAAACTTTTATTCCTTTTTTGATTTCTAAACATTTAGAATTTTTATCTTCATGATTCAAAGAATGAATTTCTTTTTTTTCTGGTATATATTCATAATTTTCTATATTAATGAAATTTTTATTAAGTTCGTTAATGAAACGACTAGGAGTATTTTCTTTTTTTTTCCCCCATATAAATCTATATTTTGCATAAGTTAGAATTGCTTCTTTTTGAGCTCTAGTTAAAGCAACATAAAATAAACGACGTTCTTCCTCTATTTTGAACTGATTTTCAAAATCAGATTTTGATGGGAATAAATTCTCTTCTAATCCTGTAATAAAAACAATGGAAAATTCTAATCCTTTGGATAAATGAACTGTCATTAATGAAACTTTATTTTTTTCATCTTCTTCATCATTGATATCATCATTTATTTCCAAATAAAAACACTGTAAAAAACCAAATAAACTTGTATCTCCATTATCTTTTAATTCTTTTTGTTCTTTAACGTATTGAAATATATTATCAAGTATATATTGAAAATCTTCATAATTATAATTTTTATAGTTTTCTTTTAATAAAAAACTTACTACATTTTTTGCTATGATATATGCATTATCTTGTTTTACGTTAATATGTAACTTTTCTATTGCGTAAGTTAAATTGATAAGTCTATTTTTTGTCTTGTTATTTATCCTTAATAAGGATTGATAATTTTCAATATTTTTTATTATATCGTAAACTGTGTTTTCTTTTTTTTTAGATAAACTTAATATGTTTTTTACTATTTTTTGGTTTCCTTTTTTTACAATACGTAATAAAGATTCTTCATCATTTGGATTTACAATAACTCTAAGATAAGCTAAAAAATCTCTAATTTCCTTTCTATTTTCAAGTGAAATAGATCCATATATCCGATATGGAATCTTTTTTTTCTTTAATGAAGATTCTATAATATGTGATTGTCTGTTTGATCTGTAAAGAATAGCGAAATTTTCATATCGTAAATTTGTTTTATTTTTTATTGAAAGAATAGAAGAAGCAATATATTGTGCTTCTTCTAATTCAGAAGAAGCACAATATATTCTTATTTTTTCTCCTTTTTCATTATTTGTCCATATTTTTTTAAATATCTGATTTTTATTAAAAGAAATAATGCTATTAGAGGCTTGCACTATATGATTAGTAGAACGATAATTTTGTTCAAGACGAAAAATTTTAGCATTTTTATAATCAATATGAAAATTTAAAATATTTGAAATATTAGCTCCACGAAAAGAATAAATACTTTGAGCGTCATCTCCTACTACAAAAAGGTTTTTGTGTTTAGAAACTAAATTTTTTATGATGGTGTATTGAGATAAATTAGTATCTTGATATTCATCAATTAATATATATTTGAATTTTTTTTGGTACTTTTTAAGTATATTTGGAAAATAAAAAAACAAGTAATTGGTATGAAGTAATATATCATCAAAATCTAACGCATTCGATTGAAAACAACGCTTTATATAAGATTTATAGATCTTAGTAAAAAAATCTAATTTTTTATCTTCCAATTCTTTATTAAAATAATACAAATTGTTTTTGTACTCCGAAATTTTTATTCTTATTTCTTTATAATTCAAGGATGTATTTATATCTACCTCTTTTAATATTTTTTTTATAACATTTTCTGAATCTTTATGATCATAAATAGTATAATTTGATTTGAACCCTAACCAATGGGATTCTTTTCTTAAAAGACTGGAAAATACAGAATGAAAAGTTCCTAGTGTTATTTGATCAAAATTTATTTGATTCGTCATCATGTTAGAAATACGATTTTTCATTTCGTTAGCAGCCTTTTTGGTGAAAGTCAAAGCCAATATATTAGAAGGAGATATTCCTATCTCTTGAATCATATGAACAATACGGTGTGTAATGACACGAGTTTTTCCTGATCCTGCTCCAGCAATAACTAGTATAGGCCCATTAATAGTTTCCATAATTTTACGTTGAAAGCTATTTAGAGAATTCATATAATCATCACTTATTTATTTACAAATTTTCCATTTATTTTTATAGTATTCATAAATAATATTTCTTGTTTTCATATCATTTAAAAAATTAGGATTTTTTTTCAAAAAAATTTTAGTAATTGGAAAAACTTCTTTGATTAATTTATAATCCTTAATCAGATTTACAATACGGAAATAATTTTTTCCACTTTGTTTAGTTCCTATTAAATCCCCACCACCACGTAATTTTAGATCTTCTTTAGCAATTTCTAATCCTTTATTTGTTTCACACATTTTTTTAATTCTTAAAAAACCTTCTACACTGATTTTTTTGTCAGTAATAAGAATACAATAACTTTTATGAATTCCTCTTCCTACTCTTCCTCTTAATTGATGCAATTGAGATAATCCGAAAAAATCTGCATTTTCTATTAGAATGACTGATGCATTAGGTACATTGACCCCTACTTCTATAACTGTAGTTGCTATTAAAATTTTAGTTTTTCCGCGTAAAAATCGGTTAATTTGTATATTTTTTTCTTGAAAATTCATTTCTCCATGCAAAATTCCAATTTCATTTTCCAAATTTTTAAATTTTTCTTTGATTTCTTGATATCCTTTCATTAAGTTTTTATATTTCAAAGAAGTATTTATGGTTGGATATATAATATAAACTTGTCTTCCTTTTAAAATTTGATCTTTTACTATTTGAAAAGCATCATCTCGATTTTTATTCCAAAAATGAATAGTTTTAATAGGTTTTCTTCCTAAAGGCAGTTTTTTTATAATAGAAATATTCAAATCATGATAAATAATCTTAGCTAAGGTTCTAGGAATAGGAGTTGCTGTCATAATTAGAATATGAGGAGGCTTATTATCTTTTTTCCAAATTTTTTCTCTTTGTTCTACTCCAAAACGTTGTTCTTCATCTATGATAGCTAATCCAAGATTTTGAAATTGAACTTTTTCTTGAATTAAAGAATGTGTCCCTATTACAATAGATATTTTTCCTGTTAATATTTCATGATAGAGAGATTTTCGTATAGAATCAGAAATAGAACTTGTTAATAACGATATTTTAATTCCAATTTTTGAAAACATTTTTTTTATATAATAATAATGTTGTATAGCTAAAACTTCAGTAGGAGCCATTAAACAAGATTGAAATCCATTATCTAAAGCCACAAGCATAGATAACATAGCTATGATAGTCTTTCCACATCCTACTTCTCCTTGCAATAGTCTATTCATTTGAATAGGTTTTTTTAAATCATTCCATATCTCTTTAAATACCTTTTTTTGTTCTTCTGTTAGAGTAAAAGGTAGAAAATATTTATAAAAATTATGAAAATTCTTCCCTAATTTTGTAAAAGGAGAACTGTGTGCTATTTCTTTTTTAGATAAAAAAAAGAGTTTTAATAGAAATAATTCTTCAAATTTTAAAGAATGTTGAGCTTGTGATAAAGAATCTAAAGATTCTGGAAAATGAATTTGAATTAAAGCTTTTTTTCTTGACATTAATTTTTTATTAATAAAGTTTTGAAAAAAAAATTCATTTATGTCATTTTTTGACTCTTTTATAAGATTTTGTAACAAATTGATCATAAAAGAATTATTTATTCCTTTTTCTTTTAAATTTTTAGGAATATAATAAACAGGAAATATAGAATGATTCTTTACTGAAGAAGAAGATTGGAATTCTTTAATATTTGGATGAACAATTTGAATTTTATTTTGAAAGTATTTAATTTTACCGGAAACTATTACTGTAACATTTTTTGTTATATTTCTTATAAAATTATTTTTTCGAAACCAAATTAACTCAATAATACCTGTTTGATCTGCCAGATATGCTATCAACATTTTTCCTTTTTTATTTTTATAATTTATTTCTTCAATCTTAGTTATTTTTCCTAGTATTTGGACAAAATTATTATTGTTGTTTGATAATTCTGATATATTTTTTAGTGTGTATATATGCATGTATGCCTTAGGATAAAAAGAAAGTAAGTCTTCATATGTATAAAGATTTAATTCAGTATTAAATAAATAAGCTTTTCTTAAACTTAATCCTTTTAAATATTTTATAGATTTTTTTAGAATATTACAGGACATAAAAAAGTAAATTATAATCCATTATATATCAAAAAATACTTAATTTTGTTGATTTTAAAGGACATTTAGCTCAGTAGGTTTAGAGCGCTACTTTGACAGAGTAGAGGTCATCGGTTCAAATCCGATAGTGTCCACAAGAACTATTTATTATGATCTTAATTACTACTGTTAGAGAAGGAGAATCAATTGATAAAGCTTTAAAAAAATGTAAAAAAAAATTTGATAAAACTCGTATTCTAAAAGAATTTAGAGAAAAACAACAATATATAAAACCTTCTGAAGGAAGAAGAAATGAAATATTAAAAGCAAAATATAGAGAACGTATGAAATTGAAAAAAGAAGAATAGATTTTTTTTTATGGAACATGAAAAAACAAAAATTTATGGACTGATAGGAAGAGATATTAAATATTCTTTTTCCAAAAGATTTTTTATAGAAAAATTCAAAAATGAGTCTATCATCAATGTAAATTATGAAATTTTTGATATTCCCAGAATAGAAAATGTATTGTTTGTTTTTCAAAATCCTTATTTGAAAGGGTGTAACGTGACAATTCCTTATAAAACAAGTATTATTCCTTTTTTAACTAAAATTATGCCTAAAGCAAAATCTATAGGATCCGTAAATGTAGTAAAAATTCACAATAAATGTAGAACTGGGTTTAATACAGATGTTTTAGGATTTGAGTATTCTTTTAAAAAAGATTTAAATCAATTTGAAAATAAAAGAAATTTGAAAGCATTAATTTTAGGAACGGGAGGAGTTTCTAAAACAATTTCATTTGTTTTGGAAAAATTGCAAATTTCATATCAATATGTTTCTAGAAAAAGAAAAAAAAGTTTTTTAGTTTATGAAGATATAAATCAAAATTTATTAAAAGAATACAAAATTATCATCAATTGCACTCCTGTAGGAACATATCCTAATATAAATTCATGTCCATCTTTACCTTATCAATATATTTCTTCTGAACATTATTTTTATGATTTAGTTTATAATCCTAATAAAACTTTGTTTTTAAAAAAAGCAGAAAAAAAAGGAGCTTTAATCAAAAATGGATTAGAAATGTTATATATTCAAGCAGAGGAGTCTTGGAATATATGGAAAAATCAAATTCATGAAATATAAAGAAATTTTTATGAAAAGAGCTATACAGATAGCTAAAAATGGATTAGGACTTACATCTCCTAATCCTATGGTTGGATGTGTAATAGAAAGAAATGGGTTTGTTTTATCAGAAGGATGTCATTATAAAAAAGGAATGTATCATGCTGAATTTTTAGCTATTAATAATATAAAAAATAAATGCTTATTTCTCGATTGTACTTTATATGTAACCTTAGAACCATGTGTACATTTTGGAGAAACTCCTCCTTGTGTTGATTTGATAATTAGAAAAAATATTCCAAGAGTAGTAGTGGGGATACAAGATCCTTGTGATAAGGTCAAAGGATTAGGCATTAAAAAATTAAAAAAATATGGAATTGAAGTTATAGAAAATGTTTTAATAGATCAATGTCGGGTCTTAAATAAACGTTTTTTTACTTTTTATGAAAAAAAGCGTCCTTTTATCATATTAAAATGGGCACAAAGTAATGATGGTTTTATATATTCAGAAAATAAAAAAGATAATTGGATCAGTGGAATATATGCTAGGCAACTAAATCATAAATGGAGATCTGAAGAAGATGGAATTTTAGTAGGAAAAAAAACTGTGTTGAACGATAATCCAAAATTAAATGTTAGAAAATGGTTCGGAAAAAACCCTGTTAGAATTTTTATTGATCAAAAACTAAGCATCTCTAATTCTTATTTTATTTTGGATAGTTCACAACACACTATTGTATTTACAGAAAAATACCAAAAAAACCGAAAAAATATAGAGTATATTCAAATTTCTTTTGAAGAAAAAATAATAAATCAAATATTGAATTTTTTATATAAAAAAAAAATATTATCATTAATAGTAGAAGGAGGAAAAAAAACCCTAGAAAATTTTATAAAAGAAAATATTTGGGATGAATGCCGTATTTTCATGTGCCAAAAAATATTAAAAAGTGGACTGAAAGCACCTAAAATAAAAGGAATAATTTCAAAGAAAATTGATCTTGATAAAGATCAATTCATATTGAAGTATCCAGTCAAAAACTCAATTGTATCAATTTCATCTGCATAATCTTCTAATTTCGGATGTTGTGTTTTTCCAAAAGGAATTTCTTTTTCTAAAAAATTTTTAGATACTATACATTGTATATGGTTTTTTTTTTCTAAAATTATTTTTCTTACTTGATTTAAGTTTTCATAAAATTCATAATAAACTACAGATATTGGACTATGATCATTTTTTTCTTCTTTGAAAAGAACAAAATGATTTCTTTGAAAAGAAACTTCATTCATAATATAAATGGATAGATAATATCTATAATTATCTGTATACTTGTAGTTTTTTGTAATATATTCGGATATAAATGATTTCCTTAAAATCAAATGAACATCATATCCATAAGGTATAAATATCTTACCTACGTTTCTACATCCCCTTCCTGAATAAGTTAATATATCTTGATTTAAAGAAATCAATTCCTCTTCTGTTTCATCTCCTTGTAATACAGAAACAGATGTTCTACTTTTTCTGAGTAATATAGGGTATTTTCTAAAAAAATATTCAAAATAACGGGCTGTATTATTATTTCCCGTAGCTATTACATAATCAAATTCTTCATAAAAAACGTTATTTGTAAATTTTATCATATTTTTCAATATGGGTTTTTCATGTATTATTATTCTACATAAAAATGGAATTAATAAATTATCTTCTTTAGATAATTTAATTATGATTTTATGTCCTGATAAAAGCACACACAGAAAATCATGAAATCCCACCATAGGAATGTTTCCAGGCATAATAACAAGAATTTTTTTAGATTTCTTTGCAATAAGAAAGGAGTATTTGTTAATCCAACATTCTAACTTTTCTTTTTTAAGAGTTTCTCCCCATTGATCAAAAGTTATTAATAAATCCTCTATTCTAAACCAATTATTTTCTATAGTTATTTTTTTTATAATTTTTTGAAAAAAAGGAAAAAATTTTAAAAAATTTTTGGAAATATATTTATCATGTGTATAAAATTTCTTAACTTCTCTTAAGAAACATCCTAACTTATCGAAAGTTTTAATCATAGTTTTTAATTTTTTCAAATTCTATGTCCATAGAAATTACAGAAAAATGTATCAATTGTGGGGCTTGTGAACTCGAATGTCCGAATCAAGCAATTTATGAAGGAGGAAAAAAATGGAGAATGTCAGATGGAACTTCTTTGAAAAAGAATGAAATATTGGATCCAACCATATTTCAAGAACCTAAAAAAAAAGATATATATTTTATTGTTTCTGAAAAATGCACAGAATGCGTAGGGTTTTATGAAGAACCACAATGTATTATAGTTTGTCCAGTTCAATGTTGTATACCGGATACAAAAAATTATGAAAATAAAAAGGACCTTTTAAAAAAAAAGAATTTTTTGCATGGAAATCTTAGTTAATCGTAATATTATAAATATGCTATGCTAGGAGAGAAATCAAATGTGAATTTTCATTGGAAAATGTTCTTAAAAAATGAATATCATAAATCTTATTTTATCAAATTATTAAATATTCTTAGAATCGAGTATAATCATTTTGTTTGTTTTCCTAAACAAGAAAATATATTTTCTTGTTTCAAATATTGTTCTTTTAAAAAATTAAAAGTAGTTATTATAGGACAAGATCCTTATTATAAAGAAAATCAAGCTGATGGTCTTTGTTTTTCGGTTTCTGATGGGCTTCCTTTTCCTCCTTCGTTAAAAAATATATTTACAGAAGTAAATAATTGTTTAAATAATGATAAAAAAAATTTATATCCTACTAGTGGATCTTTGATTCATTGGGCGAAACAAGGAGTCCTATTGTTAAATTCAATATTAACAGTTAGAAAAGATTATCCTTTATCTCATAAAAATATAGGATGGGAATTTTTTACAGATCAAATAATACGAACTATTTCTAATAGAAAAAAAAATATTGTTTTTCTTCTGTGGGGAAAATATGCTCAAAGAAAAATATCTTTAATTAATTCTTTTCATAATCATTACATTTTAAAAACATCACATCCATCTCCTTTTTCTGCTCATATGGGATTTTTTGGATCTAAACATTTTGAAAAAACCAATGATTTTCTAAAAAAAATAGGGAAAAAAACTATTCTTTGGTGTTAGTTAAAAATATTTACATATGTATAGAACGATTTTCAAAATTTAATAGAGCTGCTTCTTTGAATGCTTCACTAAAAGTAGGATGAGGATGACATATTCTATATATATCCTCTGAAGATGATTTAAATTCCATAGCTACAGATGCTTCCATAATCATATCAGCAGCATGATCTCCTATTATATGAACTCCTAATATGTCATCTGTTTTTTTGTGAGAAATCATTTTTAAAAAACCGTCTGTACAGCCACTAGTACGAGCTCTTCCTAAGATTTTCATAGGAAAAATACCTACATTATATTCTATTTTATCTTTTTTAATTTCATTTTCTGATTTCCCAATACTAGATACTTCAGGATAAGTATAAATTATCGATGGGATTAAATCATAGTTTAATTTATTCGGTTTTTGTCCCACTATATGTTCTGCTACATATAGACCTTCTTCTTCAGCTTTATGTGCTAACATTTTTCCTCCTATAACATCTCCGATAGCATATATGTTATTAATAGAAGTTTGCAAATTATCATCAACGAGTATAAATCCTTTTTCATCGATTTTAATTTGGATCTTTTCTAATTCCAAGTTTTTTGTATATGGTTTTCTTCCTATTGATAAAAGACAATAATTTCCTATAAATTTAACTTCTTTTCCATTATGATGATTTTTAGCAAAAACAGATACTTCTTCATGATTTTCTTTAAATATATTGGTAATAGATAAAGAAGTTTCTATTTGAATAGAAGATTTTTCTAATATTTTTCGCATTTCTTGACTTAAAGAATCGTCCATATTTGATATGATTTGATTCATGTTTTCTATGATGATAACTTTACTTCCTAATCTATTAAAAACAGAACCCAACTCTAATCCGATTATTCCCCCTCCAATTATGATTAGTTTTTTTGGAATCTCTGTTAAGTTAAGAGCTTCTGTAGATGAAATAATTCTATTTTTTATATCAAAATTGAGCTTAGACAAACCTAAAGGCTTAGATCCTGTAGATATTATACAATATTTAAATTGTATTTCTTTTTTTTCTTGCAACGATTTTATATCCTTTAGAGATAGAATATTTTTTGTTTTAAACGAACCTATTCCTTGATATAAATCAATTTTATTTTTTTT
The DNA here is from genome assembly GCF_014251315.1 of Blattabacterium cuenoti. Taxonomy (NCBI): domain Bacteria; kingdom Pseudomonadati; phylum Bacteroidota; class Flavobacteriia; order Flavobacteriales; family Blattabacteriaceae; genus Blattabacterium; species Blattabacterium cuenoti. The sequence goes on along the minus strand of NZ_CP059185.1, from coordinate 497,631 downwards.
CATTAAATATTTTATCCCACTATTTATATTTCTTACTATTTCATTTTTTCTATTCATCATTTTTCCGAAATCAAAAAATAATTTTTCAAAAAAAATTCCATGTGAAGAATAATTATTTTTAGCTAATGAAAAATATTTAGAAGAATCCAAAAGAGATTTAGAAGGAATGCAACCGACATTTAAACATGTCCCCCCCAATTCTTGATCCTTTTCTATAATAGCAGTACGAAGGCCTAATTGGCTTGCTCTAATAGCGGATATATATCCTCCTGGTCCAGAACCAATAACAATAAGATCATATAAATTTTTCATTACAAAAATATTTTATATTTTATAAAGTTACATACATAATCATAATTAAATTACATATTTAATATGTATGCAAAAATAAGCGGAGCAACTATAGTTGCATCTGATTCAATAATAAATTTTGGAGTATCTTCATCAAGTTTTCCCCAAGTTATTTTTTCATTAGGAATAGCTCCAGAATAAGATCCATAACTGGTAGTCGAATCAGAAATTTGACAAAAATAAGACCAGAACGGAGTAGGATGAAATCCTATATCTTGAGATAACATAGGAACTACACAAATAGGAAAATCTCCTGATATTCCACCTCCAATTTGAAAAAAACCTATTTTATGTTTAACAGATTCTTTTTGATACCATTTTGCTAAATACATCATATATTCAATTCCGTTTTTTACAAGAAAAGGTTTAAATAGTTTTTTCATACAATATGAAGCAAAAATATTTCCTATTGTGCTATCTTCCCATCCTGGAACTATGAGAGGTAAATTTTTTTTTGCTGCAGCTAATACCCAACTATCTTCTGAGTTTATGTTGTAATAGGGTTCTAAAATATTTTCTAATAATAATTGATAAATATATTCATGAGGAAAATAACGTTCTGATTTTTCTTGAGCTTTGATCCATGCTTTTAAGATATATTTTTGTAATTTTTTAAAAGCTTGTTCTTCTGGAATACAAGTATCTGTTACTCTGTAATAACCTTTTTTTAAAAAATTTTTTTCCTCATTAGGAGTTAAATCTCTATAATTAGGTATTCTTTTGTAAAAAGAATGAGCTATTAAATTCAATATATCTTCTTCCAAATTAGCTCCTGTACAAGAAATAATATGAACTTGGTCTTTTCGTATCATTTCAGATAGAATTTTTCCCAATTCTGCCGTACTCATTGCTCCTGCTAATGTAATCATCATTTTTCCATTATTTTGAATATGAGATTTATATGCTTTAGCTGCTTCTGATAAAGTTAAAGCATTAAAATGAAGAAAGTATTTTTTAATAAAAGAAGTAATAGGAGAGTCTTTCATAATTTTATTATTTTATCTAGCTATTTGTACAGCTCTAGTTTCTCTAATCACTGTCACTTTAATTTGACCAGGATAAGTCATTTCGTTTTTTATTTTTTCCGTTATGTCACAAGATAATTGAAAGGCTTTTTTATCATCAATTTTATCACTTTCAACTAATACACGTAGTTCTCTTCCTGCTTGAATTGCAAAAGCTTTCTTGACTCCATCAAAACTAAATGCTATATCTTCCAAATTTTTTAGCCTTTTTGAATAAGATTCAAAAGAATTTCTTCTTACTCCAGGACGGGCTCCACTAATAGAATCTGAAATTTGTACTATGGGAGATAGTAATACTTTCATTTCTATTTCATCATGATGTGAACCAATGGCATTACAAACTTCCATGTTTTCTCCATATTTTTCTGCCCATTGCATTCCTAAAATAGCATGAGGAAGTTCTGATTCATTTTCAGGTACTTTTCCTATATCATGTAATAATCCGGCACGTTTTGCCAATTTTGAATTTAATCCTAATTCAGAAGCTAATATTCCTGATAAATGAGCCACTTCACGAGAGTGTTGTAAAAGATTTTGTCCATAAGAAGAGCGATATTTCATTCTTCCTATCATTCGGATTAATTCAGGATGTATTCCATGAATTCCTAAATCTATAATATTTTTTTTTCCTATTTCTATTATTTCTTCTTCAATTTGTTTTTCTGTTTTTTCTACTATTTCTTCAATTCTAGCTGGATGTATACGTCCATCTAGAACTAATTTATGAAGAGATAGTCTCGCTATTTCTCTTCGTATAGGATTAAAGCAAGATAAAAGAATAGCTTCCGGAGTATCATCTACAATAATTTCGACTCCTGTTGCTTTTTCTAAAGCTCTTATATTTCTTCCTTCTCTTCCAATTATACGACCTTTCACATCATCTGATTCTATGTTAAAAACAGATACGGCATTTTCAACAGCTTGTTCTGTTCCAATTCTTTGAATTGCTTGAATAACAATTTTTTTTGCTTCCATTTTTGCAGTTAATTGTGATTCTTCTATAATGTTTTGTATGTGAGTTTGTGCTTTCGCTTTTGCCTCTCCTTTAAGAATTTCAATTAATTCGTTTTTAGCTTCTTCAGAAGAATAATTAGATATTTTTTCAAGTAATTCCATTTGTTGAGTATGCATATTTTCAAATTCTTCTTGTTTTTTTTTAAGAATTTTGTATTTTTTTTCGTAATCATGTATTTGTGCTTCTAAACGATTATTTTTTTTAAAATAAATTTCTACTTCTTTAGACAATCTATTTTCTTTTTCTTTTGTTTTGTTTTCTATATCAATTATTCTTTTTTCTCTTAAAAAAACATCTTTTTCATGTTTAGATTTAAGTTCTATAAATTTTTCTTTTACTTGAAACATCTTTTTTCTTTTTATGGATTCTCCTTCTTTTTCTGCGTTTTTTATGATTTTTTTTGCTTGAAAATTAGCTTTTTCTAATAATTGAATATATTTTTTTAATATAGTTTTTTTTCCAAAAAAATAACATGTAATAATTCCAATCAAAAACCCCATTAGGACCGAAAACCCAACATTTATTTTCATATTCACTCAATTTAAATAAAAATAAAATAGACATTTTAATAACATTATTATTATTAATTAAAACAACAAATATTTAACAAAAACTATAAAGTTTCTTTACAAAGAAGATTTTTTCCCCCCAAAAAAAACTATAAATAAATATACAAAATTAAAGATGAGATTTTTTATTAGAATATATTTTAACAAACGGAATTTGAATACATTATATATTTTTGTATGTGTATTTAAAAATTTTAAGAATAGGAAATGAAACGAGCATATTTGGATAACGCAGCTTCTACTCCTATAAGAAACGAAGTTGTGAAAGTAATGACAAACACATTAAAATATTCATTAGGGAATCCTTCTTCAGTACAGCATAGTTATGGAAGAGAAGCTCGTTCTATTTTAGAGGAATCTAGAATTTGTGTAGCTAAAAATATTAAAGCATCTCCTTCCGAGATTATTTTTACTTCAGGAGGAACTGAAGCAAATAATCTTGTATTAAGATCTTCAATATTAGATTTAGAGATTAGACATATTTTAACTTCACAGTTAGAACATCCATCTGTCTTACAAACAATTTTAGATTTATCTCTCAGATATAAAATATCTGTAAATTTTATTTCAATTGATAAAAAAGGAGTATTAGATTTTAATAATATGGAAGAAGTATTGAAAAAAAATATATATAAAAAAACGCTTGTGAGTTTAATGTATGCTAATAATGAAATCGGAAATTTGTTAGAAGTAGAGAAAGTAATTTTTTTATGTAAAAAATATAATGCTTATTTTCATTCAGATACTATACAAGTTGTAGGAAATTTTCCTATTAACGTAAAAAAATTATCTTTTGATTTCGCTACTGCAAGTGCACACAAATTTTATGGGCCAAAAGGAATAGGTTTTGCTTTTATAAGAAATAATATTTTAAAAAAAATGAAACCTTTGATTACTGGAGGTTTTCAGGAGTATGGAATTCGTTCAGGAACAGAAAATATACATGGAATAGCGGGGTTATCAGAAGCTATACGATTATCTTATTGCAATTCTACAAGTCACATAAAAAAAATACAAAATTTAAAATCTTATTGTATTTCAGAATTGAAAAAAATAATTCCTAATATTATTTTTAATGGATTATCATCTCATCCTGATAAAAGCATTCCTTCTATATTGAATTTTTTGTATCCCACAAAAAAAAATCATTTATTATATTTTCATTTAGATTTGATGGGAGTTTCTGTTTCTAAAGGGAGTTCTTGCCATAGCAATCTTAAAAAAAAATCTCATGTGATTCAATCTATAACAGATAAATTTTTATTAAACCAAACAATGCCTATTAGAATTTCTTTTGGAATTTTTAATGAGAAAAAAGATGTAGATTTACTTGTGGAAGCTCTACAAAAAATTAGAAAATAAGGGTCAAATAAATATTTGTAATTCAAATATCTTATTTATATTTACTACATATACATAACATAAATATAATCAGTGAATCATTGCAATTTTTTTCAATCCTCTGTTGGGAAGAAAGTGGTTATGTCTATAACAGGAGTTTTTTTAATGATTTTTTTGCTATTGCATTTGAGTGTTAATTTATTTCTTTTTTCAGGAGAAAAAGCTTTTAACGATGCTGTTTTTTTTATGAGAGAAAATATATTTATTCGAATAATGGAATATGTTCTTGCTATAGGTTTTTTTATTCATATTTTATTCGGAATTAAGTTACATTTAGAAAATAAAAAAGTCAAAGGAGAAATAGATTACGCTATAAATTCTTATTCCATTACTTCGTTTAGTAGTCGTTCAATGGTATATACAGGAATTTTAATTTTATCTTTTTTAGTTTTACATCTTATTAATTTCATGATTCCTATGAAGTACTCAGATCATCGTCATCTAATTTCTGATTATAATATAGTTGTTTCTTTGTTCAAAAATCCTTTTTATACATTGATATATGTATTTTCATTTTTTATTTTAGGGATTCATTTAAACCATGGATTTCAATCTTCTTTCCAATCTTTAGGTTTATCCAATAAAAAAAGATTAGCTTGGATACAAAAATTTAGTTTTTTATATCTTTGGTTTATTTGTTCTGGTTTTTCTATTATTGCTATTTGGTTTTTTTTTAATGAATGATAACTAATTTTTTTGATGATAAGTTCTTATAAATTCAATTCTAAAATTCCAGTCAGTTCGTTAACTCATAAATGGAAAGATCATAAATCTACTTTAAAATTAGTATCTCCCAATAATAGATCCAATATTGAAATTATTGTAGTTGGAACAGGACTTGCTGGAGGTTCAGCTGCTGCATCTTTATCAGAATTGGGATATAGAGTTAAAGCCTTTTGTTATCAAGATTCTCCAAGAAGAGCTCATTCTGTGGCAGCACAAGGTGGAATTAATGCTTCTAAAAATTATAAAGGAGATAATGATTCAATTTATCAACTTTTTTATGATACCATTAAAGGTGGTGATTATAGATCTAGAGAAGCAAATGTATATCGTTTAGCAGAAATATCGTCTAATATTATCGATCAATGTGTAGCTCAAGGAGTCCCATTCGCTCGTGATTATGCCGGATATTTAGACACTAGATCTTTTGGGGGGACAAAAGTTTCTAGAACTTTTTACGCTAAGGGACAAACAGGTCAACAGCTTTTATTAGCATGTTATTCTTCTATGTCTAGACAAATAGGATTAGGAAGAATAAAAATGTATAATCGTCATGAAATGTTAGATTTAGTTATTGTAGATGGTTCCGCTAAAGGTATTATTGCTCGGAATCTTATTTCTGGAGAAATAGAAAGACATGCAGCACATGCTGTCGTTATCGCTTCAGGAGGTTACGGTAATATATTTTTTTTATCCACTAATGCTATGGGATCTAATGCTAGTGCTATATGGAAAGTTCATAAAAAAGGAGGATATTTCGCTAATCCTTGTTACACTCAAATACATCCTACTTGTATTCCAGTTCATGGAAATTATCAATCAAAATTAACATTAATGTCTGAATCATTAAGAAATGATGGAAGAATATGGGTCCCAAAAAAATTAGAAGATTCTATTTCTATACGAAATGGATCTAAAAAACCAGAGGATATAAATGAAGATGATAGAGATTATTATCTTGAAAGACGCTATCCTTCATTTGGAAATCTTGTTCCAAGGGATGTCGCTTCTAGAGCTGCTAAAGAACGTTGTGATAAAGGATTTGGAATAGAGAATAATGAAAATAAAGAAGGTGTATTTTTAGATTTTAGTTTTTCTATAGAAAAATATGGAAAAGAAAAAACAAATGAACTTGGAATTAAACAATCCAATTCATTGGATCAAATGAAATTAGGAAAAGAAGTAATGGAATCTAAATATGGAAATTTATTTCATATGTATGAAAAAATAACCAATAGTAATCCTTACCAAACTCCTATGAAAATTTATCCAGCAGTACATTATACAATGGGAGGTTTATGGGTAGATTACAATTTAATGTCTTCTATACCTGGATGTTATATTATAGGAGAATCTAATTTTTCTGATCATGGAGCTAATCGCTTAGGAGCTTCTGCATTAATGCAAGGATTAGCTGATGGTTATTTCATTTTACCATATACCATAGCAGACTATTTATCTGAATGTATAACAGAAAAAATTTCTACAAAACATGTAGCTTTTCAGCTATCAGAAAAAAATGTGAAAAATAGAATTCAAAAACTTATCCAAAATAATGGAAATATGCCTGTTGATTTTTTTCATAAAAAACTTGGAAATATTATGTGGAAATATGTAGGGATGAGTAGAAATCATGTTGGATTACGTGAAGCTATAAAAAATATACAAGAACTTCGTAATGAATTTTGGAAAAATGCTTTTGTTCCCGGAAATATTGAAGATGGATTAAATTTTGAATTAGAAAAAGCTGGACGTGTCGCAGATTTTTTAGAATTAGGAGAATTAATGGCTATGGATGCTTTAAATCGAAAAGAATCTTGTGGTAGTCATTTTCGTGAAGAATATCAAACACAAGAAGGAGAAGCTCTTCGTGATGACATTCATTATAAATATGTTTCTGTATGGGAATACAAAGAAAATCATCCTATAAGTGATGAAATCATGCACAAAGAAAATTTAAATTTTACTTTTGTAAAAGTGCAGTCTCGCTCTTATAAATAAAACACAATTAAAGTTTTTTATATGAAAGAACTTATGAATTTTAAGTTAAAAATATGGAGACAAAAAAATCGTGAAGAAAAAGGTTATTTTAAAACTTATCAAATAGATAATATATCTCCTAATAGTTCATTTTTAGAAATGTTAGATATTTTAAACAATCAAATTATATGCAGTAAGGATAAAGGGTCTTCTCCTATATCATTTGATCATGATTGTCGTGAAGGAATTTGTGGAATGTGTTCTCTATATATTAATGGAAGAGCTCATGGCCCAGATAATTTAATTACGACTTGTCAACTTCATATGCGTCGTTTTCATGATGGAGAAACTATATATGTAGAACCTTGGAGGGCAAAACCTTTTCCTATAATTAAAGATCTTGTTGTCGATAGGTCTTCTTTTGATAGAATTATTATGTCAGGTGGTTACATATCTGTAAATACATTTGGAAAAACAATAGATGGAAATATGATTCCGATTCCAAAAGAAAAAGCAGATAAAGCTTTTGACGCTGCTACATGTATTGGTTGCGGAGCATGCGTAGCGGCATGCAAAAATAGATCGGCTATGCTATTTGTTTCAGCAAAAGTTTCACAACTTGCTTTGTTACCTCAAGGAAAAATAGAGAGAAAAAAAAGAGTTTCAAATATGATAAAAAAAATGGATGAAGAAGGATTTGGTAGTTGTACTAATACTAAAGCATGTGAAGTTGAATGTCCAAAAGGAATATCTACAGAGTATATTTCTTTTATGAATCGGGAATACATTCAATCATTTATTATTTAAATCTGTTCTTTTTTTTTTGAATATGGAATATTTAGATTTTGAAAAACCAATACAAGAAATTCAGGATCAATATATAAACTGTGTACTAATAGAAAAAAAAAGTGGAATAAACATGAAAGAAGTTTGCAATCAATTGCAATTCAAATTGGAGAAAACCATTAAAAAGGTACACAATAATTTAACTCCTTGGCAAAGAGTCCAATTATCTAGACACCCAAATAGACCTTATACTTTAGATTACATACATTCCATAACAAAAAAAGATTCTTTTATAGAATTACATGGAGATCGTCATTTTGGTGATGATAAAGCTATAGTAGGAGGTTTTGGAAAAATAGAGGATTATACTTTTATGTTAATTGGAACTCAAAAAGGAAAAAATACCAAAGATAGACAATATAGAAGGTTTGGGATGCCGAATCCGGAAGGATACAGAAAAGCTTTACGTCTTATGAAATTAGCAGAAAAATTTGAAAAACCTGTTATAACTTTTATTGATACACCAGGAGCTTTTCCTGGAATTGAAGCAGAAAAAAGAGGTCAAGGAGAAGCGATTGGGAAAAATATTTATGAAATGATGTGTTTAAAAGTTCCTATTATTGTTTTAATTATAGGAGAGGGGGCTAGTGGAGGAGCTTTAGGGATTGGAGTAGGAGATAAAGTGTTAATGATGGAAAATTCATGGTTTTCTGTTATTTCTCCTGAAAGTTGTTCTACAATACTTTGGGGTAATCGTGATAATAAAGAAAAATCGGCAGAAGCATTAAAATTGACGGCAGAAAATATGTACAAGTTAAATCTTGTAGATGATGTAATTAAGGAACCTTTAGGAGGAGCTCATTTTTTTCCTGAAAAAGCTTTTAAATTTGTAAAAAAACAAATTATTAAACATTATAAGACTTTATCTGAAATTAAGATAGAATCTCTTATTAAAAAAAGAAAAAATAAGTATATTTCTATTGGTTTTTTTGATGAATAAATTTTTATTCTATTTGTCCATGTTTTAAAATGATTTTATGAATAATATTATACAGGAAAAAACGAATAAATTTTGTTTCAATTCAATAACAAAAAAAGGAAAAATACCTCCTCAAGCATATGATTTAGAAGAAGCTATAATAGGAGCTATTATGATAGATAAAAAAGGTTTAGATGAAGTTATTGATATACTTTTTCCTGAAATTTTTTATAAAAAAGAACATCAAGAAATATTTTTTTCGATACAAAAATTATATCATAATTCTAAACCTGTTGATCTATACACTGTTTTAAATGAACTTCGAAAAAGTGGAAAATTGGAATCAGTAGGAGGGGAATTATATTTAATAGAATTAACACAAAAAGTTATTTCTTCTGCACATATAGAGTATCATAGTCGCATAGTATTACAAAAATTTATTTTAAGAAAATTAATTAGTATATCTTCTAATATTATTCAAAAATGTTATGATGAAAGTACAGATGTTTTTGATCTTTTAGATCATGCCGAATCAAAACTTTTTGAAATTAATCAAAAATATTTAATAACAAAGAAATATGAAACCACTCAATGTCTTATACAAAAAGCTATTGAAAAAATTAAAAAAACAGAGAAAGAAGGATTAAGTGGTATTTCTTCTGGATTTCATAAACTGGATCATATTACTTCTGGATGGCAGAATTCTGATTTAATTATATTAGCTTCCAGACCTGGAATGGGAAAAACAACTTTTATGTTATCTATGGTTAAAAATATAGTTGTAGATCAAAAAATTCCAATTATAATTTTTTCATTAGAAATGTCTTCAATTCAATTAATTACAAAGTTAATTTCGTCAGAAACTGGGATATCATCAGAAAAAATTAAAAGAGCAAATTTATCTAAATTAGATTGGGATCGTTTACTTCATAAAACAAAAAATTTAAAGAATATTCCTTTATTTATAGATGATACTCCTTCTTTATCTATATTTAGTTTACGTGCAAAGTGTCGTCGTTTAATATCCCAACATAAAATTAAATTAATATTTATAGATTATATGCAGTTGATGGGAATTCATGATCATGGTTCTAAATTCCAAAATAGAGAACAAGAAATATCAGTTATTTCTAGAAGTTTAAAATCTATAGCGAAAGAACTTGATATTCCAATAATAGCTTTATCTCAACTTTCTAGAGCAGTAGAAACAAGAGGAGGGAGTAAACGTCCTGTATTATCTGATTTACGGGAATCAGGTGCTATAGAACAAGATGCAGATATAGTTCTATTTATTTATAGACCCGAATATTATGGATTTAAAATTTGGGACTCGGATGAAGACAATGATTCTTGCATAGGTCAAGCCGAAATTATAATTTCCAAACATAGAAATGGAGGATTAGATAAATTTCGTTTAAAATTTATAAGTGATCAATCTCAATTTGTAAATTTAGAAGAAAAAAAATATACTTCATTAGTTTGGGAAGAAGATTACAAAAAAAATGTTCTTGATCAAGAAGATTTTTTTATGTCTCCTTCTAATGAATCTTATGAAGATTTTGAAAATAATCCATTATCAGAATCTAATAAAATGGACTCCAATAATGAAAATTATTTGGATGGAGATATTTAGTAAAATATAAAATTGAATTTTGAATGGTTTTTTTCCCGAAAAACAGTTTGGGAAGATTGTAGAAAAAATAAAACTCTTAGAACAATAGTTCTAATAACACAAACAACAATAATTTTTGGTCTGATTATAGCTTTTTTAACTTTTTCTATAGGATTTGGTTTTAAAAAAATCATAAAAGATAAACTATTAAATATTAGAGGACAAATCCTTGTACATAAAAATAATTCAACAAAAAGTAATCCTTTTTTTTCTATAAAAAAAAAGAAATTTTTCAAATCTAATCTAGTTAAACAAATTCATGGAATTTCTGAAAAAAATGTGATTGTTTCTACAAATAGAAAAATAGATAGATATATATTTAAAGGATTATATGAAGATTATAATCCCGTTTTTTTTCAATATTTTTTAATTACAGAAAATAAAAAAAAACTCTTGTGGAATCACAATGTGATTTTATCTAAAAAAGTATCTTTATCACTAGGATTAAACATTGGATCAAGCATAAAAATAAATTTTATGTTTTTTGATAAAAAAGGAAAACCTATTCTTTTTTCAGAAAGATTTAAAGTTTCTGGTTTATATGAAACTGGAATATCTGAATTTGATGATATATATATTATTGGAAATATAAAATCTATTCAACAGATTTACGGGTGTAAAAAAGATTTAGTAGAAAAATTTGAAATTTTTGTTTCCTATGATAATATAGAGAAAAAAATTTTTCATAAAATCCCTAAAGAATTTTCAGTTCAAACTATTCAAAACAATCATGATATTATAAAATGGATAAACATTTTTGATGTAAATATTATCGTTATTAGTCTGATTATTTTTGCATCCGTAACTATTAATATGATTGTATTTATTTTAATACTTCTTTTAGAAAGAATCAAAACCATAGGTATTTTAAAAATTTTAGGAGCTGAAAATAAAGTTATACATAAAATATTCTTGTTTTATATCATACAAATATTGATTCCTTCATTAATTATAGGAAATAGCATTGGAATTTCTTTATTAATAGGGCAAAAAAAATTTCATTTAATATCATTAAATAAAATACAATATTTTGTTGATTTTGTTCCCATTTATTTTAAAATATATCATATTATCATTATCAATTTATCTGTTATTTTTATTTGTTTTATTACAATATTTTTCCCTTCTTTGTTTTTCATTAAAAAAATCTATCCCATAAAAGTTATAGAATTTGAATAAATCAAAAAATTTAATTTTGTATTTTTGTTTTATAAATAAAAATTTATAAATCTTTGGTTCTTGTAAAATCTTCATCTGGAATAAGAGGTACTTTGGGAGGAAAAGTGGGAAATGGATTTTCTCCTATAGATATAATTCAATTTGCTGCAGGATATATTTTTTGGATAAAAAAAAAATATAAAAATAAAAAAAAATTTATTATAATATTAGGAAGAGATGGAAGAGTTTCTTCTGATTTATTTCAACAATTTTTAATAATTACTTTTCAAAGTCTTGGTGTGAATATTGTAAATATCGGTTTATCTACAACCCCGACTGTTGGTTTTGCTGTGATAAATGAAAAAGCTGATGGCGGTGTAATGTTAACGGCAAGTCATAATCCTAAAAATTGGAATGGATTGAAAATGTTCAACTCTTATGGAGAATTTTTATCTGAAAAAGATTTTAAAAAATTAATCTATATAGTAGAAAAAAAATATTTTAATTTTTCTTCATATAAAAAATTAGGTAAACTTTATTATAAAAAAAATTATATTCAAAAACATATAGAAAAAATTCTTTCGTTACCTATTATAGACAAAAATATTATTCAAAAAGCTAAACTAAAAATTGTAGTAGATGGAATTAATTCTACAGGAGGAATTGCAGTTCCTCTTTTGTTAAAATATTTGGGGGTTCATGTTATTGAGATGTATTGTGATCCTCATGGTGATTTTGTGCACAACCCTGAACCTATTAAAAAAAATTTAAGAGAAATATGTAAAAAAGTTCCGTATCTAAAAGCAAATTTAGGAATTTCCGTGGATCCTGATGTGGATCGTGTAGTGTTTGTTTGCGAAAACGGAGACTTTTTTGGAGAAGAGTATACTTTAGTGTCTATAGCAGATTACATATTGGAAAATCAATTAGGTCCTGTTGTTTCTACTTTATCATCTTCTCATGCATTAAAAGATCTTTCTATAAAAAAAGGGGTTTCTTATTATTCAACTCCTGTTGGAGAAATCCATGTTGTAAAAAAAATGAAAAAAGTTAATGCTGTTATTGGAGGAGAAGGAAATGGAGGGATTATTTATCCTAATTTACGTTATGGAAGAGATGCATTGATTGGAATTGCGTTATTTCTTACTCAAATAGCTAAATTTTCCAACATTCCATTATCTAAATTAAAGAAAAGATATTCTAATTATTTTATGTCGAAAAAAAAAATTCGGTTTTATTCTCATGAACGAATTAAAATATTATTAAAAACAATAAAAAAAAAATATAAAGGAAAAAAAATGGATTTTAGTGATGGAATTAAAATTTATTTTAAATATAATGAATGGATACATATAAGAAAATCAAATACTGAAAATATTATCAGAATACATTCAGAAAGTACTTCAAGAAAAAGAGCTGATTTCTTATCGAAAGAAATTATATATGAGATTAAAAAATTATGATTAATTATTAATTACAATCAAATCATGTTTCAAAATATTCTAAAATATATAGAAGATAAATTTTTATCTAAAAATCATTTTCCATTATTTCATTCAGGAGATACAATCACTGTTTTTTTTGAAATTAAAGAAGGAGAAAAAAAAAGAATTCAATCTTTTAAAGGAGTGGTTATAAAAAAACAAGGAAAAGGATTAACTAAAACATTTACTATTCGGAAAATAAGTGCAGGAATAGGAATAGAACGTATATTTATTTTTAATCAACCTAACATACGAAAAATAGAGGTAAATAAAAAAGGAAAAGTCCGAAGATCCAAAATTTATTATTTTAGAACTCTAAAAGGAAAAAAAGCAAGAGTAAAAAGCTGAGAAGCGAAAAAAAAAGTGCGTACACTTTTTTTTTCGCTTCTGCTTAAATTTTTATTCTCTCTATTTTTTATCGTTTTCTTCAGTTGTTACTTTTTCTTTTTCAGATGTATTATTGTTGTTTTCCTCATTGTTGTTATTTTTTGAGGAGTCCTCACTAGTTGTAGGAGGTGTATTCGTGTTATTAGAATCTGTTTGATTTTCATTGTTATTAGCTGTCTTATCCTCTTCTGTTGTAGTAGAGTTACTTTCATTTTTATTTTTGTTATTGCAACTAATAGTAAATAAAAATATTGCTAACAAAATCGTAGTGACTGTAATTCTTAATTTTTTCATCATAATCGATAGTATTTCAGTTATTACATATTCTGGGCAAATTTATATAAAAATTTGGAATGAAAAAATATATCATTATTTGTATTTTTTTTTTTCTTTTGAAAAGAGATTGAAAATAAGAATATTATGTTTTATAAACTATAATAAAACAAAATTATATATTTTAAAATAAAAATTATGTCTTTAAATAAAAAAATTTTAAAAAAAGCTCTTACTTTTGATGATGTTTTACTTGTTCCTTCTTACTCTTCTACTCTTCCATCAGAAGTCTCTCTTAAAACTTCTCTTACACTTGATATTACTATGAATATTCCTATATTAAGCGCTGCCATGGACACAGTAACGGAATCATCTTTAGCCATATCCATAGCTAGAGAAGGAGGAATAGGAATTATTCATAAAAATATGAATATAGAAAATCAGTCAGAAGAAGTTTATAGAGTAAAAAGAAGTGAAAGTGGAATGATAGATGATCCCATTACTCTTTCTAGAGATTCAACATTAAGATATGCTCAATATCTTATGGAAAAATTTAAAATTTCCGGATTACCTGTCATAGAAAAAGATCATTCATTAGTAGGAATTATTACCAGAAGAGATATTAAGTATCGTCCGAATTTGGACTCTATAGTAGAAGAAGTTATGACAAAAGAAAAATTAATTACATCTAAAAAAAATATAACTCTAGAAAAAGCTAAAAATATTTTATTAAAAGGAAGAATAGAAAAATTACCTATTGTGGATGATTATAATAAATTAGTGGGATTAATTACGATTAGGGATATTGATAATCTTATTGAATATCCTAATGCCTGTAAAGATTCTAGAGGTCGTTTACGTGTAGGGGCAGCGGTTGGAATAGATAAAAAAACTATGGAAAGAGTAAAATCTTTGGTAAAAGTAGGAGCTGATATCATAGCTATAGATTCAGCCCACGGTCATTCTTATAAAATATTAGAAACAATAAAATTAATCAGGAATTCTTTTCCGGAAATAACATTATTGACAGGAAATGTCGTAACTATGGAGGGAGCTAAAGATTTAATAGATGCAGGTTCTAGTGTTTTAAAAGTAGGAATTGGTTCCGGTTCTATATGTACAACAAGAGTTATTGCTGGAGTAGGTATGCCACAAATTACAGCTATTAATGATGTATATGAATATGCTAAAAAAAGAAATGTTAGCATCATTTCTGATGGAGGTATAAGATATTCAGGAGACGTAGTAAAAGCTATTGCTGCTGGAGCTAGTGCTGTTATGATTGGAAGTTTATTTGCTGGAACAGATGAAGCTCCAGGAGAAGAAGTTATTTTTCAAGGAAGAAAATTTAAAACTTATGTAGGAATGGGGTCATTAATAGCTATGAAAAGAGGAAGTAAAGATCGTTATTTCCAATTTAACGAAAAATCTGTTCCAGAAGGAATAGAAGCTATAGTTCCTTATAAAGGAAAAATGAAAGATGTAATTTATCAAATTTGTGGAGGATTACGTTCTGGAATGGGGTATTGTGGAGTTTCCAATATCACAGAACTCATGAAAACAGGTAAATTCGTGATAATAACTAATTCAGGATTGAAAGAAAACCATCCGCATAGTGTAAATATCACTAAAGAATCACCTAATTACTTTCATTATAGTAAATAAGAAAAATACCCGGAACGGGATTTGAACCCGTACGATCACAATGATCACAGGATTTTAAGTCCTGTGTGTCTACCAATTCCACCATCCGGGTGGTTAATAAAAGCGAGAAACGGGATTTGAACCCGCAGCCCCGACCTTGGCAAGGTCGTGCTCTACCAATTGAGCTATTCTCGCACTGATTTTAAAATAACTAATTTAAATACTCTTTTATATATAGAGCAAATTTTAATAATTCAACAAATCTTTAATTTCGTTAATTTTAATTATTGCATCTTGTAGTGATAAAGAATCAATATTCTTTATTCTTTTTAAAGAAAAAATTATTCTTTTTAATAAAAAAAAAGTTTTTTCTTTATTAATTTCTGTTTTATTTTTTTTTAATTTTAATGTATTTCGTATTTCTTTTGCTCTTTCAATAATTTCTATAGGCATACCCGATATTTTAGCTACATAAATCCCAAAACTATGTTCAGTTCCTCCAGTTACTAGTTTTCGCATAAAAACAATGTTGTCATTTATTTCTTTTACAGAAATATGATAGTTTTTTATTCTTTTAAAAGAAAGACTCATTTCATTTAATTCATGATAATGTGTAGCAAATAAAGTTAGAGGGCGAAAATTTTTTTCATGTAAAAATTCAATGATAGATTTTGCTATAGAAATTCCATCATAAGTACTTGTTCCTCTTCCTATTTCATCTAAAATGAGAAAACTTCTTTTGGAAAGATTGTTTAATATATTTGCTGTTTCATTCATCTCTACCATGAAAGTAGATTCTCCTAAAGAAATATTATCGGATGCACCAACTCTACTGAATATTTTATCTACTAATCCTATTTCTGCCTGTTTAGCAGGAACAAAACTTCCAATATGAGCCATAAGTATAATAATGGCAGTTTGACGTAAAAAAGCAGATTTTCCTGACATGTTAGGACCTGTGATGATTAATATTTGTTGATTAGATTTATTTAAAATAATATCATTAGGAATATAAGAAGTTTTTGAAATAAATTGTCTTTCAATAACTGGATGTCGTCCTTTTATTATAGATATTTTTGAAGAATCGTTAACTGTTGGTTCGACATAATTATTTTCTAACGCTAAACTAGAAAAAGAACATAATACATCTAATTTGGCAATTGTTTTTGCATTTTTTTGTAAGGGGATTATTTTTTCTAATACTTGATTCATTAGATTATGAAATATTTCTTTTTCCAAAAAAAAAATTTTTTGTTCTGCATTGAAAATTTTTAATTCATAATTTTTTAACTCTTCAGTAATATATCGAATAGAATTTGTCAATGTTTGTTTTTGGATCCAGTGTGAGGGTACTTTTTCTTTTTTAGAAATTTTTACTTCAAAAAAATATCCGAAAATATTGTTATATCCGATTTTTAAATTATTAATTCCTGTTTTTAATTTCTCTATTGAACAAAGTTTTTCTAAATATTCTTTTTGATAAAAATATATCATACGAATTTCATCTAATTTCTTAGAAAATCCTTTAATTATAACATTTCCTTTTCCTTTTTCAATTTGATGTGGAGGATTTTCTTGTATTGTATTAGCTATTTTTTCACATACTAAATTACAATCTTGAAAAGAGTTTCCAATGTTTGTAAGAATTTCAGATCCCTGACATAAACATTTTTTTTGTATTTCGTTTATAGAAATCAAAGATTTATATAGCGTATACATTTCACGGGGAGAAATTTTTCCAATGGCGATTTTAGAAATTATTCTTTCTATATCGTAAACACTTTTTAATTTTGTTTTTATAAAAGTACGTATTATGTTGTTAATGCATAATTCTTCCACTATTTGATGACGTTTTCTGATATGAAATAAATTTTTTAAAGGAAAAATAATCCAATTTTTTAATAATCTTCCCCCCATAGGAGTTATAGTATGGTCTAAAATATTTATTAAAGAAGCTCCTTCTTTGTTCAAAGGATGAAATATTTCTAAATTTTTAAAGGTAAAATCATCTATTTTCATATATTCTTCCTTTTTTATTCTTCGTATATTAGAAATATGTTTTATGTTGAAATGTAATGTATTGTGTAAATAAGATAAAACGGCTCCACAAGAAATAATACCTAATTTTAAATCATTAATGCCAAATCCTTTTAAAGAATTAATTTCAAAGTGCGATATTAATTTTTCATATGCTGATGAATAATCAAACATACAATCTTCCATAAAAAAAGTATAATATTTTCCTTTTAAAAATTTATCAAAAAATTTTTTTTCCTTTTTTTGAAAAATGATTTCACTAGGATGAAAATGTTTTAAATATTGTAAAACATTATTTTTTGTATCTTCTGTTACAAAAAATTCTCCAGTAGAAATATCTAAGAAACTTAACCCAAAATTTTGATTTTTTTCTACGTAAATAGAGGCTAAAAAATTATTTGATTTAGAGGATACAATATTTTCATTGATAGATACTCCTGGAGTTACAAGTTCTGTGACCCCTCTTTTTACAAGATTTTTACCTTTTTTTGGCTCTTCTAATTGATCACAAATAGCGACACGGAATCCTGAACGTATCAATTTCGGTAAGTAAGTACTCAAAGAATGATAAGGAAACCCTGCTAAATGTATGTGGGCTCGTTTGGTTAAAACGATATTTAACGTTTGAGAACATTTAATGGCATCTTCTCCAAAAGTTTCATAAAAATCCCCAACTTGAAATAATAAAATTGTATCTGGATATTTAGTTTTTATATCATTATATTGCTTAATTAATGGAGTTTCTTCTTTTTTTTTATAATAAAAGGTTTCGTTTTTGTTCATATCAAAATTATTAAAATAGAAGATTGTTAATTTATTATTGCCTTATGTCAAAAATATTTAGAGAATATAAAAAATTGGATCTTAATCATATAACTACAGAAATATATCAATATTGGAAAAAACATAAGATTTTTCAAAATAATTCTAATTTTTATAACAGGAAAAATGCTCTTTCGTATATTTTATATGAGGGGCCTCCATCTTTAAATGGAAATCCTGGTGTTCATCATATTTTAACCAGAATTATCAAGGACATTTTTTGTAGATATCATGCTCTTAAAGGTAAAAAAGTATTTAGAAAAGCAGGGTGGGATACGCATGGACTCCCTATAGAATTAAATGTAGAAAAAGATATAGGAATTACTAAAAATGATATAGGAAAGAAAATTAGTGTAGAAGAATATAATAATCTTTGTAAAAGTTTTGTGAACAAATCATTGAAAAAATGGAAATTTTTTACGGAAAAAATAGGATATTTCATAGATTTAGATAGTTCATTTATTACTTATAATGCAAAGTATATAGAAAGTGTATGGTGGCTAATTAAAAAATTATATGATAAAAGTCTTATTTATAAAGGTTTTACAATACAGCCTTATTCCCCTGCTGCAGGAACAGGATTAAGTTATCATGAATTGAACATGCCGGGAACTTATAAAGAAGTAAAACAATTATCTCCATTTTTAAAATTTAAGGCCATTAAAAATACTTTACCTGAAAAATTTAAAAACATTTTAGGTGATATATATTTTATATCATGGACAACTGCTCCTTGGACCATTCCTTCAAATACAGCATTAGCTTTTGGTTATGATATAGACTATGTATTAGTTAAAACCTATAACACCTATACTTTTTTAAAAGAAAATATTGTTTTTTCTGAAAAATTAATTCATAAAATATTATTGTCAGATCAGTTCTATTCTGTTTCAACTAATACTGAATTAGATGCTTATAATAATAAAAGTCATAAAATTCCTTATTTAATAGTATATAAGTTTAAAGGAAAAGAATTAATATTTTGTAAATATGAACAATTATTGCCTTGGTTTAAACCTTATTATAATGAAAAAAATGCATTTAGAATCATAGCAGGAGATTTTGTTAATGTAAATGAAGGAACTGGAATTGTTCATATCTCTCCTACATTTGGAATGGATGATTTTATAATTTCTAAGAAATATGACATTCCTCCAATGTTAGTTTTAAATGAAGAAAATATTCCTATTCCCTTGGTTGATTTTCAAGGAAAATTTATAAAAAATTTTCCTTATGGATTTTCTGAAAAATATGTTAAAAATGAATTTAATACTACAAATCAAAAAAATTTTTTTTCAGTAGATCAAGAGATAATTCTTTTTCTAGAAAAAGAAAAAAAAATATTTAGGACGGAAAAACATATTCATTTTTATCCACACTGTTGGAGGACGGAAAAACCAATACTTTATTATCTACTAAATTCATGGTTTATAAAAACTTCAGAAATGAAAGATAAAATGATTCGTTTAAATCAAAAAATTCAATGGCATCCTCCTTTTACAGGAAAAAAACGTTTTGATTCTTGGTTAAGAAATATAAAAGATTGGAATCTTTCACGTTCTAGATATTGGGGGACACCTCTTCCTATTTGGAGTACAGAAAAAGGAGATGAAAAAATAGTAGTAGGATCAATTAAAGAGTTAATCTTGGAAATTAAAAAATCTATTAAATGTGGATTTATGTCACATAATGTTTTTGAAGATTTTACATTAGATGATATGAGTGATCATAATTATGATAAAATAGATTTACACAAACATGTTTTGGATAGAATCATTTTGGTTTCTTCTAAAGGAAAACCTATGAAAAGAGAATCTGATTTAATTGATGTATGGTTTGATTCTGGAGCAATGCCATATGCTCAATTTCATTATCCGTTTGAAAATAGAGAAT
Source organism: Blattabacterium cuenoti (assembly GCF_014251315.1). Classification (NCBI taxonomy): domain Bacteria; kingdom Pseudomonadati; phylum Bacteroidota; class Flavobacteriia; order Flavobacteriales; family Blattabacteriaceae; genus Blattabacterium; species Blattabacterium cuenoti. The sequence goes on along the minus strand of NZ_CP059185.1, from coordinate 477,432 downwards.
ATATAGATAAAAATATATTATTTCCCGCTGATTTTATTTCTGAAGGAATAGATCAAACACGAGGATGGTTTTTTACTTTGCATGCTATTAGTAGTTTGTTATTTAATTCTATAGCATATAAAAATGTTGTATCAACTGGATTAATTTTGGATCAAAATGGTCGTAAAATGTCAAAAAGCAAAGGGAATACTATAAATCCTTTTGACGTAATCGATAATTATGGTCCTGACGCCATACGTTGGTATATTATATTCAATTCTGAACCTTGGGATAATTTAAAATTTGACATAAAGGAGATTCACACTATTATAAATAAATTTTTTGGAACACTATATAATATTTATTCTTTTTTTGTTTTATATGCTAATATTGATGGTTTTTCTTATAAAGAAAAAGAAAAGGAATGTTTTAATTCTTATACAGGATTAGATTTTTGGATTCTTTCTGAATTAAACACTCTTATTCAAAAAACAGATAATTACTATGCTAACTATAATCCCACTAAAGTTTCACGTTTGATTTCATCTTTTGTTATAGACAAGTTAAGTAACTGGTATGTTAGATTATGCCGAAGAAGGTTTTGGAAAGAAAAATATACAAAAAATAAAATATCTGCATATCAAATTCTTTATAAATGTTTAATTGTTGTAGCCAAGTTAATTTCTCCCATTGTTCCATTTTTTTCTGAAAAATTATATGTTGATTTAAATTCTATTACTAAAAAAGAAAATTTTAAAAGCATTCATTTAACAAGTTATCCTAGTTATGATTATAATTTAATTAATAAAGAATTGGAAAATAGAATGCTTTGGATTCAGAAAATAATTGCTATGGTTTTTTCTGTAAGAAAAAAAAATAAAATAAAAATTCGACAACCTTTACAAAAATTGCTTATTCTTGTTTCTGATAAAAAAATTCGTTTTCAATTGAAACAATTCTCTGAAATAATTTTTCAAGAAGCTAATGTAAAAGAAGTAAAATTTCCTTCTTCCTACAAAAATCTTGAATATATAAAATATATAAAACCTAATTATCAATCTCTTGGACCTAAGTTCGGAAATAAAGTTCCAATAATTTCTGAGCTTATCAAAAAATTTAGTCAAGAAAAAATTAGAGAAATAGAAAAAAATAAAAAATGTTTTCTTTTTCTGAAAAAAGAAAAAATTCTTCTTTTTTTAGAAGATGTCAAAATTAGTACTGAATATATTAAAGGTTGGTCAGTTTTATTTGATTCGAAATTTACGATAGCATTAGATTTACGTATTACAGATTCTCTTTGGGAAGAGGGATTTATAAGAGAATTAATTCGATATATACAAAAATTAAGAAAATATCGTAAATATAATGTAATCGAAAAAATACTTGTGTATTTAAGTGTAAAGGAAAATCATGATTTTCAAAAAATACAAATCATTTTACAAAAAAACAAAGATTTTATTTGTAGAGAAACTCTTTCTGTCAACGTTTTTTTACAAAAAAAGATAGATAAAGAGGAGAAAAAAGAAAAAATCTATTTTGAAAAAAAATTCATATTATATATGCAGATTCGAAAAGTAGAAGAAAATATAAAAAAATGAAAGGACAAGTAAAACAAAGATATTCTATGGAAGAAAGGAAAGAATTTCGAAAACTTATACTTGAAAAATTGAAAAAAGCAAAAAAAGATTTATCAATTTTTAAGGAATCTTTTTACAATGATCAAAATAATGGAACAGATGACACTTATCCTACTTTCAAAGCTTTTGAGGAAGGATCAGAAACATTGAGTAAGGAACAAAATGCACAAATAGTGGAACATTTACAGAAGTTTATTAAAAGTTTAAATTCGGCTTTAATTAGAGTGGAAAACAAGGATTATGGAATTTGTCGGATCACTAAAAAATTAATTCCTAAAGAACGTCTCATGGCAGTCCCTCATACTACTTTAAGTGTTGAAGGAAAAAGATTGGTAGAAAAAATAAATAGATAAATTTTTTTTGAAAAAATTTTTTTTAATTATTTTTTCTATTTTAACAATAGATCAAGTTTTAAAAATTTATATTAAAACTCATTTTGAATTAGGGAGTGGAATTTCTATTTTCCCTTTTTTCTGGATTTTTTTTGTAGAAAATCCAGGAATGGCTTATGGTGTTAATTTTGGAGGAGGATATTATGGAAAAATATTATTGAGTATTTCTCGATTTTTTTTAGTTTTTTTTATTTTTATTTTTCTTTACAAAAATATAAAAAAAGGATCTTCTAAATATTTAACTATTCCTATTAGTTTAATTTTATCAGGAGCTGTGGGAAATTTTTTAGATAGTGCTTTATATGGGGTTTTATTCAATTCTGGAACGATTTATAGTCAAAAATCCCAAGAATGGATTCCTTACATTGGAATATCTAAAATAAATTCCGATTTTTTTAATCTTGGAAAAGATCATACAGGAGGATACGCTTCTTTTATGGAGGGATGTGTTGTTGATATGTTTTATTTTCCTATAATAGACACTAATCTTCCTCACTGGATTCCATTTTTTGGAAATTATAATTTCCAATTTTTTAAACCCATTTTTAATTTATCTGATATTGTGATATCCATTGGTGGATTTTCATTACTCATATTTAAACGTAAAATTAAAAATGTAGAAATTTTATAACGTTTATTATTTTTTTGAGATTTATAAAAATCTCTATAGATTTGTATTGCCTTGATTTTCATTATTACGAATCAAATTTGAATAGCCGGTGTAGCTCAGTTGGTCAGAGCACGTGATTTGTAATCTCGGGGTCGTGGGTTCGAATCCCTCCATCGGCTTTTGGGGAGATACTCAAGTCCGGTTAACGAGGACAGACTGTAAATCTGTTGGTTTTTCCTTCGCAGGTTCGAATCCTGCTCTCCCCATCATAATATAGCGGAAGTAGCTCAGTTGGTAGAGCATCAGCCTTCCAAGTTGAATGTCGCGGGTTCGAATCCCGTCTTCCGCTCTATGGTTAGTAGGTATATATATATGATGGAATGAGATTTATTATTATAATACAAAAATATGGCCAATGTAGCTCAGTGGTAGAGCACTTCCTTGGTAAGGAAGAGGTCACGGGTTCAATTCCCGCCGTTGGCTTTTCAAAAAACTCAATATTTTTAATATCATGGCAAAAGAAAAATTTAAACGAGACAAACCACATGTAAATATAGGAACCACGGGTCATGTAGACCATGGAAAAACAACATTAACTGCTGCAATTACAAAAGTTTTATCAGAAATTGGTTTAGCAGAAGAAAAAAGTTTTGATGCAATAGATAATGCTCCTGAAGAGAAGGCTAGAGGAATTACTATTAATACTTCTCATGTAGAATACGAAACTGAGAAAAGACATTATGCCCATGTTGATTGTCCTGGACATGCAGATTATGTTAAAAATATGATCACAGGAGCAGCTCAAATGGATGGAGCTATTTTAGTTGTAGCAGCTACAGACGGCCCTATGCCTCAAACTAGAGAACATATATTATTATCTCGACAAGTAGGTGTTCCAAAAATTGTAGTATTTATGAATAAAGTAGATCAAGTAGATGATTCAGAATTATTAGAATTAGTAGAAATGGAAATTAGAGAGCTACTTTCCAAGTATGAATATGATGGAGATAATATTCCTATTATACAAGGATCAGCTTTAGGTGCTTTAAATGGAGAAAAAAAATGGGTAGAAAAAATAAAAGATTTGATGAAAATGTTAGATGATTATATTCCTGAACCCATTCGTGAAATGGACAAACCTTTTTTGATGCCTGTCGAGGATGTTTTTACTATAACAGGAAGAGGAACAGTAGCGACAGGTCGTATTGAAAGTGGAATTGTGAATACAGGAGATTTAGTTGATATTATTGGAATGGGAGAAAATAAATTATCATCTACAGTAACAGGAGTTGAAATGTTTAGAAAAATTTTAGATAAAGGACAAGCAGGAGATAATGTAGGTTTATTATTACGTGGAATAGAAAAAAAAGATATCAAAAGAGGAATGGTTGTAGGAAAACCGGGATCTGTAAAACCTCATAAGAAATTTAAAGCAGAAGTATACATTCTTACAAAAGAGGAAGGGGGAAGACACACTCCTTTTCATAATAAATATCGTCCTCAGTTTTATTTTAGAACAACAGATGTTACAGGGGAAATTCATCTTCCAAATGGAGTAGAAATGGTAATGCCTGGAGATAATGTCTCTATGGAAGTAGAATTACATCAGCCTATAGCATTAAGTGAGAATTTACGTTTTGCTATTCGTGAAGGAGGAAAAACTGTAGGAGCGGGGCAAGTTATTCATATAATGGATTGATTTCACAAATATTAAAAAACGGATGTAGCTCAGTTGGTAGAGCATCGGTCTCCAAAACCGAAGGTCGTAAGTTCGATTCTTACCGTCCGTGCATTGAGTATTATATATATACATGAAAAGAAATAATTTTTTTTTAGAAATTTATAACGAATTTTTTCATTGTATTACATGGCCTAAATGGGATGATTTACAATCAACAACAATGATTGTCTCTTTTTTTTCCATATTCTTATCCATATTTTTATATGGGGTGGATGGTTTTTTTATTTTTTTGATTAAAAAATTATTTTCTTTATGAGCGATTTAGAAAGAAAATGGTATGTCATAAAAACTATGAGTGGACAAGAAAACAAAGTGAAATCATATATTGAGAATGAAGTTAGAGATCATGGATTTCAAGAACAGATAGGAAAAGTATTAGTTCCTATCGAGAAAGTTATACAAATGAGAAAAGGGAAAAAAATACATAGAGAAAAAGTTCATTATCCTGGATATGTTATGATAGAAGCAAATTTAGAAGGAGAAGCTTCTCATGCGATCAAAAATGTTCCGGGTGTCATAACTTTTTTAAGTGAAGGAAAAGGGCCTTCCGCTATTCCTATTCCTATGAGAAAAGAAGAAGTAAATAAAATGTTAGGAAAAATAGATCAACTTTCTGAAAGTTATGAAAATATTAGTATTCCTTTTATAGTAGGAGAAACAATTAAAGTTATAGATGGTCCTTTTACAGGGTTTAATGGAACAATTGAAAAGATAAATGAAGAAAAAAGAAAATTGGAATTAGCTGTTTTAATTTTTGGTAGAAAAACTCCATTAGAATTGAATTTTACACAGATAGAAAAAATCTAAGAAAATCATGATTAAAACAAATAAAAAAGTGATAAAAAGAATTAAAATCCAAAACCTAAATGGAGGAAAGGCTAGTCCAGCTCCTCCTATCGGGCCTATTTTGGGGAGTTCTGGAGTAAATATTATGGAATTTTGTAAACAATATAATTCTATGACTCAAAATAAAATAGGAGAAATATGTCCTGTAATAATAACTGTATATGAAGATAAATCATTTTCTTTTTTAATCAAAAAGCCTCCAGTTTCTATTCAGTTGCTGAATATAGTAAAAAAAGAAAAAGGTTCTAAAGAATCTAATCGTTCTAAAATAGGAAAAATAAGTTTAAATGAAGTTAGAATAATTGCGAATAATAAAATGGAAGATTTTAATTGTTTTTCTATTGAATCTGCTATATCTATGGTTTCCGGAACCGCTAGATCTATGGGAATAGAAATTTATAGATAAAAAAAACTTCATGTCAAAAAAATTAACTAAAAATAAAAAGAAAATTCTAGATAAAATTTCTAGTAAAAAAAAGTATTCTTTAGAAGAAGCAATACTTCTTATTAAAGAAATTGATTTTGTAAAATTTGATGCATCTGTTGATATTTCTGTTCATCTTGGCGTAAATATTCGTTTGCCTAATCAAATGGTAAGAGGGACGGTTTCGTTACCTCATGGAACAGGTAAAAATATTTGTATTTTAGCTTTAGTCCCAAAAGATAAAGAGTCAGAAGCTAAAGAAGCAGGTGCGGATTATGTTGGATTAAACTATATTGAAAAAATTAAATCTGGATGGACCGACATTGATATTATTGTAGCGACTCCTTCTGTAATGAATCAATTAGGTACTCTAGGAAAAATATTGGGGCCTAAAGGATTGATGCCCAACCCAAAAATGGAAACTATTTCCGTAAATCCAGAAAAACCTATCAGAGAAATTAAATCTGGAAAAATAACTTTCAAAACAGATCGTTATGGAATTGTTCATGCTTCGATAGGAAGAGTTTCATTTTTACATCAATACTTATTAGAAAATATCAAAGAATTTATAAAAACAATTATTCGTAATAAACCTTCTACATATAAATCTAAAGGATCTTATATAAAAAGTATTTATTTATCTAGTACTATGAGTTATGGTCTAGCATTAGATTTAAAAAGTTTCGTGAACAAATGAATAAAGAAAATAAAAGAAAAGAATTGTTGGAACTAGTTTCCATACTATCTAATAATGAAACAATATATTTGATTAATATATCCGATTTAAATTCTAATCAAATATCTATTCTAAGAAAAAATTTTCATGAACATAGCATTAAAATGAAAATGGTAAAAAATACTTTATTAAAAAAAGCTATAAACAAAATAAAAAATCAAAAATTTGATTCTTTCTTTCCTATTTTAAATGGAAATACAACTATGTTGTATTCAAGTTCGAATGGGGCAAATGTTGCTTCAAAGATTATAATGAACTTTCATGTTCAAGAAAAAATTGATAAACCTTATTTAAAAGGAGTTTATGCTCAAGAATCTTTTTATTTTGGAGGAAATAAAGATTTGAATCTACTGATTCATCTTAAGTCTAAAGAATATCTCCTTACTGAAATTTTAAATATACTTCAATTTTCAACAAGAAATATTGTTTCATCTCTTTTAAATTCGACAAAATATAAAATATGTGAAATTTTAGAAGCTTTATCTTCTGATAAGAAATGAAAATCTAAGTACTCTATTACTTAACTAATATTAAAAAATAAATAACAAAATGATAGAAAAGCTAGCAGAACAATTAGTCAATTTAACTGTAAAACAAGTTAATGAATTAGCTACACTTTTAAAAAAAGAATATGGAATAGAACCATCTACTTCAGTTAAAATGGAAAATACTTTATCTAAAGAAGAAAAAACTTCTGAAAAAGAGGAAAAAAGTATTTTTAATATAATTTTGAAATCATCTGGAAATTCTAAATTATCTGTAGTAAAATTAGTTAAAGAAATTACTGGAAAAGGTCTTAAGGAGTCTAAGGATTTAGTAGATAATATTCCCAGTCTTCTTAAAGAATCTGTAAATAAAAAAGAAGCAGAAGATTTTAAAAATAAATTTGAAGAAATAGGAGCTGAAGTTGAATTGAAATAGAAAATTTGCATTTTTTTTAAATTATCCATTAAATTAAAATTGGTGAATATAGAAAAAAAAAGAATCACTTTTGCTTCAGTAGCAAAACAAGTGGAATATCCGGATTTTTTGGATATTCAAATCAAATCATTTAAAGAATTTTTTCAATTAGACGCGAAACCGGAAGATAGAAAAAACGAAGGATTATTCAAAGCTTTTACAGAAAATTTTCCTATCTCTGATGCTAGGAATTCTTTTGTTTTAGAATTTAAAGGATATTCTATAGATTCTCCTAGATATTCAATCGAAGAGTGCATAGAAAGAGGTTTAACTTACAGTGTTCCTTTAAAGGCTAAATTGAAATTGTATTGTACTGATCCTGAACATGAAGATTTTGAAACAGTGTATCAAGATGTTTATTTAGGAACATGTCCTTACATGACTCCTTCTGGTTCTTTTATTTTTAATGGATCGGAAAGAGTCATTGTATCTCAATTACATCGTTCTCCTGGTGTTTTTTTTGGTCAATCTCACCATGCGAATGGAACCAAACTTTATTCCGCTAGAATTATTCCATTTAAAGGATCATGGATAGAGTTCGCTACAGATATTAATAATGTTATGTATGCATATATTGATAGAAAGAAAAAACTCCCTATGACAACTTTATTACGTGCGATAGGATATGAAAGGGACAAAGATATACTAGAAATATTTGATTTATCAGAAGAAATGAAAATCATAGGAAATGAAAAAAATATTCTAAATAGAACTTTAGCAGCTAGAGTACTGAAAATTTGGCATGAGGATTTTGTTGATGAAGATACAGGAGAAGTTTTATCTGTGGAAAAAAATGAAATTCTTATAGACAGAAATGTTGTTTTGAAAGAAGAACATATTGATCTTATGATTCATCATGAAATAAAAACTATTTTATTACATAAGGAAGGAGGAAGAAAAAAAGATTATTCTATTATTTATAATACTTTACATAAAGATCCAACTAATTCTGAAAAAGAAGCAGTAGAATATATTTATAGACAACTCAGAAATACTGAGCCTCCAGATGAAGAAACAGCTAGAGGTGTTATAGATAAACTTTTTTTCTCTGATGCTAGATACAGTTTAGGTCCTGTAGGAAGATATCGTTTAAATAAACGTCTTGGTCTAAATATAAATCCTGATTATTTAGTTTTGACTAAAAAAGATATTATTGCAATAGTAGAACATTTGAATGCTTTATTTAACTCAAAAAGAGAAGTGGATGATATTGATCATTTATCTAACAGACGAGTAAGAACAGTAGGAGAGCAACTTTATACTCAATTCAGTATTGGTTTAGCAAGAATGGCTAGAACTATAAGAGAAAGAATGAATGTTCGTGATAATGAAGTATTTATGCCTATAGATCTTATTAATGCTAAAACTTTATCATCTGTAATAAATACTTTTTTTGGAACAAATCAATTATCTCAGTTTATGGATCAAACAAATCCTTTGTCTGAGATTACTCATAAAAGAAGACTTTCAGCGTTAGGTCCTGGTGGTCTCTCTAGAGAAAGAGCAGGATTTGAAGTTAGAGATGTTAATTATTCTCATTATGGAAGATTATGTCCTATAGAAACTCCAGAAGGGCCTAATATAGGATTAATATCTTCTCTTTCTGTATTTGCAAAGATAAATAATATGGGATTTGTTGAAACTCCTTATCGAATTGTCTCTAATAAAAAAGTAGATTTACAGTCTAAAGTAAAATATTTAAGTGCAGAAGAAGAAGAAGGAAAAATTATAGCACAAGCTAATGCTATTGATAGATATGGAAATTTTTTATCTGATAGAATTATAGTTCGTGAAGATGGAGATTTTCCTATAGTAAATCCGAATCAAGTCGATTATATAGATGTAGCGCCTAATCAAATAGCTTCTATTTCCGCTTCTCTAATTCCTTTTTTAGAACATGATGATGCAAATAGAGCTTTAATGGGATCTAACATGATGCGTCAGGCGGTTCCATTATTAAAACCTGAAGCACCTATTGTAGGAACTGGATTAGAAAAACAAGTATCGAGAGATTCTCGTATATTAATTAATGCAAAAAAAAATGGATTTGTAGAATATGTTGATGCGAAAAAAATAATTATTCGTTATGATAAAACAGATAAAGAAGATTTATCTAGTTTTGATCCTAAAATTCAAGTTTATGATTTAATCAAATTCAGAAAAACAAATCAGAATACATGTATAACTTTAAAACCTATTGTAAAAAAAGGAATGAAAGTAATTCAAGGTCAAATTTTATGTGAAGGTTATGCTACAGAAAATGGAGAATTAGCTTTAGGAAGAAATTTAAAAGCTGCTTTTATTCCATGTAATGGTTATAATTTTGAAGATGCTGTTTTAATTTCCGAAAAAGTAGTAAGTGAAGATTGGTTCACTTCTATTCATATAGATGAATATTCTTTAGAAGTTCGTGATACAAAATTAGGTATGGAAGAATTAACCAATGATATTCCTAATGTTAGTGAAGAGGCAACTAAAGATTTAGATGAAAATGGAATTATAAGAGTAGGAGCAGAAGTAAAACCCGGTGATATTCTTATTGGAAAAATAACTCCAAAAGGAGAATCTGATCCCACACCAGAAGAAAAATTATTAAGAGCTATTTTTGGGGAGAAAGCAGGAAATGTAAAGGATGCTTCTTTAAGAGCTGAACCGTCATTATTTGGAGTTGTTATAGATACAAAACTTTTTACTAGAAGTATAAAAGATAAAACATCTAGAGCTCAGGATAAAATTAAAATAACACGTTTAGAAAAAGAATATGAAAAAAAATTTTTAAATCTTAAAAATTTATTGGTTAAAAAATTAGGGACTATTTTAGATGGAAAGTTATGTAATAGTTCTATTTTTAATGAAAAAGAACAAGAAATTATAAAAAAAGGGACGAAATTTACTATAAAAATACTTAGTAGTATTAAGGATTATATAGAAATTCGTTTTGGAAATTGGATTGATGATATAAAAATTAATGATTTGATATCAGAAATATTACATAATTATAAAATAGCAGTAAATGACTTAAAGAGTACTTTTAAACACAAAAAATTTTCTATTACGGTTGGAGATGAATTACCTTCAGGAATTATAAAAATGGCTAAAGTATATATTGCTAAAAAAAGGAAGTTAAAAGTAGGAGATAAAATGGCAGGGAGACATGGAAATAAAGGAGTAGTAGCTAGAATTTTAAGACAAGAAGATATGCCTTTTTTAGAAGATGGAAGTCCTGTAGATATTGTTTTGAACCCTTTAGGAGTTCCTTCTAGAATGAATATAGGACAAATATATGAAACTGTATTGGGGTGGGCTGGACAAAAATTAAATATGAAATTTTCAACGCCTATATTTGATGGAGCCACTATAGAAGAAATTTGTAAATATACAGATAAAGCAAAAATACCTCGTTTTGGAACCACTTATTTATTTGATGGAGGTACGGGAGAAAGATTCGATCAACCTGCTACTGTAGGAGTGATATATATGTTAAAGCTAGGTCATATGGTAGATGATAAAATGCATGCACGTTCAATAGGGCCTTATTCTTTAATAACCCAACAACCTTTAGGAGGTAAAGCTCAATTTGGAGGGCAACGTTTTGGAGAAATGGAAGTTTGGGCTTTAGAAGCTTTTGGAGCTTCTAATATTTTACGTGAGATTTTAACTGTTAAATCAGATGATGTGTCTGGGAGAGCTAAAACTTATGAATCCATAGTGAAAGGAGAACCAATGCCTGAACCTAACAATCCAGAATCTTTTAATGTTCTTTGTTATGAATTAAAGGGATTAGGATTGGATGTTCGTTTAGAAGAGTAAATTTTTTTGTTGTTCTATAGATAAAATAAAAAATGAATAGAAAAAAAAGCAATAACTTCAATAAAGTAACTATTCGATTATCTTCTCCAGAAATTATATTAAAGGAATCTCATGGAGAAGTTTTAAAGCCAGAGACAATCAATTATCGGACTCATAAACCAGAAAGAGACGGCCTTTTTTGTGAACGAATTTTTGGTCCAGTGAAAGATTATGAATGTGCTTGTGGAAAATATAAAAGAATTCGTTATAAAAGTATTGTTTGTGATAGATGTGGAGTTGAAGTTACTGAAAAAAAAGTAAGAAGAGAACGTATGGGACATATAAATCTTGTAGTCCCTGTTGTTCATATTTGGTGTTTTCGATCTTCTCCTAATAAAATAGGATATTTATTAGGTTTATCTTCTAAAAAACTTGAAATGATTATTTATTATGAACGATATGTTGTTATTCAAGGAGGAACAGGGATCCGTTCAGATGGATCCTCTTTCCAAAAAGGAGATTTTCTTACTGAAGAAGAATATTTACAAACCTTAAACAAACTTTCAAAGGAAAATCAACAATTAGAAGATTCTGATCCAAATAAGTTTATTGCTAAAATGGGAGCAGAATGTATAGAAGATCTTTTAAATCGAGTAGATTTGGATCTTTTATCTATGGAACTGAGAAATCAGGCTCATAACGAAACTTCTAAACAAAGACGTATTGAAGCGTTGAAACGTTTGCAAGTTGTTGAATCTTTTAAAGAAGGGAAAAAAAATGGAGGAAGTCCATCTTGGATGATTATTCATGTATTGTCCGTTATTCCTCCTGAATTACGACCTTTAGTTCCTTTGGATGGAGGACGTTATGCGGCTTCTGATATGACGGATTTGTATCGTCGTGTGCTTATAAGAAATAATCGTTTAAAAAGACTTATAGAAATTAAAGCGCCTGAAGTCATTTTACGAAATGAAAAAAGAATGCTACAAGAAGCAGTAGATTCTCTTTTTGATAATTCAAGAAAAGTTTCTGCCGTGAAATCAGAAGGTAATCGTCCTTTAAAATCCTTATCCGACACATTAAAAGGAAAACAAGGTCGTTTTAGACAAAATCTTCTTGGAAAAAGAGTAGATTATTCAGCACGATCTGTTATTGTGGTAGGCCCGCACTTAAAATTGCATGAATGTGGATTGCCTAAAGATATGGCTGCAGAACTTTATAAACCTTTTATTATACGAAAGTTGATTGAAAGAGGAATAGTAAAAACAGTAAAATCTTCTAAAAGAATTATTGATAAAAGAGATCCTATGATCTGGGATATTTTAGAAAATGTTTTAAAGGGTCATCCTATATTATTAAATAGAGCTCCTACGTTACATAGATTAGGTATTCAAGCATTTCAACCAAAATTAATAGAAGGAAAAGCAATTCAATTACATCCTTTAGTTTGCGCTGCTTTTAATGCAGATTTTGATGGGGATCAAATGGCCGTTCATTTGCCATTATCTCATGGAGCTATATTAGAAGCTCAAATTTTGATGTTGGCTTCTCAAAATATATTGAATCCTGCTAATGGATCTCCTATCACAGTTCCTTCTCAAGATATGGTTTTAGGATTATATTATATGACTAAACCTTTACTTTCAAATTTAACAAAAAAAGTAAAAGGAGAGGGGATTATTTTTTATTCTCCAGAAGAAGTGGAAATTGCATACAATCAAGGTGTAGTAGATTTACATGCTTTGATAAAAGTTAAAGTTAATCTTCGTGAAAAAGAAAAATTTGTTTCTAAAATAATAGAAACTACTGTAGGTAGAGTATTATTTAATCAAGTTGTCCCTAAAAAAGTAGGATTTATTAATGAATCTCTTACTAAAAAATCTCTAAGAGAAATTATAGGTAAAATATTACATATAACAGATGTTCCTACTACTGCTAATTTTCTGGATAATATTAAAGAATTAGGTTTTTATAATGCATTTAAAGGAGGTTTATCTTTTGGGCTAGGAGATATTATTATTCCTGACAATAAAAAAAAGATGGTTAATTATGCGATTAAACAAGTAGATAACGTAAAAATGAATTATAATATGGGATTGATCACGAATAATGAACGTTATAATCAAGTAATTGATATATGGACAAACACTAATGCTATGCTTACAGAAAAAGTCATGAAATATATGAGAGAAGATAGACAAGGATTTAATCCTGTATATATGATGTTAGATTCTGGAGCAAGAGGTTCTAAAGAGCAAATACGTCAGCTTTCAGGTATGCGTGGGTTAATGGCTAAACCTCAAAAAGCAGGATCTTCTGGAGGTGAGATTATTGAAAATCCTATTTTATCCAATTTTAGAGAAGGACTTTCTATTTTAGAATATTTTATATCTACTCATGGAGCTAGAAAAGGGTTAGCGGATACTGCATTAAAAACTGCAGATGCCGGATATCTTACAAGACGTTTGGTAGATGCAGCACAAGATGTTATTATTAAAATGGAAGATTGTAAAACTTTACGAGGATTGGAAATCTCTGCATTGAAAAAAAATGAAGAAATAGTGGAAACTTTATTTGATAGAATTTTGGGACGTATATCTTTAAATGATATTTTTTATAAAGAAAATCAATTGATAGTTTCTTCAGGAGAGATGATTGATGAAAAAATAGCGGAAATTATTGATAAATCTGAAATTGAAACAGTAGAAGTAAGATCACCTTTGACTTGTGAAGCAAGAATGGGGATTTGTTCTAAATGTTACGGTCGTAATTTATCTACAGGAGAAATAGTTCAAAAAGGAGAAGCTGTTGGGGTTATTGCAGCTCAATCTATTGGGGAGCCAGGAACTCAATTAACTTTACGTACTTTTCATGTTGGAGGAACAGCTGGAAACATTACAGAATCTTCACAAATAAAAGCGAAATATGATGGAATTGTAGAATTTGAAGATTTAAAGTTAGTAAAAACGAAACAAGATTCTGATCAAATAGGAATAGTAGTTTCTAGATCTACAGAAATGAAACTTTTCAACTTGAAAAAATCATCTGTTTTAATGGTCAATAATATTCCTTATGGCGCTTATTTATATGTCAAACATGGAGATCAATTAAAATCTGGAGATTTGATTTGCAAATGGGATCTGTATAATGCAGTTATTGTTGCAGAATTTGCTGGTGTGATATCTTATCAACATTTAGAACAAGGTGTTACTTTTCAAGTAGAAATAGATGAACAAACTGGATTTCAAGAAAAAGTAATAACGGAAGTTAGAAATAAAAATTTGATACCAACATTAAAAATTCTTGATGAAAAGAATGAAGAATTAAAAGTATATAATTTACCAGTAGGAGCTCATTTAATGGTAGAAGATGAAGAGAAAATAGATATAGGAAAAATATTAGTTAAAGTTCCAAGAAGAACAGCTAAGTCTGGAGATATTACAGGAGGATTACCTCGTTTATCTGAATTGTTTGAAGCTAGGAATCCATCTAATCCAGCAGTAGTATCAGAAATGGATGGAATAGTTAGTCATGGAAAAATAAAAAGAGGAAATAGAGAAATTATTGTAGAATCTAAGACTGGAGAAGTTAGAAAATATCTTGTAAAATTATCCAATCAAATTCTTGTACAAGAAAATGATTATGTAAAAGCAGGGATGCCTTTATCAGATGGAGCTGTTACTCCTAATGATATTCTGAATATAAGGGGACCTAGGGCCGTGCAAGAATATTTAATAAAAGAAATACAAGAGGTGTATCGTTTACAAGGTGTAAAAATTAATGATAAGCATTTTGAAGTTATCGTTTTACAAATGATGAGAAAGGTAGAAGTTATAGATGTAGGAGATACTAAATTTTTGGAAGGAAGTATAGAATATAAAGATGACTTTATAGAAGAAAATGATAAAATTTCTCAAATGAGAGTAGTTGAAAATTACGGAGATTCTGAAATATTTAAAAATGGAGATATTATTAGTTACAGAGATCTTAGAAATGAAAATGCAGTTTTAAAATATAAAAATAAAAAATTAATAAAAACCAGAAATGCAATTCCTGCTACAGCAAGGCCTATATTACAAGGAATAACAAGAGCAGCGTTACAAACTAAATCTTTTATATCTGCTGCTTCATTTCAAGAAACAACAAAGGTTCTAAGTGAAGCAGCTATAAGTAGCAAAGTTGATTATTTACACGGATTAAAGGAAAATGTAATCGTAGGACACAAAATTCCTGCAGGAACCGGATTAAGAGAGTATGAAAACATTTATCCAGAAATATTGGAATAAATTTAATTTTTCATTTTTTTCCATTGGTTTCTTATAGACACTGTTTTATTGAAAATGATTTGATTTTTATCATTTGTAATTTTTCTATCCACATAAAAATAGCCAATTCTTTGAAATTGAAAATGATCACCTTTCTTTGCCTTTTTTAAGGAAGGTTCTGCACAAGCTATAATTTTATCTATAGATTTAGGATTAATAAATGTCTGAAAATCATCTATGTTTGGATTTCTCTTTAAAAAAAGAGAATTATATAAATTAATTTCTATGGGAAAAGAATGTTTTACAGATACCCAATGTAAAGTACTTTTCACTCTTCCTTTTTCTTCAGTTTTATTTTTTTTTCCAGATTTACTTTTAGGATCATAGGTACAATGTATTTCCTTTATTTTTCCTTCAGAATTTTTTATTACAGAATTTGCTTTTATAATATAAGCATTTTTAAGTCTTACTTCTTTTCCGATACTAAGACGAAAAAAATTTTTTTCTTCTTTTTCCAAAAAATCATCTTTTTCAATATAGAGAAACTTAGAAAATGGAATTTTTCTATTTCCTAAATTAAAATCTTCTGGATTATTTTCTGCTTCTACCCACTCAGTGATATTATTTAAATAATTATCAATAATTAATTTAATGGGATGTAATACGACCATAGCTCTAGGAGCTATTTTGTTTAAATGATCTCTAATACAAAATTCTAAAAAAGATATATCTATGATATTATTCCTTTTTGTAATTCCTATTTGATGAATAAAATTTTTTAAAGAAACAGAAGTATATCCTTTACGACGTAATCCAGATATTGTAAAAATTCGTGGGTCATCCCAAGATTGAATAACTTTTTTTTCAATTAAATATTGAATTTTTCTTTTACTAGTTATAGTATGACTCAAGTTTAATCTTGAAAACTCTATTTGTTTAGGTTTTATTTTATCTTCTTTATTTTTATTATAAATTTGATTTATATACCAATTATATAATGGACGTCTATTTTCAAATTCTAAAGAACATAAAGAATGAGATATTTGTTCTATATAATCACATAAACCATGCGTCCAATCATAAGTAGGATAAATACACCATTGATATCCAGTTCTATGATGTTTTTTTTTTAAAATTCTATACATAATTGGATCTCGCATGTTCATATTTGATGAACTCATATTAATTTTAGCTCTCAAAACACAAGATCCTTCTTCGAAAAACCCGTTTTTCATTTTTTCGAATAAAAACAGATTTTCATCTGTAGATCTGTTTCTATAATTACTATTGATTCCAATTTCAAAAGGATTTTTTCTTTGAAATTGGATGATATTTTGAGGTTGATCATCGACATAAGCTTTGTTTTCTGTAATTAATTTTATAGCCCATTCATAAAGTTTATGAAAATAATCTGAAGCATAATTTTCATTATCCCAGTGAAACCCTAAAAAAAGAATATCTTTTTTTATAGAATCTATAAATTTTTTACTCTCTCCTATAGGATTGGTATCATCAAATCTTAAGTTTATTGGCGATTTATATTTTTTACTTAACTCAAAGTTCAAACATATAGCTTTCACATGACCAATATGAAGATACCCATTAGGTTCAGGAGGAAAACGAAATCTAATTTTTTTAATAGGAAATCCATTTTTTATATCTTCCTCTATAATTTTTTCAATAAAATGTAGGTGTGATTCTATTACAAAAAATAATTAGAAATCAATTATAGTGCGAATATAATCAATTTTTTGAAAAAAATATATTTTTGTGCTATATTATTTTTAATAGTTTGGACTTGAATTATACAGAAACAGTTCAATGGATTTTTGAACGTCTTCCAATTTATCAAAAAACAGGATTGAAATCATATAAACCAGGTTTAGAGAGAATAAAAAATTTTTGTTCTTATTTAGGAGATCCTCAAAATTTTTTTAAAAGTATACATGTGGGAGGGACAAATGGAAAAGGATCTACAGTACATATGTTATCTTCTATTTTACAAGAAGAAAAATATAAAATAGGACTGTTTACTTCTCCTCATTTAATAGATTTTAGAGAAAGAATAACCTGTAATGGTATTTTAATAGAAAAAAATTTTATCATAGATTTTATAAATGAAAATAAAAAATTTATAGAAAAAGAAAGAATCTCATTTTTTGAGATGAATACGGCATTAGCTTTTAAATATTTTAAAGAAAAAAAGATAAATATAGCAATTATTGAAGTAGGCATGGGAGGAAGATTGGATTCTACTAATTTGATTACCCCAGAAATATCTGTAATTACAAATATTAGTATAGATCATACAGAAACTCTTGGAAATAATCAATTAAAAATAGCTTTGGAAAAAGCAGGAATTATAAAAAAAAACGTATCAGTCATAATAGGAAGCAAAATATTGAGAGATGTTCAATCTATTTTTATTCAAGAAGCTTTAAAAAAAAATTCTCCAATTTATTTTTCTATAAAATCTAAAAAAGATTCTCAATATAAGATGCCTTTTGAAGCAGATTATCAAAATTTAAATCGAAGTGTAGTATTAAAAATTATAAATGTTTTACATTATAGAAAAAATATCATAGTATCTAATCAATCGATAAAAAAAGGATTAAAAAATGTGATAAAAAATACTTCCTTTAAAGGAAGATGGCATATTTTACAACAAAAAAATCCAAAAATTATTTGTGATATAGCCCATAATGAAGAAGGTGCATATGTAATTAATAGACAATTAAAAAAAGAATCATATGAAAAATTACATTTAGTTTTGGGTTTTGTTAGAGAAAAAAAAGTAGATCAATTATTAAAATATTTTCCTGTTGAATCTTTTTATTATTTTTGTCAACCTAACATAGATAGAAAATATTCTATTCATGATTTAACAAAATTAGTTAATAAAATATTTAAAAATCATGAGAAAATAAATTTTTTTCTTTCTGTGAAAAAAGCTTTTTTGCATGCTAAAAATCAAGCAAATCAAAATGATTTGATTTTAATAACTGGAAGTACGTTTGTTGTATCTGAAATTTTGTTATATTATAAAAATTTTTTTTCTTACATTTGAAAATAGGGCAATTAGCTCAGTTTGGTTTAGAGCATCTGTTTTACAAGCAGGGGGTCACTGGTTCAAATCCAGTATTGCCCACTATTTTTAAAATGAAATTAAAAATTTTATCTTTTTCTTTCGGATCAAACCATATAATTGATGTGTCTTTTTTGTACCAAGTCAATTGTCTTTTTGCGTATTTTCTAGTATTTTTTTTTATTTTTTCTATACTTTCATTCAAATCATTTTTTTTATCATAAAAAAATTCAAATATTTCTTTATATCCTATAGTTTGTAAACTATTTAAATCTCTGTAATGATAATAAAGCTTGGCTTCATCTAATAAACCTATTTTTATCATATTATCTACTCTATTATTTATTCTAGAATAGAGATCATATCTAGGCATTATTAATCCTATTTTCAAGATTACAAAATTTCTTTTTTTTTTTTTGTAAAAAAAAGAAGGATTTTTTCCTGTAGACTGAACTATTTCTAAATACCGAATTAAACGTATAGGATTGGAAATATCTATTGATTCTCCTGATTTTTTGAATTTTAAGAATTCTTTTTGTAAAAAGGAAATTCCTTTTTTTTTAAAATGATAAATCAAATGATTTCTAATATCGGAATTGATTTCAGGAAATTCAGATAATCCTTCTGTTACTGCTTTTTCATATAAACCAGATCCTCCTACCATAATCAATATGGAATATTTAGTGAATAATTTTGAAATTTTTTTTAAGGAATCTATTTCAAACAATTTAGCATTGTATACTTGATGAATACTTAAATGTCCTATAAAATGATGAGGAATACGAGATAAATCTTTCATAGTGGGCATAGAAGTCCCTATTTTTAATTCTTTGTAAAATTGTCTAGAATCGCAAGATAAAATTTCAGTATTGAATTTTTCAGCTAGAAATAAGGAAAGAGAAGTTTTCCCCACACAAGTAGGACCTAAAATAAAAATGAGAAATTTTTGATTCAATTTGAAATTGAAGAATATTTAGATAATTTAGTATACATCCAATAATCTGCTAGAACTAAGGCGGTCATAGATTCAACAATAGGAATGGCGCGAGGTAAAACACAAGGATCATGTCTTCCTTTTCCTTCCATAAATATAAAATTTCCATGTTTATCTATAGTTTTTTGTTTTTTCATAATTGTGGCTACAGGTTTGAACGCAATTCTAAAATAAATATCCATTCCATTTGAAATTCCACCTTGTATTCCTCCGGATAAGTTTGTTTTAGTTGTTCCATCTTTTTGAAACAAATCATTATGTTGAGAACCTGTTATTTTAGTTCCATGAAATCCACTTCCATATTCAAATCCTTTTACAGCATTAATTGAAAGCATAGCTTTTCCTAGTTCAGCATGTAATTTTTCAAAAACAGGTTCTCCAATTCCTATTGGGACATTTTTAATCACACAAGTGATAATCCCTCCTATTGTATCTCCTTGATTTTTTATTTTTTTAATTTTAGATATCATTTTTTCCGCAGTATATGGATCTGGACATCTTATAGGATTTTTTTCTATTGATTCTCTAGATAAATCTAGTTCTTGGTAAGATTTATTTATAGATATCTCTCCTACAGAGGAAACATAAGATGTAATTGTAATATCTTTTATTAATTGTTTAGCAATAGCACCAGCTACTACTCGGCATATAGTTTCTCTTGCAGAAGAACGTCCTCCTCCTTTGTAATCTCTTATTCCATATTTTTTTTCATATGTAAAATCTGAATGTGACGGACGATAAATTTCTCTAATGTGATTATAATCATCAGATTTATGATCTTTGTTATCAATAATAAAACCTATGGGTGTTCCTGTGGTCTTGTTATTGAAAATACCAGATAAAAAATTTACTTTATCAGGTTCATTTCTTTGAGTAACGATGGATGATTGTCCAGGTTTTCTTCTATTTAATTCATATTGAATTTCTTGAAAATTTAACTCTATTCCTGCTGGACATCCATCAATAATCCCACCTAATGCTATTCCATGACTCTCCCCAAAAGTACTAACTCTAAACAAATTTCCAAAAATATTCCCTGCCATAAAAGTTTAATTTTTAATTTCTATCGAAAGAGGTCTTCCCAGATGATTGATTCTGCTCATTCCTATTAATATTTTATTTCTATAACGTTTTTCTACTTCAAATAATGAAGAATTTGATAAAATTTCTATATGACCAATATTAATACGTGAATTATTAACTGCTTGGTTGATCAAGTTTATCAATCCTAATTTTGTTAAATTATCTTTAGATCCTATATTTAAGAAAAGTTTTGAAAAAGATTCTTTTTTTGATTTTTTTATTTTTGAAAAAAATCTTTTTTTATGATATAAAGAATTAGAATTATAGGTTTCTTTGTCTTTGTAAGAAATAGGATTTAAATCTTTAGAATTTTTATAATAATTTATAAAATGATTAAATCCAATCCAGGAAAAACGTTTTATCAACTCCTTTTTATCAAGAAATTCTAGATTTTTTTGTATTTCAGGAAGAAATTTTTTCATTAATTTCTCATCTACAACTACTTTTTTTACTTTTTCTATAAAATGAAACAATTGTCTTTCGCATATTTCTTCTCCAGTAGGAACCATAATACGGTCGAAATTTTTTCCAATTTTTCTTTCAAATTCTTTTAAATTTCTAATTTCTTTAGCTTGAATAATACAAACAGAAATTCCTGTATTTCCAGCTCTTCCAGTCCGTCCACTTCTATGGACATAAATTTCACTTTCTTTTGGAATACTATAATTAATTACATGAGTAATATTGTTCACATCTAATCCACGAGCGGCAACATCTGTTGCGACAAGGAATTGCAAATTTTTGTTTCTAAATCTATTCATAACAAATTCACGTTGTGTTTGTGAAAGATCTCCATGTAAAGCATCAGCATTATAACCATCTTTAATTAAAAATTCGGTTATTTCTTTGGTTTCTTTTTTAGTACTACAAAATATAATTCCATAAATATCAGGATTTATATCTACAATTCTTTTTAAAGCAAAATATTTTTTATTCAAATTTGTTATCATATAATAAACGTGTTTAACATCATCGGAACCTATATTTTTTTTTCCTGTAATAATCTCTACAGGATCTATTAAATATTTATGAGCTATCACGTTCATATATCTAGACATTGTTGCCGAGAACAATAAACTTTGTTTTTTTTTTGGCAATTTTTCTATTATATAATCTAATTCATCTTTAAATCCCATATTTAACATTTCATCTGCTTCATCGAGCACTAAATATTGAATTTTGTTAAAAAATAATTTTTTTCTTTTGATTAAATCAATAATTCTTCCTGGAGTTCCTACTATAATATGAGTTTTCTTTTTTAAAGATTGTATTTGAGAATTTATATTAGCTCCTCCATATAAAGAAACAATTTTTATAAATGACGAAAATTTTGAAAAACGACAAAGATCACGTGTTATTTGTATACATAATTCTCTTGTAGGACACAAAATTAAAGCTTGAGGAAAAGATGATTCAAAATTTATTTTTTGAATGATTGGGAGTCCAAAAGCTGCTGTTTTTCCTGTACCAGTTTGAGCTAGTGCTATAATATCTTTTTCTGAAGACAATAAAAAAGGGATAACTTTTTCTTGTATTGGGGTTGGATGCTTAAATCCAATAGATTCTATAGCTTTAATTATATTTTCGTTGAAAAAATTGTATTCTTGAAATGTTTTCATAAATTAAGAGAATAGTAAAAATGATATTAAAATTTTTTACTCAATATGTTGCACAACAAATATATATATTTAATATGAACTATAATATCATATATATAATTATTCAGTTGAATATTAAACGTTTATTGAATTTCTTTCATGAGTCTTTTAATTATAGTTTTATATCTTATAAAAAGTAATATAGCTGATATAGTTAATCCTAATCCTAATCCAATCCATATTCCTACCCCACCCATTTTAATAGATAAAAACCATGCTGCAGGTATAGCAATAACACAATAAGAAAAAAAACTAATCCACATTGGAATATGAACATCTTGTAATCCTCTTAATGCTCCGAGAAGAATTCCTTGTAATCCGTCAGATAATTGAAAAATACTAGCAATAACAATCATTTTTTCTGCAAGTTTTATAACTTCATCATCATTTTTTATGTAAATGTAAGGGATATAATTTCGAAAGAAAAAGAAGAAAGAACTACAGATTAACATAAAAATAATCCCCATAAAAAAAATAGATTTTCCTATTCTTTTTAATTCTAAATAATTTTTTAAAGCAAATTGATTACCTATTCTTATAGTAGCAGCTACAGAAAAACCTGTACTCAAAAGAAAAGTGGAAGAAACTAAACTAATAACTATTTGATGCGCTGCTAACACTTTGATTCCACATTTTCCTGATATAAAAGAAGAAACAGCAAAAGCACTCATTTCAAATAACATATGTAATCCAGAAGGAATTCCTATTTTCAATATTCTTTTCATATATTCTTTTTCTAAAAGAAAATATTCTAACTGATTGTAATAATTATGTATTTTTTTGTATTTATATAACAAGATAAAAATGCCAATTAGCATAATTGTACGAGATACTAAAGTGGCATAAGCGACACCAACAAGGCCTAGTTTAGGAACCCCATAAATTCCGTTGATAAATATATAATTTAGTATAATATTAATAAAAGCAGAGATCCAAGTTACAATAAGACCAGGAATTACAAGTGATAATCCTTCTGAAAATTTTCGAAAAACTTCGAATATCATCCAAGGTATAAAAGAAATGGATATTATCTTTAAAAAAGATATAGTTTCATTTAATATTTCTTCAGGTTGTCCTAAATAAGGAAAAATATAACAAAATATATGTGTTAATCCATACATAAATATGGATAAAAAAAAATTCAAAACTAATCCATGATGAAAAATAATAGCCCCCTTTTTGTATTCTTCTTTTACATCTATCGATGCGATTAAAGAAGAAATAGCTGTGGATATTCCCAATCCAAAAATAATCATAATAAAAAAAACCGCATTGGCTAATGAAACTGAGGCTAAAGCTTTTTTTCCCAAAAGACCAACCATTATATTATCAGATAATCCTATAAATATTACACCTAATTGAGTAAAAAATATAGGAATAGCTAACAAAAAATTTTTTTTAATATGTTTAAAATAAATTATGTTTTTTTTTTCAATAGAACTATGATTTTTTTTTGAATATTTAATTTTTTATTCTAATAAAAGGTAATTCTACCATCTTTATGGGGATTTTTTTATTTCTTATAAAAAGGAATACAGAATTTATTTTTTTTTGATTTGTTAAATATCCTAATCCAATCCCTTTTTTTAGAATTGGAGAGTAAACACCAGAAGTCACATAACCAATAGTAGTATCATTTTCATCTATTAATAAGTGTTTTTCTCTTGGAATTTTGTTTTTATCTTCAATAATAAAGGATATAAATTTTTTATATTTTCCTTCTTTTTTTTGCCTTTGTAATATTTTTTTTGCTATAAATTCTTTTTCAAATTTAATTATCCAAGATAAATTGGCTTCTATAGGAGTGATTTTTTCAGAAAGATCTTGTCCATATAAACGGTATCCCATTTCTAATCTCAATGAATTTCTACTTGCTATTCCGCAAGGAATTATTTTATTTTCTATTTTTAGAATATTGTTCCATATTTTTTCCGCATTTTTATTGGAAACATAGATTTCAACTCCTTTAGATCCTGTATATCCTGTTCTAGAAATTAATATATTTTTTATCCCTGAAAATTCTCCTATTTCGAAATGATAAAAAGAAATTTTATTTAACGAAATATTTGTTAATTTTTGAATATAAAATAAAGATAATGGACCTTGAATAGCTAAAAGAGAATATTTTAAAGAATTATCTATTAATTTTATGTCAGAATATTCATATTTTGTAATATGATCATTTATCCATTTCTTATTTTTCTCAATATTAACAGCGTTAACTATAAGTAAAAATTTATCTTTTGATATTTTATAAATAACTAAATCATCTATAATTCCTCCTTTTTTATTAATTAAACAAGTATATTGAGCTTGTCCAATTTTTATTTTAGATAGATCATTTGTGGTTAAATATTGAATTAGATTTTCGGAATGTTTTCCTTTCAAAATGAATTTTCCCATATGACTTACGTCAAAAATTCCAGCATAATTTCTTACAGACATATGTTCAGTCAAAGAAGAAGTATATTGAAGTGGCATATAAAAACCGGAATAATTAACCATTTTTGCCCCTAAACGAACGTGATTATCATATAAAATAGTTTTTTTAATTATATTATTTTCCTTCATATTCAACAAAATTGTTTTTCGTTTCGTACAAAGTTATTTTTAAATTTAAGTTAGAAGATATTCTTTTATTTATTTGATTCCACATGAAAATCACAACATTTTCTATTGTGGGATTAATAGATGAAAATTCTTTAATATCTAAATTAATATTTTTATGATCAAAAAATTTTTCTATTTCATCAGAAAGAATATGTTTCAATTTTTGTAAATTGAAAACAAATCCTGTTTCCGTATTTATTTCTCCTGTTATACTTACAATATATTCATAATTATGTCCATGATAGTTTAAATATGCACATTTACCAAATGTATCAACATTTTTTTGATAATCCCAACGATTATTGTACAGTCTATGTGCCGCACTAAAATATCCTTTTCGACTTATAGTAGCTATCATATTTTAATACATTTTAATTGATTTAAATAATTTTTAACAATAATTTTTAACCAAATGGTATAAGAATCTGGATAAACATTAATATTTTCAATTAATTCATTTAATGAAATCCATTTCCAATTGTCTACTTCTTTAAAATTTATAATTGGCGATTTTTCATAAAATCCTACAAAAACATGATCTAATTCATTCTCTATTAATCCATTACTTAAAAATTCATGATAAGTAAAGCTAAACTTTTGTTCTAAAAAGCAATCAAAACCCATTTCTTCTATCAAACAACGATGAGCAGCTGTTAAAACAGATTCGTTTTTCCTAGGATGACTACAACAAGTATTAGTCCAAAGCAAAGAAGAATGATATTTTTTTGAAGATCTTTTTTGCAACATTAAATTATTTTCCAAATTAAAAATAAAAACAGAAACTGCACTATGTAATAATCCTTCTGTATGAATTTTTTCTTTTTTTTCAAATCCGATAATTTGATTTTCTATTCCTATTAAAGGAATAAGATTTTCATAATTTTTATCTAATTTTTTCCTTTTCATATTCATATTTACTGATTTTTTATTTTGGCATATTAAAAAAATAATAGACAAAATAATATTAAATTAATTCATTTTTATTTATTTATGTTTTTTCTTTTTTTTAGTATTAATTATGAGAAAAAAAATTCAAGAATTATTAAACGAATTAAATAATTTTAAAAAAAACACATTGATAAATATAATGCAAATTAAGTTTGTTTTTTTATCTACTAAATTAGATACATTGATAGCAAAAATGCCTATAAATCATAAAATACTACAACCTTTTGGATATCTTCATGGAGGAGCTACTATAATTTTAGCTGAAAGTGTTGGAAGTTGTATTTCTTTTATAAACATTAAAAATGAAAAAAAGAATAATTTTAATGTTTTTAGTATTGAAATTTCTGCAAATCATATTAGAACTATAAAAAAAGGAATTTTATTTGCCAAAGCTCAAATTTCTCATAAAGGAAATATTTTACATTTTATTCAAGTTAATGTTTTTGATGAGAAAAAAAATATCATTAGTTTTTGTAAACTAACTAATATTATAATTTATAAAAACAAATATGTCAACAAAAATTAGTTATTTTTCTTTCTATAAAAAAATTATAGAAAATTATTATAAAAAAAATAATTTTGTTATTTTTAAAAAACCTTATGATCAAAAAATATTTTTTTATTCTCACTGTGATTATGCAGGTGAAAAATTTTTTTTAATTAAAAATTTTAATCAAGATCATACTATTAAAATATATCCAAAAAAAATTTATTATGTAGATATACAAAAAAAAGGGAACATTTTTTCTTTTTTTTGGGAAAAAAATTCTGCCTTTTTAAGGCATTCTTGTAAATATAAAAACTTAATAAAAAAGGCTATTGAAAATATAAAAGAAGGATTTTTTAAGAAAGTTGTTTTATCCAGATCTATAAAAATTCCTTTTCGGAATTTTTATTTTAGAAATACATTTTTAAAATTAATTTATGCTTATCCCAATGCTTTAATTAATCTTTGGTATGATTTTCATTATGGATTTTGGATAGGATGTTCTCCTGAATTACTAATGAAATGCTATAATAAAAAATTAAAAACTTCAGCTTTAGCAGGAACTATTTGGAAATCTACTAGTAAATGGACGATGAAAGAAATAGAAGAACATAAAATTGTAATCAAACATATTCTTCATTTATTAAAATCTTATCAAGGTTCTGTTCATATAGAAAATACTAGAGTTATAAAAATTGGTCACTTAAAACATTTAGAAACTCCAATTTCTTTTTCTTTTTATGAAGACCCTGATTATTATGAAATATTAAATCGTTTGCATCCAAGTCCTTCTATATGTGGATTTCCAAAAAAAAAATCTTTAGATTTTATTCATAAAAATGAGGGATATGAAAGAAATTTCTATACAGGATACATTGGAATAGTCAATAAAAAAAAAATGGAATTGTATCTTAATTTAAGATGTGTCAGAATCAAAGAAGATAAAAAAGAAATGACTTTATATGCTGGAAGTGGAATTACTGTGGATAGCAATATTTATCAAGAGTATATGGAAACAGAAAATAAAATAAAAAATATTCTTTCTCAACTCATTTTTAAATGATTTTTTTTTTTCTATGAAATGGTCTTATAATTAAACGTACACTCTTATTATAATGAAAATATTGAATAATCCAATTTGTTAAAGCTATTGCTCGATTTCTAAAACCTACTAAACTGACCAAATGAACAAACATCCAAACTATCCACGCTAAAAAACCTTTTAATTTTAAATAAGGGAAATCACATACCGCTTTATTTCTACCAATAGTTGCCATAGAACCTAAATTTTTATAAACAAAAGGTTTTATATTTGTTTTATCATCAATACAATTTAAATTTTTAGCTAAATAATTACCTTGTTGTATAGCAGGTTGAGCTGTCATAGGAATACCATTAGGATGGTAATTATTTTTATTCATACAAGCTATATCTCCAATAGCAAAAATATTTTTATATCTTATAGCCTTAAGATAATTATCTACTAAAATTCTATTTCCTTCTACATCTTCTTTTATAAAACCTTTTATAATAGCTCCTTTGACTCCCGCAGCCCATATTACATTAGAAGATTCTATTTTTTTATTTTTTTCCATAAAAACTATTTCACCATTATAATCTTTAACTAAAGAATTCAACCAAATGATAACTCCTAATTCTTTCAAATTTTTGTAAGCTTGTTTAGCTGATTGTTCAGACATTCCATCTAATAATCTAGAAGTAGCTTGTAGTAAATGAATATTCATATGTTGAATATCTAAATCAGGATAATCATGTGGCAATACGTATTTCTTCATTTCAGCTAAAGCTCCAGCTAATTCAACTCCAGTCGGGCCTCCTCCTACAATAACAAAAGTCATTAATCTTTCTTTTTCTTTATCATTTTTTGTTAATAAAGCGGATTCAAAATCTTGTAAAATGAGACTTCTCAAATTTAAAGCTTCTGGAATAGATTTCATGGGCAAAGCAAAAAACTCTATATTTTTGTTACCAAAATAATTAGTAACAGATCCTGTTGCCATAATCAAATAATCATAGGATAAACTTCCTACATTTGTGTATATTTTTTGTTCTTTTGTGTTGATATAATGAACGGTTGCTAATCTAAAAAAAAAGTTTTTTGTTTTTTTTATAATGTTTCTAATAGAGTGCGCTATAGAGTCTGGTTCTAAACCTGCTGTAGCCACTTGATATAATAAGGGTTGGAAAGTATGGTAATTATTTTTATCTATAAGCACCACCTGAAATTTATCTCTTCTTAATTTTTTTGCTACTTGTAATCCAGCAAATCCAGCACCAATAATAACGACTCTTTTTAGGTTGTTTACTCTTGGTATATTCATCGTCAAAAATTTGACATATAAGCTAATTTATATATATTTTCATTTTAATTGATAAATTAATAATTTTGTTCAAAAATAGATTTTTATGACTTACTATTTCATTGTGGGAACTACTTTTTTAATAAGTGTTATAGTTAATACAATATTAAAGAATAAGTTTATAGCTTATTCTAAGGTTTACTTACATTCGCGTATGAGTGGAAAAGAGATAGCAGAAAAAATGTTGACAGATCATGGAATATTTGATGTTAATGTCCTTTCTGTAGAAGGAGAATTAACAGATCATTATAATCCTATAAATAAAACAATTAATTTGAGCGAAAAAGTGTATAACGATAGAACTGCAGCTTCAGTAGCAGTAGCTGCTCATGAATGTGGTCATGCTTTACAACACAGATTAGGTTATAATTTATTAAAATTACGGAATCACCTAGTCCCTATTTTGAATTTTAGTTCTAAATTTATTAATATAGCAATAATGTCTGGATTAACTATTTTTTATAGTTCAGGAGGAAAAGACTCTTTAATTCTTCAATTAGGAATAGGATTATTTTTTTTAGTAGTTGTTTTTTCTTTTATCACATTACCTATAGAATTTGATGCGAGTAACAGAGCTTTAACCTGGCTCAGGAATAAAAATGTGGTGAATTATCAAGAATATCATAAAGCAAAAGAATCCCTAAATTGGGCAGCTTTGACTTATGTGGTTTCTGCTTTAGGTAGTTTAGCTCAATTAATATATTTTTTATCTATTTTCACTGATAAAAAAGAAGAACATTTTTAATTACTTTTTTTTTTCTTTTTTTTTTTGGCATTTCTTGGATTTGGACGAAGATTCCCATAGGTTTTATTTCTTATTTTTCCTTTTCTAGTTTTTTTATCTCCTTTGCCCATATTTATTGATTTTTTTGTAGAATTAGTCTTTTTAACAATTTATGTGTTATATCAGCCTCTTTTTGTAAATGGTATGTGGATAAATAATTTTTAATTATAAAATCGGATTTATTTTCTCTTTTTATATTAGATATTTGATTTTTTAAACGATCTGCAATTTGATTTTCATTTAAATTATCTCTTTTTATTATTCTTTCGATCATATTTTCTTTGGGTGAAGTTATAGTTATAACAAAATCACATTCTTTATAACTTCCGCTTTCAAATAATATGGCTGATTCCTTTATTACATACATAGTTTGTTTCTGTATTTGTTTCCGTCTAGATATAGATGATATCCATTGTTTAAAATCAAATAATATCCATGGATGTACAATGGAACACAATAATTTTAGCGCAATAGGATTTTTAAATACAATTTTAGATAAATAAAATTTATTTATTTTATCTTTTTCATAAGAATTTTTACCAAAGTATTTTATAATATTTTTTTTTATAATCTCGATTTGATTCATCAATATTTTTCCTCTTTGATCTGAAGAATAAACAGGAATCCCTTTTTTTTTGAAAAAAGAAGAAAATAAGCTTTTTCCAGATCCCATTTTTCCTGTTATTCCTACTAATTTTATTTTTTTATTTTCTGTTTTTTTTGTCATAATCTATAATAGTATTGTTCTTATTATTACTACTATAACGTAATTGTGTTAATTCTTTTGAAATTGTATTTTTTTCAATTTTTATTTTTCCTGTAATAGTCTCTAGTATACAAAAATGATCTGTAACATCTGTGATTTTACCATGTATTCCTGAATTTGTTACTATATGATTTCCTTTTTTTAAATTTTCCTGAAACCGTTTTTCAATTTTTTGCTTTTTTATTTGAGGACGGATCATAAAAAAATAAAATATAATGAAAATCAATACAAACATACAAATAGTGTTTGCAATAGAATTTTGTTGTAGTGAGAAAAACATAAAACGTAATATTTTGTTTAATGGACTTACATAAGTCCTTTTCCTATTTTGAATATTTTATTTTTTTTATATAAAAATTTAAATATTTGGTCTAATATTCCATTAATAAAAATTTTGCTCTTTTCCATACAAAATATTTTTGTAATTTCAATATATTCATTCATAGTTGCTTTAGGGGGGATATTTGGAAAATATAAAAATTCGCAAATAGCCATTTGCAATATAATTAAATCTATAATTGCTATTCTTTTTATGTCCCAATTATTTGATATATCATTAATTAAATCATTAAATTCTTCTTTATGAAAAATTGTATTTCTATATAAATCGATAATAAATTTCTTATTTTCATCATTCTTATAAATATTGTATAATTTAAAATTTTTAGGAGTTGAATGATTGATAAATTGTAAAGTCTTACATACCATGGTATGAGCTATGTATAAATCTTCTTCTCCATTAATGTAATATAAATCTTCTATAGATTCCATTAATTTTTTATTTGGAATAACAAAATTTTTATAATACATTATTATAAATCTTTTTTCTTCTTCGAAAGAAGAAGAAAAGGTTTTTCCATAATATTTTTTGCAAAAATTTGATTCTTTTTGCATTTCTTGCAAAAACATAAAAATATATTCATCTTGTTGATTCCATAAAATTTTTCCTGAATTTTTTGTGGAATGATATTCTTCTATTAAATATTTATTTTTAGATAAAATTTTTATTACTGAATTGTATGCAAATTTTTGTATGATGTTTGTTTGATTTTTATTCTTGTTATATAAATTTTTTTTTATAACATTTTCTCTAATTTTTAAAATTAAATAAAGAAGAAAAATATACAAGTGATGCAAGGAATCAATACTTTTAAGCATATTTTCTTCAACTTTTTTTGAATCCATTTTAGATAAATGTTGAGCATATAAAAATTGTAAACTTCTTATTCTGAAGTGTCGTCTTATTGACATTTTTTATTGTAATAATGTTGATTTTTTATGCACGAAAAAATTTATTGTATAATTAATATAAATAAAAAATCAAACTTAAAAAGTTTGTATTTTTGTGTGTTATATGAGTGGTTTATTTGCTTTTAGCAAAAGATATTGTCAAAAGTACAAATTACGTTTGTGTATAGGATTTTTATTAATTTTAATATCAAATATTTTAACTATACTTCCTATTCCTTATATAGGAAAGTCTGTTAATACCATAAAAGATCTGTTTACAAACTTTTCAAATACATCAAATTCTTTTTCTATAAAAAAAGAGATTTGTATTTATACCAGTATTATATTAATAGTTCCAATTATAGCTGGGTTTGTAAAGTATCATATGCGGAAATGTATAATTAGTACGTCTAGAATGATAGAATTTGATATAAAAAATGAAATTTTTTCACATTATCAAAAATTGAGTTTATCCTTCTATAAAAAAAATTCTACAGGAGATTTAATGAACCGTCTTACAGAGGATGTTTCTTTTATTAGACAATATATAGGTCCTGGAATAATGTATTTTTTGAATCTTATTATTCTTTTTTTTATGGTTTTTATGCAAATGTTACGAATTAACAAAATTTTAACTTTTTATGTTATTTTACCTATTCCTATTCTTTTTATTTTTATCTATTATATTAGTGTTTATATTACTAATAAAAGCGAAGAAGTTCAAAATTTTCAATCTCTTATCTGTTCTTTTATACAAGAAACTTTTTCAGGAATTCATGTTATTAAATCATTTGTATCAGAATCTTTTTTTCAAAAAAAATATAGAAAAATTATATTAAAATACCAAAAAAAAAATATAGAATTAGCTAGAATTGACATTATATTATCCTCTGTTATTATATTTTTTATGGGAATTTGTCATTTATTAATTCTTTTTTTTGGAGGAAAAAAATATTTTGAAGGAGAAATAAAAGAAATTGGAAGTATTGCTGAATTCTTCACATATATAAATGTTTTAATTTTTCCTTTTATTATATTAGGGTGGGTCGTTTCTATTGCAGAAAGAGCTAAAGTATCGCAAATTCGTATTAGTGAATTTTTGAAAGAGAAACCTGATATATTGAATAATAATTTGATAGAAACGAAAATATTTGGAAAAATTCAATTTAAAAATGTGAGTTTTTTTTATTGTAATAGCAAAAATGTAAAACAATATAATCATACAGTTAAAAAACTATCTTTTACTTTGATGAAAGGAAAAACTTTGATTTTAACAGGAGAAACAGGATCAGGTAAAACAACCATAGGAAGACTAATATCCCGTTTATATGACCCAAATCAAGGAGAAATATTAATAGATAATTTATCTTTAAAAAATCATAATTTGTACAATTTTAGAAATAATATTGGTTATGTACCTCAAGAATCTTTTCTTTTTTCAGATTCTATTTATAATAACATAGCTTTAGGAACTGTAGATCAAGTCACTCCATATGAAGTATATGATGCAGCTAGAATAGCTATGATAGAAAATGACATTATAAATTTTAAAAATGGATATGAAACTATTATAGGAGAAAGAGGAATTACTCTATCTGGAGGACAAAAACAAAGAATATGTATAGCTAGAGCTATAATAAGAAATCCAAAAATTCTTATATTTGATGATAGTTTTTCTGCTATAGATCAAAAAACCAGAAAATTAATTATTCATTATGTTAAAGAAAAAATGAAGTATAGCACTATTATTATCATAACTCATGATATTTCTTATATTTCTGATTTTGATTTGTTTATTGTTTTGAAAAACGGAAAAATATCAAAAATAAAAAATTATAATATTTTTTAGTCAAAATTTAATTTTGAATAATTATATTAAAAATAGTATGGACCATTTTTTTTGTTTAGATTTGCTAATTAGGATTATAATATAATATTGAAATGGACGAAAAAGAAAATATCAAAGAAAGAAATGAAAGAAATGAAATTTGTTCACGAACTCTAAAAACTGGTAGTAGAACTTATTTTTTTGATGCAAGAGAAACAAGAGCTGGTGATTATTATTTGACTATAACTGAAAGTAAGAAAAATTTTTCTGAAACAGGAGAAGTTACTTATAAAAAACACAAAATTTATTTGTATAAAGAAGATTTTTCAAAATTTCAAAGTATACTTGATGATATGATTCGGTTTATTATTAATGAAAAAGGAAGAGAAGTAATTTCAGAACGTCATCAAAAAGATTTTAAAAATCACACTACATATAATCAAGAAGTTAAGGATGTGCAAAAAAAAACATCAGAAATAAAGAATTTTACAAATATTAATTTTGAAGATATTTAAAAATTAATTATTTAATATTAATAATAAATAGCAGTATGTTGTAATAATATTCTTTTTTATTTGTGAAGTTGTTTGCATTACAAAACAACAATAAATAAAATAACTATTTTATTTTATTTTTATTATGTTTAATGGAACATATGGAAAATTATATAAGTATAATGAATGATATTAATACTTTCATATTTGATGTAGATGGAGTATTAACAAATTGCACTTTAAATCTATTTCCAGATGGAAATCTGGTTAGACAAATGTTTGTTAAAGATGGATATGCAATGCAATTAGCAAAAAAAAAAGGATATAATTTATGTATTATAACAAGAGGATCAGATTTAATGGTTTTTAAACGTTTAAGAGGTTTGAATATTCGTTATATTTATCAAGGAGTGGATGATAAAAAAAAATATTTAGATGAGTACTGCAATATTTTAAATATCACTAAAAAAAAAGTTCTCTATATGGGAGATGATATTCCTGATATAGAGATAATGAAATCTGTAGCCTTACCTTGTTCTCCAATAGATGCCGTTCAAGAAGTTAAAGATGTAGCGAAATATATTTCTCCTAAAAAAGGAGGAAGAGGATGTGTTAGAGATGTTATAGAACAAACTCTGAAAATTCAAAAAAATTGGTTTTAATACTTTAAAAAAAAAATAGTGTCTCACAAGGACACTATTTTTTTTTTAATTGTGTTTACATCATTCCACCCATTCCACCTCCTCCAGCTCCTGGCATAGGAGGAGCGGCATTAGACTCGTCTTTCTTTATTTCTGTGACAACACATTCAGTAGTTAGTAACATCCCTGATACAGATGCAGCATTTTCTAATGCGACTCTAGCTACTTTAGTTGGATCTATGATTCCTTCCACTATCATATTTTTATATTCACCAATTTTAGCATCATACCCAAAATCTCCTTTTCCTTCTGCAACTTTAGCTACAACAACAGATCCTTCCCCTCCTGCATTAGCTACAATCTGACGTAAAGGTTCTTCAAGTGTTCTTCTTACTATTTGGATTCCAGTATCTTGATCTGTATTATCTCCTCTTGCATTATCTAAAGATTTTATAGCACGAACCAAAGCTACTCCACCTCCTGCAACTATTCCTTCTTCAACCGCTGCTCTAGTTGCATTCAAAGCATCATCTACACGATCTTTTTTTTCTTTCATTTCAACTTCAGAAGCTGCCCCAACATAAAGAACAGCTACACCCCCAGCTAATTTTGCAAGACGTTCTTGTAATTTTTCCTTATCATAATCAGATGTTGTAGATTCTATTTGAGCTTTAATTTGATCCACACGTGCTCTTATATCTTTTTTATTTCCTCCTCCATTAACTATTGTAGTATTATCTTTATCTATAATAACTCTTTCTGCTTTTCCCAGCATATGTAATTTTACATCCTCTAATTTACTTCCTGTTTCCTCAGAAATTACAGTTCCCCCTGTAAGGATAGCAATATCTTCTAACATAGCTTTTCTTCTGTCTCCAAAACCAGGAGCTTTAATAGCTGCGACTTTCAAAGTTCCTCGTATTTTATTGACAACTAATGTCGCTAATGCTTCTCCTTCTACTTCTTCAGAAATAATTAATAAAGGTTTTCCGGATTGTGCTACAGGTTCTAATATAGGCAACAAATCTTTCATTGCTGCTATTTTTTTATCAGATAATAAAATTTGAGGTTGATCAAATTCTGTTATCATTTTTTCAGTATTTGTTACAAAATAAGGAGACTGATAACCTCTATCAAATTGCATTCCTTCAACCACATCTACAGATGTATCTGTTCCTTTTGCTTCTTCAACAGTAATAACTCCTTCTTTTCCTACTTTTTCAAAAGCATCCGCAATCAAAGAACCAGTTTTTTCATCATTATTTGCAGAAATAGAAGCTACTTGTTTTATTTTTTCTGTATTTCCTCCAACTTCCCTAGATTGTCTTTTTAAATCTAATATAACGACTTCTAAAGCTTTATCGATCCCCCTTTTTAAATCCATAGGATTAGCTCCAGCAGCCACATTTTTTAATCCTTCTCTAACAATAGCTTGAGCTAATACAGTAGCAGTTGTAGTTCCATCTCCAGCTACATCATTAGTTTTAGAAGCGACTTCTTTAACCATTTGAGCCCCAAGATTTTCTATAGGATCTTCTAACTCAATTTCCTTAGCAACAGTAACACCATCTTTAGTTACTTGAGGTCCTCCAAAAGATTTTTGCAATACAACATTACGACCCTTTGGTCCTAAAGTAACCTTAACTGCATTCGCTAATGCATCTACTCCTTTTTTTAACTTATCTCTCGCTTCAATATCAAATTTAATATCTTTTGCCATAATTTTTTAAATTTTAATGAATTTACCTTATTAATAAAGTTATATGAATCATATGATAGCTATAACATCAGATTCTCGCATAATGAGATATTCTTCCCCTTCCCATTTTAATTCTGTTCCAGAGTATTTTCCGTACAAAACTCTATCTCCTTCTTTTAGATTCATAGGTTCATCTTTCTTTCCTTTACCTACTGCTATTATAGTTCCTTTTTGTGGTTTTTCTTTTGCTGTATCAGGAATAATAATACCTGAAGCAGTTTTTGTTTCAGCAGGATCAGGTTGTACAAGAACGCGATCTGCTAAAGGTTTAATCTTAACTTCCACCATATTATAAATAATTTTTAAGGTTAATGATTCTACATCGTTCAAAGCCAAAAACATGCCAAATGAAAAAATTTACAATTTTTTTTATTTGAGCAATGATAAATGTCATTATGACATACTTTATTTTATTTAATGTTTTGATTTCAATAAAAAATTGAAAAATAGAGTTAAAAAAAATATAATAATGGATAAAAACCAAGTAATATTCTCCAAAAATGTATTTGTTCTTTTAATTCCAAAAAATCTAAAATTTTTTTCCATAAAAGATTGTTGAATACTCTCCTTTTTAGGGTTTTGTATTAATATTACCAATATAAGTAAAAGGCATATTACAATAATAAAAAAACCAAATATGATTATGGATGTATTTTCCATTTATTTATTTTATTACCAATTATTGTATGGAAGAATCATGAAATATTTTATGATATACTTTAACTGTTAATTTTTCTATGATTTTATCAATAATTTCTTTTGAAAAGAAATTTTTTTTATTATAAAATTCTTCAGACACAACAAAACTTTCTTCCCAATTTTTTTCTGGTTCAAAATTGTCTCTGTAATATATCTTTGCTGTAACTTTAATTTTTTTTAACGGATAATTTTCCATTGGAATAATGGCGTAATTCAAAAATACACCTTCTAAAACGACATCTCCATTTCTTAATACTAAATTAGAAGGATTATGTTTCATTATATAATCCATAATATTTCTTTTGAAATCAAAAGAAATAGATCTTTTAGGTATGTTAACTACTTCTGTAATTTCTCCTATTTCTATTGTTTTTTTTGGATCAAAAAATGATGAAATAGAAGAATGGTAACAACTAATTATAGAAAATGTGAAAATAAAAATAAAAAAAAATCTTTTATAAGCCATACTGTTTAATTTTTCTGTATAAAGTCCTCTCTGAGATTCCTAATTCTTTTGCAGTTTTTCTTCTTCTTCCATTATTTTTTTTCAAAGCTTTTTGAATAAATTCAATTTCTTTCTTTTGTAAAGAAAAAGAAGATAACTCGTTTTTGGATAAATCTTCTTCTACTTCTTCATAATCTAAATCTTCTTCAGACTTAGAAGAATCTTCTAGCTGAAAAATGGAATCATCTCTATTATGAATTATTTTTCCAAAAACTTTTTCCATAAGTTGTTGATTTTCTTCGAAAAATTTATCATCGGAATTATTTTTAATTAATTGAAAAGTAATACTTTTTAAATCATTAAAATTTTTTTTCATATCAAATAAAATTTGATAAAGAAAATCTCTTTCTCTATCATGAAAAGATGTTTCTATTACATTATGATTAGAAAAAGATATCGATGGAATATTTTCTGGAATATATTCTTTTAATTTTTCTACAGAAATTTCACGTTTAGTTTCCACCACAGAAATTTGTTCTGTGAGATTTTTTAATTGTCTAATATTTCCAGGCCAAGAATAATCTTCCAAATATCTTAAAGATTCATCAGTTAACGTTACTGGAGGCATATGATATTTTTCTGCAAAATCATTGGAAAATTTTTTAAATAAAAATTTAATATCGTTTTTACGAAAACGTAAAGGAGGAACATTAATTTGTACTGTATTTAGACGATAATATAAATCTTCTCTAAATTTTCCTTTTTGTATGGATTCTATCATATTCAAATTAGTAGCAGCAACAATACGTATATTAGTTTTTTGAATTTTAGAAGATCCTACTTTAATAAATTCTCCAGATTCCAATATCCTAAGAAGACGGACTTGTGTAGTTAAAGGAAGTTCGCCGACTTCATCTAAAAAGATTGTTCCTCCATTTGATCCTTCAAAATAACCTTTACGCATGCTTGTTGCTCCTGTAAAAGAACCTTTTTCATGTCCAAAAAGTTCACTATCAATGGTTCCTTCTGGAATAGCTCCACAATTTACTGCAATATAACCATGATGCTTTCTGCAAGAATATTGATGAATAATTTTAGGTATAAATTCTTTACCGACCCCACTTTCTCCAAGAACTAATACAGAAATATCAGTAGGAGCTACTTGTATAGCCTTTTCTAAGGCTCTATGTAAAGCGTAATCATATCCAATGATTCCAAATTTTTGTTTTATATTTTGGATAGAAACGGATTCCATATTTTATTTTTGTTTTCCTATTAAAGTAGCAGATGTTGTATCTATTATTTCTACATAGGCTGTATCTCCTACATTTAAAGTTTTTTTAGGAAAAACTACGATTAAATTCTGTGTATTTCTTCCATACCAATACTGATTATTTCTTTTTGATTCTCCTTCTATTAAAACTTCTTCTACTTTTCCTAAATGCTCTTGCATTCTATAAAATGAATGTTTGATTTGCAAATCAATAATCTCTTTTAATCGTCTTTTTTTTATATCTTCAGGAACATTATCTTGAAATTTTCTATATGCATAAGTCCCAGGCCTAGAAGAATAAGAAAACATGTAACCATAATTATATTTGATTTCATTCATTAAACTTATGGTCTCTTGATGGTCTTCTTCATTTTCGTTACAAAATCCGGTCATGATATCATGAGAAATAGAACATTCAGGTATAATATTTTTAATTTTTTTAACTAATAAAAGATATTTTTCCCGTGTATATTTTCTGTTCATTAATTTTAATATTTTATTGCTTCCAGATTGAACAGGTAAATGAATATGTTTACAAATATTTCTATGTTTAGAAATTACTTCTAATACTTTATCAGACATATCATGAGGATTAGATGTAGAAAATCTGATTCTCATAAGAGGAATTTCTTTAGCTAAAAGATCCAGTAGTTTTGAAAATTCTACAATATTTTTCTGATTATGAATCATCTCTGTCCACGAATAAGAATCTACATTTTGCCCTAAAAGAGTTATTTCTTTATATCCGTTTTGATACAAACGTTTACATTGATCAATTATGGAATATGGATCACTACTTCTTTCTCTTCCCCTGGTAAAAGGTACGATACAAAATGTGCACATATTGTTACAACCTCTTGTTATACTTAAAAAAGTTGTTATTTTGTTTTTATTATGTGATGTTTTTACAAAACTTATGTCCGAATAAGTTTCATTTTTTTTAGAAAAATGAGAATACTGTTTTCCTGCTATAGAATAATAAATAAAATTATGAATTTCTCTATAAGAATCTGGATTTACAAAAAAATCAGCCATTTTTTCCTGCAAAAAAAAATTTTTAATTTTTTTTGAAAAACATCCTATAATACCAATCCAAATTCTTTTCTTTTTTTTTAAAAATTTTAATTGTTCCAATTTTTTTTTTAGAGTTAATTCTGCTTTTTCTCTAATAGAACAAGCATTTAACAAAATTACGTTTGCTTGATTTAAATTTTCAGATAAAATAAAACCATTATTTAATAAAATAGAAGTAATAATATCACTATCTGATATATTCATTTGACAACCATAATTTTCAATATAAAAACTTTTGTTTTTCATATACATATTTTTATATTTTTATTAATATATACATACTACAATAAAAATACATAATGTCATTATGTCATAGATAAAAAAAACTCTTATATATGAAGGATCTTTTTGGCCAAAAAAATCATATTTTTTTTTCCTGTAGATTTTTCTTTAACATTAGAAAGTTTGACTACTGATATCCATTTTTCTTCTGGAAGAGCTTTTACCATTTTTATGACAATATTCATAGAAGGAAAACCTACATCATTAGTAAAATTTGTTCCTATTCCAAAACAAGTATTTATTTTTTTTTTGCAAAAAGAAGAAATATAAGCTACTTTACATGGATTCAAATTATCTGAAAATATAATTTTTTTTCTTGTAGGATTGATTTTCAATTTTTTGTAATGTTTTATAGTCTCTTTAGCAAAGAAAATTGGATCTCCACTATCGTGTCTTACTCCTTTAAAAATATTTGAAAGTTTTTTATTAAAATTTTTAAAAAAAATTGGAGAAGTATATGTATCGGATAAAGCTATTCCTAAATTACCTTTGTAAATATTCAACCAGTTTTCCATAGCAATTCGATCTGCTATATTAAATCCATATTTTGCTCCATGAAACATTACCCATTCATGTCCATGAGTTCCTATTGGTTTTATTGAAAAAACATGAGAAAGATGAAGATTACTGCTTCCTATAAAAAAAGGTTCGCCTTCTTCTTTTAAAATTTTTAAAACTAATTTATGTACTTGATAAGAATATCTTCTTCTAGTTCCATATTCTCCAATTTTAACTTGTAATTTTTTATATTTTTTTAATTTTTCTTTTGTTATACTTATAATTTTATTTTCTG
Organism: Blattabacterium cuenoti; assembly: GCF_014251315.1. NCBI lineage: Bacteria > Pseudomonadati > Bacteroidota > Flavobacteriia > Flavobacteriales > Blattabacteriaceae > Blattabacterium > Blattabacterium cuenoti. Next base: position 436,739 of record NZ_CP059185.1, on the reverse strand, counting down.
AAACATTTTTAGCTCCGGTTAATTTATAATATAATTCAGATATAATGGCCATTAAAGGAACTTCCCACAATATAGTACGACTCCATAATCCTTCTATATACATTCGTATATTCTCTCCTTTTTGAAATATATTTACTTCTTTTGGATTATATTGATATTTTTTTAAAAAATCTAAATATTTAGAATCTAAATAGGGGCAGTGTTTTTCCAAAAAAATTCTTTCTTCATTTGAAAGTTTTAAATAAGCCATTTTGTTTAGGTTTTCCTTTAGAATTTTAGCAAAATTCTTAGGAAAAGAGTGTTTTCCTCTATTTATAAATTCATATTTAGCTTTTACTAATGGAAATAATTTAATAATAGCATTTTGCATTGTAAATTTATAAAAATCATTATCCAATAATGATGAAACAATAGAAAAATTATTCATTAAAGGTATTTTTTATAATTATTGAAAAAAATTTTCCAATTTAATACAAAAAATTTAAAAAATTCATTTTTTATCCTTTTTTAAACTTTTTTTTAATAAAAAAATAAATCATTATTTAAACTGCTTTTGATTCAAGTAATATATTTTTCTTTTTTAGAAAAAATATTTCTCTAAATTTGCTTTTAAAACAATTTATTTTTAATATGGACAATACGAAACTATACGTAGGTAATTTATCTTATGATATGACAGAACAAGAATTGAAAAAATATTTCGAATCTATAGGAGAGGTTACTCATGCCAAGATTATTTTTGATGAATCTACTTCGAGTAAAAGAAGTAAAGGGTTTGGATTTATAGAAATGTCTAATGAAGAAAATGCCAAGCAAGCTATAGAAAAATTAAATGGAACAGAATTTATGGGGAGGAATATCATTGTATCTGCAGCTAGACCAAGAGCAAAAAAAGATTATTAGTCATTATTTCTATGTGCGCTTACATCTGTTTTTATTTTTTCAAATAATGATTAAATATATCAAAATAATAAATATCAAATGTAGTAAACTTCATCTATGAAAAAATTATATGGAACAGGTGTAGCGTTAGTTACTCCTTTTAAAAAGGATGGAACAATTGACTTCAACGGACTTGAAAATCTTGTAAAATATGTAGTAGATAATAATGTTGATTATTTAGTTGCATTGGGAACAACAGCAGAAACAGCTACTTTAAAAAAGGAAGAAAAATCGGACATTATAAAATGTATTCAAAACGCTAATTATAAAAAAATTCCTTTAATATTAGGAATAGGAGGGAATAATACAAAAGACGTTATAAAAAGAATAAATAGCATAAAAAACTTATCGGATTTTTATGCTATTCTTTCGGTTTCTCCTTATTACAATAGGCCTTCTCAAGAAGGAATATATCAACATTTTAAATCTATTGTCAATTGTACAGATGCCGACATAATTCTTTATAACGTTCCTAAAAGAACAGGATCTAATATTATTCCGGATACTGCTTTACGTTTAGCTTTTGATTTCAAAAATATAATAGGGATAAAAGAAGCTTCCGGAAATATTTTACAATCTTATAAAATTTTAGAACATAAACCAGAAAATTTTAGTGTAATATCAGGAGATGATTTTATAACCTTACCTGTTGTGTTAGGTGGAGGAGAAGGTGTTATTTCTGTTATTGCTCAAGGAATGCCTGATCAAATTTCTAATATGATTTCTCTAGCGAGAAATAACGATGTAAAAAAAGCTTTTTTAATTTTTTACAAAATTATTAAAATAATAGATCTTATTTATGAAGAAGGAAATCCTACAGGGATTAAAACTTTCCTAAATATAATAGGAATATGTGATCCATATGTAAGATTACCATTATTAATGGGAACTTCATCTTTAAGAAAAAAGATTTTACATTCATTAAAGAAAATAAATAATTCATAACTTTATAAAAATATAATATGTTCAGTGAAAAAATACAAACGGGATTAATAAGACAATTAAATAAAGAATCAGAATCTTCTCAATTATATTTATATATGGCTTCTTGGGTGGAAAAAAAAGGTTATGAAGGAATATGTGAATTTCTGTATGATCATTCAAATGAAGAAAGAACACATATGTTAAAGTTAATTAGATATATTAATAAAAGAGGAGGAAATGTTGTTTTGAATAATATCTCAACAATGAATATAACATACAGATCCTTAAGGGAATTATTTATGATATTGTTTGAACATGAGAAAAAAATTTCTAAGGAAATAAATTTTTTAGTAGAAATTTCTTTGCATGAAAAAGATTATTTTACATATAATTTTCTTCAATGGTATGTTGAAGAACAGGTAGAAGAAGAAGCTTTAAGTAAAATGATTTTAGATAAAATTGAATTAATAGGAGAAGATAAAGGGGGATTATATTTATTTGACAGAGATATGAAAAATTTTCATAAAAATAAAAAATTGTGATTAGAATTATTTTTCTGATATCAGTGTTATTTATTAATTTCCTTTTTGAAGGATGTTCTTTTTTACCAGAAAAAAAATCAGTTCTTTCAGAAGAAGAAACCCTATTTGAACAAGGAAAACGTCATTATTTTTCATCTCTAAATTTTGATTTAGATCAAACAAAGACTAACATTGCAATTAACAAATTCAATCAATTTATTAAAGAATATCCTGATAGTTCAAAAATTAAAGAAGCTTATAGATTACTTGATAATTTGTTAAAAAAGATAGAAAAAAAAAATTATTGCATTGCTAATTCTTATTTTCTAATGGGTAGATATCAGGCTTCTTTGATTTACTTTCAAGATCTTATTAACGATTTTCCAGAAAGCCGTTTCAAAGAAAAAGTTATGTATAAAATTTGCGTATCTCAATATCAACTTTCTAAGAAAAAAGATTTTGTAAAATCATACGAAAAATATATGAACGATTTTTCGTATTCTTCTAATGCAAAAAAATTAAAGATTTTATATAAAAAATTAAAACAATAATAAATTTTTTATGAATTTTTTAAAAAATATTAATGTTCCAATAAATACGGAAACTGTAGATCGTGTTCAATTGGAAAAAATATCGGGAAAAAATATATATGAAACTATATGCATATTAGAAAATATATGTCAGAAAATCAATAATCAAATTAAAAAAGATTTAGATTCTAAATTAGAAGAATTCAATTTTTTGAATAAAAATAATTTAGAAGAAATCTTTGAAAATAAAGAACAAATTGAATTATCAAAATTATATGAAAAACTACCAAAATCTACATCTATTTCTATTCAATATTTATTAAATGGAAAAATAAAAGTTTGATTATTTTATTTTTCTATGAAAATCTTTTATAAATTTTTCTAGTCCTATATTAGTTAATGGATGATTTAATAAAGAATAAATAACATTTATAGGAGAGGTAACAGCATGTATACCAATTTTGGAACATTCTATAATGTGTAAAGAATGACGTATAGAAGCTGCCAATATTTTGGTATCAAAATCATAATTATCATACACATTTTTTATTTCTTGTATCAGATTTAATCCATTATAAGACACATCATCTAATCTACCCACAAATGGAGAAACGTAATTAGCTCCAGCCTTAGCTGCTAGTAGAGCTTGTCCTGTAGAAAAAATGAGAGTGCAGTTTGTTTTAATCATTTTATTAGAAAAATATTTAATGGCCTTGATTCCATTTTTTGTCATAGGAATTTTGACCACAATTCTGGGATGGAGAAGTGAAAGTTTTTCTCCTTCTTTAATCATATCAATATAATTAGTGCTGATAACTTCTGCACTTACATTTTCATCATTTTTTAAACGTTCACATATAGATATATAATGTTTTTGAATTTCTTTTTGATTTGAGACAGATTCCTTTGATATCAAAGATGGATTTGTTGTGACTCCATCTAACATCCCCAATGATCTCGCTTCATCTATTTCTTTTAAATTAGCTGTATCTATGAAAAATTTCATATTTCTTTTTTGTACTAAAAATATAAACAAATTTATATATATTATTATTCATACGAATAAAGAACTTTTATTGTTTTTTCTTTAGGAAATTAATATTGAACAGAAAAATCTGTAAATTTATTTATTTATAAATACGATTATGCATTTTGATGTTATTATTTTAGGTAGTGGTCCTGGAGGTTATGTAGCTTCTATACGTGCAGCACAACTTGGAATGAAAACTGCTATAGTAGAAAAAGAATCTCTTGGAGGTATATGCCTAAATTGGGGTTGTATTCCTACTAAATCACTTTTGAATAGTGCCAAAATTTTGCAATCTATAAAGAAAAATGGAGAATTGTTTGGGATAAAAAATGAAAATATTGAAATAAATTATCCTGAAATTATTTCTAAAAGTAGAAGAATCGTAGATCAAATAAAAAAAGGGATTTTATTTTTGATGAAAAAAAATGGAGTTCATGTTATCTATGGAAATGCACAGTTAAAGAAAAGAAAAAAAATAGAAATTTTTAAAAATGAAAAAAGTATAGGAGAATACTCTGCTTCACATATTATTATTTCTACTGGAGCTATTCCTAAAATAGATACAGAAATTCAATATGATCGAAAAAAAATTATAACATATAAAGAAGCTCTGTCTCTCTCTTCATTACCAAAAAAAATGATAATTATAGGGTCTGGTTCTATAGGATTGGAATTGGCTTATTTTTATCATTCTATGGGAACAAAAGTTACTATTATAGAAATATGTCCTAAGTTATTTCCTAGTGGAGATGATGATATATCTGATTATTTGAAACGTTGTTTTGATAAAATAGGAATTAAAAGCTATGTATCTTCTAGTATAAATCAAATTATATATAATACTGAAAATAATGAAGTAATCATTGATATTAAAACATTATCATTGAAAAATCTTGTATTAAAAGCAGATACGATCCTATATGCAATAGGAGTTGTTCCCAATGTTAAACATATCGGACTGGAAGAAGTAGGAATTCAAACAGAAAAAGGATTTATAGTTGTAGACGAAAATTATCGTACAAATATAGATGGATATTATGCTATTGGAGACGTAATTAAAACTCCTTCTTTAGCTCATGTAGCCTCTAATGAGGCCATAAATTGCATTGAAAATATCAAAGGTTTAAATTGTAAAAAAATAGATTATAATAATATTCCAAAATGTGTTTATTCACTTCCTGAAATAGCTTCAGTAGGTTATACAGAGAAAGAATCTAAGGAGAAAGGATTTCAAATAAAAGTAGGAAAATTTCCTTTTAGCGCTTTGGGTAGAGCTATTTCTGATGAGAATACGGATGGTTTCGTAAAAGTTATTTTTGATGATAAATATGATGAGTGGTTAGGATGTCATATGATAGGAAATCATGTTACAGATTTGATTCCAGAAGTAGTTGTTGCTAGAAAATTAGAATCAACCAGTCATGAAATTTTGGAGAGTATACACCCTCATCCTTCATTAAGTGAATCTATTATAGAATCTATAGCTCATGCTTATGGAAAAGCTATTCATTTATAAGTCTTTCAATTAAGAAATACACTTCTTTCTTCTATATTTCCACACATATATTCGTTTTGTTGTGTACTTAATACGGATAATAGAATACCTATTTTTCTTATGTCTCATATACTGTGTTTTTTTTGCATGGAATTCATAACTTTTATTATTTTATGATACATATTATATTGTTTGGACCACCAGGTTGTGGAAAAGGAACTCAAGCTAAAATCATATCAAATAAATTTGGTTTCATTCATCTATCTACTGGAATGATATTCAGAGATCACATGAAAAAAAAGACTAATTTAGGAAAATTAGCTAGTTGTTATATTAATAAAGGAATATTAGTTCCTGATATAATTACTACAAATATGTTAAACATAGAAATTCAAAAACATTTTAAGGCTAAAGGAATCATTTATGATGGATATCCTAGAACTAAAAATCAAATTTTCTCTTTAGAAGAAGTATTAACTAAATTTTGTCTAGGTGAGATTAATATAATTTTCTATTTTTTTATTCAAAAAAATTTGATAATAAATAGATTATTAAAAAGGGGAAAGACGAGTTATCGTAATGATGATACAGATATTATGACAGTTCAAAGAAGAATAAAAGAATATGATCAAGAAACTTCTTTGATATGGAATAATCACAAATGGAAAAATAATATAATAAAATTGAACGCTTCTTTATCTGTAGATAAAATTTCTATTTTTATAGAGAAAAAAATCATAAATCTGTTATATTAATATATTATGAAAAATGATTTTGTTGATTTTATAAAAATTTATTGTAAAAGTGGAGATGGAGGAATAGGATCCGTACATTTTTATAGAGATAGGCGTACAATCAGAGGGGGACCTGATGGAGGAACAGGAGGAAAAGGAGGGGACATCATTATTAAAGGAAATTCTCACATTCATAATTTTTTACATTTAAGATATCATAAACATTGGATAGCTAAATCCGGATCTCCAGGAAAAGGAAATAATATAACTGGAGCAAACGGAAATAATTTATTGATAGAAGTTCCTATAGGAACCGTAGTAAAAGATGAAAGGAAAAATATAATAATGGAAATAACCAAAGATTTTCAGGAAGAAATTTTATTTGAAGGAGGAAAAGGAGGAAAAGGAAATGCTTTCTTTAAAAATTCAATTCATCAATCTCCTTGTTATGCACAACCGGGAATCAAAACAAAAGGAAATTGGGTTTTTTTAGAATTAAAAATTTTGGCCGATGTAGGATTTATAGGTTTTCCTAATACTGGTAAATCTACTTTACTTTCTACAATTACAAAAGCAAAACCAAAAATAGGAAATTTTGCTTTTACAACTAAAGTACCACATATAGGTGTAGTAGAGATAGGTTTTAATTCTTTTTTAGTAGCGGATATTCCTGGAATTATAGAAAAAGCATCTGAGGGGAAAGGTCTTGGACATTATTTTCTAAGACATATAGAACGAAATACCGTTTTGTTATTTTTAATTTCTTCAGATACAAGTGATAAAAAAAAAGAATATTTTATCTTGTTAAATGAGTTAAAAAAATTTAACTCAAGTCTTTTAAAAAAAAAACGTTTACTAGCGATATCTAAATCAGATTTAATAAATAATGAAAAAAAAAGAGAAATAAAAGAATTCTTTGTAAAATTAAAAGAAAATATTATTTTCATTTCCTCTTTTACAAAAGAGGGATTATCAGAATTGATAAAAATATTATGGAAGTTAATTAAAGAATGATTAGGAACAAGATAGTTTCCGTTCTACAATATCTTTATTTATATCTAATGTGGATTGAGTATTTTCTATATCAAACATATAATCTAAAAATATTTTTTCACAAAATATACGTAGTCCTCTAGCGCCTAAACCTAGTTGAAAAGTCTTGTCTACTATAATATTTAGTGCTTCGTCTGTAATATTCAAAGATATATGATCCATATCAAATAATTTTTGATATTGTTTTATTAAAGCGTTTTTTGGTTCTAATAAAATATTTTTTAACATGCTTTTGTTTAATGGTTTTAAATAAGTAACAACAGGAAATCTTCCTATAATCTCAGGAATTAATCCAAATTTTTTTAAATCTTCAGAAAGAATATTTTTTAAATAATTTTTTTTTCTATTTCTTTTATTTTGAGTGATATGAGTAATAAAACCTATAGGCATTTTTTCTATTCTATCAGAAATGATTTTTTCTATTCCATCAAAAGTTCCTCCAGCTATGAACAATATGTTTTCTGTATTTATTTGTATCATTTTTTGATCTGGATGTTTTCTTCCTCCTTGTGGAGGAACATTAATAACGGATCCTTCCAATATTTTGAGTAGAGCTTGTTGTACTCCTTCTCCAGATACATCTCGAGTAATAGAAGGATTATTACTTTTTCTAGAAATTTTATCTATTTCATCCAAAAAAATAATTCCTTTTTCAGCAGAATTTATATCATAATTCACAGATTGTAATAATTTTGTTAAAATAGATTCCACGTCTTCACCTACATAACCTGCTTCAGTTAGTGTAGTAGCATCGGCAATAGCAAAGGGTATTTTCAAAAATTTTGATATACTTTTTGCTAATAAAGTTTTTCCTGTTCCTGTTTTTCCAATCAATAATACGTTAGATTTATCTATTTCTACATTTGTTAAATCTTTATTATTATATTGTTGAATACGTTTATAATGATTATAAACAGCGACAGATATGATTTTTTTTGCTTCATTTTGTCCTACAACATACTGATCTAAAAAAGATTTTATTTCTTTGGGTTTTTTGACTTTTTTAAAATTGTTATTGTATTTATGAGTATTTTTTTCTAAAATTTTTTTGTGAATAATGGAATAAGTTTTTTCTATGCAGAAATTACAAATATGTCCGTTAATCCCTGATACAAAAAAAGTTGTATCATTTTTATTTATTCCACATAAATTACATTTTAATGAATTTTTCATAAATACCCATTCTTTTTTTTAGATTTACATATTATATAATAACATATATAAACATAAAAGGAGCAAGCTTTACTACATCACATCGCTACAACCTGACTACCTTTGCTGTGTTCCCACCCTGGAGGATTTTACAGGGAGCTGATTGTGTAGGACTTGCTCCAAGTTTGGTAAATATAAAAAAAAAATCATAAATTCTCATTTTTTTGAATGAGAATTCTCTGTTATTAATAATAGGGGTAATATCTTCTGTTGAATTTGGTTATTTTATTTTTTATAATGGAAACAAAATATATTTTTGTTACAGGAGGAGTAACCTCCTCATTGGGAAAAGGAATAGTATCCGCTTCGTTAGGTATGTTATTAAAAGCTAGGGGATATAAAGTTTCTATATTAAAGTTAGATCCTTATTTTAATATAGATCCAGGAACTTTAAATCCCCATGAACATGGTGAATGTTTTGTAACTAAAGATGGAGCAGAAACAGATTTAGATTTAGGACATTATGAACGATTTTTAAATCAATCTACAACGAAAGAAAATAACGTAACGTCAGGTTTAATCTATAAAACCGTGATAGATAATGAAAGAAAAGGATTCTATTTAGGAAAAACAGTACAAGTCATACCTCATATTACTAATGAGATTAAAAGACGAATTAAAATTCTTGGAGAATCTAAAAATTATGATATTGTTATTACTGAAATAGGAGGGACTGTAGGTGATATTGAAAGTTTACCTTATGTTGAATCAGTACGTCAATTAAAGTGGGAATTAGGAAAGTTTAATGGTTTAGTTATTCATTTGACATTACTTCCACATATTGCAGTTACTGGAGAAATCAAAACAAAACCAACGCAACATTCTGTACGACATTTAATGGAAAATGGAGTTCAAGCAGATATTCTAGTGTGTAGAACAGAAAAACATATATCCAATAATATTAGAAAAAAGTTAGCTTTATTTTGTAATGTAAAACCAAAGCATGTTATTGAATCAATAGATACTAAAATTATATATGAAATACCTTGTTTATTACATCTACAAAATTTTGATGAAGCAGTATTAAATCATTTGAATTTATCTACCATTACTATTCCGGATTTAAAAAAATGGAAAACTTATATTAAAAAATATAAAAATCCAAAATATGAAATTAAAATAGCATTAGTTGGAAAATATGTTTCTTTGCATGATTCTTATAAATCCATAACAGAAGCTTTAATTCATGCAGGAACAGAAAATGAAACTTATGTTGATATAAAATGGATTTATTCAGAAATGATTAAAGAAAAAAATATAAAAAAATATTTTAAAGGAATTTCAGGAATTTTGATCGCTCCAGGATTTGGAAATAGAGGAATAGAAGGAAAAATACTTGCAGCAAAATATGCTAGAGAAAATAAAATTCCATTTTTTGGAATATGTTTGGGAATGCAAATTGCTGTAATAGAATTTGCTAGAAATGTATTAGGATTAAAAAAAGCAGAAAGTCATGAAACAAATCCAAAAACATCTTATCCAGTAATAAGTTTAATGGAAAAACAAAAAAAATTAACTCATACAGGAGGAACAATGCGTTTAGGGGATTGGAAATGTACTCTTTTAGAAGGTTCTAAAATATTTTCTATTTATGGAGGAAAAAAAGAAATCTTTGAAAGACATCGTCATAGATATGAATTTAATAATGATTATTTAGAATGTTTCTCCAATGCTGGAATGAAAGTAGTTGGAATAAATCCGGATACGGGTTTAGTAGAAGCATTAGAATTAGAAAATCATATTTTTTTCTTGGGAGTTCAATATCATCCAGAATATCAAAGTAGAGTGACAAATCCACATCCTTTATTTACTACTTTTATACAAGTATCTATAAATTCTCAGAATTATTCTTATATATGAAGGATAAAAATTTAGATTACAATTCTATAATAGGATTAATTCTTATATCATTTGTTTTAATAATTTTTACCTATATCAATAACAATAACAGTAATTTCAGAAAACAAGATTTTAATCGTAAAGAATTTTTTACAAAAAAAGAAATTTTTATCACAGAAAAGGATAAAAGGAAAAAAAATAATTTTTTTTTGTTAGAAAACAATGTTTTGAAGCTTAAAATATCTAGCTTAGGAGGGGGAATTAATGAAGTTTTATTAAAGAAATATAAGGCATATGATTCTTTATTATCATATCATGCTAAAAATCTTTATTTAATAAAAAATTATAGTTTTTTATACAAATTATCTTTTCTTAATCAAGAAGGATTAAATATTGATACAAATACTTTATATTTTCAACCTTTTTCTTTAGAAAAAGATGAAATATCGGGAATTCAAACTCTTATTATGCGAGCTAAAAATCCTTATGGAAAAGGATTTTTAGATTATATATATACAATAGGAAAAAAAAACCAATATGATATTGGTTTTTCTATACAAACTAGAAATTTTCCTTTTTTTAAAAAAAAAGGATTTTATTTAAATTTAGAACATAAAATGCTATCCTTAGAAAAGGATAGAGATTGGGAAAATTCTTATACTCAAGTATATTATTCTGTTTCTAATGATAATTCAAATGGTTCTTCTGCTTCTGTAAAATATTTGTCTGAAAAAAAAACGGAAGATATAAATATATATAAAGCAAATTGGATTGCTCATAAACAACAGTTTTTCTCTTTTATTTTTGTTCCTGAGAAAGTATTGAAAAATGTTTTTGTTAGATCTGAAAATTTTTCTTCAGGATCTTTTTTAAAAAAAATTCAATTTCGAACATTTATAAACACGGAAAAAAATAAAGAATTTCATCTTTCTTTTCGTCTTTATTTTGGTCCCTTAGATTTGAATTTGTTAAAAAAATATCAAAATGGATTTGAAAATATTATTCCATTTGGATGGGGTTTCCTTAAATGGATCAATAAGTATTTTTTTTTAATAGTTTTTCAATTTTTGGAGAAAACAAATTTAAATTATGGACTTATTATTGTTTTGATGACTATAGTTGTAAAACTTATACTATCTCCAATTACTTATAAACAATATAAATTAAGTGCTATGATGAAATTAATTCGTCCAGAGATAGAAAAATTAAATTATAAATATAGAGAAGATGTTTTCAAAAGACAAAGAGCTATTATGGAGTTGTATCATAATGTAGGAATTAATCCAATGTCTGGATGTATTTCTGCATTATTTCAGATTCCTATTTTTTATTCTTTATTTAAATTTTTTCCTACTTTAATTAATTTGAGAGGAAAATCTTTTTTTTGGGTTGAAGATCTTACTTCATATGATTCAATTTTAAAATTGCCTTTTTTTATTCCTTTTTACGGAAATCATGTGAGTTTACTTACTTTATTGTATTCTTCTGCATTGTTATTTTATACAAAATTGAGTAATAATGGGAAAAGAGATTTTTCTCAAAAAGAAAGTGATATTTCTTCTATTCCTAATATGAATTTTATATTATATTTAATGCCTATTGTTATGCTTTTATTTATAAATAGCTATGCATCTGCTTTATCTTTATATTATTTAACATCTAATATGATTAATATTGGATTTTTCTTTTTCATTAAGGAATTAATGTTGGATGAAAAAAAAATTTTTGAAAAAATTCAGGAAAAAAAAATTATAAAACGTAATTCTTGGAAAAAGATAATCAAAGAAATATCAAATAAAAGGGATAGAAATGCTACGGAATAAGAAATTTTATTTCTTTGTGATAAAAAAAATAGAATTTTTTATTTAATTCAACAATTAAAAAACCTTGATCTGTTATAGATCGTATTATTCCGATAATATAATTATTTGTTTTATAAACATAAAAAAAAGCACTTTTATCTTTTAAGTATAGGTGTTTGATATAATATTCTCGTATAAATTTCTCTCCATGAGTTATAAAAAGAAGATATTCTTCTTGAATAAAGTATATAATGCTATAAAAAAGATAATCTAAATCAAAATCTAGATTGAAAATCTTTTTTAAAGAAGAGGCATTCCATTCTTTTTTAAATTCTTTTTGATAAACATTTAAACCTATACCAATAATAGTAGTATGAATTTCTTGTGAAAAAAAATTATTTTCTATTAAAATTCCACTTACTTTTTTATCATCAATAATAATATCGTTGGGCCATTTAATCCAAATTTTTTTTTTATTTTTTGGATTATAATATTTAGACAAAGTTTTATGTATAGCATTGCTTGTAATAACATTCATGATATATATTTTTTTTATATATAAAGTTTTAATAGGTTTAAAAACAATGCTAAAAGTCAAATTCTTTTTGTTTTCCGTATGCCAAAAATTTTTGTTCATTCCTATTCCTTTGGTTTGATTCATCGTCCAAATAACTATCCAATTATATTTTTCATAAATATATTTTTTTGCATATTGATTTGTAGAGTTGGTTTCTTTTAATATAATTAGATTGATAGGCCAAATAAATTTTTTCAAAATGTTTTATATTGGAAATTAACTTCTTTAAAACGAAAACCTTATTTTTGTTTTTTGAAATAAATTTAATAAATGCTGATTTATTTAACAATATTAAAAAATAATTTTTGTTTTGCTATTAGATAAAATTATAGAAGGAATTCAAATGGTTAAAGGAGAAAATATATCTATTATAAATTTAAAAGATAGAAGGAATTTTATTTGTGATTATTTTGTTATTTGTAATGGAGATTCTAATAATCAAGTATATGCTATTTTTCAATCTATAGAGAAAATCACGATAGAAAAATTCCAAAAAAAACCTTGGCATATAGAAGGGTTAAAAAATAAAGAATGGATTTTAGTTGATTATATTTCTATTGTTGTTCATATTTTTCAAAAAAAATTAAGATTACATTATGATATAGAGAATCTTTGGAGTTAAAATTCATAAAAAATATAACTAAGGTTTTTATTAAAAATTAAGTAATGAAGAAACCTATATGATAGATAAAAAAATAAAAAGTAAAAATAACTTTTTTTGGGTATATGCAGTCATATTTTCCATATTTGTAGGAATATTTTTTTTTAAATCTTCTTTTTCGAATCCCAGAAAAATAGATCAAGATACTTTTTTTGACATCCTGTCAAAAGGAGAAGTGCAAAAAATAATAGTAAAACATAGAGAAATAGTATATGTTTATTTAAAAAAAGAATTTTTATCATTTAATAATTCTACTCGAAATATTATTAGAAATAATGAAAATGAAAGAAGATTCATAACACAGCCATTACAATATGAATTTGAAATAGGAGATTTGCAATTTTTTCAAAAAAAATTTGAAGAGTATAAAAAAAAATATAATTTAAATACTCTTATTGATTTTAAAAATCAGCAAGAATATACCATTACTAAATTTTTCTTTGATTATGGTATATTTTTCATATTATTAATTATTTTCTGGATTTTTTTATTTAAGAGAATAGGATCTACAAGTGGAGGTCCTGGAGGACAAATATTTAATATAGGAAAATCTAAGGCTAGATTATTTGATGAAAATGATAATGTAAAAATAACGTTTAAAGATGTTGCTGGATTAGAAGGAGCTAAAGAAGAAGTTCAAGAAATAGTTGAATTTTTAAAAAGTCCTAAAAAATATACTAAGCTTGGAGGAAAAATTCCTAAAGGAGCTTTATTGATAGGACCACCAGGAACAGGAAAAACCTTATTGGCTAAAGCTGTGGCTGGAGAAGCAAAAGTTCCATTTTTTTCTTTATCAGGATCAGATTTTGTAGAAATGTTTGTAGGAGTCGGGGCTTCTAGAGTAAGGGATTTATTTGAAAAAGCTAAGGAAAAATCTCCATGTATAATATTTATCGATGAAATCGATGCTATAGGAAGAGCTCGTGGAAAAAGTAGTATAGCTGGATCAAATGATGAAAGAGAGAATACTTTAAATCAACTTTTGACAGAAATGGATGGGTTTGGTACTCATACTAATGTAATCGTATTAGCTGCGACTAATAGATCTGATATTTTAGATAAAGCTTTACTTCGTCCTGGTCGTTTTGATCGTACTATATTAGTAGATCCTCCAGAGTTAAATGAAAGAAAAGAGATTTTTCGTGTACATCTTAAAAAATTAGTATTATCTAATAACGTAGACACAGATTTTTTATCAAGACAAACTCCAGGATTTAGTGGAGCGGATATTGCTAATGTTTGTAATGAATCAGCTCTTATAGCGGCAAGAAGAGATAGATCTCAAATAGAAAACCAGGATTTTCTTGATGCAATAGATCGTATTATTGGAGGTTTAGAAAAAAAGAATAAAATCATAAAACCAAATGAAAAAAAACGAATTGCTTATCATGAGGCTGGACATGCAACAATAAGTTGGTTGCTCGAACATGCTTCTCCTTTAGTAAAAGTCACCATAGTTCCAAGAGGAAAATCATTGGGATCTGCATGGTATCTCCCAGAGGAAAGACAATTAACAACTCCTGAACAAATGAAAGATGAAATATGTGCATTATTAGCAGGAAGATCGGCAGAAGAAATTATTTTTAGTAGCATTTCTACTGGAGCTCTAAATGATTTAGAAAGAGTAACTAAACAAGCTCAATCTATGGTAGCTATTTTTGGATTGAATGAAAAAATTGGAAATATTTCTTACTATGATTCTACAGGACAAAATGAATTTTCTTTTTCTAAACCTTATAGCGAAAAAACTGCTCAAATTATAGATGAAGAAATATCTAAGATTGTAACAGAACAATATCAAAGAGCTAAAAATATATTGAAAAACAATGAAAAAAAATTATCTATGTTGGCCAATGAATTATTGGAAAAAGAAGTTATTTTTAGAGAAGATTTGAAAAAAATATTTGGAGAAAGACCTTATCCTGATGAAATTGGTGATATGTTAAGTTCTGTTAGTAATATATCTTCTCCTTAATTTTTTTTATTTTTGTTTAAAGTATGTATAATGAAACAAAAGAAGGATTTAGACTTACTGATAAGATTTTTTACCGGTTTAATTTATGTTACTTCAATTATTTTTTCTATAGAAAAAGGAGAAAGAACTTTTAGAATTGTAATGATGATGTTGTCTTTTTTTTGTTTATTTGAATTTTTATTAATATTAAAAACTAATACAACTTTGATTAAAGTTACTTCTTTATTTTTTTTACTTCCTATTCTTATAGATTTTTTTGTGAAAAAAGAAAAGGGTTTCATTCCATATATAATTTGTTTTATTCCTTATTCTATAATCTTTCTTGTTATTCAACTATTCTCTGATAAATATTCTCATAAAGAAAAAATAGTACAAGCCAGTCATCTAATTTTTGGATTGGCTTATATTATTATGCCATTTTATTTAGCATCTTATATATATACTATGATTCTTCATGGAAAACAATTAATTTTAGGTATATTTATTTTAATATGGACAAATGATTCTTTATCCTATTTAATAGGAAAAAAATGGGGGAAAAGAAAAATAGCTACATCTATTTCTCCTAAAAAATCAATGGAAGGAGTTATTGGGGGGTTGTTTTTTTGCATCATGTTAGGATTTTTGTTATACAAAATATGGGGTAAAAAATATTGGTTTATTTTATCTTTTACTGTTCCTATTTTTTCTACCATTGGTGATCTTGTAGAATCTACTATCAAAAGATCTTATAGTGTAAAAAATTCTGGAATTTGGTTTCCTGGACATGGAGGTTTTTTAGATAGATTAGATAGTTTTATTTTTGTAATCCCTATTATAGCTACTGTAGTAGCTAGCATTGTTTATATTTTTTAAATAAAATTGTAAAAATATTCATGATTTATTTATAATAAAATCTTATAATCATGATTCATAAAGAAGGAATTCCATTTTTAGGATACGTACTAGTAATACTATTATTGTTAGTAATTTTTTCTTTCTTTTTATTATCTCGATTAATTTGTATCTCCATATCAGTATTTTCCATTATACTTTATTTTTTCTTAATTTTCTTTTTTAGAAATCCAAAAAGAAATTTTTATGAAATTCATAAAAAAAGTTATAATAAAGAAATAATTATTTCTCCTGCTGATGGAAAAATTTTAAATGTGAAAAAAATTTTTGAAAATGAATTTTTAAAAAAAAACTGCATATGCATTTCCATTTTTATGTCTCCTTTTAATGTACATGTTAATAGATTTCCTGTTTCTGGAAAAATTATTTATGTAAAATACCATCCTGGAAAATATATCATGGCTTGGCTTCCTAAATCTTCCTCATATAATGAGCATACAACAATAGTAGTGGAAACAAATAAAGGAGAACAAATATTATTTCGACAAATAGCTGGTTTTTTGGCTAGACGCATTATTCTTTATGCGAAAAAAGATTCTATAGTAAAAAAAGGAGATGAATTTGGTTTTATTAAATTTGGATCTCGAGTTGATGTTCTCTTACCATTAAACTCTATAATTTTAGTGAAAAAGGGAGAAAAAGTTACCGGAGGAGAAACTAAAATCTCCATTATTCCATCATGAAATACTCCCTTTTTCATCAATTTTTTTATTTTACTTCTTCATAATCTACATCTTGTACATTTTCATTTCCTTTGCTACTTTTTTCTTCATCTTCTTTTTCTTTTTTATTTGATTGATTATTTTTATTTTCTGTATTATAAATTTCTTTAGAAGCATTAGTCCAAGCCTCGTTTAATTTTTTCATATAATTTTCAATAGAAACGAAATCTTTTTTAGAATGAGCTGTTTTTAATTTTTCTAAAAAATTTTCTATATTTTTTTTATTATTTTCAGATAATTTGTTTCCGTAATCTTTCAATTGCTTTTCTGACTGAAAAATTTGATTATCTGCAGCATTTAGGTTTTCGATTTCTTTTTTTATTTTTTCATCTTTTATAGCGTTTTCTTTTGCTTCTTTTTTCATTTTTTCTATTTCTTCTTGATTTAAACCGGAAGAAGTTTCAATACGAATAGATTGTTCTTTTCCTGTTCCTTTATCTTTTGCAGAAACATTAAGGATTCCATTAGCATCTATATCGAAAGTTACCTCAATTTGAGGAATTCCTCTAGGAGCTGGAGGAATATCTACTAAATCAAATCGACCTATTTCCTTATTATCGTTGAACATTGGCCTTTCCCCTTGTCCTACACGTATAGTTACGGCTGATTGATTATCAGATGCTGTAGAAAAAATTTCTGATTTTTTGGTGGGTATTGTAGTATTAGATTCAATGAGTTTAGTGAAAACTCCACCTAAAGTTTCAATTCCTAAAGATAAAGGAGTAACATCTAATAGCAACACATTTTGTACATCTCCTGTTAATACTCCTCCTTGTATAGCAGCCCCAATAGCTACAACTTCATCTGGATTTACACCTTTAGAAGGTTTTTTCCCAAAAAATTTTTCTACTTCTTCTTGCACTTTTGGTATGCGAGTAGATCCTCCTACTAAAATTACTTCATCTATATTTTGAGTTGTTAAATTTGCATCTTTTAATGCTTTAGAACAAGGATGAATAGAACGTTGTATTAATTTTTCTGACAATTGTTCAAATTTTGACCGAATTAAGGTTAAAACTAAATGTTTAGGGCCTGATTCTGTAGCAGTAATATAAGGAAGATTCACCTCCGTTTGATTTGAAGAAGATAATTCTATTTTAGCTTTTTCAGACGCTTCTTTTAAACGTTGCAAAGCCATAGGATCTTTTCTAAGATCTAATCCTTCTTTAGATTTAAATTCATTTGCTAAATAATTAATGATAACTTGATCGAAATCATCTCCCCCTAAATGAGTATCCCCATTAGTGGACAGCACTTCAAAAACTCCATCCCCTAACTCTAGAATAGAAACATCAAAAGTCCCTCCTCCTAAATCGTATACAACTATTTTTTTATTTTGATTATTCTTATCTAAACCATAAGCTAAAGCAGCTGCAGTCGGTTCGTTTATAATTCTTTCTACTTTTAATCCCGCTATCTCTCCAGCTTCTTTAGTAGCTTGTCTTTGTGCATCGTTAAAATAAGCAGGGACCGTGATTACGGCTCTATTAACTTCCTCTCCTAGATAATCTTCTGCTGTTTTTTTCATTTTTTGTAAAATCATTGCAGATATTTCCTGGGGTGCATATAATCTTTTTTCTATATCAACCCTAGGAGTATTATTTCCCCCTTTTATAACTTTATAAGGTATATGTTTTAATTCCTCAGTGACTTCTGAGTACATTCTTCCCATAAATCTTTTGATTGAAAAAATAGTTTTTTGCGGGTTAGTTACTGCTTGCCTTTTAGCAGGATCTCCTATTTTTCTTTCTCCTCCTTCTACAAAAGCTACTATAGATGGAGTCGTTCTTTTTCCTTCTGAGTTAGGAATCACAATAGGATCATTGATTTCCATTACAGCTACACAAGAATTTGTTGTTCCCAGATCTATGCCTATAATTTTACTCATTTTTAGTACGTTTTTTCATATGTTAATTTCATTCAATAGCACTTCTTCAATCATTATGCCATAATGAAAATAAAACCTTTACAAATAAAGGATAGATGATGTATGACAATAAAAAGCTTTTATAAAAAAAGTTTTTTATGACAAAAAGTCATTTATTAAAAATTTTTAAAATTCCTTATATTGATAAGATCAAATCAAACACAATATGGATTATTTGAGTTTTAAAACGATTTCGGCTAAAAAAAATTCAGTGGTCAAATATTGGATAATAATAGATGCAACTAATCAAATTTTAGGGAGATTATCTACTAAAATTGCTTGTATTATAATGGGGAAACATAAACCTTTTTTTTCCCCACATATCAATTGCGGAGATCATGTAATCGTTATTAATTCCAATAAAATTAGACTTTCTGGAAAAAAATGGAATGATAAAAAATATATTTATTATACTGGTTATCCCAGTGGAAAAAAAATTATTCCCATTAAAAATTTGTTTAATAAAAATTCAAGAAATATAATATATAAATCAGTTAGAGGAATGTTACCTAAAAATCGTTTAGGACGCTTAATATTTAAAAATCTACATGTATATCCAGAATCTAAACACAAACATGAAGCTCAAAAACCTATTTTATTGAAATTGAAAAAATCATGATACATACTATAGGAAGAAGAAAAAGGTCTCTCGCACGAATATATTTAAAAACAGGAAATGGATTGATAACTATTAATTCTAAAAAATTAGATCAATATTTTCCAGTGTATCTTCATAAAAAAATACTGTATCCTATTGAGATAATAAAAAAATTAAGTCATTTTGATATAAATGTAAAAGTTTTTGGAGGGGGATTTAATGGTCAAGCGGAAGCAATTCGTCTTGCTATATCTCGTGCGCTTTGTCAAGTTGATATGAAAAATAGAAGTAAACTAAAATCTGAAGGCTTATTAACTCGTGATTCTAGAGAAGTAGAAAGGAAAAAATTTGGTCAAAAAAAAGCTAGAAAAAAGTATCAATTTTCAAAACGTTAGAAATTAAATTAACAAACATATAATGAAAATCAATACTCAAGATTTATTAAAAGCTGGTGTTCATTTTGGACATATTGCACGAAAATGGAATCCTAATATGCGTACTTTCATTTTTATGAAAAAAGGAGGAATTCATATTATAGATTTATCAAAAACAATTTCAAAATTAGAAGAAGCTTGTAATGAGTTAAAAAAAATAGCAATAAATGGAAAAAAGATATTATTGGTAGGAACCAAAGATCAAGCTAGAGAAAAAGTTGCTTTTTATGCAAAAAGTATAAATATGCCTTGTATAACAGAAAGATGGTTAGGAGGATTGCTTACAAATTTTACAACGATTCGTAAGTCTGTAAAAAAAATGAATAATATAGAAAAAATGAAAAAAAATGGGACTTTTGATACTTTGTCCAAGAAGGAAAGATTATTAATTGACCGATTATATGCTAAATTATATAAAAATTTAGGAAGTATTTCAAATATGAATCATATACCAGGTGGTATTTTTTTGGTAGATCCTAATAAAGAAAAAATAGCTTTGACTGAAGCTAAAAAATTAAGAATACCTGTATTTGCCATGGTAGACACTAATACAGATCCTAATGATATTCAATACCCTATCCCTTCTAATGATGATTCTTCTAAGTCTATAGATATTATTCTAAAATTTGTATCAGAAGCAATTCAACATGGAATTTCTATTAATAAAAATGAACGTGAAAACAAAAATTTTACAAATAAAAAATTATGAAAGTTTCTGTAAAGGAAATTTATAAACTTAGAAAAATAACAGGAATTGGAATTATGGATTGTAAAAAAGCATTAGTTGATTCTAATGGGGATATCAATGAAGCAATCCGTTTTTTAAGAAAAAAAGGAGAAAAAATAGTAATCAATCGTTCTTCGTATCAAATGAAGGATGGAGCTCTTATTGCTTCCGTTAATTTGAATCATTCTTGTGGAACAATTATAGGAATTAGATGCGAAACTGATTTTTTATCTAAAAGCCATGAATTTCTGGATTTTTTATCCATACTTTCGAAAAAATCGTTATTATTTAATAATAAAACTGATTTTTTGAATAGTTCATATAATAACAATGAAAATATTCGGGAAATGATTGTAAGTAAAATGGGGGTAGTAAAAGAAAAATTAGAATTAAAAATTTTTGAAAAAATTGATTCTCCATTTGTTATAAATTATACTCACAATACTAACAAAATTGCATCATTAGTTGGGTTTTCCTCTGAAATAAATATATCTGTGGCTAAAAATATAGCGATGCATGTGGCTGCCATGAATCCTATCGCTATTAATGAAAAAGAAATTCCTGATTCATTAATCAATGAAGAAACCGAAATTATTAAAACCCAAGTTGAAAAAGAGAATATATCTGATTCTATAAAAAAGAAAATAATTCAGGGAAAAATTAAAAAATTTGTATGGGATAATACTCTTTTAAATCAAAAATTTATAAAAAATAATAAAATAACTGTTCAAAAATATTTGGATAAATATGATAAAAATTTAAAAATAAATATCTTTAAAAGAGTAAGTTTTAATTGTTGAATGAAATGAAAAAATTGATGTTAATAATTCTAGATGGTTGGGGTTTATCTTCTTGTCAAAAAAATTATTATTGTTCCGCAATAGAACAAGCTTCTACTCCATTTATAGATTATTGTTCTATAAATTATCCTTATAGTAAACTAAAAGCATCAGGAACCGATGTTGGATTACCTAAAGGGCAGATGGGTAATTCAGAAGTAGGTCATATTAATTTAGGATCTGGTCGTAAGATTATTCAGAGTCTAGAAAAAATTAATACTTCTATAAGAAAAAATTCGCTTGCAAAAAAAATAAATATTTTTTTTGATAAAATTTTTTTTTCTAGAAAAAGAATTCATTTTATTGGATTATTATCTGATGGAGGTGTTCATTCACATATGAATCATCTTTTTTATTTTCTTAAAATAGCTCACGAAAAAAAAATAAAAGATGTTTTTATCCATATTTTTACAGATGGAAGAGATTCTCCTCCAAAAAAAAGTATTTTTTATATAAAAGAACTTTTAAATGTGACTAATAAATATGTAGGAAAATTATGTTCCGTTATTGGAAGGTATTATTCTATGGATCGTGATCATAAATGGGAAAGAACTAAAAAAGCATATGATGCAATGGTTCATTCAAAAGGAATATATACTAGAAATATCGTTTCTTCTATAGAAAAATTATATACTGATGGAGTAACAGATGAGTTTATGTCTCCTTTAATAATTGTTGATGAAAATGAAGTTCCTGTTTCAAGAATAAAAAATGGAGATGTCGTTTTTTGCTTTAATTTTCGTTCTGATCGTTCCAGGCAAATTACAGAACTTTTGACGGGGAATAATATTCCTTTTTCAGGAATAGAAAAATTAAATTTATCTTATTACATAACTATGACTTGTTTTAATCCTAAATATAAAGGAGTACATGTTCTTTTTGAAAAAGAATATTTGTCGGATACTTTGGGGGAAGTTTTAGAAAGGGAAGGAAAACAACAAATACGTATAGCTGAAACAGAAAAATATCCACATGTTACTTTTTTTTTCTCAGGAGGAAGAGAAACTCCTTTTAATCGAGAAGTAAGAATTTTATGCCAATCTCCTAAAGTTCCTACTTATGATTTAAAGCCTGAAATGAGTGCCGAAAATATTGTGAAAAAAATTATTCCGGAATTAAAAAGAAAACAATCAGATTTTATTTGTTTAAACTTTGCCAATCCCGATATGGTTGGACATACTGGTAAAATGAAAGAAACAATAGAAGCATGTGAGTTTGTTGACAGATGTGTAAAATGTTGTTCTGAAGAAGCTATGAAAAATTCATATACAGTTATTATAGTGGGAGATCATGGAAATGCAGACTATATGATAAATTCAGATGGAACCCCTCATACAGCTCATACCACATCTTTAGTCCCTTTTATTATTTTAGGTAAAAATATAAAAAAAAAAGATCTTCTTTTAAGAAAAGAAGGAGTTTTATCAGATGTAGCTCCTACCATTCTACAATTAATGGAATTACCTATTCCTAAAATTATGAGTGGAACTTCTATAATCATAAAATATCATAAAAAATAATTTTATTTTGATACAGTTGAAAACTATTGAAGAAATAATTTTAATCAAAAAAAGTGCTTTTTTAGCCTCCAAAACATTAGGAATGTTAGCTAAAGAAGTAAAACCAGGGATTAATACTCTTTATTTGGATAAACTTGCACAAAATTTTATTTGTGATCATGGTGGTAAACCTGCTTTTTTAGGATTATATAATTTTCCAAATACTTTGTGTGTTTCTCCAAATCATCAAGTTGTACATGGAATTCCTGATCAAAGGCCCTTATGTGAAGGAGATATATTATCTATAGATTGTGGAGTTTATATGAATGGATTTTATGGAGAACATGCTTACACTTTCGAAGTTGGAAAAGTCTCTCGTAAGACAAAAGAATTTTTGGATTGTTCTAAAAAATCTCTTTACATTGGAATATCTAATTGCAAATATGGAAATAGTATTGGAGATATAGGTTACTCAATACAATCTTTTATTGAAAAAAATGGTTTTAATGTAGTAAAAGATTTTGTGGGTCATGGAATTGGAAAAAATATGCACGAAGATCCTAAAATTCC
The DNA here is from genome assembly GCF_014251315.1 of Blattabacterium cuenoti. Taxonomy (NCBI): domain Bacteria; kingdom Pseudomonadati; phylum Bacteroidota; class Flavobacteriia; order Flavobacteriales; family Blattabacteriaceae; genus Blattabacterium; species Blattabacterium cuenoti. The sequence continues at coordinate 413,234 of NZ_CP059185.1, read as the reverse complement.
AAATTTTGGAAAAAGAGGAAAAGGTTTAAAATTAAAGGAAGGGTTAGTTCTTTCTATAGAACCAATGGTAAATATTGGCTCTTCTGAAATCGTTTTTCAAAAAGATGGATGGACGGTAACTACACTGGATAATAAAATTTCATCTCATTATGAACATAATGTAGCCATTGTGGATGGATTGCCTTGTTTACTTTCAACTTTTCGTTATATTTACAAAGAACTTAATATTAAATCATTAGAAGAAGATCTATTTCAGAATCAAAAAATTCATATTGATAATCTTTAGTATTAATTTTATTTTTTTATAAGTTTTGTAATTTATTATTAAATAGCATAATTTGCATTTTTAAATATAGGATATGCCTACTATACAGCAGTTAATTAGAAAAGGACGGACTTCTGTTTCTAAAAAACGGAAATCTGTAGCTTTAGAATTTTGTCCTCAAAAAAGAGGAGTATGTACTAGAGTTTATACTACTACACCAAAAAAACCCAATTCTGCTATGCGAAAAGTAGCTCGCGTTCGGTTTACAAATGGTAGAGAAGTAATTACTTATATTACAGGAGAAGGACATAATTTACAGGAACATTCAATTGTTTTGGTTAAGGGGGGTAGAGTTAAGGATTTACCCGGTGTAAAATATAAAATAGTACGGGGAGCTAGAGATACAGCTGGAGTTAATGGAAGAAAAAAAAGTAGAAGTAAGTATGGAGCTAAAATAGTGAAAAAAGATTAAATTATTAATGAGAAAAGTTAAAAAAAAAGAAAAAGTATATTTTCCTGATCCTAAATTCCATGATTCTTTGGTCTCTCGTTTTGTTAATCATTTAATGAAAAGTGGAAAGAAAAATATAGCTTATAGTATATTTTATAATGCTATGAAAAAAATAGATGTTATTAAGGAAAAAGAAGAAAAATCTGCGTTGGAAATATGGAAAGAAGGATTAAAAAATGTAATGCCTCATGTGGAAGTCAGAAGTCGTCGTATGGGAGGATCTAACATTCAAGTTCCTGTTCCTATTTCTTCTAACAGTAGAATAACAAAAGCAATGAAATTGTTAATTTCTTGTGCTTCTATTAGAAATGAGAAAACAATGGCTAACAAATTGGCGTATGAAATATGGGATGCTTTTCAAGAACAAGGTGAAGCTGTGAAAAGAAAAGAGAATATTCACAAAATGGCAGAAGCAAATAAAGCCTTTTCTCATTTCAGATTTTAGTTGTTTTTTTATGACAAAAGATTTAAAATATACAAGAAATATAGGAATTGCAGCACATATTGATGCAGGAAAAACTACTACAACAGAAAGAATTTTATTTTACACGGGAATTAATCATAAAATAGGAGAAGTTCATGATGGGGCTGCTACTATGGATTGGATGCAACAAGAACAAGAACGTGGAATAACTATAACTTCTGCGGCTACATGTTGTGAATGGACGTGTAATAGTAAAAAGTATCAAATTAATATTATAGATACTCCAGGACATGTAGATTTTACCGTAGAAGTAGAAAGATCTATGAGAGTTTTGGATGGGATGGTAGTTTTATTTAGTGCAGTAGATGGAGTTGAGCCTCAATCTGAAACTGTTTGGAGACAAGCAGATAAATATGGAATTCCTAGAATAGCTTTTGTAAATAAAATGGATCGTCAAGGTTCCGATTTTTTTAATGTTTGTTCTCAAATACAAAAAATTTTAGGAGCAAATTCAGTTCCTTTACAAATACCTATTGGCATTGGAGATAATTTTAAAGGAGTTGTTGATTTGATAGCTAATCAGGCTATAATATGGGATGAAAAAAATTATGGAATGACATATCAAAAAATTCCTATTCCAAATGATATGAGAAATATAGCCAATGATTATCAAAATAGATTGATTGAAACATTATCTGAACATGATGATGTAATAATGGAAAAATTTTTATATGGAAATTATTCTTCTATATCACAAGAGGATATTATTTTTTCTTTACGGAAAAATACAATTGAAATGAAAATAATTCCTATTTTATGTGGATCTTCTTTTAAGAATAAAGGAGTTCAAGCTATATTGGATGCTATATGTAGATATTTACCTTCTCCTCTTGAAGTTAAGGATATAGTAGGAATTAATCCTATTAATCAAAAAAAAGAAAAAAGAAAACCTAGTGAAGGCGAACCTTTTTCTGCTTTAGCTTTTAAAATTTCAAGTGATCCTTTCGTGGGACGTTTAGCTTTTTTCAGAGTTTATTCTGGAAAGATAAAATCAGGTTCTTATAGTTTTAATGCTAGATCCGGAAATAAAGAACGTATTTCTAGAATATATCAAATGCATGCAAATAAACAAAATCCGGTAGATAAAATTGGAGCTGGAGATATAGCAGCTGTGGTAGGTTTTAAAGACATTAAAACAGGTGATACTTTGTGTGATGAAAAATATCCAATTTTATTGGAGAAAATATTATTTCCTGAACCAGTAATAGGTTTAGCTATTGAACCTAAATACAAATCAGATATAGACAAAATGAGTTTTGCTTTATCAAAATTAATGGAAGAAGATCCTACTTTTCAGGTAAGGACAGATGATTATACAGGTCAAACTATTATTTCCGGAATGGGTGAACTTCATTTAGAAATAATTGTAGATAGAATGAAACGAGAATTTAAAGTTGAGGTAAATCAAGGAAAACCTCAAGTGGAATATAAAGAAGCTTTAACCAGTTTAGTAGAGCATAGAGAAATTTATAAAAAACAAACAGGAGGGAGAGGAAAATACGCTGATATATTATTTAGATTAGAACCTGGAAATATAGGTAAATCCGGTTTAGTTTTTATTAATAAAATAAAAGGAGGAAATATACCAAAAGAATATATTCCTTCTATAGAAAAAGGATTTAGAGAAATGATGAAAAGTGGTCCTTTATCTGGATATGAAATAGATAGTGCAAAGGTTACTGTTTTAGATGGTTCTTATCATTCTGTTGATTCTGATCAATTATCTTTTGAATTAGCAGGAAAATTAGGTTTTAGAAAAGCAGCTAAAAAAGCTAATCCTGTTTTATTAGAACCAATTATGAAACTGGAAGTTTTAATTCCGGAAGAAAATATGGGAGATATAATAGGAGATTTAAATCGTAGAAGAGGAATTGTGCAAAATATGAATAGCAGAAATAATATAAAAGTAATTCAAGCTCTAGTTCCATTATCAGAAATGTTTGGATATGTTACCATATTGCGAACACTTTCTTCTGGAAGGGGAACTTCTGTTATGGAATTTTCTCATTATAATACAGTACCTGAAAATGTAATAGACAATATAATTGTAGAAAATAAAAACATAAATAAAAAATAATAGTAGAAAAAAATTGATATACTATGGGTCATGATATAAAAATTAAATTAAAATCTTATGATTATAATTTATTAGATAAATCGGCCGAAAGAATTGTAAATTCAGTCCTTCCAACAGGAGTAGTATTGAATGGACCAGTTCCTTTGCCTACTGAAAAAAAAATATTTACGGTTTTACGTTCTCCTCACGTAAATAAAAAATCTAGAGAACAATTTTTTCTTCCTACTCATAAAAGACTTTTACAAATTCATAACGCTTCGTCTAAAACAGTAGATGCACTGATGAAATTAGAATTACCTAGTGGAGTGGAAGCAGAAATAAAAGTATGAAAATATGTCTGGACTAATCGGAATCAATATAGGGATGACTAGTATTTTTCTAAAAAATGGAGAAAATGTTCCATGTACTATTATTCAGGTGGGGCCTTGTTATATCACTCAAATAAAAACAATAGAAAATGATGGTTATTCTTCTATTCAATTGGGTGTAGATGACAAGAAAATCAAAAAAACTAATAAATCTTTATTCAATCATTTTAAAAAAGCAGGATTATCTCCAAAAAAAAAATTATTAGAATTTAGAGTGAACAAAATATCCAATTTCATTCTAGGAAATTCGATCAATATTAATTTTTTTAAAGAAGGAGAATTTGTTCATGTAAAAGGAATTTCTAAAGGTAAAGGATTTCAAGGTGTAATTAAAAGACACAATTTTTCAGGAGTAGGAGAAAGAACTCATGGACAACATAATCGTTTAAGAGCTCCAGGATCAATAGGAGCTGGATCTGATCCTTCACGTGTTTTTAAAGGAAAAAAAATGGCTGGAAAAATGGGTAAAAAAAATGTAACCGTTAAAAATTTAAAAATATTGAAAATAGATTCTGATCAGAATTTTTTAATATTAAAAGGTTCAGTTCCAGGTAACAAAAATTCATATTTAATGATTCAAAAAAAAGAATGGAATTAAAAATTTTAGATATTAAAGGAAATTACACGAATAAAAAAATAGAATTTAATGATAAGATTTTTTTAAAAAAATCTTATCATCACTCTACATATTTAGAGGTTAAAAGATATTTATTAGCTCAACGTCAGGGTACACATAAATCTAAGGAAAGAGGAGAAATTTCTGGAAGTACCAGAAAATTACATAGACAAAAAGGAACTGGAGGATCTAGAAAAGGAAACATAAAAAATCCTATTTTTAGAGGAGGAGGCAGAACTTTTGGGCCTAAACCAAGAAAATATTTGACAAAATTAAATAAACGTACTAAAAATATGGTTAGAAAGTTTATTCTAGAGCAGAAATTAGTGCATCATAAAATTATGATCATAGAAGATTTTCAATTAAATGCCCCAAAAACTAAATTTATTTTAAATTTATTAAAATCCTTGAAATTAATAAATAAAAAGTCATTAATGATAATTGGAAAAACAAATAAAAATTTGTATTTATCTTCTAGGAATTTGAAGAATTTTAAATTATTAAGTGCAAATGAATTAGATTGTTTTTCGCTGATAAATTTTCCATATATTATTCTTTCTGAAAATTCTATAAATAAAATATATAAATTTTTGTCCATAATATGATTTTAATAAAACCTTTTATTACGGAAAAATCTTATAAAGGAGAAAAATATAGTTGTTACACTTTTTCTGTAAATATAAATTGTAATAAAATTCAAATTGAAAAAGAAATAAAAAAACTATTTGGATTTTCTATAAAAAATATTAGAACTATGATTTATCCTAGAAAAAACAAATCCAAATATACTAAAAAAGGATTTCTTTGTGGAAAAACTAATAAAATAAAAAAAGCTATTGTTCAATTTCATGAAAATCAAAAAATTGATTTTCTAAATCGAAAATAAATTTTATGTCAATAAAAAAATTAAAACCTATAACACCTGGTCAACGTTTTAGAATTGTAAATTGTTTTGATCAACTTACTAGTTCTAATCCTGAAAAATCCTTAATAAAAGGAAAAAATAAATCTGGAGGTAGAAATAATACAGGTCGTATGACCATGCGTTATTTTGGAGGTGGACATAAAAGAAAATATAGAATAATAGATTTCAAAAGAAGAAAATTTGGGATTCCTGCCGTTATAAAGTCCATAGAATATGATCCTAATCGGTCTTCTTTTATTTCTTTACTTCATTATGAAGATGGAGAAAAAAGATACATTCCTACAATAGAAGGATTCAAAATAGGACAAAAAGTAATTTCTGGTAAAAACATTCCTTTCAATATAGGAAATTCTACTTTTTTAAGTAATATTCCTTTGGGGACTAATATATCCTGTATAGAACTTAAACCAGGACAAGGAGCTAAAATAGCTAGAAGTGCAGGATCTTTTGCACAACTGTTTGCAAAAGATGAAAAATATGCTACAATTAAACTTCCTTCTGGAGAAATCAGAATGATAATGATTACTTGTATGGCCACAATTGGAATTGTTTCTAATCCTGATCACCAATTAGAAATATATGGTAAAGCAGGAAAAAATAGGCATTTAGGACGAAGACCTAGAACACGTGGTGTTGCCATGAATCCTATAGATCATCCAATGGGAGGAGGAGAAGGAAAAGCTTCCGGAGGAATTCCTAGAAATAGAAAAGGAAAACCTTCTAAGGGATTTAGAACTCGTTCTAAAAAACAAAGTTCTGATAAATATATTTTGCAAAGAAGAAAAAAATAAAAATTTTATAGAAGAAAAAAATAAAAATTTTATATAAAATAATTATGGCAAGATCTTTAAAAAAAGGACCATATGTTTCTCTAAAATTACACAAAAAAGTATTAAAAAATATCAAATTAGATAAAAAAAGCATAATTAAAACTTGGTCTAGACCTTCTACTATTTTACCTGATTTTGTAGGACAAACTTTTGCTGTTCATAATGGAAAACAATTTATTAATGTATATATTACGGAAAATATGATTGGTCATAAACTTGGAGAGTTTGCTCCTACTCGTACTTTTAGAGGACATGCTGGATCTAAGAGCAAATTAAAAATAAAAAAATAAAATTAGGGGAACATGAAACAAGAAACTAATGTAGTTTCAGCTTCTTTGAATGGAGTAAGAAATTCTCCGAGAAAAATGAGATTGATAGCAGATTTAATTCGAAATAAGGAAATACAAACAGCTATAGACTTATTAAGTCATAGTAGAAAAAGAAAAGTTTCTTTTATTTTCAAAAAGCTACTTCTTTCTTTATTATCTAATTGGGAAAAAAAAAATAATCAATCTTATGATTCTGAAAACAAAGGATTTTTATACATAAAAGAAATTAAAGTAGATCAAGGAAAAACCTTGAAAAGGTTAAGGCCTGTTCCTCAAGGAAGAGGACATAGGATAAGAAAAAGATCGAGTAATATCGTAGTTTTATTAGATAAAAAAAAAGAAACATAGTTTTTTATGGGACAAAAAACAAATCCAATTGTGAATCGCCTAGGAATTATAACCGGATGGCAATCCAGTTGGTGTAATAATTATAGAGATAGAATACAAGAAGATTTTAAAGTAAGAAGATATATAGAAGCTAGATTTCCAAAAGGAATTGTTTCTCGCATTATTATAGAGAGAACTTTAAAATTTATAACAATTACTATAAGAACATCAAGACCAGCACTTGTTATAGGGAAAAGAGGAGATGAAGTAGATACAGTAAGAAAAGAATTGAAAAAACTTACTAAAAAAGAAGTTCAAATCAATATTTCTGAAGTCAAACGTCCTGAATTAGATGCTCCATTGGTTGCTAAAGGTTTAGTTAGACAATTAGAAAATCGTATTTCTTATAAAAAAGCTATTAAATTGTCTATTCTTTCTGCTATAAGAATGAATGCTCAAGGTATAAGAGTTCAGATTTCTGGAAGACTTAATGGATCAGAAATGGCAAGATGTGAAACTTATAAAGAAGGAAGAATCTCTCTTGGAACTTTTCGTGCTGATGTAGATTATCATATGTCGGTTGCTCATACTGTTTATGGAAGTATAGGAATTAAAGTATGGATAATGAAAGGAGAAATATATGGGAAAAGAGAATTATCTCCATTATTGGGGATTCAAAAAAAACAAAGAGGACATAAATCCTATCATTTTAACAGAAAAAAAAACAAATAAATTGTTTTTATCATATGTTACAACCAAAAAAAACAAAATATAAAAAAAAACAAAAAGGAAGAATTCGTGGAAATGCTAAAAAAGGAATATTTCTTTCTAGAGGATTATATGGAATTAAAGCTTTAGAAGGGGCTTGGATAACTTCTAGACAACTAGAAGCTGCTAGAGTTGCTGCTACAAGATACATGAAAAGAGAAGGACAATTATGGATAAATATTTTTCCTGATAAACCTGCTACGAAAAAACCACAAGAAGTACGTATGGGAAAAGGAAAAGGTCCTGTTGAATTTTGGGTATCTGTAGTTAAACCTGGTAGAATTTTATTTGAAATAAATGGTGTGGAAATGGATGTAGCTAAAGAGGCGTTAAGATTAGCTGCTCAAAAACTTCCTATAAAAATGAAATTCATTTTTTCTAATGAAGTAAAATCATGAATAGTTTAAACGTGAAAAATTTGTCAGTTCGTGATTTGATGAATCAAATTGATAAGGATCAAAGAAATTTTCAAAATTTAAAATTTAATCATCATATTAAGATGATCAAAAATCCTATAAAAATTAAATTTCTTAGAAGAAAGATTGCTAAATTAAAAACTGAATACAATAAAAGAATAAATGAAAAAAAAATGTGAATCTGATAAAAACATCCGGAATTCTAGAAAGCAAAGGGAAGGAGTAGTTGTTAGTGACAAAATGGATAAAACTATTATTGTATATGAAATGAAAAAAATGAAGCATAAATATTATGGAAAAAGTATAACAAAAAACAAAAAGTATATGGTTCATGATGAAAAAAATATATCTAAAAATGGAGATAAAGTAAAAATTATGGAAATGCGTCCTATGAGTAAAAGAAAATGTTGGAGATTAGTCTCTATTTTGGAAAAATCTGATATGTAATGTTGCAACAAGAATCTAGATGTAAAGTATCGGATAATACAGGAGCTAAAGAAGTTTTAATTATCAGAGTTTTAGGTGGATCTAAAAAAAGATACGCTTTATTAGGTGATACAATAGTAGTTACTATAAAAGTAGCAACTTCTAAGGGTAGTACAGTTAAAAAGGGTCAAGTTTGTAAAGCTGTGATAATTAGAACAAAAAATAGAACTAGAAGAAAAGATGGATCTTATATAAGTTTTGATGATAACGCTTGTGTATTAATTAATGCTTCTGGAGAGATAATGGGAACAAGAGTTTTTGGTCCAGTAGCAAGAGAACTTAGGGAAAAAGAATATATGAAAATTATTTCTTTAGCACAGGAAGTTTTGTAAAAAAATTTTTTTTATGAAAAAAATAAAAAAAGAAGATAAAGTATTAATTTTATCAGGAAATTACAAGGGAATTGAAGGAATGATCGTAAAAGTTTTTTATAAAAAAAATAAAGCTATTGTACGTGGTATAAATATGATAAAAAGACATACAAAACCTACTCCAAAAAGACCTAAAGGAGGAATTATAAAAAAAGAAGCCCCCATACATCTATCTAATTTAAAAAAAATTAAATAGAAATGAAAATGATTTATAAATCAAACTTACAAAAGTTTTATCAAGAAAAAATAGTTCCTAGTTTAATAAAAAAATTTGGATATAATTCTATTATGGAAGTTCCTAAATTAAAAAAAATAGTAGTTCATCAGGGGGTTGGTTCTTCCGTTTTAGATAAAAAAATAATAGATCATTCTATGAATGAAATAACAAATATTACAGGACAAAAAGCTATTTTTTGTTATTCTAAACATGACGAATCTGGATTTAAGCTTAGAAAAGGAATGCCTATAGGAGTTAAAGTTACTTTAAGAAGAGTAAAGATGTACGAATTTTTGGAAAGACTTATTGTAGTTTCTCTACCTAGAGTAAGAGATTTTAATGGAGTCAAAAAAAGTAGTTTTGATAATCATGGAAATTATAATATGGGGATTGTAGAGCAGTTGATTTATCCTGAAATAAATATTGATAAAATCAAAAAAAATATGGGAATGAATATAACGTTTGTTACTTCTGCAAAAAAAAATGAGGAAGCTCAAAGTCTTTTATCTTTATTTGGAATACCTTTTAAAAAAAATAAATAAATAAAAATGGCTAAAGAATCTGTTAAAGCAAGACAAAGAAAAAGAGAAAAAATGGTTTTGAAATATGCGAATAAAAGAAAAGCTTTAAAAAAAGCTGGAAATTATGAATTATTGCAAAAATTGCCTAAAAATGCTTCTCCTGTTCGTTTAAGAAATAGATGTTCTATTACTGGAAGGTGTAGAGGATATATGCGTCAGTTTGGAGTATCTCGTATTGTTTTTAGAAATTTAGTTTCTCAAGGACTTATTCCTGGGGTAAAAAAAGCAAGTTGGTAATAAAATAATGTATATATATGGATGTAATCGCTGATTTTATAACTAGAATTAGAAATGCTAGTTTAGCAAAACATAAAATTATTGAGGTATCATCTTCTAAAATAAAAAAAGAAATCGTTCGTGTTTTATTAGAAAATGGATATATTTTAGGTTATAAAACAGAAGACAATAAAAAAATAATAAAAATAGCTTTAAAATATTATAAAGAAAAAACTTCTGTTATTCAAAAAATTATTAGAATCAGTAAACCAGGATTAAGAAAATATTGTAAATATAAAAATATCCCTAGAGTGTTAAATGGGTTAGGGATTGCTATAATTTCTACCTCCAGTGGAATTATCACAGATAAACAAGCGAAAAAGAAAAAAATAGGAGGAGAAATATTATGTTATGTGTATTGATTAAATAATTAAAAAATGTCTAGAATTGGAAAAAAACCTATTTTCATTCCTAATGATGTAAATATAGAAATTACTGATGAAAAAATATTAGTTAAAGGATATTTAGGGAGCTTAAGTCAAAAAATTTCAAAAGAAATCCAATTAAAATTAAATAATAATCAATTATTGATTTTGAGAAATCAAGAAAATAAAAAATCTAAATCTTTACATGGTTTATATAATATATTAATCAGAAATATGATTATAGGAGTTACAAAAGGATTTCAAAAAAAATTGGAGTTAGTAGGAGTTGGATACAGGGCTTCTTATAATGGAGAAATTTTAGATTTAAATTTGGGATTTTCTCATAATATTATGATACAACTTCCTAAAGAAATTAATATAGAGATTCAATCTGAAAAAAGTAAAAATACCATCATTATTCTAAAATCATATGATAAACAATTATTAGGTATAATAGCCGCAAAAATTAGATCTTTTAGAGTACCAGAACCTTATAAAGGAAAAGGGATCAGATATTTTGGAGAAGAAGTTCGAAGAAAAACAGGTAAATCTGCTTAGAATGATTTTAAAATGAAAAATAAAAAATCGAAAAAAATTTTTGGATATCCATTCAGACCTAGAATTTCTGTTTTTAGAAGTAATAAAGAAATATATGCACAAATAATAGATGATTTATCTGGAAAGACTTTAGTTTCTTCTTCTTCAGTAGAAAAGGATTTTATAAAAAATAAAAAAAATAAAACGGAATTAGCTAATGAGGTAGGTAAATTATTAGGAAACAGAGCAAAAAAATTGAAAATAAAGAAACTAGTATTTGATAAAGGAAAATATTTGTATCATGGTCGGGTAAAATCTCTAGCTGATGGAATTAGAGAGACAGGGTTAGAATTTTAAAAAAAAAATATGTCTGAAAAGAAAATAAAATATACAGGATTAGAATTGAAAGAAAAACTAGTTGGAGTTACAAGAGTGTGTAAGGTTACTAAAGGAAGAAGATATTTTAGTTTTAGCGCTATTGTTATTAAAGGAAATGAAAACGGAATAGTCGGTTATGGTTTCGGAAAATCTAAAGAAGCTCCTGATGCCATTCATAAAGCTGGAGAACAGGCAAAAAGAAGTCTTTATAAAGTATGTATTTCTAATGGGACTATTCCTCATGAGCAAGAAGCTAAATATGGGGGAGCACGTGTTCTTATTAAACCAGCTTCTGATGGAACAGGAATCATTGCTGGTGGACCTTTAAGAGCTGTTTTGGAAGCTGTAGGATTGAGAAATGTTTTATCTAAATCTAAGGGATCATCTAATCATCACAATGTTATAAAGGCTACTATTAAAGCATTAAGTAATATAAGAGATGTTCATGTTATAGCAAAACAGAGAGGAATTACTACAAAAAAAGTGTATAATGGATAAAACTTGCTTAAATATTAATTCTTTACATCCAAATAATGGATCTAAAAAAGGTAGATTAAGATTAGGAAGAGGACAAGGTTCTGGTAAGGGAAGAACTTGTGGAAGAGGACATAAAGGCGCAAAATCTAGATCTGGTTTTTCTAAAAAAAAAGGATTTGAAGGAGGACAAATGCCTCTTCAAAGAAGAATTCCTAAATTTGGATTTAAAGGTAAAACTTGCAGAAAAAAAATTGTTGGAATTAATTTAGACACGATTCAAAACTGCATTGATCAAAAAAAAGAAAATAATAATAATATTGTAAATAAAGAATTTTTATTGAAAAAAAATTTAGTTAAGAAAAACAGTATCGTAAAAATTTTAGGGAGAGGAGAACTTCATACTCCATTAGAAATATATGCACACAAATTTAGCAAAAAAGCTTTACATTCTATAAAAAAAATAGGAGGAAAAGTTATGTTTATATGAATAATTTTATAACAACTTTTTATAATATTTGGAATGTAAAAGAATTACGAAGAAAAATCATAATAACTTTAAGTTTATTATTAGTATATCGTTTTGGTGCTTATGTTCCTCTTCCAGGAATTAATCCTTTGGGGATTAGTGATTTTATAGAAAAATTTAATTCAGGTTCTAAAGGATTAATGCAGATTTTATCCTCTTTTACAGGAGGAGCTTTTAATCGCGCTTCAATTTTAGCTTTAGGTATTATGCCTTACATATCTGCGTCTATTATAATACAATTAATGTGTATAATTATTCCTTACTTACAAAGAATACAAAGAGATGGAGAAAGTGGGAGAAAACAAATTAGTTTTATTACTAGATGGTTAACGGTAGGAATATGCTTAATACAAGCTCCTGTATATCTTATTTCTTTAACTCAACAATTTATTCCTTTTTATTCATCTAAGGACGCTTATTTAATTGACTTAAATACTTTTTATGGAAAAAGTATGTTTTGGATTGTAGGAATAATGATTTTAACTTCTGGAACTTTATTTACTATGTGGTTAGGAGATAAAATAACAGATAAAGGAATAGGAAATGGAATTTCCTTAATTATTATGTCTGGAATAATAGCGCGCTTTCCAAATGCCATAAGTAAAGAAATTTTTAGTAAATTAGAAACTGGAAATGGAGGATTAATAGTCTTATTTCTTGAATTTTTGTTATGGTTATTAGTTATTTTATTTTCTATTATAATCATTCAAGCGATTAGAAAAATTCCAGTACAATATGTTTCTCATTATAAATCTTTAGAATTAGATTCTCAATTAATTCATAAGAAACATCAATATATTCCACTAAAAATGACATCAGCTGGTGTTATGCCGATTATATTTTCTCAAGCTATTATGCTGTTTCCATTAACTTTTTCTGATTATGTAAAAAATATCGAAATTAAAAACTTTTTTCATCTTTTTCAAGACATTTATGGTTTATGGTATAATTTAACTATTTTTATACTAGTTATAGTTTTTACTTTCTTTTATACAGCTATTGCTATTCCAGTAAATCAAATGGCTGACGACTTGAAAAGAAATGGAGGACATATTCCCAGAATTAAACCTGGAAAAGAAACTGCAGAATACATAGATCATATTTTGTCAACAATAACATTACCTGGAGCCGTTTTATTGGCAATCATAGCAATACTTCCATCTATAGTTTTCCGTATGGGATTTACTCAGAGTTTTGCATTATTTTATGGAGGAACTTCATTACTAATCGTAGTAGGAGTAATTTTAGATATTTCACAACAAGTTAACATATATCTGTTGAACTATCATTATGATGAATTAATGATGGTGAACTATCGTAGTAATAGATATACTAGATAATAATTTTTTTGTGTATATTATAATACATGATTGTTTATTATTTTATTGCATATGGCTAAACAAAAGCATATTGAAGTTGATGGTACTATTATTGAGTCATCTCCAAATGCAATGTTTCGTGTAGAATTGGAAAATGGATGTATTGTTAAAGCTCATATCTCAGGTAAGATGAGGATGCATTATATAAAAATATTGCCAGGAGATAAAGTTAGATTAGAAATGTCTTCTTATGATTTAGAGAGAGGAAGAATAACTTATAGATATTAATAGATTATTATATTTAATTTAAAATAAAATTATATTATGAAAGTAAGAGCATCTTTGAAAAAAAGAACTGATAATTGTAAAATTGTTAGTAGAAAAAAACGTCTTCGTATTATTAATAAAAAAAATCCTAGATTTAAACAAAAACAAGGTTAAGTAAATTTTTTTTATGTCTGTAAGAATTTCAGGAGTGGATCTTCCTAGATTTAAAAGAGGTGTTATTGGTCTTACTTATTTGTATGGAATAGGAAAAAGTTTGTCAAAAAAAATACTTAACTCTATTGGAATAGATGAAAATAAAAAAGTGGAAAATTGGTCTGATGATGATATCAGTAAAATCAGAAAGTATATATCCGAATATGTAAAGATTGAAGGAGAACTAAGGTCTGAAAAACAATTTAATATTAAACGATTGATGGATATAGGTTGTTATGTAGGAACTAGGCATAGGAAAGGACTTCCATTAAGAGGGCAAAAAACAAAAAATAATTGTAGAACTAGAAAAGGAAGAAAAAAAACTGTAGCAAATAAGAAAAAAGTTACCAAATAAAATATGGGAAAATCATCATTGGGGAAAAAAAGATCAGTAGTAGTTGATTCTGTCGGGGAGGCTCATATTCAAGCTACTTTTAATAATATTATTATAACTTTAACAAATAAAAAAGGAGATGTAATTGCCTGGTCTTCTGCTGGAAAAATGAATTTTAAGGGATCTAAAAAAAATACTCCATATGCTGCTCAAATGGTAGCAGAAAATGTAGCAAAAGAAGGTTTAAATGCTGGACTAAAAAAAGTGGAAGTAAAGGTTAAAGGACCTGGAGCTGGAAGAGATGCGGCTATACGAGCGTTAAGTAACACTGGAATTATGGTTACAATGATTAAGGATATAACTCCCCTTCCCCACAATGGTTGTCGACCTCCTAAAAGGAGAAGAGTTTAATTTTCTTCAAATCAAATTTTTCAAATCAAGATCAAAAAATTATGGCAAAATATACAGGACCTAAAACTAAAATTTCTAGAAGATTTGGAGAATGTATTTATGGTGAAGATAAATATTTTGAAAGAAAAAAATCCCCATCTAGTCAACATGGAAATAATCGTCGTAGAGGAAAACGTTCAGAATATTTTATTCAATTAATAGAAAAACAAAAAGCGAGATATACTTATGGAATATTGGAACGACAATTTGAAAGTTTATTTTTTGAAGCGGCAAAAAAAAAAGGAATAACCGGAGAATTATTATTACAAGCATGTGAAAGTCGTTTAGATAATATAGTTTTTAGATTAAAATTTGCACCATCTCGATCTTCCGCTCGTCAAATTGTTTCTCATAGACATATTGTTGTTAATGATAAAGTAGTTAATATTCCTTCTTTTAGGTTAAAACCTGGAGATAAAATAGGAATAAAAGAAAAATCCAAAAAACATCCTGTAATATTAAATTCTATACATAATAAAAAAACAGGTCCATTAGTAGAATGGTTAATTTTGGATGAAAAGAACATGTTTGGTATATTTAGAATAATGCCAAAAAGAATACAAATCCCCGAAAATATTAAAGAACAATTAATTGTTGAATTATATTCGAAATAAAATAGTAGATAAATTAATTATATGGCTATTCTAGACTTTGTAAAACCTGATAGAATTGCAATATCTGAGTTTTCAGATAATAAAGGTATTTTTCATTTAAAACCTTTAGAACCTGGATATGGAATTACATTAGGAAATGCATTAAGAAGAGTTTTATTGGGTTCTCTTAGAGGATTTGCAGTTACTTCTATTAGAATTAAAGGAGTTGAATATGAATTTTCTACTATAAAAGGCGTCATTGAAGATGTAACTGAAATTGTTTTAAATTTCAAAAAAATTCGTTTTAAACAAAACATATCAGGAACTTGTAAAGAAAAAGTAAACGCTTATGTCAATCATGGAAAACAAGTAACAGGAAAAATTTTAAATAAGTTCATTTCTGGATTTCAGATTTTAAATGATGATTTAGTTATTTGTAATAAAGATGAATCAGTTCCTTTAGAAATAAGTTTTACGATTGAAGAGGGAAGGGGTTATATTCCAGCAGAAGAGAATAAAAAAAATAATGAAGATTCAATTGAAACAATTCCTATAGATTCTATTTTTACTCCTATCAAAAATGTAAGATACACGATAGAAAATTGTCGTGTAGGACAGAAAACTGATTTTGAAAATCTTTCATTAGAAATCAAAACAGATGGATCAATCTGTCCAAAATTAGCTTTAATAGAGGCTTCAAAAATATTAATTCAATATTTTTCTATTTTTTCTTATGAAAAAATAGGCGAAAAAAAACAAGAAGAAATTAATGAAAATAAAAAATATAATGAAGAATTTATTCGAATGCGAACATTGTTAAAATCTAAATTAAGTGACATGGATTTATCTGTTCGTACAAAAAATTGCTTAAAATTGGCCTCTATAATTACTATAGAAGATTTAGTGAGTTGTACTAGAAATACTATGTTAAAAATGAGAAATTTTGGAAAAAAATCCCTAGATGAATTAGAAAATAAAATGAAGGAAAAAGGATTATATTTCGGAATGAATATAGAAGAATATAAATTGAAGGAATCATAAAAGAAAGATTAAATCTGTAATGAATCATAGAAATAAAAATAATCATTTAGGAAGAAAATGTGGACATCGTAAATCTCTTCTTTCCAATATGGCTTCTTCTCTTATAAAAAAGAAAAGAATTTTTACCACTTTAGCTAAAGCTAAGGCTTTGAGAAAATATATAGAACCTATTATTACAAAATCAAAAATTAAAACAATTCATTCCAAAAGGAATATTTTTTCGTATTTGAGAGATAAAACAGCTGTATCAGAATTATTTAATAAAAACATTTTTGAAAAAGTCCGTGAACGTCCTGGTGGGTATACTAGAATAATAAAGACTGGATTTCGTTTTGGAGATCAAGCTCCTTTTTCTCTTATAGAATTAGTGGATTTTAATGAAATTTATACTTCTAAAAAAAGAGTTAAATCTGTAAGACGTAGCAGAAAAAAAATAGATAAAAAAATGAATAATGATAAAAATTAAAAGAATTCAAGCTAGACAAATATTGGATTCTAGGGGTAATCCTACTGTAGAAGTAGATGTAATAACAGAAAATAACATACTAGGACGTGCTTCTGTTCCATCTGGAGCATCAAAAGGGAAAAATGAAGCTTTTGAATTACGTGATAATAAAGAAAATGTTTTTTTTGGAAAAGGAGTTTTAAAAGCCGTTAAAAATGTCAATGATATTATCGCTCCTGAATTGATTGGAAAATCTGTTTTAGATCAAATCTGTATTGATAAACTAATGTTAGAATTAGATGGAACAAAAGATAAAAGAAGATTAGGATCTAACGCTATTTTAGCAATATCTTTAGCAACTGTAAAAGCAGCATCTAATGAATTAGATCTTCCTCTTTATAGATATATAGGAGGAGTTCATCCCTGTTTTCTTCCTATCCCTTTAATAAATATTGTAAATGGAGGAATACATTCAAATGCTTCTTCCATAGTTTTTCAAGAATTTATGATAGTCCCTATGAAAGCAAACTCTTTTGGAGAAGCAATTCAAATGGGACATAAAGTATTTTATCAATTGAAAAACATTTTAAATAAAAAAGGTTATTCTACAAATGTAGGTGATGAAGGAGGTTTTTCTCCTAATTTCAATAATGGAATTGAAGATGTTCTAGATCATATATTAGAAGCTATACATACGGCAAACTATGAACCTTATGATCAAATAGCAATAGCTATAGATTGTGCTGCATCTGAATTTTATAGAAATGACCAATATAATTATTCTAAATTCGAAAAATCAGAAAAAAAAACAAAAAATTCAATAAAATCAAGAGAAGAACATATTAATTATTTATCTTACTTAATAAAAAAATATCCAATTATATCTATTGAAGACGGTATGGGTCAAGATGATTGGGAAGGATGGAAATTATTAACTGATGAAATAGGAGATAAAGTTCAACTAGTTGGAGATGATCTATTTGTTACACAAGTAAATAGATTGAATAAAGGAATAGAAAAAAAAGTAGCAAATTCTATTTTAATTAAACTCAATCAAGTAGGAACATTAACAGAAACAATTGAAACAATAAATGTAGCTAAAGAAAATAAATATAAAAATATAATTTCTCATCGTTCTGGAGATACTGAAGATTCTTTTATTTCGGATCTTTCTGTCGCGTTTAATATTGGACAAATAAAAACAGGTTCTTTATGTCGTTCTGAAAGAATTTCAAAATATAATCAATTATTACGTATTGAAAATAATCTTGGAAAGTATTCATTTTATTCAAAATGGAATTAAATAATTAATAAATAATAGAAATAGAAAAATATAAAAATCAATGGTGATTTTAATTTTTATCTTTGGATATTTATTAATTACTCTTGAGAATTTTTTTTCTTTAAATAAAGTTATTCCATCTATTTTGATGGCTGTTACTTGTTGGTCTTTAATTATATACTTAAATATTCCTGTTTATGAACTAGATCAACATTTAATTCTGAAAAAAAATCCTAAACATTTATTATTATTTCATTTAGGAAAAGCATCTGAAATTGTTTTTTTTCTTATTGGAGCTATGTCTATTATTGCTGTCATTGAAAAACACTCTGGATTTGAAGCTTTAAAAGAATTGTTTTGTACAAGTACAAAACGTAAATTTTTATGGATTATAAGTATAGTTTCTTTTTTGTTATCTGCTATAATAGATAATCTTACAGCTACCATGGTTTTGATTTCTCTTTTAAAAAAAACAGTTTCTAATTATAAAGATCGTTTATATTATTTAGGATTAGTTATTATATCTGCTAATGCAGGAGGAGTTTGGTCTCCTATTGGAGATATAACAACAACTATGTTATGGATTTCTAATAAAGTAACTACAACTCATCTCATAAAAAAAATATTTATACCATCTATATTGTGTATGGTAATTTCTACTTTAATAGCTTCTTATATTCCTATTTTTAATGGAGATATTCAAATAAAAAAAAATAATCTATCAAGAGATTCTATAAATAGAGGTTTTTTTATGTTAAAAATAGGTTTATTTTTAATGTTACTTGTTCCAATTTTTAAAACTATAATAGGTATTCCTCCATATATGGGTATGATGTTTTCTTTAGGAATTATGCTTTTTATAGCATCTAAAAAATATAAATCAAAATCTATTTTAGATGACACGTTCAAAAAAGTAGATATGTCTAGTATTTTATTTTTTTTGGGAATTTTACTTTCTGTTTCTTCTTTAGAATCTATGGGAAAATTATATAGTTTATCTCATTGGATTAATGAAACTGTTTATACATGGAAAATTACAACTTTTTTATTTGGATTAATTTCTTCTATTATAGATAACGTTCCTTTAGTCGCTGCTACTATCGCTATGTTTTCTTATCCTGTAAATCATGATTTATGGCATTTTATGGCTTATGTTTCTGGAACAGGAGGAAGTATTTTTCTTATAGGATCTGCTGCAGGTGTGGCAGCTATGAGTATGGAAAAGATAAATTTTTTTTGGTATTTAAAAAAAATTAGTTGGATAGCTTTAATAGGATATATATCTGGATTTATTTATTTATTAATTTATCCATTTTTTTCTTTTCAATAATTCTATAAAATTTCCTCCTATGTATGAAAAAGGAAAAAAAATAGGTAAAATTATTATTTTAAACCATAATGGAAATGGATAGAAAAACATATGAAATAATACAATGATAAATAAAATTAAACCTGTTAATATTGCATAAGCTTTTTTTGCATTTTTTGCAAAAAAAGCAGTTATCATTCCTCCTAATAAGGCGCTAAAAGCATAAAAGAAAATTAAAATTACAAAAAATTCAGTAGGAGCTTCAACTAAAACATATTTAAATTTTTTTAATGGTATAAATTGTATTTTTGTAAACCATTTTTTAACAAGTTTAATGGAAAAAAGTATTTCTATAATACCTATTGAAACTCCTGTGGATATAGATAACATGTTACGAAACATAACATAATGAAATCTCTTTTTTTGTTTTTTTGTCAAAATAAACATCAATTTTTAATTTTTTTTATTATGAATTATACTATAGATTGGGTTCCAATTAAAAAATATAAAGATATTTTATTTTTTTTTGGAGAAGGAATTTCTAAAATAGAGATTAATAGACCATGGTGTCATAATGCATTTCGTGTAGAAACAGTGAATGAAATGATAGATGCCATAAATATATGTAGAAATAGAAATGATATAGATATATTAATTATAACTGGATCTGGAGAAAAATCTTTTTGTTCTGGAGGAGATCAAACTACAAGGGGAATGGGAGGGTATTTAGATCAAAATGGAATTCCCAGATTAAATATTTTAGATTTTTATAAAAAAGTAAGAGAAATACCCAAACCGGTTATAGCCATGGTTAATGGTTATGCAATAGGAGGAGGTCATGTTTTGCATGTTGTTTGTGATTTAACTATAGCTTCTGATAATGCAATTTTTAGTCAAGTAGGTCCAAAAGTTGGTTCTTTTGATGGTGGATTTGGATGTTCATATTTAGCCCGTCATATTGGACAGAAAAAAACACGAGAAATGTGGTTTTTATGTAAAAAATATACTGCTAGAGAAGCTTTAGAAATGGGATTGATTAATAAAGTAGTAAAAAAAAGAGAATTGGAAAAAAAAACCATAGAATGGTGTAAAATTATACAAAAGAGAAGTCCTATGTCTTTAAGGATGATCAAACGTTGTCTAAACGCCGAATTAGATGGACAACATGGATTAATGCAATTAGCAGGAGATGCTACTTTGATGTTTTATTTAATGGAAGAATCTCAAGAAGGAAAAAAAGCTTTTTTAGAAAAAAGATCTCCAGATTTTAAAAAATTTCCGAGATTTTTATGAAATTGAAGTATTGGATTTATGCAGCTCGCATTCATACTTTACCTTTATCTTTCTCAGGAGTCACTTTGAGTTTTTTTATATCCAAGTCTAGAACAAATGTAAATATCATCGCTTATATTTTATGTATTATTACTGCTTTGTTATTGCAAATATTGGCTAATTTTTCAAATGATTATGGAGATAGTATAACAGGAGTAGATAATTTTAAACGAATAGGTCCTAAAAGAACAATTCAATGTGGTTTTATTTCTTTATCAGAAATGAAAAAGGCTATCTACATATTTTCTATATTATCTTTTTTTTCAGGATTTTTTTTGCTTTGTGAAACTATCTTATGGAAAAATTTTTTCATTTTTATTATATCATTTATAGGAATTTTTATATGTATATGCAGTTCAATAAAATATTCTATTGGATCATATCCTTATGGATATGTGGTAGGAATGGGCGATTTATTTGTTCTGATTTTTTTTGGTTTTTTTTCAGTAGAAGGAAGCTATTTTTTGTATACATACACTTTATGTATAGATATATTTATTCTTTCTTTATCTATAGGACTTTTGAATATAGGAGTTTTAAATATTAATAACATGAGAGATTTGGATAACGATTATGAAAATCGAAAATATACTACAGCTGTTTGGTTAGGTATTAAATATGCGAAATTATATCATACATTTGTTATATCACTTTCAATACTTTTAGGAATATATTTTATTTTTTTAAATAAAAAAACTATTTATCAATGGTTTTTTTTTATTTTTCCTGTTATATTTTTAATATTGCATATTAAAAATATAATTTATATGAAAGAAAAAAAACTTTTTAATTCTGAATTGAAAAAATTAGTGATGCTTACTTTTTTATATGAATTTAGTATAGGAATTAGTTTCATAAATTAAACTTATGAAAGTTACTTTTTTTTCTCACAGTACATGTATGTTAGAAATACATGAAAAATGTTTATTAATAGATCCTTTTTTTTCTGAAAATCCTATTTTTAAAAACACGAATTTTTTGAAAAAATTTCAAAAAATAGATTATATTTTGTTAACTCATGCACATTATGATCATGTTTGTGATGTAGAATTATTTTCGCATAAATTTAATAATGCTTTAGTAATTTCTAATTATGAAATATCTATTTTTTTTGGAAAAAAAGGAATAAAAACATATGGCATTAATTATGGTTCTTTTATATCTTTTCCTTTTGGAAAATTGAAATATGTTTGGGCGACCCATTCCAGTGTTTTTAACGATGGGACTTATGGAGGAAATCCAGGGGGTTTTCTTTTACATACAGATGAAGGGAATTTATATATATCAGGAGATACATCTGTCATGTATGAAATGAATTTGATTCCTCATTTTGGTAAATTAAAACTTTCTATTCTACCAATAGGAGGAAGATACACTATGGATATAGAAGAAGCTATTCTTGCTTCAGATTTTTTGAAATGTGATAAAATATTGGGCGTTCATTACAATACTTTTCAAGATATTCAAATTGATAAAAAACAAGCAAAAAAAAGATTTTTTGAAAAGGGAAAAGAATTAATTTTATTAGAGAAAGAAAAAATTATATATGTTTAATTGAATATGCATAGAGATATAAATTGTTTTTTAAAAAAAAAAACATTTTTTTTTAGAAAAAAAATATTTAATTCCAATAGAACATTTAAAAAAAATGTTATATGGTTTATTATATTAAAAAAAAATAATAAAGTAGGAATAGGAGAATGTAATCCAATATTGGATAAATCCGCTTTAAAAAACTTAAAAAAATTTGAAACAGAATTAGAAAATCTTTCTAAAAAAATTTTTTTTTTAAAAAAAACAGAAATATATTATTATTATAAATACATTTCATATTCATCTATTTTATTTGGATTAGAACAAGCATTTTTAAGTTTGGAAAATAAGTTTCCTGTATTATATCATTCTGAATTTTTACATGGAAAAAAAGGAATACCTATAAACAGTTTAATATGGTTAAATTCTTTTAATAATAGTCCAATAAAAGAAATAAAAAATCAAATTACTAAAGGTTTTTCGTTCATAAAAATGAAAATAAATCAAAAACTTATTGATTATCAAATTTTTATTTTAAAAGAGATAAAAAAGAGATATCCATTAATAAAAGTACGTGTGGATGCAAATGGTTGTTTTAAAAATATTCAGATAGCTTTATATTATTTAAATAAATTCTATGATTTGGGAATAGTTGATTCAATGGAACAGCCTATATCACCTGGAAATTGGAGTGATATGTCAAAAATATGTGAAAAATCCAAATTGCCTATAGCATTAGATGAAGAATTAGAAAGTGTCAGTATTTTTATTAAAAAAAAAAGTTGTTGGATATTATTCATCCAAAATACATTATACTGAAACCCAGTATAAACGGTGGATTTCGTGGATCTGAAGAATGGATATTAGAAGCCAATAAAAGAAAAATAAAATGGTGTATCAGTTCATCTTTGGAAAGTAATATTGGAATTAATGCTATTGCTCAATGGACTTTTATAATGCAACAAAAATATAGTAGTTATTTTAATACACATGGATTAAATACTGGTATTTTATACGTAAATAATTGGATTTCTCCTTTAGAAATTAAAAAGGGTTTTATTTGGTATAATCCATTTAAAAAATGGAGAATAGAAACATTATTATATTAAATACATAAAGAAATGTGGATAGATTTTTCTTCTAAAAAAATATTAACATCTTCTTGTTTTTTTCAAGAAAAAAATAAAAAAAAAGATTTATGGAAAAAAACCATTTTTTTATTTTTAAAAAATTGGTATGATAATAATAAACCTATATTATCTTTTACATCTGGAACAACAGGTATTCCTAAAGTTATTTTTTTACGTAAAAAACATATGTATGAAAGAGCTGTAAAAACAGTAGAATTTTTGGGACTTAATAAAAAAGGAATTAGAGGATTATTATGTTTATCTCCAGATTTTATAGCTGCTAAAATGTTTTTAGTCCGCGCTATTATTTTTAAATGGAAAATATATTGTGTTCCTCCATCATCTAATCCTTTAAAAAATATTAAAGAACATTTTGATATTACATCAATGGTCCCTATACAAGTTTATTTCAGTTTAAAATATTTAAAATACATTAAAATTGTTTTAATAGGAGGATACTCTATCTCAAATTTTTTAGAAGAAAAATTGCAAAATATTTCAACAATTTGTTATTCAACCTATGGAATGACAGAAACTTCAGGTCATATAGCTATAAAAAAAATTAATGGATCAAATAAATCTACTTTTTATAAATCATTTCAAGATATATCTTTGAGTGTAGATAATAGAAATTGTTTAAGGATTTTTTCTTCATGTTGTATGGATTCATTTGTGCAAACAAATGATATTGTTTATATGATATCAAAAAATACATTTTCTTGGATAGGAAGATATGATAATATTATTAATAGTGGGGGAATTAAAATTATTCCTGAATTAATAGAAAAAGAAATCAGTTCTTTCATTCCTTGTGATAAACGATTTTTTATATCCTCAATTCCAGATCAACTTTTAGGAGAAAAAGTAATATTGATTATTGAAGGAAATCCTTTTTCATTACACATTCCAGATAATATTTTTAACGATAAAAAAAAATTCTATAAACCAAAAAATATTTTTTTTATTTCTCATTTTACAGAAAATTTATTAGATAAATTTAAAAGAAAAGAAATTATAAAAAAACTGATAAAAATATAATTATGTATTTTCATTCATTTTTTTATCGAAAAATATTTTTAATTCTTTAAGAAAAGTTTTAGTGTTCAAATAGTTATCTCCTTTTTTGTTTTCATAAGATAATTTAAATAAATCTTTAGTCATTTTTCCTGATTCTATAAAGTCTATACATATTTGTTCCATTTTTTCCGAAAAAAATTTTAAATCTCTATTTTTATCTAGAATTGCACGATGTTTAAGACCACGAGTCCAAGAAAAAATAGAAGCAATAGGATTAGTGGATGTTTCTTGTTTATTTTGATGCAATCTATAATGTTTTGTTATAGTTCCGTGAGCAGCTTCAGATTCTAAAGTTTTCCCATCTTGAGTAAGTAAAATAGAAGTCATCATTCCTAAAGAACCAAATCCTTGAGCTATACAATCCGATAACACATCTCCATCATAATTTTTACAAGCCCATATAAACTTTCCATTTGATTTAATTGTTTTTGCAAGCATATCATCAATCAAGCGGTGTTCATAAGTTATTTGTAAATTTTCAAATTTTGATTTGAATTCATTATTATATATTTCTTGAAAGATATTTTTGAATCTTCCATCATATGCTTTCAATATAGTATTTTTGGTAGATAAAAATAGAGGCCATTTTTTATATATAGAATAGTTAAAACATGAACGAGCAAATCCATAAATAGACTGATCTGTATTGTACATACCCATGGCAACCCCAGGACCCATAAAATGATGAATTTTAAATTTTTTTGGTTTGTTTTCGTTGTCATCTGGAACAAAAGAAATATATAATTTTCCTTTTTTTTCAATAACAAAATCTGTGGATTGATATTGATCAGCATAAGCATGTCGAGCTATACATATAGGATTTTTCCAATTTGGAATCAAACGAGGAATATTTTTTACTATAATAGGTTCTCTAAAAATAGTTCCATTAATAATATTTCTAATCGTTCCATTTGGAGATTTCCACATTTTTTTTAAATGGAATTCTTCCATTCTATCTTCATCTGGCGTAATTGTTGCGCATTTAATTCCTACATTATATTTTTTTATAGCATGAGCAGCGTCTATAGTAATTTTATCATTTGTAATATTTCTATTTTCTATTCCTAAATCAAAATAAATGATATTTATATCTAAATAAGGGAGAATAAAATATTTTTTTATATATTTCCATATAATTTTTGCCATTTCATCTCCATCTATTTCTACTATAGGATTAGTGACTTTAATTTTTTTCATGAATTTTTTGTGCTATTTTTTTTGTAAGATTTATTATTATATATATAATATAACATGTTTTTTTAAAAAGAAGAAATTCTTATATTTGTGTATTGTTTATATAGTTATTGGATAATAATCACCCATATCTTATCCTTACCTATGACAATGAATAAAAAATATGAAATGGAAAATCCCATATATATCTGATCTTTGCAAAAAAATTAAGCTTAATTCTATATATGTAAAAGATGAATTAAAAACTTTTTTTTTCTGTAAAAAAATAGTTTTTATACGATTTTTAGGGATTAATCAAATCTTATATTTGATTTTATTAAATAAAATTTTTTTTCAAGAACTTCATACAAGTCAAGTATGAAACGATATCAATCGATTTTATAAATCCTCCATTCCTATTGATTATCTGAATCAAAAAAATTATAAAAATTCTTTTTATGACAGTGTATAAAAAAAACTTTTTAGGAAAGATTTAGTTAAAGTAAAATCAAAACAATATCTATAATTTCATATGATCTTTACTTACAAACAAAAGAATAAGAAAGAAGACTCAATGATCAATAATATAATAATATATGAAATAATCTGTTATACATTTTGTATACAGGATATGTGATATGATACAATAAAAATCAAAAAAATAAATGTTAGATTTTTTAACAACTTTATTTGAAAATAATAAAAAAAAATACGTTTTTTCCGATAAAAAAAAATCTGAAGATTTTGTGAAAAAATTATTTCATACTTTATTTACTCCAGATCAAAATATATTGAATAATGCAATTTGTTTTAAAAAACATTACAAAAAATTACAAATACTTTTATATGAAATTTTTATTGAATTGGATATAAATGAAAAAGATTCCAATAATCTTACGCAAGTTTTTTTTAAAGAGGTCCCTAATATTTATAAAACGTTGATTATAGATGCTAATGCGATATTAAAATCGGATCCTGCAGCAACGGTCATAGAAGAAATTTATCTTTCTTATCCCGGTTTTTTTGCTACTGCATTATATAGGATGGCACATCAATTATGGATACAAAATGTTCCAATTCTTCCAAGATTGATTACAGAATATGCACACAGTAAAACTGGAGTAGATATTCATGCCTCTGCAAAAATAGGAAAAGCTTTTTCCGTAGATCATGGAACAGGAATAGTTATAGGTTCTAGTACTAAAATAGGAGATAAAGTAAGAATATATCAAGGTGTAACTTTAGGAGCAATTTATGTAGATAAAAAACTAGCAAATATAAAACGTCATCCTACAATAGAAGATAGAGTCACAATTTATGCAGGAGCTACTGTTTTGGGAGGAGAAACTGTAATAGGTCATGATAGTGTTCTTGGAGGGAATGTTTGGGTTACAAAAAGTATCCCCCCTTTTTCTATAGTATACCAAAAAAGCGAAATAAAAATGAGAAATAATAGTCCTTTTCCTGACCCCATTAATTTTATGATATAATCAAAAAAAATTCAAAATGAAAGTTGATAGCATTTTAAAAACTATCGGAAATACGCCTCATGTACATCTTAAAAGATTGTTTCCGAATCATCAGGTCTGGATAAAATTGGAAAAAAATAATCCTGGAGGAAGCATAAAGGATAGAATTGCTTTATCTATGATAGAGGATGCAGAAAAAAAAGGAATTATTCATAAAGGAGATATTATCATAGAACCTACTTCTGGAAATACAGGAATAGGATTAGCTATGGTTTGTTCTGTTAAAGGTTATCGTCTCATTTTAGTTATGCCAGAATCGATGAGTATTGAAAGAAGAAAATTATTTTCTATTTTTGGAGCAAAATTTGTTCTCACTTCAAAAGAAAATGGTATGAAAGGGGCTATTCAAAAAGCAGAAGAATTAATTGAGACCATTCCAAATTCCTGGATGCCTAAACAATTTGACAATATTTCAAATCCTAATATACATAAAAATACAACAGCAAAAGAAATTATTAATGCTTTTTCTAAAGGAATAGATTATTTCATTACAGGAGTAGGAACTGGAGGTCATATCACTGGAATAGGAGAAGTATTAAAAAATAAGTTTCCAAATATAAAAATATTTTCTGTAGAACCTATAGAATCTCCAGTTATATTTGGAGGGGAACCCAATCCTCACGCTTTACAAGGATTAGGAGCAGGTTTCATTCCGTCTATTTTAAATGTTAAAATACTAGATGGATCTTTTTTAGTATCTAAAGAAGAAGCTTTTCATTATGTTAGAAAAACTGCAAAAAAAGAAGGAATTCTTGTTGGAATATCTACTGGAGCTTCTCTGTCTGCTATAGAAAAAGAATTATCTAAATTTTCAAAAAAATCCATAATATTAACGTTAAATTATGATACTGGAGAAAGATATTTATCAGTTGATAATCTTTTTTTATGATGAGAAAAAAAAGGAAATTTTGATTTTATCAAAATCAGGTAATTTTGACTAAATTGTTATTAATTTTACATAAAATCAAAAATCGTTTTAGTTCTCTGAAATTAGAAAAAAATTTTTTGATTTAATAAAATATTAACTCATTTATTTTTTAAAATATTATAGATGAATTAATGAAATTAAAATTAGTAGAAATTTTTAATATTTGTAGATTAAATAATGGTTTTTAATTCTGATATTTTAAAGTTTTTTTCTTCTAAAGTATAAAATAAAATTAAAATGTTATCTGAGTCAAATAGCAAAATATTTTTTAAGTTAATACAAGAATCCTCTAAAGAAGAAATTATATGGATGAATGGATACATATCTGGATTGTTATTTTTTAAAAAAGATTTTAAAGAATTTAGAAAAGAAGAGGAAAAAAAAATTACGTTAGTTTATGGAACGGAAACAGGAAATGCTAAAAATTTGGCTTTTGATATTTATCAAAAAGCAAAAAATGAAAAATTGAAAATAAAATTGATCAGTTTAGATCAATACCGTTTACAAGATTTAGAAAACGAGGATTATTTTTTCATTATAATGAGTACACATGGAGAAGGAGATCCTCCTTCTTCTGCGAAATCTTTTTTTAATTTTATTCATTGTAATAAAAATCTTTTTCTAAATAAAATGAAATATAGCGTATTAGCATTAGGAGACAAATCCTATACTTATTTTTGTAAAGCAGGAGAAGATGTAGATAAACGTTTACATAACATAGGAGCCAGAAGAATTGTTCCAATATATAAATGTGATGTTGATTATGAAAATCAAGCAGAAAAATGGTTTTCTGAAATTATAAATTTTTTAAAAAAAAAAAAATGTGAAATAAATACGAAAAATAGAAAAATATATGGTAAAATTTTAAATAATATAATTTTAAACAATCAGGATAAGGGTTCTAAGAAAGAAATTCATCATATTGAAATTTTTTTTCAAAAAAGAATTAAATATCTTCCTGGAGATTCTATAGGGGTTTTTCCTGAAAATCCTTCTAATGAAGTAGATAAGATTATAGAATACGTAAAAAAGAATAGGAAAAAAGAATTTGAAAAATATAAAAATAAAATTTTTGATCTTTTTAAGAAAAATTTTAACATCTTTTGTTTATCTGAAAATTTTTTGAAAAAATATTCTTTTTTATCTGATCTAAGAGAAAAAAAAAATATTTTATTAAATCAAAAATGGAAACTTATTGATCTATTAATAGAATTTCCTATGAAGGAAAAATGTTCTTTAAAAAATCTGATAAAAATTATGGAACCCATAAAACCTAGATTATATTCCATTTCTTCATCACCTACAGCTCATGGGAATGAAATTCATATTACGGTATCTCGTCATCGTTTTCAATTAAATGGAGAAACTGTATATGGTCATTGTTCTAATTTTTTATCTCAACTCAAAATAGGAGATGAATTATATTTTTTTGTTTATAGAAATCAACTATTTAAATTACCCAAATCAGATAAAGATATAATTCTTATTGGACCTGGAACTGGTATTGCTCCATTTCGTTCTTTTTTATATGAAAGAGAAGCAACAGAAGCTATAGGTAAAAATTGGTTATTTTTTGGGGATCAACACTTTGATACAGATTTTTTATATCAAAAAGAAATCCAAAATTGGAAAATAAAAGGAATTCTTCATCGTGTAAGTCTATCTTTTTCTAGGGATCAAGAAAAAAAAATTTATGTTCAAAAAAAAATATGGGAAAATAGAACAGAATTTTTTTCTTGGATAAAAAATGGAGCTTATGTTTATGTTTGTGGAAACAAAATTCCTATGAGTGTAGATGTAGAAAAAATGATTTGTGATGTTATAGAAAAAGTAGGGAAATGTGATTCAAAACTTTTTCTAAAAAAAATGAAAAAAGAAGGGAGATATTTAAAAGATGTGTATTGAGTTAAAAATTCAATTATAAATATGAAAATATATCGCCTAAATAATAGGAGAGTGTTATAACATTAAACCAATAATATCATTTTATATTCTTTTTTTAGTTTTAGGATAAAGATTTTACTGTAAACATAAAGAATCACAAAAAAAATAACAAGGATGACTTTAAACAGCAATGTTTAGTTTAACAAAAAATTTACTATAATATCATATATTTGTTTATCCATTAGAATTTGATCAAATTATATTTGATTCAATTTTTTTTCAAAAAAAATAATTTTTTCTACAATTTTTTTATCCATTTTGGATTTCGATTCTTTAGTCCATCCTGCAATATGTGGAGTGAATATCACTTTATTAGAATGAATAAGATCAAGAAAACTTTTAGTAAATTTTCGATGGATAGAAATATTATCAAAGGAAAAATTTTCATATTCCAATACATCTAAACACGCTCCACATATTTTTCCATTTTTTAATGCTTTTGCTAAATGACTTGTAATTACACATTTTCCACGAGAAGTATTTATCAAATAAAAAGGTTTACTAAATTTTTTTATGAAATTATAGTTGATTATACCTTCCGTTTTTTTGGTATAAGGAACATGTAAACTTATTATGTCTGATTTTTGAAAAATTGTATTCATGTTTACCTGTTTTGCGTAAATATCTCCTATTTCAGATAAAATGTCATAACATAATATTTTAGCATCAAAACCTGAAAGTTTTTTTGCAAAGGCTTTTCCCGTATTACCATATCCAATAATACCGATTGTTTTTCCCATAATTTCTGTTCCTCTATTAGCCTCTCTACTCCATTTTCCTTTTGTAATTTGTATATGTGAATGAATAATATAATTCATCATACATAGAAGCATACCTATAGCATGTTCTGCTACCGCATCTTTATTTCCTTCTGGAGAAGAAATTAAAGTTATTCCTTTTTTGATAGCATAATTTTTGTCTATATTCTCTATTCCAGATCCAATGCGAGCTATAAATTTCAAGTTTATAGCTTTTTCAATAAATTTTTTATCTATCTTTAATCTGCTTCTTAAAATAACGCCATCGTATGCAGATATATTAATATTATCTATTGAATCATTGTAATTTTCATCACAAATAAATCCTTCTTTTTTTAGTTTGTATACAATAAAAGGGTGATTTTTATCTAAAATTAATATTTTCATATATCATTTATCATAATCTTTATTGCTTTCTGAATTTAAGTTTATATCAAAATCTATATTTAAAGAATTTTCTTCTTTTTTTTTATCGTTGATTATGTTTTCTTCTTTATGGATTTCATTACAATGGTCCCAATAAGATTGATAATTTTTAGGCTTATGAAACAATAATCTATTATGATAAATCAAATTAATATCTTTATATAAACTTTTCATGTAATAAGCCCATATAGGTAAAGCCATATTTGCTCCTTGTCCTAATTTAATGTTCTCAAAATGAGAAAACCGATCTTCCCAACCAACCCAAACTCCAGTAGTTAAATTAGGAATCATGCCTATAAACCATCCATCTGAGTTTTCATTAGTTGTTCCTGTTTTTCCAGCTATATCTCCTATAAGATTATATGATTGTAATCTTTTGGCTGTTCCATATTTTACTACTCCTTGCATTAATTTTAACATAATATATCCTACCTCTTCACTAAAAACTTGTTTTTGACTAATGTCTACATGTTCTTTAATTAAATTTCCATTTTCATCTTCTATTTTTACTAAAATACTAGGTTTAACATAAATTCCATAATTAGTAAATGTATTGAATGCTCCTGTCATTTCATATAAAGTTAAATCTGCAGAACCTAGCGCAATAGATGGATGTTTAGGAATTATAGATTCTATCCCCATATCCTTTGCTAAATTAATTACTGGACCTGGAGTTAATTGTGATATTAAACGAGCTGAAATAGTGTTTACAGAAAAAGCTAATCCATCTTTTAAAGTAAGAAAACCTCCATATTTTCCATTAGAATTTCTAGGACTCCATTTTCCTAAGTGAAATTTTTCATTTGAAATTTTTGTACAGGGATTATAATGTAATTCATTAATAGCTGCAGCATATAAAATAGGTTTAAAAACAGAACCAACTTGACGTTGTGTCTGTGCTACATGATCATATTGAAAATGATTAAAATCTATTCCTCCTACCCATGCTTTAATAAATCCAGTAGAGGTTTCTATCGATAACATTCCTGCTTGAATTATACTTTTTTGATACCGGATAAAATCCCATGGAGATATTAATATTTTTTTGGGGCCGTTCCAAGTAAATAATTTAATTAATTGTGGTTTTTTGAATTCTTCTATAATTTTTTTTTCCGTTAATCCTTTTTGTTTTAAATCTTGGTAAAGAATCGTCCTGTGCATTGCAGATATGAGAATACGTTTTGTTTTTTCTTGAGAAATATTTAAAAATGGAGCGTTTTTATTTTTTTTTTGAAAACGATTAAATGAAATTTGTAATTGACTAAGATGTCTCTTTACAGCTTTTTCTGCATAATCTTGCATTCTAGCATCAATAGATGTATATATTTTTAATCCACTAGAATAAAGATCAAGTTTTTGTCCAGTTTTTTCTTTATGTTCATCTAAAGCTTCCTGAATTTCTTTTTTTAAAAATTCACCATAATAAGTTAGTAATTCAAAATCTTTTTTTTGTATTTTAAAATTAATTTTTATAGGTTTACTCAACTCTTTTTTATATTTATATACATTTAAAAAATTATATTTTTTCATTTGATATAAAACTAAATTTCTTTGTTTTCTAGCTCTGCTAGGATAATTTTTTGGATTGTATAAAGAAGGATTTTCTAACATTCCAACTAATGTTGCACATTCTCCTAAATTGAGTTCCGAAACCTTTTTATTAAAATAAGTATGAGCTGCTGTTTCTATTCCTTTTGCGTTGTACAAAAAATCAAATTTATTATAATACATAGTAATGATTTCTTCTTTTGTGTAACGCTTTTCTAATTCAATAGCCATTACCCACTCTAAAAGTTTTTGATGAATTCTTTGTAGTTTATTTTTTGCAGATGGACCTGTAAAAAGAAGTTTAGCTAACTGTTGTGATATAGTGCTCCCTCCTCCTTTTTTTCCTAAAGAAAGAATTGCTCTAAGAAAAGATTTAGCATCAATTCCAGAATGATATTTAAAACGAATATCTTCTTTCGAAATAAGTGCATTTACAAGATCTTTTGGAAGTTGTTGATAAGTAACTAAAGTTCTATTTTCGGAAAAAAATTTTCCTAATAATATCCCGTTAGAATCATAAACTTTTGATCCTACTTTCATAGCAGGATTCTCTATATCTTTTGTACTAGGTAAAGTCCCTAAATAACCTTTAGAAGCTGCATAAAAAATGAGAATGATACTACTTATTCCGATAATAAATAAAAACCAAAAATAAAAAATAAACTTATGAATTTTATACACGAAAGAAAAATAATTTTATTATTATTATCATAATAATATGATTATATTTTTGTTATTATATAGATAAATTTTTAAATGTTAATTCCGTTTTTTGAATACTGTTGGCCGTTGACAATTCCTCTAAAGGGGGTGCTATTTGATCTTTTTCTAAAATTTCTTTAATCTTTTTTACTTTTATTTTGAACCATGTATTGGGATTTTTAATATAAGAAAACCACATCTCTCGTTTAAAAACATCAATTTTCATACACTTAGAAATTCCTTTTTCTGTATGAATTTTGATATTGAAATCTGGAAAATCTTTTATGGCATCTAAATAAGTATCTAATTCATAATTGAGACAGCACTTTAATTTGCTACATTGGCCGGTTAATTTTTGAATATTTATAGAAAGTTGTTGATATCTTGCAGAATTAGTAGTTACACTTTTAAAATTTTTCAGCCAAGTTGAACAACAAAGCTCTCGACCACAAGAACCAATTCCACCAATTTTTGCCGCTTCTTGTCTATATCCAATCTGACGCATTTCTACACGTGTATGAAAATATACAGCAAATTCTTTTATCAATTTTCTAAAATCAATTCTATTTTCGGCTGTATAATAAAAAATAGCTTTTATTCCATCTCCTTGATATTCCACATCACAAATTTTCATAGAAAGATTCAAGTTTTTTGCAATTTTTTTAGCTTTTAAAAGAGTTGAAAACTCTTTTTTTTTAAAAAATTTCCAAATATTTATTTCTTTATGTGTTGATTTTCTATATATCTTTTTAAAAGTATTTGAATTAATAGTTTTATTTCTTATTTGTAATTTCACGAGTTCTCCAGTTAAAGAAACTATACCTACATCGTATCCAATACCAGATTTAGGTTCTACAGTCACAATGTTTCCCTGATCAAGGGGAATTTTTTCTTGATTAAGAAAAAATTCTTTTCTATCATTTTTAAATTGTATTTCTACAATATCATATTTTTGATATTCAAAAGGAGATTTAATATTGGATAACCAATCCAATGTATTAAGTTTACAACATTGTTTTTTTTGAAAAAAATTTTCTTTTTTTGCACATTTATTTAAACAATCAGAACATGATTTGTTCATTTAATTTAATTAAAATAATAAGTTTATAAAGAAAAAAATAAATTGTTTTATTTGTTTCAATAAAAAATTTACATATAAATATATTTCTAAAAAATGAATAAAAAAATAGCAATATTTCCTGGATCTTTTGATCCTATTACTTTAGGACATTATGATATTATTATTAGAGCTTTAAATTTGTTTGATAAAATTATTATAGCTATTGGAGAAAATTTTGAAAAAAAAAATATGTTTTCTCTTGAAAAAAGAAAAAAGTGGATACAAAAAACTTTTTTAAAGTTGTCAAAAAAAATAGAAATTGATTCATTTGATGGACTGACTATTTCTTTTTGCATAAAAAAAAAAGCTAAATTTTTGTTAAGAGGAATTAGAAATCAATTAGATTTGGAATTTCAAAAAAATATATTTATGACTGAAAATGAATTTTACAAATAAAATATTAATGAAACAGTTTATCTTTTTTCTTCTCATGAAAAATCTCATATTAGTTCTTATATTGTAAGAGATATTATAAAAAATGGAGGAGATTACACTATATTTGTGCCTTCCACTGTTAGAGTTTAGTAAAATAAAATTATATATTAATATTATCAATCCAATCAAGAATAATTTGTTTCTTTTCTATATTAGCATCTATAAGTTTTACTTTTACTTTGTCTCCTAAATGATAAATTTTTCTTTTTTTTTTTCCAATTATACTATAATTATTTGGATTTAGAACATAAAAATCTTCTTTAATATCACGTAATCGTACCATTCCTTCAGTTTGAAACAATAATAAATCAATATAAATACTCCAATCAGTAAATCCTGTAATAATACCATAAAATTCTTCTCCTATAAATTTTTTTATATATTTAACTTGCATATATTTTAAAAATTCTCTTTCTACATCTATAGCTAAACGTTCTTTATAACTACAATAATGGGATTGTTTTTCATAAAATTCTATTGTTTTCAGTTTATATTCTTCATTTTTATTTTTTATTTCATTTTTATTTACTGTTAAATAATGATATAACAAACGATGAGCTATTATATCTGAATATCTCCTTATAGGAGAAGTAAAATGTGTGTAATAAATAAAAGAAAGCCCATAATGCCCTATATTATTTGTGGAATATTTAGCTTTGCTCATGGAACGAAGAACTAAATTTTCAATCATATTTTGTTCTGGTTTTCCTTTAATCTGTTTTAATAAATGATTAATAGAAGTTTTTAGATTTTTTATATCTAAAAAATAACCTAAAGGTTCTATAATTTTTTTGAGAAAAAAAATTTTCTGAAAATCTGGAACATCGTGTACTCTGTATATATAGAGTTTTTTAGAAAGACCTCCATCTAAATTTAAACTAACAAATTCTGAAATTTTTCGATTAGTTAATAACATTAATTCTTCAATTAAACGATGTGCATCATTGTTTTTTTCTAAATATAAAGATATTGGGTTATTTTTTTCATCTAAATGGAATTTTACTTCCACTTTTTCTATAAAAAATGCTCCATTTTTTAATCGATTTTTAATTAATATTTTAGAAAATAAAAATAATGTATAAATATCTTCATAATAATCTCCTTTTTTTTGATCTATAATAGATTGAACTTCATTATATGAAAATTTTTTATCAGATCGTATTATGGTTTTTCCAAACCAGTCTTTCAATATTTTTCCTTGACTATTAATGTTAAAAATATAAGAAAAACTTAATTTATCTTTTTTTGGTTGTAATGAACAAAGATTATTAGACAATATTTTGGGAAGCATAGGAATAACTTCTTCTACAAGATAAACAGATGTAGCACGTAAATATGCCTCTTTATCCAGTGAACTTCCTTCTTTTATATAGTGAGAGACATCAGATATGTGTACTCCTATTTCCCAAGTATCATAGTTTAATTTTCTAATAGAAAGAGCATCATCAAAATCTTTTGCATTTAAAGGATCTATAGTAAATGTATTAACATTTCGCATATCTCTTCTGAAATTTAGATCCAAATCTAAAATTGATTTGTTAAAAATTTTTTTAGCTTCATTTTCCAAATTTTTTGAAAATTTGTATGACATTCCATATTCTTCTAATAAGGAATAAATTTCTGTTTTATATTCTCCAGAAGATCCAAATACTTTTATAATTTTTCCTAAAGGATTTTTAAATTTTTTAGGCCATGATATAATTTGAACTAATACTTTATCATTATCATTGTGATGACATTTTTCCAATTTTTGTATTGGAATTAATATATCTACATGAAGATTAGTATTATATACTATTCCGTATTCATTTTTAACGTTAAATTTTAATATTCCAATAAATTTTTTGGTTTTTCTTTTAATTATTTTTAATACTTCTCCTTCCATTTTTATTCCTTTTTTACTATAAAATCTAACTTTTACTAAATCTCCTTCTAAAGCTCGATTTGTTTTATTTTTCGGAATAAAAACATCTTTTTTCAATCCGTTAATATGAACAAATGCATATCCATGATTAGTGATATTAATAAATCCTGTGGATAAATTATGATGTTTCTTTTTTATTTTTCTTTCCTTTTTCATAACAAAAACATATATCTATAAAGAGTTAAAAACTTTACAATCTAAAGATTTTAGACAAAAAAAATTACTTTACATTTTTATTATTAAACTTAGGATATTATTTATTATATTTGCAATGATCCGTTTTTTTACTATAAAAATAAAAATAACTCTAAGATGATAGGTAAACGTATACTATATGTTTCTTCAGATTTATTTCCCTTTTCTTCAGAGAATCAGATATCTTTATCAGTGTTAAAAGCCACTAAATTTATGCAATCAATAGGAAATGATGTACGTATATTTATGCCTCGTTTTGGAGTA
Source organism: Blattabacterium cuenoti (assembly GCF_014251315.1). Taxonomy (NCBI): domain Bacteria; kingdom Pseudomonadati; phylum Bacteroidota; class Flavobacteriia; order Flavobacteriales; family Blattabacteriaceae; genus Blattabacterium; species Blattabacterium cuenoti. The sequence continues at coordinate 375,833 of NZ_CP059185.1, read as the reverse complement.
ATTAATGAAAGAAGGCATCAATTACATGAAGTCATTCGTTTATCAGGTATGAATTTAGTGATTAATGATATAGATCAACCTTTGTTAATAAAAGTAGCATCCATTCCTGATGCTAGGTTACAAGTTTATTTTATAGATAATGAAGAATATTTTAAAAGAAAGGCTATAGATGAAGATGAAAATGGAATTTTTTTTCAAGATAACGATGAAAGAGCTTTATTTTTTACAAAAGGTGTTTTAGAAACTGTTAAAAAATTAAATTGGAAACCTGATATAATCCATATATATGGATGGATGAGTTTTTTGATTCCTTTATATATTAAACATTTTTACAAAAGTGATCCAGTGTATCAAAATGTAAAAATAGTTGTATCTATTTACAATAAACCTTTTAAAGGGTTTTTAAATAAAGATATCATTAAAAAGATAAAATTTGATGGCATCAAATCTAGAAAATTAAAATTGTTAGAAAATCCAAATTATCTTAATCTAATCAAATTATGTATGTATTTCTCGGATGCTATTATAAAAGGAGATCTCTTTTTTCCAAAAGAAATAGAGGATTATATAAAAACAACCAAGTTGTTAGTCTTAAAATATTATCCTGTAGAAGAGATAGAGACCGTTTATCAACAATTTTATAAAGAAACTGTTTTAGAACAGATAAATTAAAAAATAGATAAAAACTTCTAATTTTATCTAGAATGTGTGGTATAATTGGTTATTTGGGTCATAAAGAAGCTTATCCTATTATCATTAATGGATTAAAAAAATTGGAGTATAGAGGATATGATAGTTCTGGAATAGCTGTTTTTTATGAAACTGGATATAATTTGTATAAGGCCAAAGGAAGAGTTTATGAATTGGAAAAAAAAATTTTTTCTTGTAAAGCGAAATTAAAAGGAACAACTGGAATAGGTCATACAAGATGGGCCACTCATGGAATTCCAGATAATATTAACGCTCATCCTCATGTTTCCAATTCTAATGAACTTGTTATGATTCATAATGGAATTATAGAAAATTATTATGCTATTAAAATTATTTTATTAAAAAACGGATTTACTTTTCAAAGTAAAACAGATACAGAAGTTCTTGTAAACTTAATTGAATATATTAAAAAAGAAAATAAATTATCTTTAGAAGAAGCTGTAAGAATTTCTTTAAATGAAATCGTAGGAGCTTATTCTATTGCTATAGTAGAAAAATCTCATCCTGATACAATTATCGTTGCTAAATTGGGAAGTCCTTTGTCTTTAGGAATTAAAGAAAAAGAATTTTTTATTTCATCTGACCCTATATCTTTTATAGATTATACCAAAAATGTTCTTTATTTAAAAGATGGAGAAATGGCTATTCTTAAAAAAGAGAAGGAATTAGATCTTAGAAAGATTCTAGATAATCATAAATTAAATCCAATCATTAAAAAACTTAAAATTAATTTAAAAGAAATTGAAAAAGGAGAATATAAATATTTCATGTTGAAAGAAATATATGAACAACCTAAAACAATTTTGGATACTTTAAGGGGACGATTATTGATTCCGGAAAAAATTATTTGTATTGATGGAATTGAATCTAATAAAGATATTTTTGTTAATGCTAAATGTATAACTATAGTAGCATGTGGAACCTCATGGCATGCTAGTTTAATTGGAGAATATTTATTAGAGGAGCTGACTCGTATTCCAGTAGAGGTAGAGTATGCTTCTGAATTTCGGTATAGAAACCCTATTATAGGAAAAAATGATGTTATCATTGTAATTTCCCAATCTGGAGAAACAGCCGATACTTTAGCCGCTCTAAAATTAGCAAAAAATAAAGGAGCTTTTGTATTTGGAATTTGTAATGTAGTTGGGTCATCTATTGCACGAAATGTAGATGCCGGAGCTTATACACATGCAGGTCCTGAAATTGGTGTAGCTTCTACAAAAGCTTTTAGTGCACAAATTACAGTTCTTGTTTTATTAGCTATGATCATCGGAAAACATAGGTCTATAATCAATGATAGTCGATATAGATCCTTATGCAAAGAACTTGGCTCTATTCCAGAAAAAGTTGATTATACATTGAAAATGTATGATTCCATAAAAAGAATATCGCAAGTATATTATGATGTAAACAATTTTCTTTATTTAGGTAGAGGGATAAATTTTCCAGTTGCTTTAGAAGGAGCTTTAAAATTAAAAGAAATATCCTATATTCATGCAGAAGGATATCCTGCTGCAGAAATGAAACATGGTCCTATAGCTTTAATTGATGAAAACATGCCAGTGGTTATTATTGCTACAAAAAAAGGATGTTATGATAAAATTATTGGGAATATACAAGAAATTAAAGCTAGAAAAGGTAAAGTTATTGCTATAATTAATGAAGGAGATGTTCAAGTTAATCTTTTGGCAGATCATGTGATAAAAATCCCAAATATTTCTGAAATACTTAGTCCATTAATAACTGTTATTCCTCTTCAATTATTAGCTTATCAAATTGCTTATATACGTGGAAAAAATGTTGATCAACCAAGAAATTTAGCAAAATCAGTAACAGTAGAATAATAAGACTATTTTGAAATTTGTATGTGATATTCCTTATCTTCTAATAAGAATAAAGTTTTTCTAAAAAAAATTAATTCTTTATTGTTTGGTTCATATATTTGATTTCCATTTTCATCATAGAAACAAAATAACAAATATTTTCCTTTTTTTATGTGTAGAATTTGATATTTATTACTTTTATAATCTATAAAAGCAATAAAATCCGGTTTTTTTTCAATGTTATATTTATTTGTTTCATTATATTCATATAATCCTATAATTGTATTTTTTTTATTTTTAAATTCAAGAAAATTTTTTATATTTCCTTTAATATGGGTTGTATTTATATTTTTACCAGTAGAAAAAATATATTTAAAAAAATATAAAACATTTCCTTCTTTATTATCTTTTATACAGTTATTGAACTGAATACTATAAGTCGTATTTTTTTTTAAAGATTTTATAAATCGAATACTAATATATTTTTTAGGAAAATTTACAGGATGAATAATCACATATTTTCGTATATAAAAAGGATTCATAATTATATGATTGTGATCATATATATTATCTAATATAATATTTTCATCAAAAAATATTTTTATTTCTTTTAAACTGATTTGAACATAAGTAGAAAAATTATTAGGAATAGAATATATAAAACGTGGAGGGTACATATCTATATTTCCTCCAGTGAGTGGTTTATAATTTGCGCAAGAAATTAAAATTGAAAAAGAAAAGAAAACAAAAAATATTTTCAATATCTAATTGTGTTTAATTTTTTAATATATTTTTCCAAAGCCATAGCCATAGAAGGAAATTCTGGTGTAGGAACTTTTATATCAATTTTTAATCCTGCTTTATAAGCGGCGTCTAAAGTATTTTTTCCGAAAGTAGCAATTTTGATATTATTCTGATCAAAGTTAGGAAAATTATCAAACAAAGATTTGATTTCTGCTGGATTAAAAAAAACTAAAATATCATAATATATATGCTTTAAATCAGATAAATCACTAGAATTTGTTTTATATAAAATAGCTCTTCTCCAAAAAATATTTTGTCTATTTAACATATCTGGAATTTCTGTTTTTAATATGTCAGAAGAAGGTAAAAGAAATTTATCTTTGGAATATTTTTTGACATAAGGAAGTAAATCTTTAAATGATTTATTTCCAATATGAATTTTTCTTTTTCTATAGACAATATATTTTTGCAAATAATAAGCTATAGTTTTTGTTTGGCATACATATCTCATTGAGATAGGAACTTTAAAACGCATAGACTTTGCTAATCTAAAATAATGATCTACAGATTTTTTACTAATAAAAAGAACTACGGTAAAATCAGAGAAATTGATTTTTTGTCTTCTTACATCACTGGATGATGCTCCTTTTACTTCTATAAAAGATCTAAAATCAATATTTACGTTTTTATTTTTGCTAAGTTTTATATATGGAGTATTATTACCAGTGCTAAGAGGTTGTGAAATAAGAATATTATTTATCCTTTTTTTTATATGCATATATGCAACAGAATTTCTTAATTTTTAATGCCAAAAATATTTAAAATAAAATTTCTTAGAGGCACAGAGCGGAATCGAACCGCTATAAAAGGTTTTGCAGACCTCTGCCTTTCCACTCGGCCACAGTGCCATTAACTATTATCTAAAATCACACATACTCTATCTATTATATTTCCTTGTAATGGTGGATTTTCTTTGCAAATTTTCACTTTTGTATATTTAATCAAAGGTTTTTTGTATTTTTTTATCCTTTGAATTATTCTTTGTGCTAAATGTTCAATCAATTTAGAATTGATCTTCATTTCTTCTTTAACAATGTAATACAAATCTACATAATTAATAGTTTTGGATAAATCATCACTAACAGATGCTTGATAAAAATCAAATTCAACTTCTAAAGTTATCGTATAGTGAGACCCAACATATTCTTCTTCCGGCATACATCCATGAAATCCAAATAGTTTAATATTTTCTAGTACAATTTTTCCCATGAAAAAAGTATTATTTTTTCATATTTTTTTTGTAATTTTCTTCCACTTTTATCCAATTCACGATATTCCAAAAAGAAGAAATATAATCTAAACGACGATTTTGATATTGTAGATAGTAAGCATGTTCCCATACATCTAATCCCAATATGGGGATTCCTTCACAACCCATTCCATACATAAGAGGATTATCTTGATTTATTGTGGAACAAATACTTAATTTTTCTTTTTTTACGCATAACCAAATCCATCCAGAGCCAAAATGATTAGCTGCTACTTTTGAAAAATTCTCTTTAAAAGAATCAAAAGAATTAAAATTTTCTTTAAAAATTTCATTTAAATATGGACTTGGATGAGTATATTCTGTGTTGGGTGTTAATATTTCCCAAAATAAATTATGATTATAAAAGCCTCCACTATTATTTCGTATTATTGGAGATTCCATATGAGTTCTTTTCAAAATTTCTTTTATGGAAAGATTAATCATATTTGTATTTAAAATAGCTTGATTTAGATTGTTAGTATAAGCAGCATGATGTTTATTATAATGGATATCCATAGTTTTTCTATCTATGTAAGGTTCAAAATCTTTATATGAATAAGGCAATTTTGGAAGTTTAAATGACATAGTTATTTTTTTTTAATTTTATATGTTTTTTGTTTGAAAACAAATATAATTAAAAACCTTGGGATTTATATATTATATTTATATTATTGTATTACTGCACTTATTCCAGGAAGTGTTTGAGTTTTTAAGCTATCTAACATAGCTCCTCCTCCTGTTGATAAATAACTGATTTTTTGATCACATTTTTCCATTTTTAATGAAGCAATAGAGTCTCCTCCTCCTACTAAAGAAAATGCTCCTTTTTCAGTTGTATTTGCAACAGATTTTGCTATTGATCTAGTTCCATAAGAAAAATTTGAGAACTCGAAAACACCTACAGGTCCATTCCATAAAATGGTTTCAGATTTTTCTATAATCTTACAAAAATTTTTTATGGAGAAAGGACCTATATCTAACCCCATCCATCCGTTTGGAATAGAATGAATAGGAGAAATTTTAGTGTTGGCTTCATTTTTAAATGAATCAGCTATTATTACATCTTTTGGAAGATGTATGATATTATTTTTATTTTTATGGAAAATTTTTTTTAATGTATTTTCAATTGATTGATTTTTTTCAATCATGGAATCTCCTATCATTCCTCCTTTCATTTTTATAAAAGGATAAGACATTGCACCTCCTATCAAAATATAATCTGCAAAATTAATAATATTTTCAATAATTTTTATCTTAGAAGATATTTTTGCTCCCCCTAATAAAATAGTAATAGGTCTTTTTCCTTTTCCATATGAAAATTTATCTATGAACTGTATTTCTTTTTTCATGAGAAAACCAATACATTTTTTTTTTCCAAAAAATTTCGGAAGAATAGTAATAGAACTGTGAAAACGATGTGAAACTCCAAACGCATCATTAACATAAATATCTCCTAACTTCGATAATTCATAAGCAAAATTTTCATTTTCTTCTTCTTCTTCTTTGTAGAAACGTAGATTTTCCAATAATAAAATTTCACCGTTTTTTAATTCATTAACTTTTTTTCTTACAGTTTCACCCACACAGTGTTCGTGAAAATTTACAGTGACTTTTAATTGTTTAGACAAATAATGAACTAAGAATTTTAAAGAATAAATTTTAGAAGAAATTCCTTTGGGTCTACCAAAATGAGAAATAAGAACAATTTTTCCTTTTTCATAAAGAATTTTTTGAATGGTAGGAATGCTATATCGAATACGTGTATCATCTGTTATTTCATAAGATTTATTAATAGGAACGTTAAAATCAACTCTTATTAGAGCCGTTTGATTTTCAAAATTAAAATCGTTAATAGTTTTGATCTTCTTTGTCATTATCAATTATCATATTATATATATAAATAAATATAAAAATATAAATTAAAAACTAAAACAATTGAAAATAAAATATTTTTTGTAAAATTTTTAATGTATATTTGTTATTTCTTTACTTTTTTTTTAAAAAATGTAATGCTAATAGCAATAGGTTCTGATCATACAGGAGTACATTATAAATATGCAATAAATAATTTTTTAATTGAAAAAGGATATAAAATCAAAGATTTTGGTTTTTCTGAATATGGAAAAAAAGTTGATTATCCGGATTTTATTCATCCTACAGCGGAATTTGTAAATAAAGGAAAAGCTGATTTTGGTATAATCATATGTGGAAGCGGAAATGGAGCAGCAATGACGGCCAATAAATATAGAAAAATTCGTGCAGCTTTGGTGTGGAAAAAAGAAATTGCAGTTTTGGCGAGAAAGCATAATAATGCTAATATTATTAGTTTACCAGCACGTTATCTCATAAAAGAGAATGAAATTATAGAAATTGTGAGAATTTTTTTAGAAACAAGTTTTGAAGGAGGAAGACATAAAATAAGAACAGAAAAAATATCAAAAATCCTCAGTAGCTCAGTTGGTTAGAGCACCTGACTGTTAATCAGGGTGTCGCTGGTTCGAATCCAGCCTGAGGAGTCAATTGGGGTGTAGCTCAGATTGGTTAGAATATACGTCTAGTGAACGTGTGGTCGGTGGTTCAAATTCAATCGACCCGATTTTCATTTTCCATAAATAAAATTGGAAACTATTTGAATCGCTTTTTTTTTTGTTTGAGATAAATTAATATTCAATAATACAAAATCAAATAAAGTAGCATAACTGTTTTCTTCTTTAGCTTTATTTAAACGAATATTTATGTTTGTATTATTTTTATCTAAATTTTTATAACATCTTGTGAGAAGTCTTTCTTTTAAAAGATTTATAGAATTTACCATTATAAATATGGATAAAGAATTATTTGGATATTGTTTTTTCAAATTTAATCCTCCTTTCACATCTATATCAAATAAGATATGTTGATTAGATTTCCAAATTTTGGAAATTTCTTTTTTCAAAGTTCCATAAAATAATTTAGGATAAACCTCTTCCCATTCTGCAAATTGGGATTTTTTTATTTTAGAAATAAAAGAACTAACAGGTAAAAAGTAATAATCTTTTCCATGTTTTTCATCATCCCGAATTAACCTCGTAGTACATGATATAGAAAATTTTAATTCCGGAAATTTTGAAAGTAAACAATGCGAAATCGTAGTTTTTCCAGATCCAGAAGGACCTGACAAAATAATCATTTTTCCTTTTTTCATTATTTTATCTAACTTTGTTTTATTATAACATCATGGAAAATTAAGTTTTTATAAAAATTCATATGAAATGAAATTAGGAATAATAGGTGTAACAGGTATGGTAGGTCGTGTAATGATTGATATTTTAGAAAAAAAAAATTTTCCATTAAAAGAGTTGTATCTTTCCGCTTCCAACAAATCTATAGGAAAGGAATTTTTTTTTAAAAAAAAAATATATAAAATTATTAGTATATATGATTTATTTTTAAAAAAACCTAATATTGTTTTATTTTCAGCAGGGTCTGACATATCGAAAGAATGGGCCCCAAAATTTTCAAAAATAGGATCTATAGTTATAGATAATTCTTCTGCATGGAGAATGGATCCAAACAAAAAACTAGTTGTTCCTGAAATCAATGCTTCTTGTTTATGTAAACAAGATAAAATCATTGCCAATCCAAATTGTTCTACAATACAATTAGTTATGGTATTATTCCCATTACATGTAGAATATAAAATTAACAGAGTTATTGTTTCTACTTATCAATCTGTAACAGGAACTGGAAAAAAAGCTTTGGATCAGTTATATAAAGAAAAAGATGGAAATTTTTCTTGTAGAGTGTATCCACATCCTATTTATCAAAATGTTTTACCTCATTGTGATCATTTTACAGATAAAGAATATACGATAGAAGAAATGAAATTAATAAATGAAACAAAAAAAATAATAAATGATGATAATATAGCAATAACAGCTACAGCTGTGCGTGTCCCTGTTATAGGAGGACATTCAGAAAGTGTTAATATAACATTTACAAAAAAACCTAGTATAGATCGTATATATGAAATCTTATTGAAAACAAAAGGAATAATAGTTCAAGATAAGCCAAAAGAAAACATTTATCCAATGCCATTATATGCTCATGGAAAAGATGAAGTCTTTGTAGGAAGAATACGAGAAGATTTTTCGTTTAAAAATTCTATAAATATTTGGATAGTGGCAGATAATCTTCGTAAGGGTGCGGCAACCAATGCTATTCAAATTGCAGAATATTTAATAGAAAATAAATATGTTTAATTATTTTTCATTATTTTTTTCTATAATGATAGTATACTCTCCTAATATTTTTTTTATATTTTGATAATATAAAATCATTTTTTCTATATTTCCTCTTGAGATATTTTGAAAATATTTAGATATTTCTTTGCATATAACAATATTTCTTTTGTATCCAAAAAAATATTTCATATCGTTTAATGTTTGTAATAATCTGTAAGGTGATTCATATAATATAATGGTTCTATTTTCTTTAGATAAATTTTCTAATTTTATTTTTCTTTTTTTTTTGGGTAAAAAACCAATAAAAATAAATTCATTAGTAGATATTCCAGAACAAACTAATGCTGGAACAAAAGCTGTAGGACCAGGCAAACATTCTATGGAAATAGAGGCTTTAATACAAGATCTTATAAGTAAAAAACCAGGATCAGATATACTTGGAGTTCCTGCGTTAGATATTAATGCTAATTTTTTTCCTTTTTTAATTTCTTTGATGAGAGAGGGGATTATTTTATGTTCATTATAAATATGATATTTATTTATATTAGTTTTAATATTATAAAAATCCAATAATTTTCTGGAAGTTTTATAACTTTCTACTAAAATCAAATCTACTTCTTTCAAAATACGTAAACTTCTGAAAGTAAAATCTTCTAAATTTCCTATAGGAGTAGGGACAATATATAACATACTAAAATTTAAAATGTTCAAAATTATCTGAAAAAAGATAGAGTAAATCTATTTTTGTAAAAATAAAAATTCATAACTTTTGCTATGAAGTTTACGAGAAATTTTTACAATAATTATTACAGTTTTATTAAAAATTTTAATAGTTCTAAAATATCTAGATCTAGATTATGTAAAATATTTTTTTTTAAAAAATTGAAAATTTCATCACCAAGTCAAATAGTTATTCGTGTGATAATAATTAAGTTAATGCATTAAAAAAATTAATTAATGCTGATGAAATTAATAATAATGAGAGGTAAACAATATATATTTAGAAGCCGTTTAGTATCTGGAGATATTATATTTAAATATGATTTGAATGGTTTTTTAAGAGAAGTTATTTTTCCTGAAAAACTTTCTTTATCACATTATATATGGATAGGTAAATATTTACCTTATAATGAGTCTATTATAAATAAAATGAAAAATGCTAGAGCGTCTTTTTCTATAGAAGAAATTCCTACGGATTTATCTTTTAACCGTTTTTGGATGGATTATAAATATAAAGTAGGAAAAAAAAGAATGGCTGAAAATATTTGGAATCGTATGTCTTTATCTGATAGAGTCAAAGCTTTATCTTATATTCCTAAATATTTAGATCACATTAGACGTACAGGTCATGATCAAGCGTATCCAACAACTTATTTAAATCAAAGATATTTTGATAGTTGATAATTAGATAATTATTCAATTTATTTTATTCCGGTTTTCAATTATTATATTAATAACTCGTTCTAAATTTAACAAATTGTTGAAAAATATTTTTTCATCAATTGGAATTGATTTATTGTTATATTTTATATAAATATTGTATTTGTTTATTTTTAATAAAACTTCTTTTTTTTCAAAAAACCCCAATGATTTAGGTAGTTCTAGAATTTTCAAAGCTTCTGAAAGAGAAATTGTTTCTATTTTTTGTCTATTTAATAAAGGAGAGAATTTAGGTTTCTCTTTTTTATTAAATTCTCCCATTTGAACAATAGGACCATATCTCGCAATTTTTGCAAAAATTTTTTTATTAGATATTGGATCTTTTCCAAGAAAACGTTCTTTATGAATTTTATCAACATTGTTTTTAACATATTGTATTTTTTTATGAAATTCATCATAAAAGTTTTCAATAGTTTTGATCCAAGATTGTTTTCCTTTAGCTATGATATCAAAATTTTTTTCCAAATTTGCAGTAAAATCATAATTTATTATTTCACGAAAATTTTTCTTTAAAAAATCAGTAGTTAAAATTCCCATTTCTGTGGGGAAAAATTTATTTTTTTCCATTTCAGTAATTTGATCATTTTTCTTAATAATTAAATTTTCTTTTAAAATAAAAGTTTCACGGATTTCTATTTTTTTTGAAATTTTTTGTATATTAACATAATTTCTTTTTTGAATAGTGGATATTATAGGAACATAAGTGGAAGGTCTTCCTATTCCTAATTTTTCCAATTTTTGAACTAAACTAGCTTCATTGTATCTATATAGACGATTTTTAACAATTTGTTTAGCTGTAATTTCTTTTTTTTCTAAAATATAACCTTCTTTTAAAATATCAATATCAGATTTTTCTTTTTTTCCTTTATTTGATATTATCATAAATCCATCAAATAATATTGTTTTTTTTGTACAAATAAAAAAATTTTTAAAATGAGAAGATTGAATATAAACATCTTTTTTTTCAAAAATAGCATCTGTCATTTGTCCTATAATTGTTCGTTCCCATATGAGTTTATAAAGACGTTTTTGAAACATATCTAAAGACTCTAAATAATTTTCATTAAAATTAATAATTGTAGGATGAATTGCTTCGTGAGCTTCTTGAGAAAATTTTTTTGCTTTTTTAGAAAAATTTTTTATAGACAAATATTTTTTTCCATATGAAGAAAGCACATAATTTTTGATTTCTAATAATATACTTTTTGATAAATTTGTACTATCTGTTCGTATATATGTAATAAATCCTTTTTCATATAATTTTTGAGCTAATAACATTGTTTGAGATATAGAATAGTTTAATTTGTTACAAGCTTCTTGTTGTAAAGAAGAAGTAGTAAACGGGGCTGGAGGACATTTTTTTTCTTTTTTTACAGTAATATTTTTTACAGTAAAAATACTGTTAACACATAATGTTAAAATATTTTTCATATTTTTTTTATCCTCTATTTTTTTTTCTAATTTAGCATTGAAAATTATTTTATGTTCAAGATTAGTAAAAACTCCGTGTATTTGATAAATTAAAAAAGGAATAAAATTTTGAATTTTTTTTTCTTGTTCTACTATGAGTCTTACTGCTACAGATTGAACTCTTCCTGCAGAAAGACCTGTATTTATTTTTCTCCATAAAATAGGAGATAATTGAAAACCGACTAACCGATCTATTATCCGTCTAGTTTGTTGAGCATAAACTAAATTATAATCAATTGATCTTGGATTTTCTATAGCATTATAAATTGCTTTTTTTGTAATTTCATGAAATACGATTCTTCTGTATTTTTTATCAGGAATGTTAAATGTCTTATAAATTTGATATGCTATGGCTTCACCTTCTCTATCCTCATCAGAAGCTAACCAAATGATTTCGTAATTTTTTATTAATATTTTAAGATTTTGAACAATTTTTTTTTTTTGGATAAAATTACATAGTCAGGTTCAAAATTTTTTTTAATTTTAACTCCTATTTTTTTTTCCGGTAGATCTATAATATGTCCATAACTAGATACTACATGATAATCTTTTCCAAGAAATATTTGTATTGTATGAGCTTTAGTAGGTGATTCTACAATGACTAAGTTTTTTTTCATATAATTAATTCTTGAATTTATTGATTTCTTTCTACAATAAAATTTACCATCATTTTTAACGCTTTTTTGATTGTTCCTTCTGGATATTTTTCCAAAATTTTTAATGCATTATTACGGAATTTAATCATTTTTTGAGTAGCATATTCTAATCCTTTATATTTTTTTACATAATCAATTATTTTACATCTTTTTTCTTCATCATAATTTTTGATATAATTCAATATATTTTTTTGATCCTTTTCAGAAGCTTTTTGAAGGGTATGAATAAGTGGAAGTGTTATTTTTTTATCTTTTAAATCTATTCCGACAGGTTTTCCTATTACGTGTTTATTTTTTTCTTCATAATCAAATAAATCATCTTTGATTTGAAAAGCTATTCCCGTAAAAATTCCAAACTCTCTCATTTTTAAAGCAGTTTTTTCATCTGTATTAACTGAACGTGCTCCTGCTTCACAAGAAGCCGCAATTAAACTTGCTGTTTTATGATAAATAATTTGATTGTAAATCCTTTCAGAAATATCTAAATTTTTAGATTTTTCCATTTGTAACAATTCACCTTCACTCATATTTTTTATTGTTTTGCAGACAATTTTTAGTAAATCATAATAATTATTGTTTGTTGCAATTAAAAGACTTTTAGAAAGTAAATAATCTCCAATTAAAACAGCTATTTTGTTTTTCCATATAGCATTAATAGACGAGGAACCACGACGAAGTAAACTGTTATCTACTACATCATCATGTACTAGTGTTGCCGTATGTATTAATTCAATTAAACAAGCAGTATGATATGTTTTTTTTTGTATTGTTCCTAACATTTTAGCTATTAAAAAAACAAATATAGGACGAATTAGTTTTCCTTTTCTATGAGTAATATAATGAGTAATTTGATTTATAAGAGGAACGTTACTTTTAATTACATCTGTAAATTGCTTTTCAAATTCTCTTATTTCTTTCTTTATAGTAATTTTTATTTTTTCTAAGATAATTTTCATAATATCATAATGACATATGATTTTTTTTATAATATTAACATAGCATCTCCGTAAGAATAAAATCTATATTTTTCTTTTATTGCTATTTGATATGCTTTCATTGTTAAATCAAAACCTGCAAAAGCAACTGTCATCATAAGTAATGTAGATTTAGGCATATGAAAATTTGTAATCATAGAATTAGCTATACTAAAATTATAAGGAGGAAAAATAAATTTATTAGTCCATCCATGAAATGGATTTAAATTTTTATTAGAAGAAACAGAGCTTTCTATAGCTCTCATAGAAGAGGTCCCAACTGCACAAATTCGTTTTTTTTTTTGTATAGAGAGATTTATGATTTTACATGCATTTTCATTTATAGAACATTTTTCGGAATCCATTTTATGTTTTGATATATCTTCTACTTCCACTGGAAGAAAACTTCCTAACCCTAAGTGTAGGGTGATTTCTGCAAGATTGATCCCTTTTATTTCTAATTTTTTTAATAAATGTTTTGAAAAATGCAATCCTGCTGTAGGTGCAGCTACAGACCCTTCTTTTCTTGCATATACAGTTTGATAACGTTTTTCATCGTTTTTTTCTGGTTTCCTATTAATGTATTTAGGTAAAGGAGTTCTCCCTAATTCTTTTATTTTTTTTATAAGTTCTTCATGATTTCCATTAAAATTAAGTTGTAAAATTCTTCCTCTAGAAGTTGTGTTGTCTATAACTTCTCCTGTTAATCCAAATCCAAAATTTAATTTATTTCCTACTCTAACTTTTCTTGCAGGATCGACTAAGACATCCCATGTTCTATCTTTTGGATCTAGTTCTCTAAGTAAAAAAACTTCTATTTTAGCATCTGTTTTTTCTTTATTTCCAAATAATCTTGCTGGAAATACTTTGGTATTATTGAGGATAAGGGTATCTCCTTCTTCAAAATATTCATATAAATTTTTAAATAATTTATGTTCTATTTTTTGATTTTTTCTATGAATAATCATTAATTTAGATTCATCTCTTTCTTGAACAGGAAATTCAGCGATAAGGTTTGTAGGATAAATAAAATCGAAATCTGAAGTTCTCATATCTAATGAATTAGAAAATTTGTGACATTATCTATTCCATAAAATTAGATTATTTTTTTTTTAACAAAAAAAATATATATATATTTTTAATATGGAAGTATGAAGTAAAAAACTTTTTTTTTTTGAAAAAAAAATGTATAATTGTGTATTTGAAGAAATAATGTTTATATTTTTATTGTTCTTTAATATATTATTCAAGAAATTTAAAGAAATAAGCTTCTAGACCTGAGATTTCAGGATTTTTTGATAAGGTTTTGCGTATTTGATATTAATTTTTTTTTACAACGGAGAGTTTGATCCTGGCTCAGGATGAACGCTAGCGGCGGGCTTAACACATGCAAGTCGAGGGGCAGCATGAAATCTGTATAGATTTTGATGGCGACCGGCGTACGGGTGCGTAACACGTACGTAACCTACCTTTTGCTAGAAAATAGCCTGAGGAAACTTGGATTAATGTTCTATAGCATAATAAAATCGCATGATTTTATTATTAAAGCAGAAATGCGGCAAAAGATGGGCGTGCGCCCGATTAGTTAGTTGGTGAGGTAAAGGCTTACCAAGACAATGATCGGTAGGGGGCCTGAGAGGGTGATCCCCCACACTGGTACTGAGACACGGACCAGACTCCTACGGGAGGCAGCAGTGAGGAATATTGGTCAATGGAGGAAACTCTGAACCAGCCACGCCGCGTGCAGGAAGAATGCCTTACGGGTTGTAAACTGCTTTTGTTTAGGAATAAAAATTCTTACGCGATAAGAATTGTGAATGTACTATACGAATAAGTGTCGGCAAACTCCGTGCCAGCAGCCGCGGTAATACGGAGGACACAAGCGTTATCCGGATTTATTGGGTTTAAAGGGTGCGTAGGCGGTTTATTAAGTCAGTAGTGAAATATTGCAGCTTAACTGTTAAAATGGCTATTGATACTGATAGACTTGAGTGAGATTGGAGTAGCTGGAATGTGTGGTGTAGCGGTGAAATGCATAGATATCACACAGAACACCGATCGCGAAAGCAGGTTACTAAGTCTATACTGACGCTGAGGCACGAAAGCGTGGGGAGCAAACAGGATTAGATACCCTGGTAGTCCACGCCGTAAACGATGATCACTAGTTGTTGGATTATATTTTTCAGTGACTAAGCGAAAGTGATAAGTGATCCACCTGGGGAGTACGGTCGCAAGGCTGAAACTCAAAGGAATTGACGGGGGCCCGCACAAGCGGTGGAGCATGTGGTTTAATTCGATGATACGCGAGGAACCTTACCAAGGTTTAAATGTACTACGAATAAATTAGAAATAGTTTAGTCTTCGGACGGAGTACAAGATGCTGCATGGTTGTCGTCAGCTCGTGCCGTGAGGTGTTGGGTTAAGTCCCTCAACGAGCGCAACCCTCATTGTTAGTTGCCAGCGAATAATGTCGGGGACTCTAACAAGACTGCCGACGTAAGTCGAGAGGAAGGTGGGGATGACGTCAAATCATCACGGCTCTTATACCTTGGGCTACACACGTGCTACAATGGTCGGTACAAAGGGTTGCTACTGGGCGATCAGAAGCTAATCTCTAAAAGCCGATCTCAGTTCGGATTGGAGTCTGCAACTCGACTCTATGAAGTTGGAATCGCTAGTAATCGCATATCAGCCATGATGCGGTGAATACGTTCCCGGGCCTTGTACACACCGCCCGTCAAGCCATGGAAGTCGGGGGTACCTGAAATCGGTGACCATAAAAGGAGCTGCTTAAGGTAAAATCGATAACTGGGGCTAAGTCGTAACAAGGTAGCCGTACCGGAAGGTGCGGCTGGAACATCTCTTTTTTAGAGTATTTTTCTTATTAAAAAAATCTAGTAAAAATTGGGCTAGGAGCTTTTTTTAAAAAAAATAGTTAATAAGTGGAGATTGATTATAATCAGTCTCGTAGCTCAGATGGTTAGAGCGCTACACTGATAATGTAGAGGTCCGCGGTTCAATTCCGCGCGAGACTATTATATATATTTTATTTACTTATTTATTTTTATATAGTAATAGTAGGGGGAATTAGCTCAGTTGGCTAGAGCGCCTGCTTTGCACGCAGGAGGTAATCGGTTCGACTCCGATATTCTCCATTTTTCTTGACTTTAGTAAAGTTCTTTGACATACATAATATACAATGAATGATGAAATTACAAAAAGCTAATAAAGGGCGTATGGTGGATGCCTTGGCTCTGAGAGGCGAAGAAGGACGTGATAAGCTGCGATAAGCTGCGGGGATTGGCACATACGAATTGATCCGCAGATTTCCGAATGGGGAAACCTATCATGTGAATTAATAATATGATATTACTTTTTTTAGTAAAGCGAACCTAGAGAACTGAAACATCTAAGTATCTAGAGGAAAAGAAAACAATAGTGATTCTGTTAGTAGTGGCGAGCGAAAGCGGAATAGCCCAAACCATTATAGTCTAGGCTATAGTGGGGTTGTAGGTCTACAATAAAAAGACTATTTTTCTATAGCAGAATGATTTGGAAAAATCAATCATAGAAGGTGATAATCCTGTATGCGAAATGGAAAAATTACATAAGTAGGAAACCTGATTAGGACGGGACACGGGAAATCTTGTCTGAATTTGCCGGGACCATCCGGTAAGGCTAAATACTACTCAGAGACCGATAGTGAACTAGTACCGTGAGGGAAAGGTGAAAAGTACTTCGAATAGAAGGGTGAAATAGATCCTGAAACCATACGCTTACAAGCTGTCGGAGCTTCTTCGTGAAGTGACGTCGTGCCTTTTGCATAATGAACCTACGAGTTAATTTTTTCGGCAAGGTTAAGTAGTTCAGCTATGGAGCCGTAGCGAAAGCAAGTCTGAATAGGGCGTATAGTCGGAAGGATTAGACGCGAAACCGAGTGATCTATCCATGAGCAGGTTGAAGCTGTGGTAACACATAGTGGAGGACCGAACCGGTTGACGTTGAAAAGTCTTCGGATGACTTGTGGATAGGGGTGAAAGGCCAATCAAACTCGGAGATAGCTCGTACTCCCCGAAATGCATTTAGGTGCAGCATCGTGTGAAATAATACAGAGGTAGAGCTACTGATTGGATGAAGGGGTTTCACCACCTACTTATTCCTGACAAACTCCGAATGCTGTTATTATGTTTCACGGTAGTGAGGGCATGGGTGCTAAGGTCCATGTCCAAGAGGGAAACAACCCAGACCATCAGTTAAGGCCCCCAAGTATATATTAAGTTGAATAAACGAAGTTCAGTTGCTGAGACAGCTAGGATGTTAGCTTGGAAGCAGCTATTCATTTAAAGAGTGCGTAACAGCTCACTAGTCGAGTGACTGGGCATGGATAATAATCGGGCATAAAATATATCGCCGAAACTATGGGATTGATTATATTTATATAATTAATCGGTAGGGGAGCATTGTAATGGCATAGAAGCCATGTCGTAAGGTGTGGTGGAGCTTTTACAAAAGAAAATGTAGGTATAAGTAACGATAATACGGGCGAGAAACCCGTACACCGAAAAACTAAGGATTCCTCAGCCATGTTAATCAGCTGAGGGTTAGTCGGTCCCTAAGATGAAATCGAAAGGTGTAATTGATGGAAAACCGGTTAATATTCCGGTACTTGCTTTTATTGCGATGGGGGGACGGAGTAATGAAACTGTCGCGTACGAACGGATGTGTACGTTGAAGTAGTTAGGTATAAAATATATTGGAAAATCCGTGTATTTTGCTCATCTACAATAGTACCACAAGCTTTCGGGCGAGTGGATAGTACAGGTAAGAACTTCCAAGAAAAGCCTCTAAGCTTCAGATAAAAGCAACCCGTACCAAAACCGACACAGGTAGTTGAGGAGAGAATCCTAAGGTGCTCGAGTGATTCACGGCTAAGGAACTAGGCAAAATGAACCTGTAACTTCGGGAGAAAGGTAGCCTTTTTTAATTTTTAATTAAGAAAGGCCGCAGCGAAGAGATCCAGGCGACTGTTTATCAAAAACATAGGACTCTGCTAAATTGAAAAATGATGTATAGGGTCTGACACCTGCCCAGTACTGGAAGGTTAAAGAAAAGGGTTAGCTTCGGCAAAGCTTTTAACTGAAGCCCCAGTAAACGGCGGCCGTAACTATAACGGTCCTAAGGTAGCGAAATTCCTTGTCGGGTAAGTTCCGACCTGCACGAATGGTGTAACGATCTGGAAACTGTCTCGGCCGTGAGCTCGGTGAAATTGTAATATCGGTGAAGATGCCGATTACTCGCAATGGGACGAAAAGACCCTGTGAACCTTTACTATAGCTTCGTATTGGTTTTGATTAAAAAATGTGTAGAATAGGTGGGAAACTTTGAAACGTTGTCGCTAGGCAGTGTGGAGTTGTCCTTGAAATACCACCCTTTTTTTAATTGAAATCTAACTCAATCAAAAAAATTGAGGACATTGCGTGGTGGGTAGTTTGACTGGGGTGGTCGCCTCCAAAAAGGTAACGGAGGCTTCCAAAGGTACCCTCAACACGTTTGGTAATCGTGTGTAGAGTATAATGGCATAAGGGTGCTTGACTGTGAGACTTACAAGTCGATCAGGTACGAAAGTAGGGCATAGTGATCCGGTGGTTCCGTGTGGAAGGGCCATCGCTCAAAGGATAAAAGGTACTCCGGGGATAACAGGCTAGTCTCCCCCAAGAGCTCACATCGACGGGGAGGTTCGGCACCTCGATGTCGGCTCGTCACATCCTGGGGCTGAAGAAGGTCCCAAGGGTTGGGCTGTTCGCCCATTAAAGTGGCACGCGAGCTGGGTTCAGAACGTCGTGAGACAGTTCGGTCTCTATCTATTGCGAGCGTTAGAAGCTTGAGTGGACCTGATTCTAGTACGAGAGGACCGAATTGGACGAACCTCTGGTGTATCAGTTGTATCGCCAGGTGCATCGCTGAGTAGCTATGTTCGGAAGAGATAAGCACTGAAAGCATATAAGTGCGAAACTCACCACAAGATTAGGCTTCTTTTAAGGGTCGTTGAAGATGACAACGTTGATAGGCTACAAGTGTAAAGATAGTAATATCATAGCTGAGTAGTACTAATTACCCGTAAGCTTTTTAATTTATCATGAAAAGTATATTATGTTATGTCTTTTTTAGCATTATTATAATTATTTGGGTGGTTATAGCAATGTGGGCCCACCTCTTCCCATTCCGAACAGAGAAGTGAAACACATTAGCGCTGATGGTACTGGTTAATTCCGGGAGAGTAAGTCGCCGCCCTTGTTTTTTTTTAATTATATTAATTACAACAAACTTTTAGAATACAAATCTCGATTACCGGTATCTGCGCGCAGAATACTTTCACTTCTATAATAATAAAGACTTTTCAAACCTATTTTCCAAGCTTCAAGATGTACTTTATTTATATATTTAGCTGGAGTATTTTGATGAAAAGAAAGATTTATACTTTGTCCTTGATCAATATATTTTTGTCGGATGCTAGCTTGTTTAATTAATTCTAATTGATTAATTTCTTTAAAACATCTAAAAACATTTTTTTGTTCTTCACTAAGAGCAGTTAATCCAAGACAAGATCCTTTTTCATTAGCTATTTGTTCCCAAACTTCTGGAATGTTATATCCATTTTTTATGAGTATTTTTTCCAAATAAGGATTTTTACGAATATGCATTCCTTTTGAATCATCATCTACATATATGTTTGCAGCTAAAGGTTCTACACCTTGAGAAAGACCTCCAGCTAATTTAGCAGAACTCCTATTAGGAGCCATAGCCATTAAAGTTAAATTTCTCCTTCCTGTTCCTATGTTCCATTCAGATTCTCCATATTCTTTAGCCAAATATTTAGTAGCTTTTTGAGATTCTAATTGTATATTACTAAATATATTGTGCGTTAACATTTCAGATTTAACAGATATAAAAGGAATCATATTAGATTGTAAATACGAATGCCAACCTAAGGTTCCTAGACCTAAAGCTCTACTTTTTTCTGCAAAACGAACGGCATCTTCTATCCCCCGTATATGTTTTCCTTTATCAATAAACTCTTGCATAACTGCATCAAGAAATAAAATGGCATAAAAAACAGTATTTGTATTTTTCCATTCTACATATTTATATAAATTCAAAGAAGAGAGACAGCATACAAGTGTATGATTTTCATCTGTTGGTAACATAATTTCTGAACATAGATTGCTATGATGTATTTTTAATCCGTGTTTTTTCCAATGTTCTGGAATATTTTTATTAGCATTTTCTTTAAAAAAAAGATAGGGTTCTCCAGTTTTAACACGTTCTTTAAGAGTATCAATCCACATAGCTCGTTCTTTTCCATTTTTTTTTAATACCTTTTCCATAAAAGAATTAGAAATTATTACTCCTTGATGAACATTATGACACTGACGATTAATATCTCCTTTGGGTTCTCTTATTTTTAGGAATTCCGTATATTCTTTATGTTCTATATTCAAATAAATAGCCACAGCGCCTCTACGCGTTCTACCTTGTTTGCTAGCTACTATAGCACTATCATATGATTTAATAAAGGGAATAATTCCGTCGGAAGTTCCTAATGTTCCATTTTTAATAGAACTACCTACAGGTCTAACTAAACTAAAATCATAAGATGTCCCTCCACCATGTTTACTAAGTATAGCCATTTCTAAATTTTTTCTATATATTTCGTACATACTATCCCCAATTCTTCCAGAGAAACAACTAATAGGTAAACCTTTTTCTGTTCCAAGATTCACCATAACTGGAGTAGAAGGAATTAGCCAACCTTTCCAAAAAATATTAAAAAATTCTCCTTCCATTTTCGGTTTTTTTAAAATTCTTGCAGCATTTTTCGACAATCTTTTATATGCCTCAAAAGGAGTTTCTCCATCCAACAAGTATCCCCCTTTAATTGTAGTTAAATATAATTCATTATTAGCCCAAACAGGAAAATCTTTTCCTACTTTCCATCCTTCTTTTTCTGCAATAGGGTGTGTTTCCATTTACTTTATTTTAGAACTATTTATTTTTTTCTTTTTCTATTTGTTCTTTTAGTTTAGCTAATCCTGCTATATCACCTAAAGTGGATCTCTCAAATTTTCTATTTCTCACACGTTGCTCTTTTTTCTGATCCTGATCACGATAAACAGATGTATGAGATATCACAATTTTTTTAGTTTCTTTATTAAATTCAATGATTTTAAAATTAGCTTTTTCTCCTTTTTTTAAAGAAGTGCCATCTTTTTTTTCTAAAAAACGTAATGGGACAAAAGCTTCTATTTTTTGATCTTCTGTAAATTTTACAGAAGCACCCTTCTCAAATAAACTTGAGATTATTCCATTATGAATACTTCCTACATAATAAATTTTTTCATATTTTTCCCATGGATTTTCTGTTAATTGCTTATGTCCTAAATTTAATCTCCTTGCTTGAGTGTCTAAAGCAAGTACAATGACCTTCAACTTATCATTTATACTGCAAAATTCAGAAGAATGTTTAATTTTTTTAATCCATGAAAGATCATTAGTGTAAATCATTCCAGAGATACCTTGTTCCAATTCCAAAAAAACTCCAAAATTTGTAAATTTTTTTACAATTCCAGTATGTTTTGATCCTATAGGATATTTTTCTTGAATATTAATCCAAGGATCTTGAGTTAATTGTTTGACGCTTAAAGACATTTTTCTTTCTTGACGATCTATGGTTAATATAACAGCTTCCAACTCATCCCCTATTTGTACAAAATCTTGAGTAGAAGATAAATCGGAAGACCAAGACATTTCACTAATATGCAATAATGCTTCTACACCTGGTTTGATCTCAATAAAAGCTCCATAATCAGCTAAAACACTTACTTTTCCTTTTACTTTGCTTCCTACTTTTAAATTTTGATCTAAAGAATTCCAAGGATGGGGTTGCAATTGTTTTAATCCTAATTGTACACGATTTTTGTCTTTATCTACTCCTAATACAACAAATTTTAATTCCTGTTCTAACTGAACTATTTCTGTAGGATGGTTAATATGCGGCCAACTCATATCGGTAATATGGAGTAAAGCATCTACACCCCCTAAATCTACAAAAGCACCATAAGGAAGAATATTTTTGATTTTACCTTCTAATACTTGACCTTTATCTAACTTTGATATCATTTCTTTTCTTTGCTCTTCAATATCTCTTTCTATTAATACTTTATGAGAAACAACAACATTTTTCGTTTTTTTATTGATCTTAACTACTTTTACTTCCATAGTTTTTCCAACATAAGTATCATAATCCCGAACAGGTTTCACATTGATATGTGATCCAGGTAAAAAACATTCTATATCAAATATTTCAACAATTAATCCTCCTTTTGTTCTAGCTGCAACATAACCTAATATAACCTCCGATTTTTCGTATGCTTCATTAATACGTTGCCAGTTTCTTAGCATTTTCGCTTTTTGATACGAAAGAATACATTGTCCTTTATAATCAATTTTAACAACCATCACTTCTATTTTACTTCCAACTTGAATATTAAAATTTTCTCTAAATTCACTTATAGGAATGGCGCCTTCTGCTTTAAATCCAATATCTACAATAATAGTTTTATCCGAAATATGTGTTATAATTCCTTGATATATTTCTAATTCTTGAACATCTGGTAAAGTTTTTGTGTATATTTTTTCCAATTTTTTTCTTTCTTCTTGTATCTCATTGTTTAAATGAGTTTCATATTTCGTCCAATCGAAACTTGTTTTTATATTTATCTGATCGTCCAGTTTTTCATTTTTTATTTCATATGAAGGGGGTGATTTTCTTTTTATTTCTTCGGTTTGATTAGACATAATTTTTATTATTTTTTCGCTATTTTTTATCCATAAAAAATACATATATGGACAGAGAAAGTCGTTTTAGTATTCTCGTTTATTTATTTTATTTAATAAAAAAACAGGTAATACAAAACTAATAATTTTTCAGTAACTTTTTCTACTAATTCAAATAAAATGTACCTCATTGTTGATACCGAAACCACAGGATTGCCTGTATCCTATAATCTTCCAATAATTCATGTAGAAAATTGGCCAAGAATAGTGCAAATTTCATGGCAAAGTCATAATGTTATAGGCGATTTAATAGAATTCAAAAATTTTATTGTAAAACCGGATCATTATGATATTCCTTTTAATGCTTTTAAAATTCATGGAATCACTAATAAAATAGCAAAAAAATATGGAGTTGATTTAAATTTTGTTCTACATGAATTTCAAAAATCTTTTGAGAAATCTCAATGCTTCATTGGACATAATTTAAAATTTGATATAAAAGTTATTGAATGTGAATTTTTCAGAAAAAAAAAAGAAATTTCTTTTAAAAGAAAAAAAATACTAGATACTAAAGAAATTTCCACTCCTTATTGCAAATTATCAGGAAGTGGAAAAAAATTGAAATGGCCTACATTATCTGAATTATATCAAAAACTTTTTGAAGAAAAAATTCCAAATTTACATAATGCATCAAATGATGTTAAAGCTACAGCACGTTCTTTTTTAGAACTATTACGTATTGGAATAATATCACATAAAGATGTAGGAGTAGATAAAGATACCATCTTGAAATTCAGAAATAAATATTCCAAAAAAATTTCTTCTTCTGTAGTTTTTTTTAAAAAAGATCATTCTGACTCTTACTTAGAAAAAGAAAAAGTAGAAAAAAAAGAAAAAATTTTATTTAACAATAATGAGATATTAAAGGAAAAATTGGATAAAAAAAAGTATTCTCATATTCATAATCATACTTATTTTTCTATTCTTTATTCTACTATAAACATTCAATCTCTAGTAGAAAGAGCTATGGACTTGAACATGCCAGCTGTAGGCATAACAGATTATGGAAACATGATGGGTGTTTTTCATTTTTTAAATGCTATTCATTCCATAAACAAAAAATATTATCCAAAAAAATCAATTAAAGGAATCGTAGGTTGTGAAGTATTTATTTCAGATAATTATTTACAAAAAAAGTTTACTAAAGAAGCCCCAGATAAACGATATAAACAAGTTCTTCTATCTAAAAATAAAAAAGGTTACCATAATTTAGCAAAACTTTGTTCGTTGGGTTTTACAGAAGGTTTGTATGCTGGAATTCCTAGAGTTGCAAAAAAGTTGATAGAAAAATATAAGGAAAATTTAATTGCTCTTACTGGAGATTTAAATGCAGAAATTCCATATACTATTCTGAATTATGGAGAAAGAAAAGCTGAGAAAATTTTTTTATGGTGGAAGGATCTTTTCGGAGATGATTTTTACATAGAATTATTGCGTCATGGTTTAGAAGAAGAAGATTATGTAAATAATGTATTACTGAAATTTTCAAAAAAATATCATGTAAAATATATTATACAAAATAATACTTTTTATTTAGATAAAAAGGAAGCAAATGCTCATGATATTTTACTTTGTGTAAAAAATGTAGAAAAACAATTAACTCCTATAGGAAAAGGAATAGGTTATAGATTTGGTTTTCCAAACCATGAATTTTATTTCAAGAATACGGAAGAAATGAAAAAAATATTTTTTGATCTTCCAGAATCTTTTGATTTTCTAGAAGAATTGGTTAATAAAATTGAATCTTATCATCTTTCGCACAAAATATTGCTTCCCAAATTTCAAATTCCAAAATCTTTTGAAGATTCTATAGATAAAAGAGATGGAGGAAATAGAGGAGAGAATCGATTTTTAAAAAAAATAACTTTTGATGGAGCTAAAAAACGTTATAAAAATATTACTAATCAAATTCAAGAAAGAATTTTTTTTGAGCTAAAAACAATAGAAAAACTTGGCTATCCTGGTTATTTTTTAATTGTTCATAATTTTATTTCTCAAGCTAGAAAAATGAATATTTCAGTAGGTCCTGGAAGAGGTTCAGTCGCAGGATCTATTGTTGCTTATTGTTTAGAAATAACCAACATAGATCCGATGAAATATAATCTGCTGTTCGAACGATTTTTAAATCCGGATAGAATTTCTTTACCAGACATTGACATTGATTTTGATGATAGAGGACGTGAAAAAATTATTGAATGGGTTGTTCAAAAATATGGGAAACATCAAGTAGCACAAATTATAACATATGCAACAATGGGAGCAAAATCATCCATAAGAGATACTGGACGTGTATTAGATTTACCTCTAAAAGATACAGATCGTATGGCAAAAATGGTCCCTAATATGTTTTCATTAAAAACAATTTTATCTAAAAAAAATATACAAGAAAAGATAAATAAAGAAGAATTGAACAACATACAAAGATTGAGAGACATTGCAAAAAATAAAGATACATTGGAGGGAAAAGTTTTACAACAAGCAGAAATTTTGGAAGGAACTATAAGAAGCACAGGGGTCCATGCTTGTGGAATCATAATAAGTCCAGATGATATTCAAGAATATATTCCAGTGTCTGTGTCAAAAGAATCAGATTTATTGCTTACGCAATTTGATAATCATGTGGTGGAACATGCTGGATTATTGAAAATGGATTTTTTAGGTTTGAAAACTCTTACTATTATTAAAGACGCAATAAATCTTATAAAAAAAAAACGTAAACATATTAATTTGACAGAGGATTCATTTTTTTTAGAAGATGAGAAAACTTATCATCTTTTTCAAAAAGGAGAAACTATAGCCGTTTTTCAATATGAATCTCCAGGTATGCAGAAATATTTACGTAAACTAAAACCTGATAAATTTGATGATTTAATTGCAATGACAGCATTGTATAGACCAGGTCCTTTACAATACATTCCTAATTTTATATCCAGAAAACATGGGAAAGAAGCTATTACTTATGATTTACCAGAGATGGAAGAATTTTTAAAAGAAACTTATGGAATCACGATATATCAAGAACAAGTCATGCTAATAGCTCAAAAGATCGCTGATTTTAGTAAAGGAGAAGCGGATATTCTTAGAATAGCTATGGGGAAAAAACAAAAAGAAAAACTGAACAAAATGAGAAATTTGTTTCTTTACCAAGCTATGAAAAAAGGTTATCCTAAAAATAAATTAGAAAAAATATGGAAAGATTGGGAATATTTTTCTTGTTATGCTTTTAATAAATCTCATGCGACATGTTATGCTTATATAGCTTTTCAAACTGCTTATTTAAAAGCACATTTTCCATGTGAATATATGGCTTCTGTATTAAGTAATAATATGGATAATATTAAACAGCTTACTTTCTTCATAGAAGAATGTAAAAAAATGAATATATCTGTAATCAGTCCAGATATAAATGAAAGTGATTCTTTTTTTAAAGTGACTGATTATAATCATATTAGATTTGGTCTTGCGGGGATAAAAGGAGTTGGAAAAAATGCTGTAAAAATTCTTCTTCAAGAAAGGAAAAAAAACGGATTATACACCTCTATTTTTAATCTAGTTAAAAGAATAGATTTGCGTGTAGTGAATAAAAAAACTTTAGAGAGTTTAATTTTATCCGGATCTTTAGACCGTTTTCATATTTATAGAGAACAATATTTTCATATTGGACCTGATGATAAATTAAGCACTTTAGAGAAAATTATTAGATTTGGATCTAAATTACAAAAAACAAAAAATAAAGTAGATCAACCTATTATTATGAGATGTGATTTATGGAATAACATATATAAATTATCCAAAGAAAAAGAAGTGTTAGGTGTTTATACATCTGCACATCCTTTAGATGATTTTTATTATGAAATGAAATATTTTACGAATATCTCTTTAGAACAATTAAATAAGAAGGAATCTTTCCTTATAGGAGAAAAAATGTATGTATCTGGAATTTTATCCAAAATAGAAAAAAAAACATACATAAAAAATGGAATTAAATATGGTATTTTTTTATTAGAAGATTATAATTCTTCTAAAGAATTCAGGATTTATGGACAACAATATTTTAAATATGAGTCTTTTTTGATTCACAATAATCCGTTGTATTTATGTATTTCTATTGATAAATCAAAATATCAAAAATATAAAATAAACATTATACATATAGAAAATTTACAAAATGTTTTAAAAAAATTGGTTTACAAACTGATAATAAAAATCAATATAAACAGTTTAAATAATGTATTTATTAACAATATAGAAAAACTTTTTTCTCAACAAATAGGAAATAAAAAATTGAATATAGTTCTTTATGATAAAGAAGATCAAATTTTTTTAAATTTTGAATCTATAAAATATGAAATAAATGTTAACTCAAGTTTTTTAAAAAAATTGGAAAAAATAAAAGGATTAGATTTTTGCTTAAACTAAAACTCATCTAGATTGTAAAGACTTACATTAATTAAAAAGACTTTATTAAATTTGTATTTGGTCACAGAAAAGTAAAATAAATATATGAAGCATTATTCTACTCCCAATCGGGAAAACGCATTTATTTTTTTTCTTAAGTTCTTAGTGTGTTCTTACAAAGATGAAAATAAAAGTTAGAGTATCTCATGAAGAGGATACGAAATATGCTTTCTTAATTTGCAAAAAAATTAAGGAGTCAGCAAAAATAAGGAAGACTGGAATTGCAAAAAAAGATCCAGAGTATATTAAATCAAAAATGATTCATGGAAATGCGGTTATTGCTTTTTATGATGAAAAACTAGCGGGATTTAGCTATCTTGAAACTTTTCAGAATGAAGAATTTGTTGTTAATTCCGGTTTAATTGTTTTTCCTGAATTTAGAAAACAAGGATTGGCGAAAATTATTAAAATCGAAATTTTTAAACTTTCCAGAAAAAAATTTCCAAATTCTAAAATTTTTAGTATTACAACAAGTAATCCAGTTATTAAAATTAATACGGAATTGGGGTTTAAGCCTGTTTCTTTTAGTGAATTGACTCATTCAGAAGAGTTTTGGAAAGGATGTCAAAGTTGTGTAAACTTTGATATTTTAACTAGAAATCAAAGAAAAATGTGTTTATGTACTGGTCTTTTATACAATCCAAATACGGATGATAATAATCAAAAACATAAAAATAAGAAAGATAAAAATGATTTATATACTGGAGATAAAATTGTTTTAGCTTATAGTGGCGGTTTAGATACCTCTTTTTGTTTAAAATATTTAATACAGGAAGAAAAATATGAAGTTCATACAGTTATTATTAATACGGGGGGTTTTAAGAAGGATGAATTAGATAAAATTGAGAAAAGAGCTTTAAACATTGGATCTAAATCTCACAAAACTATTGATGCCATAGAAGAATACTATCAAAATTGTATAAAATATCTTATATTCGGAAACATCCTCAAGAATAACACTTATCCACTTTCAGCAAGTTCCGAAAGAATTTTTCAGGCTATTAAAATAGCACAATATGCCACTTATATTCAAGCAAAAGCAATTGCTCATGGAAGTACAGGAGCAGGAAACGATCAAATTAGATTTGATATAGCTTTTCAAATCATTTGTCCAGACAAAATAATTTTATCTCCCATAAGAGAAATGAAAGTATCTAGAGAAGAAGAAATTGAATATTTGAAAAATCAAGGAGTATCTATTTGTTGGGATCAAGCTAAATATTCTATTAACAAAGGAATTTGGGGGACGAGTATAGGAGGAAAGGAAACCCTTACTTCTTATCACGATTTTCCGGAAAAGGCTTATCCAACAAAATTAAAAAGAGAAAAAAGTGAGAACTTAGAATTAGAATTTGAAAAGGGAGAATTAGTAAGTGTTAATAAAGAAAAAGGAAAAGCTGTAAAAAATATAATAAAAATTGAAAAAATCGCTTCAGAATTTGCTATAGGAAGAGGGATTCATATAGGAGACACTATTTTAGGAATTAAAGGAAGAGTCGCATTCGAAGCTTCAGCTGCTATTATTATTATAAAAGCTCATCATTTGTTGGAAAAACATATTCTTACAAAATGGCAACTTTATTGGAAAGACCAATTATCTAATTGGTATGGCATGTTACTTCATGAAGCTCAATATTTAGATCCTGTTATGCGTGATATAGAAAAATTTTTAAAAAGTACACAAGAAAGATTAACCGGAATTGTAGATATTATTCTTTATCCTTATAGATTCCATTTAGTAGGGATCAAATCTAAATTTGATTTAATGACATCATCTAACATGGCTAAATATGGAGAAATGAATTATGCTTGGACAGCAGAAGATGTTAAGGGTTTTACAAAAATTTTGAGCAATCAAATGAAAATGTATCACAATTTAAATAAAAAAGAAGAATGATTGAAATAGGCATTATAGGAGGAACTGGATACACTGCTGGAGAATTGATTAGATTGATGATTCATCATCCCAAAACTCATATTAAAAGTATAGTTAGCAAAAGTCATCCGGGAAAATTGATTCATTTGGTCCATCAAGATTTGTTAGGAGAAATGAAAAACATAAAGTTTACCCGTGATTTAAGCAAAGAAATAGAGATTGTATTTCTTTGTTCTGGACATGGACAATCCAGAAAAGAATTGAATAACATATCAGAAAATATAAAAGTGATTGATTTGAGTCAAGATTTCAGAATCAATATTCAATCCATTTTTAACAATAGAAATTTTGTCTATGGATTACCAGAATTGCAAAAAGAAACAATAAAAAAATCCAATAATATAGCTAATCCTGGATGTTTTGCCACAGCTATTCTTTTAGCTCTTTTACCATTAGCTAAAAATAAATTATTAGAAAAAGATATTCATATTAGTGCCATAACAGGTTCTACAGGATCTGGAAGAAGACTGAGCGACATAAATCATTTTAGTTTAAGAAATAATAATATTTCTTCTTATAAAATTTTTAAACATCAGCATTTGAAGGAAATTGAACAAACCATTTATCAAGTACAAAACAATTTTTATTCTAAAATTTATTTTGTACCTTACAGAGGAAATTTTTCTAGAGGAATTATAACTACTTTATATACTCATTCTGTTCTTTCTTTAGAAAGAAATCAAGAAATATATAAAAAATATTATAAAAATCATCCATTTGTAAAGATTTCTGATATTAATGTTGATATTAAACAAGTGATCAATACCAATAAATGTATTTTATATCTTCTTAAAGAAAAAGATCAACTAATTGTTATCAGTATCATAGATAATCTCATAAAAGGAGCTTCTGGTCAAGCTATACAAAATATGAATCTTATGTTTGGGTTAGATGAGACTTGTGGTTTAAGATTAAAATCCGTTCGTTTTTAAAATGAAATTATTTGACGTTTACCCTATTCTAGATATAGAATTAAGTACAAGCAAAGGCGTTTATGTTTTTGATTTACAAAGAAATATGTATTTAGATTTTTATGGAGGACATGCTGTGATTTCTGTAGGACATTCACATCCATATTATGTGAATGCTCTGATAGAACAAATTCATAAAATATCCTATTATTCTAATAGCGTTTGTATTTATCAAAAAAAAAAATTATCTAATCTTCTTGGAAAGATTTCAGGATATGAAGATTATTCATTATTTGTATGCAATTCTGGAACAGAATCTAATGAAAATGCATTGAAAATAGCTTCTTTTCATACAGGTAAAAAAAAAGTTATTGCTTTTAAAGGTTCTTTTCATGGAAGAACAAGTGGAAGTCTTTCTGTAACAGATAATTATAAATTTATATCCCCTTTTAATGCTCAACATGAAACCATATTTCTAGATTATCTTGATTTTGATTCTTTGGAAAAAGAATTAAAAAATCAAGATATTTGTGCTGTAATTACTGAAGGAATACAAGGTGTATCTGGAATTATAGATCCCGGATTAAATTTTTTTTATAAAATTGAAAATTTTTGCAGAAAATATGATACAGTATTGATTATAGATGAGGTTCAAAGTGGATATGGGAGAACAGGATCTTTTTTTTCTCATCAATTTTATTCTATAAAACCAGATTTAATTACTGTAGCTAAAGGTATGGGAAATGGATTTCCTATAGGAGGAGTGCTTATACATCCTAAATTCCAACCATATTATGGAATGTTAGGAACAACTTTTGGAGGAAATCATTTAGCTTGCACAGCTGGTATTGCTGTATTGGAAATTATTAAAAAAGAAAATTTAATTGAAAACGCTAAAAAAATGGGAAAAATCTTGTTACAAGAATTGCGTCTCATTCCTGAGATTAATGAAGTTAGGGGGAGAGGGCTTATGATAGGGTTAAAATTTAATTTTCCTATTCAGGATTTGAAAAATATTTTAATTTATAAAGAAAAAGTATTTGTCGGTACATCTAATAATCCATATGTTTTACGATTACTTCCTCCATTAAATATTAATGAAGATCATATTAAATTATTCCTGAAAAAATTAAAAAATGCCTTAGCGTATGTATCTATAAAAAAATGGAAAATAAAATAAAAAAAGCGATACTAGTATTGGAAGATGGAACTAGATATGAAGCTTCTCATTTTGGAGCTCCAGTCTCCTCTTCTGGAGAAGTTGTATTTAATACAGCTATGACTGGTTATCCAGAAAGTATAACAGATCCTTCTTACAAAGGTCAAATACTAACTTTTACTTATCCCATAATAGGAAACTATGGAATTCCTTCTTATTCTTACAGTGAAAAATCTATTTCTGAATTTTATGAATCCGATAGAATTCAAGTGTCCGGACTTATCATTTCTTATTATTCGAATCGTCCGTATCATTGGAATATGAATCAATCCTTATCAAATTGGTTGTATGAAAATGGAATTCCTGGATTATATGGTGTAGATACTAGATTTCTTGCAAAGAAACTTAGGAAAAATGGAGGATCTATGTTAGGTAAAATTTTGATGGAAAAAGAAGATCTTCCTTTTTATGATCCGAATCAGGATAATCTTTCTGAAAAAGTTTCGATACACAAGAAAATTATATATGGAAATGGAAAATACAAAATACTACTTGTAGATTTTGGGTTAAAGAATAATATATTACGTTGTCTTTTACGAAGAGATTGTTCTATTATCAGAGTTCCATGGAATTATGATTTTACGAAAGAAAAATATGATGGATTGGTTCTTTCTAATGGACCTGGA
The DNA here is from genome assembly GCF_014251315.1 of Blattabacterium cuenoti. Taxonomy (NCBI): domain Bacteria; kingdom Pseudomonadati; phylum Bacteroidota; class Flavobacteriia; order Flavobacteriales; family Blattabacteriaceae; genus Blattabacterium; species Blattabacterium cuenoti. The sequence continues at coordinate 343,439 of NZ_CP059185.1, read as the reverse complement.
AATCCTAAGATTTATAAAAAACCGATAGATTATCTTCGTATAGTTATGAAAAAAAAACAACCTATATTTGGCATATGTTTGGGAAATCAACTTTTGGGTATAGCAGCAGGAGGAGATACTTATAAATTGAAATATGCACATAGGAGTCATAATCAACCAGTTTTGTCATTAGAAACAGGAAAAAGTTTTATCACATCACAAAATCACGGATATGTTTTAGATGAAAAAAATCTTTCTAGAGAATGGAAAGTATTTTTTAAAAATTTAAATGATGACACTTGCGAAGGAATCATTCATAATGATAAACCTTTTTTTTCGGTACAGTTTCATCCAGAAGCTTCAAGTGGACCTAGAGATACTGAATTTTTATTCGATTTTTTTGTAGATTCAATTAAACAAAATAAATAATTAAAGAATCTTTCAAAATTAGTATGAAAATAGATAGAATACTCATCCTGGGATCAGGTGCATTAAAAATAGGAGAAGCTGGAGAATTTGATTATTCTGGAACACAAGCATTAAAAGCCCTTAAAGAGGAGGGAATTTATACTATATTGATTAATCCAAATATTGCCACTGTTCAGACTTCGAAAGAAATTGCTGATAAAGTTTATTTTCTTCCTTTAACTTTATTTTTTATTAAACGTGTTATAGATAAGGAAAAACCACAAGGAATTTTATTGTCTTTTGGTGGACAAACTGCATTGAATTGTGGTATACAGCTTTTTCGAGAAGGTATTATAGAAAAATATAAAATTAAAGTTTTAGGGACTTCTATTGAGTCTATTATTCACAGTGAAGATAGAAACTTATTTAGAAATAGATTAACTCATATTAACATAAAAACGGCAAAAAGTTTTGTAGTTCATTCCATGGATGATGCCATTTCCTATTCTTTAGAAATAGGATTTCCTATTATCATTAGATCTGCTTATACCCTTGGAGGTTTAGGAAGTGGTTTTGCTAAAAATGTTAATGATTTAAAGAAGATAGTAAGTAAGGCTTTTTCTCACTCTTCTCAAATTATTGTAGAAGAATATTTAGAAGGATGGAAAGAAATTGAATATGAAATAGTTAGAGATCGATATGATAATTGTATTGCTGTATGCAATATGGAAAATTTTGATCCCATAGGAATTCATACGGGAGAAAGCATTGTTGTTGCACCGTCACAAACTTTAACCAATTCTGAATATTATAATTTAAGAAAATTAGCGATACATATAGCTAGAGATTTTCATATAATAGGAGAATGTAACGTACAATTTGCCTTAGATTCTAGTTCTGAAGATTATCGTGTAATTGAAGTGAATGCACGTCTTTCTCGTTCTAGTGCTCTTGCTTCTAAAGCAACAGGTTATCCTTTAGCTTTCGTTGCCGCAAAATTATCTTTAGGATACGGATTGCATGAATTAAAAAATTCTGTCACTAAAAATACTTCTGCTTTTTTTGAACCTGCATTGGATTATGTAGTATGTAAAATTCCTAGATGGGATCTTAATAAGTTTTATGGTGTTTCTAATAGAATTGGAAGTAGTATGAAAAGTGTAGGAGAAGTTATGGCTATTGGAGGTTCTTTCGAAGAAGCCTTACAAAAAGGAATTCGTATGTTAGATATAGGGATGCAAGGATTTATTAATATTATTAAAAAAAATAATAATAAGAAATTGAAGTCTGTTCGATTGCTGAAAGAATATCTAAAAAAACCTACAGATCAAAGAATTTTCTTTTTAGAAGAAGCTTTAGAAGAAGGGATTTCCATAAAAGAAATACATGATTTGACAAAAATTGATCCATGGTTTTTATATCAACTGGATAATATTTTTCAAACAAAAAAAAATATAGATCGTTTTGATAATTTTATAGATATCCCGGAAGAATTGTTAAGAAAAGCTAAAAAAGAAGGTTTTTCTGATATACAAATAGCTAGTATTTTTTTTAAAAAAAATAAAAATCACAATATTTATGATTTAGAACAAGAAATCAGAAAACATAGAAAAGTAAAAAATATAGTTCCACATGTGAGACAAATTGATACTTTAGCCTCTGAGTATCCAGCACATACAAATTATTTGTATTTAACATATCATGCTATTCAACATGATATTCTTTATGAAGGAGATGAAAAATCTGTCATAACCTTAGGTTCTGGTGTTTATAGAATTGGAAGCAGTGTGGAATTCGATTGGTGTTGTGTAAATGCATTGAATACAATTCATAAAGAATCTTATAGATCCATAATGATAAATTATAATCCAGAAACTGTTAGCACTGATTTCGATGTATGTGACAGATTGTATTTTGAAGAACTGACTTTAGAGCGTGTATTAGATATTGTTGAATTAGAAAAACCTAAAGGAACAATTGTATCCATGGGAGGACAAATTCCTAATAATTTAGTTTTAAAACTTTATGAAAAAAAGGTAAAAATTTTAGGAACCTCTCCCGTTTCCATAGATAAAGTGGAGAATAGATATAAATTTTCTAATGCAATGGATCATTTAAAAATCAGACAACCTAGATGGAAAGAATTATCCGATTTTGATGCTATTTATCAATTTATAAAAGAAGTAGATTTTCCTATATTGGTTAGACCTTCTTATGTTCTTTCTGGAGCGGATATGAATGTCATTTCTAATCAAGAAGAACTGCAATATTATCTTCGTGAAAAAGTATCTATATCTTCTGAATACCCATTAATTATTACAGAATTTATTAGAAATGCCAAAGAAATTGAATTAGATGCTGTTTCTCAAAATGGAGAAATTTTGTATTATGCTATATCAGAACATGTAGAATTTGCAGGAGTACATTCAGGAGATGCGACATTAGTATATCCTCCACATAATTTATATTTATCTACATTAAAAGAAATCATTCGTATATCTGAAAAAATATCCAAATATTTTAATATATCCGGTCCTTTCAATATTCAATTTTTATCCAAAGATAATGAAATAAAAGTAATTGAATGCAATTTGAGAGCTTCCAGAAGTTTTCCTTTTGTATCAAAAGTCTCTCATTTTAATATGATTGAATTAGCTACTCAAGTTCTTCTTGAAAAGAAGAAAAATAAAATAAAACCTGATTTTTTTATTACAAATTTTTTAGGGGTAAAAGCTTCTCAATTTTCTTTTTCTCGATTGCAAGATGCAGATCCTATTTTAGGTGTAGATATGGCTTCCACAGGAGAAGTGGGATGTATAGGAAATACTTTTGATGAAGCACTTTTGAAATCTATGCTTTCTGTAGGTTATACCGTTCCCAAAAAAAATATATTGATCTCTGGAGGGCCTATCGAATCTAAATTAGATCTTTTAGAGGTTGTAAAACTTTTGTATAAAAAAGGATATATATTATTTGCTACAGAAGGAACCAATAGTTTTTTATCCCATCATGGGGTTCCTTCAATAAAAGTTTATTGGCCTAATGTAAAGAAATATTCAAATGTTCTTGAGTTAATAAAAAATAGAAAATTGGATCTTATTATTAATATTCCAAAAAATCTTAGTAAATCAGAATTGAATAATGATTATGCAATTAGACGTTATGCCGTAGATTTTAATGTTCCTTTACTCACTAATGCGCGTTTAGCAAAAGCTTTTATACAAGCATTTTGTAATTTGTCTATAGATGAATTATTTATAAAAGCTTGGGATGAATATTGAATATAAATAAGTTTATGAAAAAATTTTTTAGCGTAGAAGATGTGATCAATCTACATGATCTTATTAAAGATGCTATTTTATTGAAGAAGAATCCGTATGATTTTCAATATCTTGGAAAGAATAAAACAATTGGATTGGTTTTTTTTAATCCTAGTTTACGAACAAGAATTAGTTGTCAAAAAGCAGCTTTTAACTTAGGATGTAATACTTGGGTGTTAGATATTCATAGGGATTCTTGGAAAATTGAAATAAATGATGGAAACATCATGAATCTAACACAAGAACATCTTAAAGAGGCTATTTCTGTAATGAGTATGTATTGTGATATACTTGCAGTAAGAACTTTTCCGAATCTTTTTGATAAAGATTATGATTATCAAGAAATTATTTTTAATAAAATATTGAATTATTCCAAAGTTCCAGTAGTGAATATGGAAAGTGCGACTTTACATCCTTTACAATCTTTAGCTGATGTTATGACTATTGCGGAATTTACATCTTTTTTTAGAAAGAGATGTAAAGTAGTATTAAGTTGGGCTCCTCATGTAAAATCATTACCTCATTCCGTTGCGAATTCTTTTGCTCAATGGATATCAAAAATAGAACAGATAGATTTTACGATTACGTGTCCAGAAGGATACAATTTACATAAAAAATTTTCTAATAGAGCTTATACTACACAAAATCAAAATGAAGCATTTATAAATGCAGATTTTATTTATGCTAAAAATTGGAGCAGTTATTTAGATTATGGAAAAATACTTTGTCAGAGTTCCGATTGGATGATTACTGAAAATAAAATGAAGCTAACTAATAAAGCAAAATTTATGCACTGCTTGCCTGTAAGGAGAAATGTTGTAGTGGAAGATTCGGTTTTAGACAGTAAAAATTCCATTGTATTGGAACAAGCAAAAAATAGGATTTACGCTTCGCAAATAATTTTTTTAAGAATGTTACAATCTTTATCATGAAAATTCATATAGTAAAAATTGGAGGTCATTTAATTAATGATCGGAAGTCTCTTCATGATTCCTTGGAAGCTTTTTGTAAACTACAAGAATATAAAGTATTGATTCATGGAGGAGGCAGAAAAGCAGATTTTATTTCAAATAAAATGGGTATTTCCCCAAAAATGATACAAGGGAGAAGAATAACAGATAAAGAAACTCTGGATATAGTTATTATGACTTATGCAGGAATAATCAATAAAAATATTGTGGCTATATTACAATCTTATCATTGTAATGCTTTAGGATTGTGTGGAGCAGACGGAAATTGTATTAAATCATATTTACGTAAAGTGACAAATATTGATTATGGATATGTAGGAGATATTAATGGAAAAAGCGTTAATACACATTTAATTAAATTTTTATTAAAAAATAATATCATTCCTGTATTCTGTTCCATCACACATAATGGAATAGGAAATCTGCTAAATACAAATGCGGATACAATAGCTGCTTATATAGCTATGTCCTTAGCTCGGGAAAAAGATTGTAAAGTAGAGTTACATTTTTGTTTTGAAAAAAAAGGGGTTTTACGAAATGTGCAGGATTCGGAATCTTATTTTCGAAAAATAAATTTTCATTTATTTCAAAAGATGAAACAAAATCATACCATAACAAATGGTATGATTCCTAAATTGGAAAATGCTTTTTTTGCATTAAAAAATGGAGTTACTAAGGTTAGTATAGGCCTCCCTAATTGTTTAAATGATGTTAATAATAATAATCAAACTATGCTATGTCTGTAGTTAATTTGCAGGTTTTAAAGGAAGAAGCGATACAACTTCTAATTCAGATCATCAACACGCCTTCTATATCTAGACAAGAAAATAAGGTTTCTCTCCTGATAGAGGATTATCTTCATCAGTATGGATTTCATGTAAAAAGAAAATTTAATAATATATGGACTGAAAATAACAATTATTCTAAAAAAAAAGATATACAAACCATATTATTGAATTCTCATCATGATACAGTAAAACCCGGAAAAAATTGGATTACAGATCCTTTTACTGCTATCAAAAAAAAAGATAAATTAATCGGATTAGGCAGTAATGATGCTGGAGCTTCTCTAGTATCATTGATATCTACTTTTATATATTTAAGTAGTTTATCGAAATTGTCTTATAGATTAGTCCTTTCCATCACTGCAGAAGAAGAAATATCTGGGGATTTAGGGGTAAGATCCATTTTACCTGAATTGGGATATATAGATTTAGGAATTGTGGGAGAACCAACACAAATGCAAGTAGCTATTGCTGAAAAAGGATTAATAGTATTAGATTGTATAGCTGAAGGGAAGACAGGACATTCTGCTAGAAATACAGGAATCAATGCTATTTATATAGCTACAAAAGATATAGAATATTTAAGAAGTTTTTCTTTCGAGAGAAAATCGAAATTACTCGGTTTTACTACTTTAAATGTAACTCAAATACAAGGAGGAATACAACATAATGTAATACCTGATATTTGTTCTTTTGTCATAGATATCAGAACCAATGAGTTATATAAAAATGAGGAATTGATTTATATGATGAAAAAAAAAATTTTTTCTAAAATGATACCGCGTTCTTCACATTTAAATTCATCTTTCATAAATCCTATGCATCCTATTGTTTTAAAGGCTAAATTGATAGGAAGAAAGACTTATGGATCTCCTACTCTTTCAGATCAAAGTATAATGCCTTTTTCTACTATTAAAATGGGAGTAGGAGATAGTGTACGTTCTCATACACCGAATGAATTTGTTTTGATTTCAGAAATCATGGAGGGAATCGATATTTATATCTGTTTATTGAAAGATTTTCATTTTTGAAATGAAAACGAAAAAAAAAGGTAAATTTGTTATGTTTTTTATTTTATTTAAATGGAAAAAGTATGTTACAAGAAATAAACGATGATAATTTTGAAAAATTGATTTCTGAATCGAATAAACCTATTTTGGTAGATTTTTGGGCTCCATGGTGTGCTCCATGTAGAGCTTTGTCTGTTTTATTAGAAGAAATATTTTCTGAATATCAGACAAAAGTATCTGTTTTTAAACTGAATGTAGACAATAATCCGAAAACTTCTTCTAAATATGGGATCCGTAGTATTCCTACTATGGTTTTTTTTAAAAATGGAGAAAAAAAAGATATTCATATTGGAATTCTTTCCAAAGAAGATATAATAAGAAAATTAGACGCTTTAATTATTACATAATTTATTTATGGTCTGGTCTGGTAGTTCAGTTGGTTAGAATACATGCCTGTCACGCATGGGGTCGCGGGTTCAAATCCCGTCCAGACCGCTATGATTTATTTATTTTTATTATATTTCATCTTATATTTAATAAGATCTTCTACGGATATAATTTTCATATGAAATTTTTTAGCTATCTGAATCAATTGCGGTAGACGTGCCATTGATCCATTTTTATTTAGGATTTCTACCAAAACTCCTCCAGGAATGCATCCGGCCATTGTAGTGATATCAATAGCAGCTTCTGTATGTCCAGGTCTAGCTAATACACCTCCTTCTTTTGCGCAAAGAGGAAAGATATGTCCTGGTTTATTGAATGCTTCTGGTTTTACTTTCTTAACTAAGGCAAGAATAGTTTTCGCTCTATCTGAAGCAGAAATACCAGTGCTAACGCCATATCCTCGTAAATCTACGGATACTGTAAAAGCCGTTTTTCTAGGATCTGTATTATTTTTTACCATCATTTGAAGTTCTAATTGATCACATTTTTCCTTTGTTAAGGAAACACAGACTAATCCTTTCCCATGAGTAATGAGAAAATTTACAATTTTAGGAGTTATTTTTTCAGCAGCTACTATAAAATCTCCTTCATTTTCACGATTTTTATCATCAACTACAATAATAATTTTTCCATTTTGTATATCTTGTATGGCCTCTTCAATACCATTAAAATTTTGATTCCAATCAAAAACCATATCTATATCTATTTTATTTTATTAAATTATATAATATAAAAATCATCCATTACAGTTTTATAAGTCATCCATATACTTACTGGAAAAAAAATAAAATTTGGAATCCAGGCTCCTATCCATGGACATATTTCAGCTTTTTCTACTTTATTTTGAGTAAGAGTTAATAAAGTATAATAAATGATGAATATAATCAGTGCTATCATAGTTGGATAACCTACTCCTCCCTTTCTAATAATAGCACCTAATGGAGCTCCAATAAGAAACATTATAATGCATGTCACTGGAAATGTGAATTTTTTTTGTAATTCTAATTGCAACTTGGCTAAGTATATTTTATTTTCGTAGGTGTTAATTTTTTTTTGATTTTTTATCTTGAAAAAATTTATTTTTTTGATAAGATTTTTTGTATTTAGGGTTTGATAAAAATCATAATCATCTAAGTTTTTTATTTTTGATTCTGAAGGAATTTTAAAATTTTGAATTAAAGTATCAAATTCTACAATTTGATAAGAGTATTGTTTTTTTTGGGAGGCATTAAAATTTTCACTATATAAAACTCCATTCATTAATTTCAATTGAATTGATTCGTCTTCTTTATTAGGAATTAAAATTCCTTTTTGAGAAATAATAGTATTGACAAGTGAATTTTTACCATAAAAAAAAATAAATATATTATGTAAGTAATTGCTGTTTATTGATTTTCTATCTATTCTTATAAAAAAATTTGGGAATAGATTTACAAAAATTCCTTCCTTTAATTTTAAAGATGGATGAGTTAATGATATTTTATATCCTAATTTTTTAGCTTTCATTTTTGCTTTTGGAATGGCAAAATCTGAAAATAAATACAATACAATAGATAAAACAAAGGTTATCCCTAAAAGAGGGATCATAACACGAAATAGAGATATTCCAGAAGATTTTATAGCGATCAATTCTTGATTTTCTGAAAAATCACCAAATATCATAATAGAAGTCAATAATAGAGCAATGGGAGTTACTAATGGAATAATAGATATTCCAAAGTAAAATATAAATTTTAATATTATGAAAATACTAATGTTTTTACCTGTTAATTCATCTATCTGACTCCAAAAAAATTGGATCATAAAAATGATAAATATTGTAGAATAAATAATTAAAAAAGGAGTCATAAATAGACGAATCATGTATAAATCAAGTTTTTTTATGATCATGATTAATTTGAATTAAAACATTCATTTATTTATAAGTTCTATTTATCTGGTTCTGGCAAAAAAAAGTACTCATTTTTTTTATTATTATTTCCATAAAAATCAATGATTTTTTTAATATCTGATAATTCCATAAATGGACATTGTAATCGTATCAATTCATTTTTATTATAAAATAAAAGATCCCCTTTTCCTATTAATTGTTCAGCACCTGTACAATCTAATATAGTTCTAGAATCTATTTTAGAACTCACTCTAAATGCAATTCTTGCAGTAAAATTAGATTTTATTAATCCAGTAATTACATCTACTGATGGACGTTGTGTTGCTATAATCAAATGAATGCCTACAGCGCGAGCTAGCTGTGCTAATCGGGTAATGTATGTTTCTATTTGTTTTTTTCTATTATTAATATTTAAATCGGCAAATTCATCAATAATTAATATGATATAAGGTAAATGATATTTATTATTGTATTTTATATTATTATATTCTTGAATATTTCTAACTTTATATTTTTCTAAAATAGCATATCTTTGATCCATTTCTTTACATAAAGAATTTAATATATTTTTTACTTTATGTAAGTCTGTAATGATAGGATCTATAGAATTTGGAAGTGTGGCAAAATAAGATTTTGAAATCTTTTTGTATATTGATAATTCTACTTTTTTTGGATCAATCAAAATAAACTTGATATCTTTTGGATTTTTTTTATATAGTAGAAAAACAATCATAACATTTAATCCTACGGACTTTCCTTGTCCTGTTGATCCTGCTATAAGTAAATGAGGCATTTTTGCTAAATCTATAATAAAAATCTCATTAAATACTGTTTTACCTAAAGAAATAGGAAGTTCCATTTTATGACTTTTTTTATTACTTTCTTCTGAAAACAAAATATCTTTCATATAAACAGGATAACGATGATGATTTGGAATTTCTATTCCAATGGATCCTTTTCCAGGTATGGGAGCTATAATTCTTATGGATATAGCGGATAAATTTAAGGCTATCTCATTTTTTAAGTTTTTGATTTTGGAAATGCGTGTTCCCATTTTAGGAAAAAGTTCATATAAAATGACAGTAGGTCCTATACTCGCTTTTATTTCACATATTTCTATATTATAATAGTTCAGAATTTGAACAATTTTTTTTTTATTAGATTCTAAATCTATTTCCAGATCAATGGGTGATAAATCTTCCTTTTTTCTAGAAAGAATAGAATGAAGAATGTTTTTATCTCTGAAAGAAGAAGCCCTCTCTGGTTTATAGAAAATTTTTGTATTTAATTGTAATTTTGTATCTATTTTTTTGTTAATATTTTGGTTTTTTTTTTTCATGTCATTTTTTATGGTTGGAGTACTGATCCGAAAAATGATAATCAAGTTAAAAATGATACTCGTAAAAAGAAGCATATATAATCCTACTTTTCCAAATAAATGAATCAAGTAGTTTCCTATTTCAAATCCAAAAGTTCCACTTAAGATTCCTTGATCAGGAATAATAACATAAAAAAATATGGGGAGCCATATGCTAAAGAATAGCAATTGATATATTGTGGATTTGTAAAAATTATTGAATAATTTTTTTTTAAGAAAAAGAATTTTTAATCCTGTGAAAAATAAAAGTATAGGGATAAAAAAAACACTGATTCCTATTCCACAATGAATAAAATAGTGAGAGACAATCGCTCCCATTTTTCCAAGTAAATTTTCTGCCATGATCTCTTTATCGAAAAGTTTTTCGAGTTGGCTTTGATCATTTTTCCAATGAAAAAGAAAAGAAAAAAAACTTAGGAATAAAAAAAGACTATTTCCTAATAATAAAAATCCAAAAATGGTTTTAAAAGTTTTCTTTTCATTTCTTTTTTCTTTTTTTTTTATTTTATTATCAAAATAAATATAATAATGAAAAAAAAATTTAATCTTTTTTTAACTATTTGTTTTTGATTGAAAAAAGTTTTTTATACTGGAAAATTTATTATATTATAATATGATTGATATAATAAAATTAAAAAAATGAAAAAAACAAAAATTATTTTCATTATTCTTTTTTTAGGATTTTTTTATCCTTTTTATAGCTTTTCAGAAATCATAAAGCAAAAAAAAACAACAGATGAAAATCCTAATTGTAACATATTTATAGATTTTTCTAGTAGTCTTAATTCTACAATAAAAAAAGAATTTTCTGAAGGTTCTCGTTTTTCTGAAGACTATTTAAATTTGGAAGTAATAGGAAAGGTAAATGACAAAATTAGTTATCGTTTTGCAAAACAGTTTAAAAAAATAGAAAATTCTGATACGTCTGAAACGATTGATTTAGCTTATTTAAAATATAAGTGGAATGATAAACTTTATTTATTGTTAGGAAAACAACCTTTTTCTTTTGGTAGTATGGAATATGCTAATAGTTTCTATGAAAACGCATATCGTTATCCTAATGTATACAAAAGTCAGGTTAATTCTGTTGGATTTAGTTTTATTTATCTTCCCATAAAAGATCATGAGTTACAATTTCAAGTTGTAAATGGCATAAAAAACAGGGAAGAAAATGTCGTTCAAGAAGTGAATCATCCTATGGGATATTCTGTGAATTGGAATTGGAGTTTGTTAAATAACAATAATAAAATCATACAAAATAGATGGTCTTATTCTATTTTTCAAGAAAATGAGAAGAAAAAATTTTGGAAATTCCTAGCTTTAGGTAGCAAATTCAATTTGAAACCTTTTTCTATAGAAGCAGACTATATATTGAGCGATGAGGATATAGAAAAAAATAGGAGTGTAACAAAGATTTTACGATCATTGAATGATGATTATCATTCTGTTTCTTCTGTAAAATATGGAACTTATTTAGTAAAATTAAAATACAACTTTATTCCCAAATGGAATTTAATTGCTAAAGGAGTATATGAAATAGGGACTTCTAAAAAAGGAATAAATAATATTTTAGGAGAAAATAAATTGTTTAAACAAGCATATACTTATTATGGAGGTATAGAATTTCTTCCTATCAGAAAAAGTGATGATCTTAGTTTTCATCTTGCGTATCAAAACCAAAGAATAAATTATAATTTAGATCAAATGAAAAAAGAAAATAAGAATAATCATTTTATCATTTTAGGATTTAGTTATCGTGTTAAAATGATTTAAAAAAATAATAATAAAAAATATCGAGATACGATATGATGTAGGCTCGGTATTTTTATTTTATTGATCAGTATGAAAATCGGACTTTATTTTGGATCATTTAATCCTATTCATTTAGGACATACAATTATTGCTAATCATATAACAGAATTTTTAGATATAGATTATGTTTGGTTTGTGGTTTCTCCCCAAAATCCATTAAAAAAAAAAAGAATATTTTAGATTATGAACATAGAATCAAAATGGTTCGAATAGCTATTTATGATTATAAAAAAATGAGTGTTTTGGATATTGAATATGGATATTTTCCTTCTTATACAATTCATACACTTTACAATATAGAAAAAAAATATCCTAAAAATCAATTTTATATTCTTTTGGGAAAAGATTCTTTTCTTTCTTTAAAAAAATGGAAAAATTATAAAATTATTTTGAATAAATATGATATTTTGGTTTATCCCAGAATTGTCTCTTTTTCCTACCCTGTTTTGAAACATAAAAAGAATAACATAATTTTTTTGAAAGCTCCAATTATTGAAATATCTTCTTCTTTTATTAGAAAATCTATTCAAGAAGGAAAAAATATGAAACCCATGCTTCATGCAAAAGTTTGGAATTATATGAAAAAATATAAATTTTATATAAAAAAGTAAAATTATTCTTTCGTTTTATATTTATAATATTTATGAGCTTTTTTTAACAATTTTATAAATTCAAGTTCTCCGAATATTTTTTTGATGGAATGCCAACTTGGTTTTTTTACATAAAATTTTTCTTCATGAAAAGAAAAAAAGGGGATATTAGTAACAATAGTAATTAATTTCTTTGATAAAAGACCTAAATCTTTATTTTTTTCAATATTTTTTTGAATTCTTCCGTTAAGATCATGAGTTGAATTTAATAATTTTTCAATACTTCCATATTTTTTAATAAATTTCATGGCATTTTTGATTCCAACTCCTGGTAATCCTGGTATATTATCAGAAGGATCTCCCATCATACTCCATAAATCTATAATTTGTTTTGGGTGATTCACCCCAAATTTTTTTTTTATTTCTTCTATCCCCAAGATTTTTTTTGCATTTCCTTTAAAAGGTGGAATATAAACTTTAATATTTTCTGTTATCAGTTGAAAAAAATCTTTATCTAAAGTGATTATATAAATAATATATCCTTTATTTTCTGCTATTTTAGCTATTGTTCCGATAAAATCATCGGCCTCATATCCGTTTGGAGCATAAAAAAAAGAAATTTGAAAGGTTTTTAAAATTCTTATGATATAAGGAATAGCGATGTAAATAGCTTCCGGGGTTTTTTTTCTATGCGCTTTATATTTGTCATATTCTTTCTTTCTGAAAGAAGTTCCGGAATCAAAAATAGTAGCCATATAGGATGGTTTTTCATTATTTAACGTGTTCATTAAAAAATATGTGAAATTTATGATAGGTGAGGTATTAAGTCCTTTAGAAGTGAAAAGGGGATTACGTATGTAAGCATAATAACTCTGATAAATAAGAGGATATGCGTCAATTAAAAATAATTTTTTATTATTATTCATAACTATACTTTTAATTAAACTAATTATACATGAAAAAATCAAATAAATATACAGTTACTGCTGCTTTACCTTATGCAAATGGGCCAATTCATATTGGACATTTAGCAGGAGTTTATTTGCCTGCAGATGTTTTTGTTCGTTATCTCAGACGAAGAAAAATAGATGTTATTTTTATATGTGGATCGGATGAACATGGAGTCCCTATTGCTATACAAGCGAAAAAAGAAAAAAAAACTCCTCAAGAAATAGTAAATAAGTATCATTCCATGATTAAAGATTGTTTTAATAATTTTGGGATACAGTTTGATCACTATTCCAGAACTTCTACAAAAATTCATCACGAAATTTCTACTTCTTTTTTTAAAAAACTTTATGAAAAAAAAAAAATTTTTGAAAAAATATCTGAACAATATTATGATGAAGAAGCTAAACAATTTTTAGCGGATAGGTATATATCTGGGACATGCCCTTATTGCAAAAATAAAGAAGCTTATGGAGATCAATGCGAAACTTGTGGAAGTTCGCTAATCCCTGAAGATTTAATATATCCGAAATCAACTATAAGTGGAAGTTTTCCAGTTTTGAAAAAAACTAAACATTGGTACTTTCCTTTAAATCAATATCAAAAATTTTTGAAGAAATGGATTTTAATTGGGCATCAAAAAGATTGGAAAGTGAATGTTTATGGACAAGCAAAATCTTGGTTAGATCAAGGATTAAAACCTCGTGCCATAACAAGAGATTTGAATTGGGGAGTTCCTGTTCCGAAAGATACAGGAAAAGTTTTGTATGTATGGTTTGAAGCTCCTATAGGATATATTTCTTCTACTATAGAGTGGGCTAAACAAACAAAAAAAGATTGGAAACCTTATTGGAAAGATGAAAAAACCAAATTAATTCAGTTTATAGGAAAAGATAATATTGTTTTTCACTGTATTATTTTTCCAGTTATACTTAAAGCATATAATAGTGGATATATTCTTCCAGATCAAATATTGGCTAATGAATTTCTTCATTTAGAAAATAAAAAAATATCTACTTCTAAAAATTGGGCGGTATGGGTTCATGAATATTTAAAAGATTTCCCAAATCAACAGGATACACTTCGTTATATTCTCATAGCTAATATGCCTGAAAAGAAAGATAATAATTTTAATTGGAAAGATTTTCAAAGAAAAAATAATACTGAATTGGTTGCTATATTAGGAAATTTTGTAAATAGAAGTCTAACTTTAATACAAAAGCACAATAAAGGCATTATTCCTCATCCTGAAATGTTATCTATAAAGGATAAAAATATTTTAAAAAAAATTAAAAATTATCCAGAACATATAGGTGATTTAATTGAATCTTATCAATTCCGAGAATCCTTAGCATGTTTTATGAATTTAGCTAGACTAGGAAATAAATATTTAACAGAAGAAGAACCTTGGAATAAAAAAAAAGAAAAACGTATTAATACTATACTTTATGTATCGCTGCAAATTGTTGGTATGTTAGCTCAATTAGCCGAACCTTTTCTTCCACATACGGCAAAAAAATTGTTAGATATGCTTCGTTTGAAAACTTTTTTTTGGAATAAAATAAAAAACATAGAAGAAATTTTATGTCCAGGACATGTATTAGGGAATACTACATTTTTATTTAAAAAAATAACCACAGAAAGTATTGAAAAACAGATGAAAAAGCTAGAAAACATTCAATAAGAAAGAATGATTCATGATTTAATATGTATGTTATAGATTCCCTATGGTAAAATTTGGCGGAGAGAGAGGGATTCGAACCCCCGGAGGTATCACCCTCAACGGTTTTCAAGACCGCCGCAATTAACCACTCTGCCATCTCTCCATATAGAATATAGAGATCTACATGTTGTGTATTTCTACTATGTTTCTCAGAAGATCTTGCATCGTTTCTCTTTTTCTTATAAGAAAATCTTTTCCCTTAAAAATCATAACTTCAGAAGGTCTATAACGAGAATTATAATTGGAAGACATAGAAAAACAGTAAGCTCCCGCATTTTTAATGCATAAAATATCTCCTTCACGGATTTCTTTAACTTTTCTATTAAAACCAAAGGTATCCGATTCGCAAATATATCCCACCACTGTATAAAAACGAAAACGACCATTGGGATTAGAAATATTTTCAATACAGTGATAAGCATCGTAAAACATAGGACGAAGAAAATGATTAAACCCTGAATCGACTCCAGCAAATACAGTAGAAGTAGTATGTTTAATGACATTGACACTAACTAAAAAATATCCCGATTCACTAACTATAAATTTGCCTGGTTCAAAGATCAAAGTAATTTGACTTCCATAATTTTTACAAAAATCTTCAAATTTTTCTGTAATATAGTAACCTAAAGAACTAAGATCCGTTTTTATATCATTTTTTGTGTATGGAACTTTAAAGCCACTTCCAAAATCAATATAATCAAGATTTGGAAAATCGATAGCTGTTTGAAACAAAACTTTTGCTCCTTCTAAAAAAGATTTTGGATCTGATATATCAGATCCTGTATGCATATGAAATCCTTCTATTTTAAGTCCGGTATTCTTTAATATTCTTTTCATGTGAGGAATTTGATAGTAAGAAATGCCAAATTTAGAATCAATATGTCCTACTGAAATTTTGTAATTTCCTCCTGCCATAATATGCGGATTGATTCTGATTCCTATAGCATAATCTGGGTAATATTCTCCAAATTGTTCTAAAATGGATAGATTATCTAAATTAATTCTAACTCCGAAATCAACAGCCTTTTTTATTTCTTGAATAGAAACACAATTAGGTGTGAATATAATTTTTTTAGGATGAAAACCTGCTTTTAATCCTAATTCTACTTCCTGAATAGACACGGTATCTAATCCACTTCCCAATTTTTGCAAAAATTTTAATATATTTAGATTAGTATTAGCTTTACAGGCATAATTAATGATTAAATTTTTTATACCACTAAAAGCATTTTTCATCTTTATATATTGTTTCTTTATTTTTAAAGAATCGTATACGTAAAGTGGAGTTCCATATTTTTTTGCGAGTTTAATTAAGTATTCTCTATTATGAATTGGGTCTGGGTAGGTATTATTTTCTAATTCATGCATCATAATTTACAATAAAGATAAATGAATCACATCATTCATATTTCTAACATAATCAAAAGTTAATCCTTTTAAGTGTTCGGTTTTAATTTCTTCTACATCTTTTTTATTATCCTGTGAAAGGATAATTTCCTTAATATTAGCACGTTTAGCCGCTAGAATTTTTTCTTTAATTCCACCAACAGGAAGAACCTTCCCTCTTAGAGTAATTTCTCCTGTCATAGCTAAATGAGGTCTTAACTTTCTTTTAGTAAAACTTGATACTAGAGATGTTAACATCGTTATTCCTGCAGATGGCCCATCTTTAGGAACTGCTCCTTCAGGAACATGAACATGTATATTTTTTTCTTCAAACATTATAGGATCTATGTTAAATTCTTTATAATGAGCTTTAATATACTGTAAAGCAATTGTAGCAGATTCTTTCATCACCTCTCCCAAATTTCCGGTAATACTTAAATGACCTTTCCCTTTAGATAAACTAGATTCAATATATAAAATATCTCCACCAAAATGAGTCCAAGCTAACCCCGTAACGACTCCTGGAGCATTATTTTCTTCATAACGATCTGGATCATTTGGGATTCCAAGAATACTTTCTATTTTTTCAATACTTAAATGCTTTACATATTTCTTGTTCATAGCAATATGTTTGGCGACATAACGTGCTAATTTTGCAATATGTTTTTCCAAAGTTCTCAATCCAGATTCTCTTGTATAGCTTTCTATGACTTTTTCTATTTCTTTCGTTCCCAGAACTAAGTCGGATTTTTTTAATCCATTATCTTTCAATTGTTTAGGTAAAATATGTTTTTTTACAATTTGTGTTTTTTCTTCTACAGTATATCCATTCATTTCTATAACCTCCATTCTATCTATTAGAGCTGGTTGAATATGGGAAAGAGAATTTGCTGTCGCAATAAATAATACTTTTGATAAATCGTAACCCATTTCTAAAAAATTATCGTAAAACGAGGTATTTTGTTCCGGATCTAAAACTTCTAACATAGCAGAAGAAGGATCCCCATTCGTTCCTAACCCCATTTTATCTATTTCATCTATAACAAAAACGGGATTTGAAGTTCCTACTTTTCGAATAGATTGTAATAGACGACCAGGCATCGCTCCTATATAAGTTCTTCTGTGCCCACGTATTTCTGATTCATCATGTAATCCTCCTAAAGAAATACGAACATATTTTCTTTTCAGTGCAGTAGCTATAGATCTTCCTAAAGAAGTTTTTCCGACTCCAGGTGGACCATAAAAACATAAAATAGGAGAACGCATATCTCCCCTTAATTTTAATACAGCTAAATATTCTATAATACGTTCTTTTACTTTTTCCAGTCCATAGTGATCTCTGTCTAATATTTTTTGTGCATATTCCAAATCAAAATTATCTTTCGAGTATCTTCCCCAAGGAAGATCTATCATCAATTCCAGATAATTTCTCTGTACCGTATACTCTGGCATTTGAGGATTAGTTCTTTGCATTTTTAATAATTCCCTATCAAACTGTTTTTTTGCTTCCTTTGGCCATTTTTTTCTGGAAGCTTTAGCACGCATTTCATCTATCTCTTTTTCATAAGAAATATCTCCTAGTTCTTCTTGTATGGCCTTAATTTGCTGATGTAAAAAGTATTCTCTCTGTTGTTGATCCATATCACTACGGACACGGGATTGAATATCGTTTTTTAATTTAATTTGTTGATGTTCTACGTTTAAAAAACGCAATGTTTCCATTGCTCTTTTTTTCAAATCATCGTATTCTAACAATTTTTGTTTATCTCTAGTAGCCAAATTCATATTGGCTGCTACAAAATTTATTAAAAAAGAAGGACTTTCTATATTACGAATAGCAATGCTTGCTTCTGATGGAATATTAGGATTATCTTGAATAATTTTTATAGCTATCTCCTTTATAGATTCTACTAAAGCAAGGTATTCTTTATCCTTACAGGAAGGTTTATTTTCTTCTAATGCTATAATTTCTGCTTTAAAATATGGATCGTTTTGAATAAAACGATTGACTTTAAATCTTCTTTTTCCCTGCAAAATAACGGTTGTATTCCCATCAGGCATTTTCAATAATTTTAATATCTTAGCAACCGTTCCAATAGAATACAAATCTTTTTCACTAAGATTTTCTATACCAGAATTTTTTTGAGTTAATACTCCAACTGTTTTGTCTAATCCATAAGCATCTTGTAACAATTGGATGGATCCACTTTTTCCTGCTATGATTGGAAAAACAATTCCAGAATATAAAACCATATTTCTTACTGTCAAGATACATAATTGCTCAGGAATATCGTCTTTAAGTAATTGATCTTCTTCATCTTGACTCATTAAGGGAATAAACTCAGCTTCAGACTCGAATCCAGATTCTGTAAATATATTTTTTAATAACATAAAAAAATAGATTTCTGACTTAAATGATGGATTAACTCATCTCAGAATCAATCACCACTTAGAAATTAAATATACTGTTTTCTATATGAAAAACAAAACCATCTATACGGACTTAAATTAATTACTGACAATCGTTAAAAAATTGATTTATTTTATTTTTTTTCTTTTTGAAGTATATCCAAAAAAAGATGTTCTGTCAAAATTTTGATATGATTTTTTTTCATACTTTTTTTTAATTTGGAACCAAAATTTTTTCCAACTACTATAAAATTAATTTTATTATTGACAGTATTATACACTCTTCCGCCTAAAAATTCTACTATATTTTTAGCTTCATGACGGGTCATACAAGATATTTTACCTGTAAATACAAAAGATTTTCCTTCAAAAAAAGAATATTTTTTCATCATAGTACATTTTGAAATATGTAATCCGTATTTTACAAGCATTTTAACTATGTGTTGATGTTCTGTAATTGAAAAATAAGTAATGATACTTTTTGCAATTTTTTTTCCTATGCCAGAAATAGAAATTAAATGATTATAATTTGCATGCATCAAAGAATTGATATCCAATAAATTTTCTGTCAGTATTTTTGAAATATATTCTCCTACATGACGAATACCTAAAGAAAACAATACTCTGTAATAGGGATTCTTTTTAGATTTTTCTATATTATTCAAAATGCTACATGCCAATTTTTCTTTGACTCCATCTATTTGAAGAAGTTTTTCTTTTTTCAATTCGTATAAATCATAAAAATTATATAAAAAACCTTTTTTGTATAGTTTATTTATCATTTTACTTCCAATTTTATTTATATTCATAACACTTACAAAGTGTATGATTTTTTCTATTCTTTGAGAAAAACAGTTTTGATTAGTGCAGTAAAATAATTCATTTTTTTTTGTTAAAATGCTATTACATGATGGACATTTTTTTAAAAAAAATACAGGAAAGGTTTGATTTGATCTTTTTTTGATATTGATTTTTGTGACTTTTGGAATGATATTTCCCCCTTTTTCTAATAAAAGTGTATCTCCATAATGAATTCCCATTTTTTGTATAAAATTATCATTATGAAGTGCTACTCTTTTTATTGTAGTTCCAGATATGAAAACAGGAACGACATTGGCGACAGGAGTAATGATTCCTGTACGTCCCACTTGAAACGTAATATTTAATAATTTGGTTTCATACGATTTTTGTCTAAATTTATAGGCTATAGCCCAACGTGGGTATTTGTTGGTAAACCCTAAAAGGGATTGTTTTTTATATTCATTAACTTTAATAACTATTCCGTCCGTATGATACGGTAGTTGATTTTGATAGATGTTCCAAAAGTCTATAAAATGAAATACTTCTTTTATGTTCCTACAAAGACGTGCTTTTTCTGGAGTTTTAAACCCCCAATATTTTATATATTTTATAGCTTCATATTGTGTATGAAAAGGTAAATTATTTCCTATAACATGAAATGCTACACAAAATAAATCTCTTTTACGTACTTCTTGATGATCATGAATCCTCA
Organism: Blattabacterium cuenoti; assembly: GCF_014251315.1. NCBI lineage: Bacteria > Pseudomonadati > Bacteroidota > Flavobacteriia > Flavobacteriales > Blattabacteriaceae > Blattabacterium > Blattabacterium cuenoti. The sequence continues at coordinate 322,869 of NZ_CP059185.1, read as the reverse complement.
GTGTTCCACTTGCTGTATTTCTTGGATTGGAATAAGGATTTTGTCCATTTTTAATACGTTTTTTATTTATTTCTATAAAATTTTTTATAGGAATAAAAATTTCTCCACGTATTTCAATATACGTAGGATAGTTATCCCCTCTTAATTTGTGAGGAATATATTTTATCGTTTTTATATTTTTTGTGACATTTTCTCCTTTTTTTCCATTCCCACGAGTTATCGCATTTGTTAAAAATCCGTTTTTATAAACTAAATTAATAGATACTCCATCATATTTAGGTTCGCATACAAAAGATAAAGAATGAACTGATTTACTTATTTTTGTTTCCCAAATCATTAATTCTTTTTTAGAATAGGTGTTTTGAATAGAATACATTTTGTATTTATGATAAACAATAATAGAGTCTGTTTCATGAACTTTTGTTCCTACTTTCATTGTAGGTGAAGTGGGATCCTGTAATTCAGGATATTTTGTTTCTAAAAAAGATAATTCTTTTAATTTTTTATCAAAATGGAAGTCTGATATTTCAGAAGTGTCCAAATTATAATATTGATCATTATATTTTAACAATTCTTTTCTGAGTTTATATATTTTTTTTTCTATTTTTTTATCCATATTGTTTTATAATTATTTATAATTTTCGTAATAAACTGCACGAACCATTCTAAAAAATCCTTGAAAATCTCTTCTGATTTCTATTTTTCGAAATCCCATTTTTTTTAAAAAATCAATAATATCTAAATAAATAAATTGGTTGATTTCAAAATAAACATAAACGATTCCAGTCAATCTTTTTTTGATCCAAAAAGAAATTTTTTTATAAAAAATCAAAGGGTCTTCGTCAGGTACGAATAAAGCTTGATTAGGTTCGTATTGAACAATATTTGGATGTAGTAGTTTTTTTTCAGATAGTTTGATATAAGGAGGATTACTTACGATAATGTTAACACTATTTTTATTTGTGGATATGTACATGCTATCTTTCAAAAGATTCACATTTTTTAATGAAATTTTAACATTATGTAATTTTGCATTTTTACGAGCTATGTCAAGAGCTTTTTGATCAGAGTCAATGGCATGAATGTGTTGTATAATTTCAGGTTTTTTCTTTTTTAAAGTAATACTAATACATCCACTTCCTGTTCCCATATCAAATACTTGAATGGAATGATTATGATTGTAAACGGAATGATCCTCCTGTAAGATCCAATTTACAAGTTCTTCTGTTTCTGGTCTTGGTATGAATACTTTTTCATTAACAATGAATTTCATACCAAAAAAATAGGTGTGACCAATCACATATTGTATAGGTCTATTTTTTTTTAATTCCCATAATTTTTTTATTAATTTATCGTAAGTAAAAAAATTGATTTTTTCTTTTCTACTTAATCGCAATAAAATAGTTGTTTTATCACATTGAAAAATATGGGTAGTAAGTAAAAAAAAGATAGTTTCTAACTCTTTAGGTTCTGGATATAAATCTTGAAGAGTTTTTTGAAAAAAACAATAAAATTTGTAAAAAGATTCCATATTTAAAATAATGCAAATTTCAAAAAAAAATACTTATTTTTATATCCCATAATTTTTTATTTTTTTTATGTTAGATTTAGATGATGATACCATTGTAGCTTTAGCTACACCTATTGGGTCTAGTGCTATTTCTGTTATTCGCATTTCTGGAAAAAATGCCATATCTACAGTTGAAAATATTTTTATTTCTGTTAAATCTGGAAAAAAACTAAAAAACCAATCGACACACACTATTCATTTAGGGGATATTGTGGCAGAAAATAATAATTTGTTAGATCAAGTTTTAGTTTCTATTTTTAAATCCCCTTTTTCTTATACAGGAGAAAATATGATAGAGATTTCTTGTCATGGATCTTATTATATTCAACAACAAATTTTGCAATTGCTCATTAGAAAAGGAACACGTTTGGCTCGTCCTGGAGAATTTACATTTCGTGCTTTTATAAATAAAAAAGTGGATTTATCACAAGCTGAAGCTATAGCTGATTTGATTAGATCTGAAAACAAAATCTGTCATGAAATGACTTTACAACAAATCAAAGGAACGTTAGCTGAAACTATTAAAAATTTAAGAAAAAAATTATTGGATTTTGCATCTTTACTAGAATTAGAACTGGATTTTTCTGAAGAAAATCTGATTTTTGCTAAGAGATCAGAACTCTTTTCTTTTTTACAAGAATTAAAAGGAACTTTAAAAGATTTAATTGGATCTTTTTCGTTAGGAAATGCTATCAAGAAAGGAATTTCTGTAGTTATTATTGGAGAACCCAATGTGGGAAAATCTACTTTTTTTAATCAGGTTCTTCAAGAAGACCGTTCCATTATATCCCATATTGAAGGAACAACTAGAGATTGTGTGGAAGGAGAAGTCATTTTAAATGGAATTCTTTTTCATTTTTTGGATACAGCAGGAATTAGGAAAACCAAAGATCCTATAGAAACTATAGGAGTGAAAAAAACCATGAAAAAAATGGAAGAGGCTCAAGTCATATTATATATTTTTGATTCTTCAAATCAAAAAAAACAAAAAATTATTAGTGATATTCAAAAAATTTACAAAAAATATCCATTAAAAAATATTTTTTCCATAGCGAATAAATCGGATATATCTTGTTTTCAGGATTTTGAGAATTTCAAATCAAACATTCCTTATTTTTTTGAAATTTCGGCAAAAAATTATCATGAAGTGAAAAAGGTACTCAATACTTTGAGTTCTTTATTTTTGGATAAATTAAAAGAAAAAAAAATAGTGGTAACACAATACAGGCATTATGAAGCTTTGAAACTCTCATTCAGAGAACTCTCATTGGCACATAATGCTTTTAATAAAGGATATTCAGTAGATTTAGTATCAATATATCTTAAAGAAGCATTACGGTATTTAGGAGAGATTACGGGAGAAATCACAAGGGAAGATGTACTCAATAATATTTTTTCAAAATTTTGCATTGGAAAATAAGATTAAAAAATTATGTCATCACATTCTGTAAGAGTTCGTTTTGCCCCTAGTCCTACAGGTCCACTTCATTTAGGTGGAATCAGAACAGCATTATATAATTATCTTTTTGCTAAAAAATATGGGGGGACATTCATCCTGAGAATAGAAGATACTGATCGAAAAAGATTTGTTGAAAATTCTGAATTGTATATTTTGGAAACATTAAAATGGTGCCAGATAGAACCTGATGAAGGAGTCGGATATGGAGGCCCTTATTCTCCTTATTATCAATCTCAAAGGAATAATATTTATCGTATGTATATTAATAAATTGTTAAAACAAGGAGATGCTTATTATGCTTTCGACACAGATCAAGAAATTGATAAAAAAAGAAAAGAATATAATAATCGTGGGTTAGTTTTTTCTTATAATTCTAGAATTAGAATGGATCTGAATAATTCTCTAACTATGACGAAAGAACAATTATATGATAAATTACGATCTTGTTCTTATGTGATTCGATTTAAAATAAAACCTGGAGAAAAATTGAAAATGCATGATATCATACGTGGTAATATAATAGTCGATACAAATCACTTAGACGATAAAATTTTATTAAAATCTGATGGAGTGGCTACTTATCATTTAGCTAATACAATAGACGATCATTTAATGAAAATTACTCATGTGATCAGAGGAGAAGAATGGCTTCCCTCTACGTCTTTGCATATATTGTTATATAGGTCTTTAGGTTGGACCCCTCCTAATTTTGCACATTTGCCTTTAATTTTAAAAAATAATGGAAAAGGAAAAATTAGCAAAAGAAATACAGATAGTTTAAATTTTCCTATATATCCTATACAATGGAAAGTTCCAAAAAGCCAAATTATCATCCCAGGATATAGGGAATTAGGTTATTTGCCAGAAGCATTTGTGAATATGTTAGCTTTGTTAGGATGGAATCCTGGATTAAAAAGAGAAATTTTTTCTTTACAAGAATTAATCCATTTTTTCTCTTTAGAAAAAATAAAAAAATCTGGTGTTTATTTTGATATCAAAAAAACGAATTGGTTCAATAAAAAACATTTAAATAAAAAAAAAGAAGAGATATTTTCCTTTCTATTCAAGGAAATTAAAACACGTTCTATTTTATGCAAAAAAGATTATTTATGGAAAATAATTCATTTAACAATAGATAGAATTCATTTTATTCATGAAATATGGGAACATTCTTTTTATTTTTTTGTTCCTCCTAATTCTTATGAAGAAAATTTTTTCAATAAAATTTGTCATGAAAATACCATACTTCAATTAGAAAATGCAAAAATATTGTTATATGATATGAATCAATTTACATCTGTAAATTTGAGGTTTTTATTTCATACGATAAAAAATAAACATAAAATCATGCAATTATTTCGTTTAGCTTTAGTAGGGTTTCTAAAAGGAATTGATATTTTTCTAATTTTAGAAATGCTAGGAAAAAAAGAAAGTATACGACGCATAGAAAAATTGATCAATCGAATCAAAGAAAAAATTTAGAATCTTTTTGAAAAAAGAACATAAAAATATAGATTTACATTTTCGTAAAAAAAAATTCAATGCTTAAACATTATGAAAATGTTATCATAATAACTCCTATATTGTCTGACGATCAAGCAAAAGAAACAGCAAAAGAATATGAAAATTATATTATACAAAAAAAAGGAGAAATTATTCATCAAGAACATTGGGGATTGAAAAAATTTGCTTATTCCATTCAAAAAAAACAAAGCGGTTGTTATCACTTATTTGAATTTTTGTTAAATTCTAATTTAGTTTCTGATTTAGAACTGAAATTCAGACAAGATGAGCGTATTTTACGTTTTTTAACTGTAAAATTAAATAAATATGGAATAGAATATGCGGAAAAAAGAAGAAAAAAATTGTTAAAAAAAGATGAATAATTATGACATTAGAGGAAACCCATCAACATGCAAAACAAATAGTAGATAATGAATTAAGATATTTATCTCCTATTAAAATAGAAACTAAAGTAGAAAAAAAATATTGCTTTTTTGAACAAAGAAATATTAAATATATAGATTATAAAGATCCTGTATTTTTAATCAAATTTCTGAATGCGCAAGGAAAAATTCTACCACGTCGTATCACAGGTACTTTACAAAAAAATCAAAATAAATTAAATTCGGCTATCAAGAGATGTAGGCAGATTGGACTTTTACCTTTTGTAACAGATGATTTAAGATAAAATGAAAATTCTTCTCAAAAAAGACATAGAAAATTTAGGATTTCAATATGATGAATTAGATGTAAAACCTGGTTATGCTAGAAACTATTTAATTCCTAAAGGATATGCTGTTTTAGCTTTGCCTGGAACTATAAAAAATACTCATGAAATATTGAAACAACGTTCTAAAAAAGAAAGTTTTTTAATTGAAAAATCGAAGGAAATAGAAGAAAAATTAAGAAAATTAACTATTAAAATACCAGTTAAGGTAGGTAAAGGAGGAAAACTTTTCGGTTCGATTAATAATCAATATTTGATGAAAGTTTTGAATAAAGAAGGGGTTTCTATAGATAAAAAATTTATTAGAATACCTGGAAATAAAGTGATTAAAACAATAGGAAAACATCAGGCAAGTATCCGGTTACATCGAAAACGCGAGTTTACGTTAACTTTTGAAGTATTCTCTACTTAAAGAAAGTATCATATAATAAAAATAAATTTAGCAAGACAATGATGATGGTAATGAACCAAGCTGATATTTTTAAAGTAATTCCATTGACAAATGGACCCATTTTTTCAGAATCTCCTGTAAAATTAACTAATGGAATAATCGCAAAACTTAATTGTGCTGATAAAATGATTTGACTAATTATTAATAATTCAGTTGTTCCTTTTTCTCCATAGACAATAGAGGCGATCATAGCTGGAACAATAGCTATAAGTCTTGTAATTAATCTTCGAATCCAAGGTTTGAATTTTATGTTAAGAAATCCTTCCATGACTATTTGTCCAGCTAGAGTTCCAGTTAATGTAGAATTTTGTCCTGATGCTAGTAAAGCTAATGCAAAAAAAACTCCAGCTAGGCTAGAACCTAGTATAGGAGACAGAAGTTTGTGTGCATCCATAATAGATGAAACTTCTGTATGTCCAGCTTTATGAAAAGTGGCTGCAGATATAATTAATATAGCTGCATTGATAAAAAATGCTAAGGATAAAGATAAAGTACTGTCTATAGTTGCATATTTTATAGCCATTTTTTTTCCTTCAAAAGTACGTGGATAATCTCTAGTTTGTATGATGCTTGAATGAAGGTAAAGATTATGAGGCATTACTGTAGCTCCTAATATTCCTATAGATATGTAAAAAGAATGCGAGTTTTTCATAATTTCAGGATTAGGTACAATACCTTGTAATATGGGAAAAATTTCAGGTTTGGAACTCACAATTTCAAAACTAAAACAAACTAAAATTGTAAAAATTAAAGCTGCTACTACACTTTCAATATATCTAAACCCTTTATATTGAAAAAATAAAATAATTAAAACATCTATAGCTGTGATTAATACCCCCCATGTAATAGGAATCCCAAAAAGTAATTTTAAGGCTAATACAGAACCAATGATTTCAGCTAAATCACAAGCCGCAATAGAAATTTCGCATAAAATCCACAGAATGAAGTTAATAAATGGGTGATAATGATCTCTACAAGCTTGAGCTAAATCTCTCTCACAAACAATTCCCAATTTTAAAGCTAAATGTTGCAAAATAATGGCAAAAAAATTAGATATAAAAATAACGGATAATAGCATATAACCAAATTGAGCTCCTCCAGCAATATCTGTTGCCCAATTTCCTGGATCCATATATCCTACAGCAACTAATAACCCTGGACCGGTAAAAGCAAAAAGTTTTTTCCATATTCCTTTCTGCTTAGGAACAGAAACGGAAGAAAAAACTTCCGAAAGAGAAGGGTGCTTGTTTTCATTCCTCCATCCTATGGAATATTTTTTTTTTTTCATATGCATATAGTAGAATAGAATACGAAAATATAAAGTTAACCGTTTTAATCTTTTTGTTATCAATTCATATTTTATCATTTTCAATTTTGAAAAATTGATAAAATTGAGAATAATTTTTTATCTTTGCTTCAATAAAATTTATCCGCGTTGATTGATAGTGATTCAATCTTTTTTTGGTTTCATGAAAAAAATAGCGATACAAGGGGTAAGGGGATGTTTTCATCATGCAGCTGTTTCCAGCTATTTTGAAGGATGCAATTATAAATTGATGGAATGTTCTTCTTTTAGAGAATTGGCTGTTTCTGTAGCTAAATCTAATGTAGATGTTGGGGTTATGGCTATAGAAAATACCATAGCGGGAACAATATTAACGAATTACAGTCTTTTATCTGAATACAATTTGAAAATAGTGGGAGAGGTATATATGCCGATACAACATCATCTGATGGCTTATCCCGGACAAAATATAGAAGAGATTAAGGAGATATATTCTCACCCCATGGCTATTTTACAATGTGAATTATTCATAGATGCACATCCTTATATCAAAATATCCGAATATTCGGATACAGCTGCTGCTGCTAAATATGTTTCTATATGCAAAAAAAAAGGTTTAGCTGCAATAGCATCTGAAAATGCGGCTAAAGAATATGGTCTAGAAATCATTTCAAAAAATATACAAACTATTACAAGTAATTTTACTAGATTTTTTATTATTAAAAATTGTTACAAACAAGAAAATGATTATTTTAATAAAGCTTCATTAATATTCAAAATATCGCATACTATTGGTAGTTTATCTCAAATATTGAGTCTTATATCTAGTCTTGGAATTAACATGACGAAAATACAATCTATTCCTATCATACAAAGACCTTGGGAATATTCATTTTATGTGGATATTATATTTAACAATATAAAATATTATGAAAATATGAAAAAAAAAATACAAAAAATTCCCTGTCTTTATCAATTATCTATTATGGGAGAATATAAAAATGGGAGAATCAGATCCTAATGATAATCTCATGATTATATGATTATAGCAGCAAAAAGGACGCATCAAATATCGGAATACTTTTTTTCCGAAAAAATGAAGGAAATTCATAATCTTGAAAAAGATGGGGTAAAAATCATTAATTTGGGAATTGGAAATCCTGATTTACTTCCTCCATATGGGGTTGTACATAAAATGAAAAAAGCGTCAGAATTAAAGCATGCTAATACTTATCAAAGTTATATTGGAATAGAAGCACTTCGGAATGCCATTTCGAATTGGTATAAAAAAATATATCAAATTGATCTGGATCCTAAAAATGAAATTTTACCATTAATAGGTTCTAAGGAAGGAATTATGCATATAAGTATGTCTTATTTAGATAAAGGAGATGAAGTATTAATTCCTGATCCTGGATATCCTACTTATTCTTCAATATCAAAACTTTTGGAAGCAAAAATCATTTATTATGATCTTTATGAGAATGAAAATTGGATTCCTAGGTTGGATAACCTATCTAGAACAAATGCAAAAATAATGTGGATTAATTATCCTCACATGCCTACGGGGGCCACAATTTCTTTTGAAGAATTAGAAAAAATTGTTTTTTTTGCGAAAAAAAATCGTGTATTACTCGTTCATGACAATCCTTATAGTTTTATATTGAATCAGAAACGTCCTTTAAGCATTTTTAATGTGAAAGGAGCTAAAGATATAGCTTTGGAATTAAATTCTTTAAGTAAAAGTTATAATATGTCTGGATGGCGTGTTGGAATGATAATAGGAAAAAAGGAATTTATTCAGAATATTTTGAAAATAAAAAGTCAAATGGATTCTGGAATGTATTATCCCATACAAATTGGAGCTATAGAAGCCATGAATCATGATTCAAAATGGTTTGAAAAACTTAATATAGAATATCTTAAACGAAAAAAAATTATATGGGAAATATGTGATTATTTAAATTTAAAATATGCAATAAAAAGTTCTGGAATATTTGTTTGGGCAAAAATCACTGATGCAGATAAAAATGATCGTATATGGGCCGAAAAGTTTCTAAAAACTTATCACATATTTGTCACACCTGGAAGAGTGTTCGGTCATAATGGAAAAGGATATGTAAGATTTTCTATGTGTTGTCCAATCAAAATTTTGGAACAGGCAAAAAATAGAATTTTTTCATGAATATTGGAATAATAGGATTAGGATTGATTGGTGGATCCATTGGATTAGGATTGAAAAAATCCAATTTTGGAGATAAATTTATAGGATCAGATTCTAATAAAGAAAATGCTTTACGTGCTGTAAAACTTGGAATTGTAGATGAAATAATTCCTTTACAGGATCTCATTATGCAATCTTCAGTAATTATTTTATCTATTCCCGTAGACGGAATAGAAAAAATACTTCCAAGTATTCTGACTAGAGTTAGTACGGATACAGTCGTTTTAGACACGGGATCAACTAAATATGATATTTGTAATAGGATTGATTCTCACCCTAATAGAAGTCGTTTTGTAGCTACACATCCGATTGCAGGAATTGAAAATTCTGGACCTATTTCAGCTGATTCTGATTTGTTTTTTCAAAAAAAATGCATCATTTGTGATTCTGAATTGAGCGCTACAGATGCAATGAATGTTGCTACAAAAATTTATTCTATTATGAAAATGCGTATGATTTATATGACTTCTAAAGAACATGATTTATATATTGCTTATATATCTCATTTACCTCATGTGATTTCTTTTGCTTTGGCTAGTACAGTTTTAAAAAAATTTAAAAATGAAAAAAAAATTTTTAATAATATGATGGGGAGTGGATTGGATTCTACTACACGTTTGGCTAAAAGTAACCCTGAAACATGGTTGCCTATTTTCATTTCGAATAGAAAAAATATGATTCAAGCTATAGATTTTTATATTGATTATTTAAATAAATTTCGTAATTATTTAATAGACAAAGAATTTCATAAAATAGATCAGTATATGAAAAAGGCGAACAATATAAAAGATAAAAAATATGTGTAAATTAAATGTATTGTGATGGAAAAATTGAATAATAGTATAGACAGATCTTGGATTGATAAGTGGAATCAACCTTTCATTATATCTGGTCCTTGCAGTGCGGAAAGTGAAGAACAAATATTAGAAACAGCCCGTAGATTGAATCCTTCCTATGTTCAAGTATTTAGAGCTGGAATATGGAAACCTAGAACGAAACCTAATAATTTCGAGGGAATTGGAAAAATAGGACTTGAATGGCTTCATAAGGTGAAAAAAAGTACGGGTTTAATGGTGGCTACAGAAATAGCGAATGCAGAACATGTGAAGTTAGCCATTTCTTTTGGAATAGATATTCTTTGGATAGGAGCTAGAAGCACGGCGAGCCCTTTTACGATTCAAGAAATAGCGGATGCTTTGGAAGGAGAAAATAATAAAATTGTTTTGGTGAAAAACCCTATTCATCCTGATGTAGAATTATGGATAGGAGCTTTAGAACGTTTATCGGGTAAGGGAATCAGGAAATTAGGAGTTATACACCGTGGTTTTTATACCTACAAAAACTCAAAATATCGAAATCAACCTAATTGGAACCTTTTATTAAATTTTAGGAGCCTTCTTCCTAGAATTCCTATTTTATGTGATCCTTCACATATTTGTGGAAATAAAGAAGGACTTTTAGATATAGCAAAAAAAGCTTTTCATTTTTTTCAATATGAGGGATTAATGATAGAAAGTCATTGTAATCCCGATCATGCTTGGAGCGATGTTCAACAACAAATTACTCCAGAAAATCTTTTGGAAATGTTAAAAGAATTAACATGTACCGAAAAATATAATCAGAAAAGTAAAAGATATTTAGATTCTTTTAGGATTTTAATTGATGAACTAGATGAAAATATTATTGCACTTTTAGCAGAAAGAATGAACATTTCTAAAAAATTAGGAACTTTGAAAAAATCTTCAGATATTGCTATTTTTCAACCCAGTAGATGGAAAGATATTATGAAAAAATCTCTTTTTTTTGGGAAAAGTTTAGGAATTTCTGAAGAATTGCTTGAAGGAGTTTTTAAACTTTTGCATCAAGAATCTATTAAAATTCAAAATCAAATCAAAATTAGGTAATTTTTTAAAAAAAGAAGTAAAAATACTTTTTAGTCCTAAAAATGGCTTATTTATTTACCAGTGAATCTGTTTCAGAAGGTCATCCTGACAAAATTTCAGATCAAATATCTGATTCTATATTAGATCATTTTTTAGCGTATGATCCAAATGCAAAAGTAGCTATAGAAACTTTAGTCACCACGGGACAAATTATATTAGCTGGAGAAGTCAATTCTAAGACCTGGGTTAATGTTCAAAAAATAGCTCGTAATATCCTTAGAAAAATAGGGTATACTAAAAATGAATATAGATTCAATGCAGATTCTTGTGGAGTTATTTCTTCTATTCAAGAACAATCTTTAGATCTATTAGAGGGAATTCAACGATCAAAAAAAGAAGAACAAGGTTCTGGAGATCAGGGACTTGTTTTCGGATATGCTGTGAGAGAAACGGAAAATTATATGCCTTTGTCATTAGAGATTTCACATCATATATTAAGGGAACTTTCGTTTATTAGAAACGAAGGAGAAAAAATGACTTATTTACGTCCAGATGCAAAATCTCAAGTCACTTTAGAATATTCTAATGCTAATGTTCCGGTACATATTCATGCTATTGTCATTTCAACTCAACATGATGAATTTGACACGAAAGAAAGAATGCATAGACGTATAGTTCATGATGTTAAAAATATTCTCATACCAAGAGTAATGAATAATATAAAAAATGTAAAAAAATTATTCACGGATAGAACAAAATATTACATTAATTCAACAGGAAAATTTGTAACGGGAGGACCTCATGGGGATACTGGTTTAACTGGAAGAAAGATTATAGTAGATACTTATGGAGGAAGAGGATCTCATGGAGGAGGAGCTTTTTCTGGAAAAGATCCATCTAAAATGGATAGATCTGGATCTTATGCCGCTAGACATATAGCTAAAAACTTAGTAGCAGCAGGAATTTCAGATGAATTGCTGATACAAATATCTTACGCTGCAGGCATTTCGGACCCCATAGGAATTTTTGTAAATACCTATGGTAAATCAAAAATAAATAATGAAAATATTACGTCAAATATAAAGAAAATTTTTGATTTACGTCCTTATGCTATAGAAAAAAGATTAAAATTGCGTCAACCAATGTATGAAGAAACATCTGTGTATGGACATATGGGAAAAACTCCAAAAAAAGTGTATAAGTCTTTTTTAGATATAGAAGGAAATCAAAAAAAACAAGAAGTGGAACTTTTCACATGGGAAAAATTGGACTATTTATCCGTTATCAAAGAAATATTTAATATTTCAAAAAATAAGTATTTTTAGTTAAATATTTTGAATATGTCTTACAATCTATTGAAAGGAAAAAAAGGTATTATATTTGGAGCCTTGGATGAAAGTTCTATTGCTTGGAAGGTAGCAGAACGTGCTTATGAAGAAAAAGCATCTTTCGTATTAACCAATACACCAGCCTCTTTAAGAATAGGTAAAATTTATGAATTATCTCACAAAACAAAATCTATAGTGATTCCAGCAGATGCTACTTCCATACCAGATCTTAATATTTTATTTGAAAAAACATTAGATCATTTTGGAGGAAAAATAGATTTTTTATTGCATTCCATAGCTATGTCTGTGAATATACGAAAGGGGTTAACTTACACCTCTTTAAATTATGAATTTTTAAAAAAAGGATGGGAAATATCTGCTGTATCTTATCATAAGATTATGCAAACAGCTTGGAATAAAAAAGCGATGAATAAATGGGGTTCTATTGTAGCTATAACATATATTGCTTCTCATCGAAGTTTTCCACATTATGGAGATATGTCAGATTATAAATCCTATTTAGAAAGTGTTACACGTAATTTTGGATATCATTGGGGGATTAAAGAAAAGGTAAGGGTGAATACGGTATCACAATCTCCTACTATAACAAGAGCAGCAAAAGCCATTAAAGGTTTTAATCAACTTTTGATATTATCTGAAAAAATATCTCCCTTAGGAAACGCTTCCACACAAGATTGTGCTAACTATATAATTACACTTTTTTCAGATTTAACAAGAAAAGTAACCATGCAAAATTTATATCATGATGGAGGTTTTTCTCGGATTGGAATTAGTGAAGCTATGATTTCATAAAAATATACTAGAACAGAGAATATTAAACTATCATTTTAATTAATTATCAAAAATAAATATGAAAAAAATTATAGCTCCATCTTTACTTTCAGCAAATTTAGCTTTTTTATATCGTGATATAGAAATGCTGAATCAAAGTGAAGCAGATTGGTTTCATATTGATATAATGGATTCCTCTTTTGTTTCTAATATTTCTTTTGGATTTTTGTTTACTAAATATATCAAAAAATATGCCCATAAGCCTATGGATGTACATTTAATGGTATTACAACCAGAACGTTATATAGAACAGTTAAAAGATTGTGGAGCCAATCATTTACATATTCATTATGAAGCTTGCATTCATTTAAACAGAACAATTTATTATATAAAAAAAAATGGGATGAAAGTAGGTATAGCTGTGAATCCACATACTCCAGTTTTTCTTTTGCAAGATATTATTAATGATATAGATTTTGTTTTATTAATGAGTGTTAATCCTGGTTATAGTGGACAAAAATTCATTCATCAAACATATCAAAAATTAGAAGATACTAAAGATTTAATTTTAAAAAAAGATTCTTCTGCTCTCATAGAAGTAGATGGAGGAATTAATTTAGAAAATTCTTCTTTTTTATTCAAAAATGGAGCAGATATATTAGTGGCAGGAACTACTATTTTTTCTGATTCTAATCCAAAAGAAATTATTCATAGAATGAAATTCGGAAATTAAACATTATTAATTATATATATGATTTCTAAAGAAACTATAAAAAAAATACTTTCTGTTTCTTGCATAGAAGATGTTATTGGAGACTTTGTAGAATTAAAAAAAAGTGGGTTTAATTATAGAGGATTAAGTCCTTTTTCTAATGAAAAAACACCTTCTCTTATAGTTTCTCCTACAAAAAAAATATGGAAAGATTTTAGTTCTGGAAAAGGAGGGAATATCATCACTTTTCTTATAGAACATGAGCATTTGACTTATGAGGAATCGTTACGTTTTCTTTCCAAGAAATATAATATCAAGATTGATCATATAGACAACGATCATAAAAAAAAGAAAGAGGAAGAAGAACATGAAAAATTATACTTGATACAAGATTATGCAAAACGTTTTTTTATTAATCAATTATATTCTACCAAAGAAGGACAGGAAAATGGATTGAATTATTTAATTCAAAAAAGGGGCTTTGATATAAAAATAATTCAAAAATTCGAGTTAGGATATGCACCGATTTCTTGGAATATACTTACGAAAACAGCATTAAAACAAGGATTTAAAATACGGGATATAAAAAAATCTGGGTTTGCTGTTTTCAATAAGAAAACTAATCATTTTTTTGATTGTTTCCGTAAACGTGTGATGTTTCCAATACATAATTTATCAGGAAGGGTTATAGGTTTTGGAGGTCGTAATATTGATTCTGAATATTCCACTAAATATATCAATTCATCAGAAAGTAATATTTTTCAAAAAAGTAAAATTTTATATGGTTTTTTTCAAGCTAAAAAAAACATTCTCAAAGAAAATTTTTGTTATTTAGTGGAAGGATACACAGATGTTATTTCTTTACATCAGTCTGGAATAAAAAATGTAGTTTCTTCTTCTGGAATTTCACTCACTGTAAATCAAATTCTATTAATCAAAAAATTTACAAAAAACATTGTTCTGTTTTATGATGGAGATCGTTCTGGAATTAAAGCCTCTTTAAGAGGAATTAATATGATGCTAGAACAAGAAATGAATTTACGTATATTATTTATTTCTAATGGAGAAGATCCAGATTCTATATCCAAAAAATATTGTTTTTCTCATTCTCAACTCAGAGATTTTGTAGCAAAAAATAGTTATAATTTTGTTTCCTTTAAACAAAAAATATATGAAATATTCCATAAACATAAAGACGATCCCATAAAAAAATCATTTTTAGTAAAAAATATTTTGAATAGTATTTCAAAAATATCCAACGTTATTCAAAAGGAATTATACCTACAAGAAGCTTCCAAAGTACTAAACATTCGTCAAAAAGTTCTGATTTTTGAATTGAAAAGAATAAACGAAAAAATTGTACATAAACTTAGTCCATTTAATAAGGTTAAGGAAGATCCAACTTTTTCTTCAAAAAAAACAAATACAATTCTTCTTCTTGAAGAAGAATTGATTCAATTGATTTTAAATTATGGGAATCAAATCATAAAAAAAGAAGAAAAAAACACAAACACAACGGTTTTAGAAGAAGTATTGCATGTTTTTAAATGCTGGAATTTACGTTTTTCTTTGAATAAAAATCAAGAAATATTTGATAAAATTTGTTTAAAAAAGAAAAAAACAGATTTATCAAAATTTTTTGAAAAAAAAAATACAAAATTTTATTCATTATCCAAATGGGATAGAAAAGGAATACAAGTTTCCTCTCAAGAGGATCTCATGAATCAATATATTAGTGATATTTTATTGAGATATAAATCTTTATATATTTCTAAATTGATTCAGAAAGAAATCATACATTATCAGAATTATCTTTCAAAAAATGAGGATAGAAAAACTTTCCTAAAAAAAATTATGCATTTAACAAATATAAAAAATGAACTTTATAAAAAATTACATAAATATGTGTGATTCAAAAATTAATTTTTTTCTTTTTTTAAGTTTTGGTAAATTCGTGCATATAAACACGAAAAAATGAATACATTGATTTCAAAAAAAGCACCTAATTTTATGGCTAGTGCGGTATTAAATGGAAAAGATATTGTTCAAAATTTCACTTTAGAACAATTTCAAGGAAGTAAATATGTTTTACTTTTTTTTTATCCTAAAGATTTTACTTTTGTTTGTCCCACAGAAATATATGCATTTCAAGAAAAAATTAAAGATTTTGAAATGAGAAATGTACAAATTATTGCTGTATCTACGGATACAGAACAATCTCATTGGGCTTGGTTACAGATGCCAAAAGAAAAAGGGGGAATACATGGGATCACTTATCCTATTGTTTCTGATATCAATAAAACCATATCTCATAACTATGGAGTGTTGTCTGGAAGTTGGATTTGCAATAATGAAGGATTGAAAGCGACTGGAGAACTTATTGCTTATAGAGGATTATTTTTAATAGATAAAGAAGGGATCATAAGACATATTTTAATTAATGATTTTCCTTTAGGAAGAAATGTACATGAAGCTATTCGGATGATAGATGCTCTTCAATATTATGAAAAAAGTGGAGAAGTATGTCCAGCAAATTGGACAAAAGGAAAAAAAGCTATAAAAGCCAGTCATAGTGGAATTGAAGATTATTTTTCATCTTAAGTTTATAGAATTATATTCTACAGAATATCATAGCACATCAAAATAAATGTTGAAAAGAAAAGTAGCATTTTACACTATGGGGTGTAAACTCAATTACGCAGAGACCTCTACCATAGCAAGAAAGTTTTCTAACTTATATTATCAACATGTTTCTTTCAATAGTTATGCAGATATTTATGTGATCAATAGTTGTTCTGTAACAAAAAATGCAGAAATTGAATTGAAGCATATTGTACGTTCTACTATGAAAAAAAATTCAAAAGCTATTATTGTAGCAATAGGATGTTATGCTCAACTGAATCCTGAAGAAGTGTCTTCTATTATTGGGGTAGATCTAGTTCTAGGCTATGAAGAAAAATCTAAAATCATAGATTATATTAATAATATTAATAATAAAGAATGGTTTTTTAAAAAAAAATATTATGCAAAAATTATTTCTAAGAAAACTTATTTTCCATCGTTTTCCGTTGGAGATAGAACTCGTTCCTTTTTAAAAATACAGGATGGATGTGATTATAAGTGCAGTTATTGCATCATTCCTATGTCAAGAGGGCCCTCTCGTTCTGATAGCATAGAAAATATATTGAAAAATATTAGATTTCTTTTTAACCAAGGAGTCAAAGAGATCGTGTTAACAGGTGTCAATATAGGAGACTATGGAAAAAATATATACGGAGAAAATCGAAATCACCAGTTATATACATTTTTTGATTTAATCCAAGCTATAGATCAAATAGATGAAAAAGGAAGAATACGTTTATCCTCCATAGAGCCTAACTTGCTTAAAAATGAATGTATTGAATTTTTGTCTAAAAGCAAACATTTTGTCCCTCATTTTCATATTCCTTTACAGTCTGGTAGTAATGATATATTAGGGAAAATGCATAGACGTTACAGACGAGAACTTTATCAAGAAAAAATAAAAAAAATTCGATGTTTAATGCCAGATGCTTATATAGGTTCAGATCTTATTGTTGGTTTTCCTGGAGAAACACATAAACATTTTTTGGAAACTTATCATTTTTTGAAAAAATTAGAAATTTCATCTTTACATATATTTACCTATTCCGATAGACCAAATACAAAATCCAGTGCCATGCAAAAAAATATATCTAAAAAAATTCAATGGAAACGGAATCAAATTTTGAGAGAACTTTCAAAAAAAAAATATCGTTTTTTTTGCAAAAAGCAAATTTTTACTAAAAAAACCGTATTATTCGAAAATAATTCTCACAATAAAGAATATTTGTATGGATATACAGAAAATTATATTCGAACTAAGATGTCATTAAATTCAAACAATTCTTCTATATATGAAAATACATTACAAGATGTATTAATCACAAAAGTAGATAAGGATGGAATTATGATAGCAGAACCAATAATTAAAACGGAATGTTTATGAATTCTACATCAAAAATTTCTTGAAAAGATTTTTTTACCATACTTTTCACTTTTTGAAAAGAGATATCATTTGTTTTCAATTCTTGTTTTAAAGAAGTCACTTCTTGATTATAAATTCCACAAGGAATAATGTGATTGAAATACTGTAAATCTGTATTCACATTTAAAGCAAAACCATGCATGGTAACCCATCGACTCATTCTAATTCCTATTGCACATATTTTTCTGGATTTTCCATTTTTTACATTAAACCAAACCCCTGTTTTTCCTTTTTTTCGTTCTCCCTTAATTGCATAATTTTTCCATAAAAAATGGATCATAACTTCTTCTAAAAGACGAAGGTATTCATGAATATCCGTAAAAAAATAATCCATGTTTAAAATAGGATATCCTACCAATTGTCCAGGCCCATGGTAAGTGATATCACCCCCTCTATCTGTTTGATAAAAAGAAACATCTATTTTTTTCAAAAAATCTGACGAAACCAACAAATGGTTATCTTTTTTCCCATTTTTACCTATAGTATATACATGGGGGTGCTCGACAAACAGCAGATATCCTGCTTTTTGATCCGGTATATTATTTATTTTTTTTTGTATGATGTCATCAAATAATTTTTTTTGGTATTTCCAAGTTTCTTGATATTCTTTTTTTCCTAAATCTTCGAAAAAAAGTATTTTTTTTTTCATATTTCTTGAAAAGTTTATATAAATAATAAAAAAAACAAATGTACCTTTCGTTCGTTTCATATGTCATGTCATATGGGGGACATACACATAAATCAGTCTATGACCTATTTATCAGAACAACAAATTATACGAAGAAAAAAATTAGATCAACTGAAAATATTGGGAATCAACCCTTATCCATCAGAAGAATATGTTATAACCACTACCATTTGTAATATACAAAAAAATTTCACGGAAAAAGAAACTATAAGTATAGCGGGACGGTTAATGCGTTTGCGGATTTTAGGAAAAGCTTCTTTTGGAGAAATTAAAGATCATACGGGTTGTATGCAAATATACTTTACTCAGGATTATTTATTTTCGGATCAAATGAAAAAAGAGAAAGAGAATGTTTACAATATTTTTTTAAAAAAACTTATAGACATAGGAGATATTATTGGAATAAAAGGGATTTTATTTAAGACAAAAATGGATGAAATGACCATACATGTTCATAAATTCACTTTATTATCCAAATCTATACGACCCTTACCACAAGTCAAAATGGATAAAAATAAAAAAATATATGATGCTTTTTCCAATACAGAACAACGTTATCGTATGCGTTATGTAGATCTTATTGTCAATGATCATGTAAAAAAAATTTTTTTGAAACGTACTCGTATCATCCAAAAAATAAGAAATTTTTTGGATGATAAAGGATATATAGAAGTAGATACTCCTATTCTACAATCCATTCCTGGAGGAGCTATAGCTCGTCCTTTTGAAACGTATCATAATACACTGGGAATTCCATTATATTTACGTATAGCTAATGAGCTTTATTTAAAAAGACTGATTATTGGTGGATTTCACGGAGTATATGAATTTTCTAGAAATTTCAGAAATGAGGGGATGGATCGTCTTCATAATCCAGAATTTACTGTATTAGAACTTTATGTAGCTTATAAAGATTATTACTGGATGATGAATTTTACAGAAAAATTGATGAAATGTATCTGTAATGAATTTACAAAAAATAATCATATTAGTTTTCAAACTCCTTTTCCTCGTATCCCCATATTGGATTCTATTAAAAAATATACCGGATTTGATCTTAAAGAAATGGGAAAAGAAGAATTAAGAAAAATTTGTAAGAAATTGCATATAGAAGAAAATATAAAAATGAGTAAAGCGAAACTGATTGAGAACATTTTTGAAGAAAAATGCGAAAAAAATTACATAAATCCTACTTTTATTATTGATTATCCTGTAGAAATGAGTCCTTTAACCAAAAGACATCGTTATCAAAAAAATTTATCAGAACGCTTTGAACTCATTATAAATGGAAAAGAAATTGCCAATGCTTATTCAGAACTTAATGATCCTATTGATCAAGTTGATCGTTTACGAGAACAAATGAAGTTTTCTGAAAAAAACACAAAAGACGAATCTACATCTATTGATCAAGATTTCATACGTGCTTTAGAATTTGGAATGCCTCCTACTGCAGGGATTGGAATTGGAATAGATCGTTTAGTCATGTTGCTTACTCAAAAAAAATCGATTCAAGAAGTTTTACTTTTTCCACAAATGCGTCCAGAAAAAGTAAAAGTAGATAAAAAATAAATTACTTATAATCCTAATACTTTTAATCCATTTATTGTAGCAATTTTTACCAAATGATCTATATCATAATAATGACAAGCTTCTAACATCACTCGTAGTTCTATCCATAGATTTCCATCCGAAAAAGGTTTGTATATATCACAAATGTTATCTGTTCCAAAAGCTACTACAATTCCTTCAGGGACCATTTCATCCACTGGAGTGATAGAATTATGGCTAGGAGTTAAACGTTCACTTCTGGTATGATCAATCCAAGCAATGGGACAAGATATCACCATTAAATCCGCTTTTTTCATTAATTTGTATATTTTATAACGATAATCTCTAGCATGTGCAGCTAAAGAAATACTATGTATAGCTACTACCTTTCCTTGCATTCCATGTTCAATTGTTTTTTTTGCTAGTTTTTCAGTTTCTTTTTCTTCGCTAGTATTAAACTGATCTACATGTACATGCACAATTTTTCCTTTTTTTTTAGCTGTTTGTAATAAAATATCTAAATGTTCATCTTCTTTACCATAATCTGTAGCAGGTAATCCACCAATAATATCTACAAATTCTATTGATTTATCGAACCAATATTTTGATTTTTTATGCAATACGCCTTTAAGAACTTGATTAGCAAAACAAATATGAATAGAATTTCCATAATTATTTTTCAATTTTTTAGCAGCTTTTAAGGATCGATCTTCGATAATTTCATCTACATCAATAAAAGAACATAAAGCTTGTGTTCCTTGCATTAAAAAATATTCTAAAGCTTTTTCCATACGGATATAAATATCCTCTTCTGTAGCTAAACGTTTCATTTCATCAACCAGATACCATTTTTTTTGAAGGGGGAAATAAGAATATTTAAAATTTTTTTTTGTGAGAGTATAAGCTCTATCTAAGTGAGCATGAGCATTTACCCATCCACCTTTTTGTTTCACTTTTTCTACAAAAATTTTTTTAGGATTCATTTTTAATCGGTTTCTATTAAATGTTGGATATCCAAACAATTTTTTTAGTTATAAAAAATGGTTCTTCAAAATAAGAATTTAAAGGATATTCTATTGCATAAGGAAATTCTTTTAATTCATCGTAAATATTTCCTCCTTTTAGATAAAAAGTTCCATTTTTGATTCTTGAATTGGATTTATATTTAAATTTATCTTTTGTCCAATTATGAATGATATTTATTTTTTTTACAGCTCTAGTAACCACAAAATCAAATTTATTTTCTAATTTTTCTGCACGAAAACAAATAGGATATACATTTTTTAAATGAAGATGATATATAATTTTTTCTATAATTTTAATTTTTTTTCTAATAGAGTCTACTAATATAAATTTTGTATGAGGAAAAACTATGGATAAAGGAATTCCAGGGAAGCCTCCTCCTGTTCCTAAATCTAGAACACATGATCCAGGATCAAAAGAAAATACTTTAGCTATTCCTAAACAAAAAAGAACGTGTTGTTGATAAAAATCGTGAAATGTTTTTCTAGAGACTAAATTAACATATGCATTCCAATACGCATATAAATTTTTTAAAGAAGATAATCTATAGATTTGTTGATCCAATAAATTTGGAAAATATTTTTTAATTAATTCCATGATAAATGGATAAATAAACTTATAACCAAATTTATTTAGATTTGTAATCATTTCAAATAATTCCATAAATATTTATGATATGAAAAATAGATTATCTTATCGTTTACAAAATATATCTTATTCACAAACTATAGCTATGTCAGCTAAAGCTAGAGAATTAAAAAATAAAGGTTATAACATTATAAACTTGAGTTTGGGAGAACCAGATTTTTCCCCTCCTAATTTTGTTTTATCCTCTGCAAAAAAAGCGATAGATGAAGGTTATCATTATTATACTCCTGTATCCGGATACTTCGAACTTAAAAAAATGATATGCGAAAAATTTTCTCGTGATAATCGTTTAAAATACACCCCTTCTCAAATTGTAGTTTCTACCGGAGCAAAACAAGCGATAATGAATGTTCTTCTATCTTTGTTGAATAAAGATGATGAAGTTATTATTCCCGCGCCTTATTGGGTTAGTTATTTACAAATGGTAAAGTTTTGTGAATCTTCTCCTGTTATCATTCCAACAATTATGAAAAACGATTTTAAGATTCATCCAGAACAATTAGAAAAAGCTATAACATCTAAAACAAAATTATTTATTTTCAGTAGTCCTTGCAATCCTACAGGAAGCGTTTATTCTTATGAAGAATTAAAAGATTTATCGGAAATTTTTAAAAAACATCCAAAAGTCATGATTCTTTCTGATGAAATTTATGAACATATTTGTTATTCAGAAAAACATACTAGTATTGCTATATTTCCTGATATTCATAATCAAGTTATCACAGTTAATGGATTATCTAAGGCTTTTTCAATGACAGGTTGGAGAATTGGATATATTGGAGCTCCAGAATGGATTGCTCAATCTTGTGATAAAATACAAGGTCAGATGACGTCTTGTGCTAATTCTATTGCACAAATAGCTGCTATTACTGCATTAGCAGCTCATCCTAATAAAATAGAATATATGATTAAAGAGTTTAAAAAAAGAAGAAATCTAGTTTTGGATATGATCAAAGAAATTGATGGATTTCAATTTTATCAACCAAATGGAGCTTTTTATATTTTTCCAAAAATTTCTTCTTTTTTTGGAAAAAAATTACATGGAAAAATAATTCAAAATTCAGATGAATTTTCTGAATTTTTACTTGATCAAAGTAAAGTAGCTACCGTTAGTGGAAGTGCTTTTGGTGATAATGAATGTTTACGGATTTCTTACGCATCATCAGATGATAAAATTATAGAAGCCTTTACAAGAATAAAAAAGGTCTTAAATTAGAAATAAATTTGGGTGGACGACCGGATTCGAACCGGCGACCCTCAGAACCACAATCTGATGCTCTAAACCAACTGAGCTACGTCCACCAAAACAAACACAAAACAAAAGACAAATATAATTAATTCTATAAACAAAAACTTTCTATAATTTTTTTAGAATAAACAAACAAATCACTATATATCCATTTTAGAATGAATGTTTTTTCTTGAATAGGATATAAAAGATGAACATTGGCACCTGCATCTAATGTAAAATAAATATTTTTTTTGTTTTGTTTCCTAAAATCCCATACCGTATAAATCACATTCAGAGTATTTGGTTTCATACATAAAAAATAGGGACGAGAGGTCATGATCATGGCATGAAGAGTCAAAGCTTCATGTTCTATTAATTCTCCAAATTCTTGAAAATCTCCTATCTTTAATATAGATATAAGTCTACTCATATTTTGAGT
This sequence comes from Blattabacterium cuenoti, assembly GCF_014251315.1. Classification (NCBI taxonomy): domain Bacteria; kingdom Pseudomonadati; phylum Bacteroidota; class Flavobacteriia; order Flavobacteriales; family Blattabacteriaceae; genus Blattabacterium; species Blattabacterium cuenoti. The sequence goes on along the minus strand of NZ_CP059185.1, from coordinate 299,313 downwards.
CGCACATTTAAATCTTTCTCTAGCAAAAGGATGATCATTCATTAATTGATGCCCTTTTGAACTCAATATTTTTTTAGGTTCATCATCTATGATTAAGATAGTATCTTCTATTTTTGTAAAAATGGAATGAACTTCATATGGATATGGAATAGCATAAAGATTATTACTTCCTTTTATGGATTTGTGACATCCCCAAACAACAAGTCCAGGATAAATAGATCTGCAAGCACTTCCAGAACCTAATCTAGCTAAAAAAGAAGATTTTTTTAAAAAAAAATCTTCTTTTGAAGAAGAAACTAATTTTTTTTCTATTTCCATGATACATAATGCTAAAGAACTCATGGAAGAAGCAGAAGAAGCAATTCCGCTACTATGTGGAAAAGTATTATAGGTTTCTATAATGAAATTAAAATCTTGTAAATAGGAACAATAGGATGAAATTCTATGAAAAAATTCCAAAATTTTTGGAAGAAAACTAGTTTTTTCTTTTCCTGAAAAAAAGACTTTTATAGGTAAATTTCTTTCTTTTTTCTTTTGATAAATTAATCGTGTAACCGTATATACTTCTCCTAAAGAATAACTAATAGATGAATTCAACGGTATTTGAGTTTTATTATTATGTTTTCCCCAGTATTTAATTAAAGCAATATTGGAATGACTTTTGCTTGTAACTACTCCATTTGGATTTATAGAATATTTTTTTTTTCTATAAAAAAAACAATTTGTTTTCAAAATTCAATTACAAATCATTTTTTATATAATCTAACATTTTTTTATCGTCCAATTCTCCTTCAGAACGAGCTATAACACAACTAGCTAATCCATTTCCTATAACATTTACGGTCGTCCTAGCCATATCCATTAATTCATCTATGCCTATAATAGCTAATATAGGCCAAGTAGGTAATCCAAAAGAAGCTACAGTGGCTAAAAGAATTACTAAAGAGGCTCTGGGTACTCCAGCAACTCCTTTACTAGTTAAAATTAACGTTAGTCCTATAAATATTTGTTGACTAAAACTCAAAGGAATACCAGATGCTTGTGCTACAAAAACAGTTGCCAAAGATAAATAAAGAGTTGTTCCATCTAAGTTGAAGCTATAACCTGTAGGAATCACAAAAGCTATAATTTTTCTGGGGACACCTAATTTTTCTAAATTTTCCATAAGTAAAGGCAAGGCAGATTCGGAACTCGTAGTCGCAAACGCGAGTGATACAGGCTCAGTTAATGCTTTGATAAAAGCTTTTAAAGGGACTTTAATCCACAAAAGAATAGGAAGCAAAATAACTATCAAAAAAATCAGTAAAGCTATATAAAGAGTCAACAACAACTGAAATAAATTATATAAAATATCCAACCCCATATGTCCTACTGTATAAGCAATGGCGGATCCTACTCCTATAGGAGCAAAATACATAATAATTTTAGTAAATTTAAACATGATTTCTGAAAGGCTTTCTGCAAATAGTAATATAGGACTTCGTTTTTTATCTTCTAAAAAAACCATAGATATACCAAATATAACGGAAAATACCACTATAGGTAATACATCTCCATGATATATAGATTTTATAAAATTTTCCGGAAACACATGAAGAATTGTGTCTTGCCAAGTTCTACTTTCTACTTTTGGTAATTGTTGTTCTGTAATGCCTGAAGGCATCACAATACCTACTCCGGCTTGAGATACATTAATAGCAATAAGACCAATAAATAAAGCTAAAGTTGTTACCACTTCAAAATATAGTAGGGATTTCCATCCCATGCTACCTAACTGTTTAATATTAGAATGACTTGCTATTCCAACGACTAAAGTTGAAAACAGTATTGGAGAAATGATAGTTTTGATCAATCTCAAAAATATTTGAGATAAAAATCTTAATTCTACAGCAATTTTTGGAAGATCTAATCCCATTTCTATTCCTATGATAATAGATAATAAGATCCAAGTAGTTAAGTCTTTTTTCAGAAAAGAATACAATATGAAAATAGATATCACAAAACATCTTAATATGCAAAGAGTAAATTTATCTAATCCTAACAAGGATTTTGATAAATGAATAAATATATATGCCAAAACACTTAAAAAAGCTATTAATAAGACTTTTTCCTTTTTTATTTTCATTCCTATACTCATTTTATACCAAAAAATCCAATCAAATCAAAATACTATACCAATATGGTCAGGTAACAGACCCGTAGGGATTCGAACCCCAACTAACAGAACCAAAATCTGCTGTGCTTCCATTACACAACGGGTCTATGAAAAATGTAAATATATACCATTTTTTTTCAAAAACATGATAATTATATCTAAATTTGGTCTACTTTGCTATAAAAACCTTAAAAGGTTTCGTATATAATTATAATATAAATTTATCACAAATTATGTCCGTAAAAATTCGTTTAAAAAGAATTGGGAAAAAACATAGACCTATTTATCATATAGTTGTAACTGACTCTCGTGCTCCACGAGATGGAAAATTTATCGAAAAGTTAGGAACTTATAATCCTCATACGGATCCTCCTTCAACTGTATTAAAAATGGAAGACGCTGTATCCTGGTTAATGAAAGGAGCACAACCTACCAATACGGTAAAATCCATTTTTTCCAAAACCGGTGTATTATTGAAAAAACATTTATTAAAAGGAGTTAAAAAAGGTGTATTAACCAATGAAGAATCGCAAAAAAAGTTTCATATATGGTACAAAAAATATAAAATTTAATCTAGTAAGTAACATGAAAATTCTTTTGAAACATTTAATTCTATAAAAGAACAATTCATAGTCATAGAAAAATTTCCTATTCGTTCTCTTCTTAAAGAAAGAATATAAGCTCCGCTTCGAAGCGCTTTACCAAAATCTTGTGCTATAGATCGAATATAAGTTCCTTTTCCACATTCTATAAAAAATTTTACGTAGGGAATTCCTATTTTTATAATATGAAATTTGTAAATTTTCACACGTCTAGATTTTATAAGTATTTTTTTACCTTTTCTGGCATATTCATAAAATCTTTTTCCTTTTGTTTTCAAGGCAGAAAAATATGGAGGATATTGATCTATTTCTCCCAAAAATTTTTTAGATATTTTTTTAATCAATTGAGGAGTAACATGCGAAACGGAAGAAAAATTATACTCTTCTGTTTCTGAATCAAAAGATAAGGTTTCACAACCTAATTTTATAATACCTGTATAAATTTTTTTATAATTTTGAATCTCATTTACTTTTTTAGTATATTTTCCTGTTAGTACAATTAATAAACCTGTAGCAAAAGGATCTAAAGTTCCGGCATGTCCGATTTTCAAATTTTCTTTTTTTATAGTCTCAGTGAGAATATAGTTTTTTATTTTTTTAACAATATCAAAAGAAGTCCATCCCCATGGTTTATCTACTAACAATATTTTCCCATTTTTAAATTCTAATAAATTCGTACTCAAAATTTTCCAATTGGTTTTATTAAATAATGTACAATAATAAAAAAAGTTCCTAAAACAATTCTATAATATCCAAATAATTTAAAATTCTTTAAATATTTTGTGAAACATTTGATAGCTATCATTCCAGTGACAAAAGATATTATATTTCCTAATAACAATAATTCTATATCTTTAAATGTGAAAGAATTCAATTGAAAATAATAGTCAAATAATTTTTTACATGTAGCAATTCCAATAACAGGAACAGATAAGAAGAAAGAAAATTCAATAGCTTTTATTCTATTCACATTTTGTAGCATACAAGCCACAATAGTGGTTGCACTTCTAGATACTCCTGGAATTAAAGCCATACATTGAAATAATCCAATGATCAAAGCTTTCAAATAAGTAATACTATTTTTTCTATTATAAAAATTTTTTTCATAAAAAGTTTCTACTTTCAAAATTACCAATCCTCCTATCAAAAGAGATAAAGCGACTATAAGTGGTCTATATAAAAAAAAATTTGTGATTTTATTCAATAAAAAACCAAAAATTCCAACAGGAAAACTAGCTATAAAAATTTTTATATAAAAATCCAATTTTTGAAAAAAAAACTTGTTTTTATACAAAAAAACTACAGATAAAACGGCTCCAAACTGAACAGAAACAAGAAATAAATTCATTATTTTATTTTCTAGTATTCCCATTATGGAAGCCGCAAGAATCATATGTCCTGTAGAAGAAATAGGAAAAAATTCTGTAATTCCTTCAATAACCCCTAATAGGATTGATTGAATATAATTCATAACAATATGATCAATTTTATTTATTTATTTAATTAATGAAACAAACTAAACATCAATTTTTGCATGTATCGCATTTTGTTCTATAAAATTTCTTCTTGGAGGAACTTCATCTCCCATAAGAATGGAGAATATTCTGTCTGCTTCTGAATAATCGTCTATATTTACTTTACGTAAAGTTCTTTTTTTGGGATTCATAGTTGTTTCCCAAAGTTGTTCTGCATTCATTTCTCCTAATCCTTTATATCGTTGTATTTTGATAGATTTTCTTCCTCCTAATTTATGTATAATGTTTTCTCTTTCTTGATCACTCCAAGCATATTGATAATGATTTCCTTTTCGAATTAAATAAAGTGGAGGTGTAGCAATATAGATGTGGCCTTTCTCTATTAATGGTTTCATATAACGAAAAAACAATGTTAAAATTAAAGTAGAAATATGACTTCCATCTATATCTGCATCTGTCATGATAATAACTTTATTATATCTTAGTTTTTTTATATTTAGAATTTTTTGATCTTCTTCTGTCCCAATAGAAACTCCCAAAGAAGTAAATATATTTTTTATTTCCTCATTTTCAAATATTTTATATTGTATAGCTTTTTCAACATTTAGGATTTTACCTCGTAAAGGCAAAATCGCTTGAAAATTTCTATCTCTGCCTTGTTTCGCTGTTCCTCCAGCAGAATCTCCTTCTACTAAATAAATTTCACAATTTTCTGGATTATTGAAAGAACAATCCGCTAATTTTCCAGGTAAAATACTACTTATTGAAGTCTTTTTTTGGATCAACTCACGAGCCTTCTTAGCAGCTTGACGCGCTTTAGCTGATAATATTATTTTATCAATAATTTTTTTTCTATCACCAGGATGTTCTTCTAAATAACTATACAACGTTTCTCCTACTATTTTGTCCACGATACCTCCTACTTCGTGATTACTTAATTTTGTTTTAGTTTGTCCTTCAAATTGAGGCTCCATTACTCTAACAGATATAATAGCCGTAATGCCTTCTCTAAAATCGTCTCCAGTTAATTCTATCTTATTAGATAAAATATTACCATATCCATCTACATATTTTTTTAACGTTCTTGTCAATGCTCTTCGAAAACCAGAAATATGAGTTCCTCCTTCATAAGTATTGATGTTGTTTACATAGGAATAAATTTTTTCTTTAAAAGAAGTATTGTATTGCATTGCAATTTCTACAATAGTATTATCTTTCTCTCCTTCAATAAAAAGGATATCTTTGGTTAAAGATTCCTGATTTTTATCTAAAATTTGAAGGTATTCTTTTAATCCATTTTCAGAAAAAAAATGTTCTTTTATATTCTCTCTTTCGTCTTTTAAAAATAAGTACAAACCTTTATTTAAAAAAGATAATTCTTTTAATCGATTAGCTATAATTTCATGATTATATATAATGGAATTAAAAATAGAATGATCAGCAAGATAATAAATTTTTGTTCCTTGCATATTAGTTTTTCCTAAACATTTTACAGAATAAAGAGGTTTTCCTCTTAAATATTCTTGTTGGTAAATTTTTCCGTTACGATAAATTGTAACTATAAGTTTTTTAGATAGAGCATTGACACAAGAAATTCCTACTCCGTGTAATCCTCCAGAAACTTTATAAGAATTTTTATCAAATTTCCCACCTGCACCAATTTTAGTCATAACAACTTCTAGAGCCGATTTTCCTTCTTTTTTATGAATGTCTATTGGAATTCCACGACCATTATCAAGTACCGTAATAAATCCATTTTTATGAATTGTAACCCATATTTTATTACAAAAACCTGCTAAAGATTCATCTACAGAATTATCTATGACTTCGTAAACTAAATGGTGTAATCCTCTAACCCCTACGTCCCCAATATACATAGAGGGTCTGAGTCGAATATGTTCAATTCCTTCAAGAGATTGAATACTATCTGCTGTATAATCTTTTATTGTATTATGTTTTTTATTCATAATCCATTAATTAATTTAATTTTATTAAAAATTTTTCTTTATTTACATAAAGTTTATAGTTTTATCTTCTAATTTTATAATTCATCAAATATAGAAAAAATATTATTCCGTGAAAATTTGGGAAAAAAAAACGAATTTTAGTTTTAATAAAGAAATCGTAAATTTTACTTCAAGTAAGGATTCAAAAATAGATTTATTTTTAGCCCCACATGATGTTATAGGAACCATAGCTCATGTTATTATGTTGAAAAGTATAGGATTATTAAATAAAAAAGATTTAAAAATTTTAATTCAGGAATTGCGTAACATTTATGTTCACGAAATTTTGAAGAATAATTTCAAGATCGATGAAGGAATAGAAGATATTCATTCTCAGGTAGAATTTTTGTTAATCAATCGTTTAGGAAACGTAGGAAAAAAATACATAGTGGGAGATCCAGAAATGATCAAATTTTGGTGGATTTGAAGCTTTTTGTTCGTACAGAAATCAAGGAAATTGTATACCTAACTTATTCTTTTTTTGATTTATTATTAAAATTAAGCGAAGAACATAAAAATATAATAATACCTGGTTATACTCATTATCAAATTGCGATGCCTTCTTCTTTTGGTCTTTGGTTTGCAGCTTATGCTGAAAGTTTAATAGATGATTTACTATTAATACGTACCGCATATCGTATTGTGAACAAAAATCCTTTAGGTTCCGCTGCAGGTTATGGATCTTCTTTACCTTTAAATCGAAAAATGACAACTGATTTATTGGGTTTTGATAATTTAAATTATAATGTGGTGTATGCTCAAATGGGACGTGGAAAAATGGAAAGAATCGTTTCAGAATCTATTGCTTCTTTGTCAAGAACTTTAAGTAAAATGGCACAAGATATTTGCTTGTATTTAAGTCAAAATTTTAATTTTATTAGTTTTCCTGATGATCTTACTACCGGATCTAGTATTATGCCTCATAAGAAAAATCCAGATGTTTTTGAGATTATACGAGCTAAATGTAATAGAATTACTTCATTACCTAATGAAATTTCTTTGATTTCTTCTAATTTATGTTCTGGATATCATAGAGATTTTCAAATTATTAAAGAAAGATTTATTCCTATTTTTGAAGAAATGAAAAAATGTTTGTCCATGTTTCAATATATGTTGAATCATATCATAATAAAAAAGGATATTATTCAGGATGATAAGTATAAATACTTGTTTAGTGTAGAAGTCGTGAACAAGTTGGTTCTTGAAAAAGGATATTCTTTTAGGGAAGCTTATCAAAAAGTAGGTTTAGATATCCAAAATGGATGTTTTATTCCCTTTACTAAGGGTTGTTATTCTCATGAAGGAAGTATAGGAAATTTGTGTAACACACAAATTCGAAATTTAATGCAAGATGTAATAAAAGAATTTGACTTTGATAAACTTAATGAAGTTATAAAACGCTTAATTTATAGAAAGATTGATTTTGACGGATCCTCTAATCATCCAATCTTTGTTTGAATTGTATAGATTTTTGATACAACCAATCTTTGATTTTTTTGTGATGTCCAGATAAAAGTATTTTTGGAACAGCCCATCCTTTATAAATCACTGGACGAGTGTAAATGGGGGGGGCTATTAAGGATTCTTTTTGAAAAGAATCTGTCAAAATGGAATCTTGATTTTGTATTACCCCAGGTAATAATCTAACTACAGATTCTACAACAACAGCAGCCGCGAGTTCTCCTCCGGATAAAATATAATTTCCAATAGATATTTCTTTGGAAATTAAGTAATCTCTAATTCTTTGATCAACTCCTTTATAACGTCCACAAAGAATGATAATATTTTTCTTATCAGTTAAATCTTTAGCATATTTTTGTGAAAATAACTTTCCATCAGGAGTCATAAAAATTTTTTCATCATAATCTCTTTCGGATAAAAGCTTTGAAAAACACTGATATACAGGTTCTATTTTAATGACCATTCCTGATCCACCTCCATAAGGATAGTCATCCACATTTTTTCGTTTTCCTAAACCATATTTACGCAAATCATGAACATGAATATCAATTAAACCTTTATTAATTGCCCTTTTAATAATAGAATTGGAAAAAGGGCTATGAAGAATTTCAGGCACTACACTAATAATATCTATACGCAACGCATTATTTTTTTGTTAATATACACTTTGACTAATAATCTAAGAATGAAACTAATAAAAAAATTTTACCTTTGTGAATAATTTATTAAAAATGAATTATATCGTATCTATAATAGGACGTCCCAATGTCGGAAAATCAACTTTGTTTAATCGTCTTGTAGGAAAAAGAAAAGCTATTGTCGATGTAACAAGTGGAGTGACAAGAGATCGTATTTATGGAAATTCAGAATGGAATGGAGTCAAATTTTCTGTGGTAGATACTGGTGGTTTTTCTATTTCAAAAAATGATGTACTTGAAAGAGAAATCAAAAACCAAATTTTCATAGCTATAAAAGAATCTGATGTTATTTTATTTTTAGTAGATATAAAAATAGGAATATTAGATTCAGATAGAGAAATTGCTAAAATATTAAGAAAATGTAAAAAAATAATTTTATTAGTTGTGAATAAAATAGATAACGGAAAATCTATATATTCTAACACAGATTTTTTTCATTTGGGATTTGAAAAATATTACTATATATCAGCTATAAATGGAAGCGGAACGGGAGAATTACTAGATAAATTAATAGAAATATTCAATCATGGAGAATTTTTTAAAAAAAAAGAAGAAATATTGGAAAAAGAATTTATTCCTCGTTTTTCAATAATAGGACGACCCAATGTTGGAAAGTCAACTTTGATTAATTCTTTTCTAAATAAAAACCATCATATTGTGACAAATATGTCGGGGACAACCAGAGATAGTCTAGATGTATTATACAAAAAATGGGAATATGAGTGTATTTTAGTAGATACCCCTGGTATTAGAAAAAAATCAAAAATCAGAGATAACATTGAATTTTATTCTACTATGAGAACATTTAACACAATAGAATATGCGGATGTTTGTTTTTTAATGGTAGATGCAAATCGTGGATGGGAAAGACAGGATATGAATATTTTTAGATTAGTGGAGAAAAATCATAAAGGAATCATAATTCTTATTAATAAATGGGATTTATTTCGTAATACAAATTTTTGTACACAAAAAGATTACGAATTTTTTATAAAAAAAAAAATTTATCCATTTGATAATGTCCCCATTCTTTTTATATCCGCTAAAAATAAAGATGGAATACACAACATTCTTCCTATGGCTTATCAGGTTTTAAAATACCGTAAGAACAGATTAAAAACAAATATTTTAAATAAAATTATGTTACCAATTCTGAAAAAAAATCCTCCTATTCCTAAGAAAAAAAATAAATTCATAACTATAAAATATTGTACTCAATTACCTTCGTACACACCAAAATTTATTTTTTTTTCTAATTTTCCTCAATACATAAAAGAATCTTATAAAAGATTTGTTGAAAATAAAATTCGTTCTCACTTTGATTTTGTAGGAGTTCCCATACAAATTTTTTTTAGAAAAAAATAACTTTTTTAGATTTATTATCTACTGATAGTATCGTGATAACACATTTAAGAGGAAAGTTAATAGATAAAAATCAATCTTATTTAATCATAGATTGTCATGGAGTAGGATATTATATTCACATATCCTCATATACCTATGATTCTTTGTTAGAAAAAGAAGGAAAAGATATTTTCATATATACTTATTTGTTTATAAAAGAAAATCAACATGTTTTATATGGTTTTTTTGATAAAAAAGAAAGGAAAATATTTTCTTATTTGATCTCTGTGAATGGAATCGGTCCAAGTTCTGCTATCATGTTATTATCTTCTCTTACTCCATATGAAATAGAAAAATCTATATCTAAAGAAGATATAAAAGTGTTTAACAAAGTTAAAGGAATTGGGATAAAAACAGCTCAAAGAATTATTATTGAACTAAAAGATAAAATTTCTAAACAAGAAAAAAACGTAAAACTATTGAAAAATGAACCTTATTTAATAAAAAAAGAAGCTTTAAGTGCTTTGAGTGTCCTTGGATTTTCTCCTAAAGAGTCTAAAAAAGTTTTGGATGATATTTTGGATGAAAATCCAGAATTTTCTGTAGAAAATCTCATTAAAGAATCTTTAAAAAAATTGTGAAATCATAAAAATTATTCACCATTTATAAAAAAACCTTAATAATATACTTTTGTTTTTTTTTGTAAATTCAATAATACCTCTGATTATGAAACTTTTTTATCCATCAATTATAGTGGTTATTTTTTTCTTATCTATATTTGATCTTATTGTTGGTTTAATTAATGATGCCGTTAATTTTCTAAATTCTTCCATAGGATCTCAAGTAGCTTCTCGTAGGACTATCATGATTTTTGCTAGTTTAGGTATTTTATTAGGAGCTTTTTTGTCTAGTGGAATGATGGAAGTCGCAAGAAAAGGTGTTTTTGATCCTTCCTATTTTTATTTTTCAGACATTATTTTTATTTTCTTAGCGGTTATGATATCCGATATTATTTTACTGGATGTTTTTAATACTTTAGGATTACCCACTTCCACTACAGTATCTATGGTTTTTTGTTTATTAGGCGCAGCTTTCAGTATAGCTATGATAAAGATGTCTTCTCCATTTAATAACGAACCCTTTCATCATTTAACTCTATATATTAAAGCGGAAAAAACATTGACCATTAGTATAGGTATTTTTTTATCTATTATCATTTCTTTTAGTTCCGGAGCTTTTCTTCACTATTTCATTCGTTATTTATTCAGTTTTGAATATGAAAGTAGATTAAGATATGTAGGGGTAATATGGTCGGCCATTTCATTGAGCAGTATGACTTATTTTCTTATTGTAAGAGGATTGCATAGTACTTTACAGGGTTTTATGGATGAAAACTTAACAGGATTCTCCTTATTCATTCAACATTTTATAAAATGGATTCACCATAATTTTTTTATTTTTTTGCTTATATTATTTTCAACATGGACTCTGATAGCCAAGATATTTGTTTCTTTAGGATATAATATATTAAAATTTGTCGTATTATATGGAACTTTTTCTTTGGCTATGGCTTTTGCAGGAAATGATTTAGTCAATTTTATCGGAATTCCTATAGCTAGTATACAATCTTATAATATATGGAAAGAATCGGGGAGTCCTCCTGCTGAAAAATTCAATATGAAAAGTTTATCTGGAAATGTACAGGTTCCATCTTCTGTTTTAATTCTTTCAGGAATGATTATGATATTCACTCTTTGGTTTTCCAAAAAAACAAAAAACCTCACAAGTACAGAACTTAATTTAAGTAGACAAAATGAAGGACCAGAAAAATTTTTATCCAATTCTTTTTCTAGAGGAATTGTTCGATTTTTTTTATATATAGGAAATCATTTTTTTAAATTTTTCCCTAAAAGACTTCTGGTAAAAATAGAAAAAAACTTTAAGCAAAAAAAAATACAAAAAGAAGAAAGCGAAGCTTTTGATCTAGTAAGAGCTTCTGCTAATTTAACTATATCCAGTATATTGATATCTATAGCCACAGTTCAAAAACTGCCATTATCTACCACTTTTGTCACTTTTATGGTATCTATGGGGACTTCTCTTTCAGATAGAGCATGGGACAGAGAAAGTGCTGTTTATAGAGTTTCAGGGGTATTAAAAGTCATAAGAGGGTGGTTTTTAACAGGGTTAATAGCCTTTGCAATGGCAGGAATCACGGCTTCTTTTTTATACTTTTTTAAAGCATGGGCTCTATCCTTTCTTATTTTTTTTATTTTATTTGTTTTTTATAGAAGTTATAAAAACTATGATAAAATGCAAGATAAAAAAATAAAAGAAAAACCATTTATTGGAATAATGAATTTAACTTTAGAGGGGACTTTAAACAAAACTTTCGATATTCTAAAACCGATACTTGAATATATTGAAAACATTTATAAAAATAGTATAGAAGGAATTACTCAAGAAAATTTAAAAATTCTTCAAAAAAATCGAAATTCTTTTTTAAAAGTAAAAGAAAATTTTACAGATATACATTACTCTTTAATTAAAGTGATTAGAAAAACAAAGAATAAAAAACCAATTGCTGGAATCCTTTATTTACATGTATACAACAAAACTAAAGAAATCATTGAATCTTCAGACATTATAACAAATCATACATTGTTTCATGTGATAAACAGCCATAAACCTTTAAAATATAAACAAAAGAAGAATTTATTAACACTTGAATATCTTATGATTGAACATTTCAACATCATAAAAAGAATAACAAAAGATAGAAATTGTAAAAAAATTCAATTTCCTTGTATAATACAAAATAAAATTCTAAAAAAAATTGAAGAGCAAATGAATCAACAGGTTATGGGAATCATCCATAATAAATATGGAACAAAAAATACTTTTTTGATGTTGGATATTCTTTTACAATCAAAAAAAATTACGGAAAACATAGAAGATATTATACTATTGTATCACAATGCATTATCCCATATTTCATCAAAAAAAGATGCATCCTTTTTAGCTTTCTAGCAAATGGTCATTAGATTACATCCTCGCATATCTGAAAAATCCATTCTTCCTAAGACTTCAAATTCATTTTCATTGATTTTCTTCCCAAAATCTTCAGTAGAAATAAAAGGACAAGATAAATAATTCGATAAATCAATAATATCAATCCCTCCTATTTTATTATTATCTACATGTATAAAAGGATCTTCAGCATCTCTTATATATATTCTCATCCAAGGAGGACATCTAAATATTCCGTTTTTTTTTGCATATGCTTGAGACAGCAATTCTGTCATTCCATATTCCGAATGAATTTCCTTTACACAAAAAAATTCTTTTAAAAGATTATGTAATTCTTCTCTAATAATTTCTTTTCTTTTTCCCTTCATTCCTCCTGTTTCCATAATTATGACTTTATTTTGATATTCATTTTGTTTTAAATGATTATATTTTTCTATAAAATCTAATAAAGAAAAGCTAAGTCCAAAAATTAAAATATTTTTATCATTTTGATTAAGAATCAAATTAAAATCTCCTTCTTGATCATAAGTAGAAAAAACAAAATGACTTCCATTTTGATAGGTTTTTTGTATCAAATATTTTACCATATAAATTAAAGAAGAATTTTTTATATCTGTATCTGTAGGAAAAAATCCTAAAAACTTAAATTTTTCTATTGGTCCATAAAAAAATTCAAAACTTTTTCTAATACTATCGATATAAACACTCAAATTTTTTACATAATGTTTACTTTGAATTCCAGTAGTCCCACTGCTGGTAAAAATGATATCGTAACAATCCGTTATGTTACTACTCAAAATACGATGCGTTTTAAAAAAAGAAATAGGTAAAAAAGGAATTTCAGAAATATTTTTTATTTCAAATGGATCTACCTCTAAGGATTTAAGATAATTTTTATAAATTTTGTTATTTTTAATTTGATAATGGAATATATCCCATGTCAAATTATCAAATTCTTTTTTTGAAAATATAGAAAAAATCTTTTTTTTAAAATTCATAAAATTTAAAATATAATTCTTTTAATTTATTCAATAAAGATCCTTTTTTATAGAAAAAAAATTGAAATTCTTTTTCAAAGGAATTTTGAAAAAAATTGTGAGAAAATAAATCTATTTTTTTATTTGCTTCTTTTAGGAAAAGAATACATCTTGAAAGACAAAAAAAATATTTAATCATGCCTAATATTCCACCCCCCAATCTATCTATAGGTTTCATCCATGTGACAATCATTATGAATTCTATGATTTTTTTAGTTATAAAAGCCATAAGAATAATAGAAAAAAGCGAAATTATTAAAGAATAAATTATAAAAATATAGGATTTTTCGCTTACTATATTGATTTCTTTTAGGATTTTTTTTACAATACCGAAAACATAAAAACCTTTGAAAATCAATATAAAAAATATCATAAATATGAAAAACTGAGAAATTAATCCTTTTTGATATCCATGATACCCCCCATATAAAATTATAATTATAATAATTATATCTAACATAACTATTTTTTAGTATATATACTAAATAAAATGTAAAAAAAAATTTATGCAGCAATTTTATATCAATTGGAATAAAGTCATGTCATATATACAAAATAATTTTTCTATTGAAGGAAAAATTGATATAATTGGAATTATTTATATAATAGGAATTCAAGAATTAGGAAAAGGAAAAAATCGATTTTTCAATAAAGAAGATAAAATTAATATTTTACATATTGCAATATGTAGAATACTCGAACCTTTTGGGTATTATTTTTTTATTGGAAGAGATAAGGAAGGATGGCCTCATTATATATTAAAAAATAAAATTCCTTTTAATCAGGAAGAACAATTATTTTTAATTAAAAAAGCTATTATTCGTTATATGAACGAAGAAAATATTCTTGAATAAATATGAATCAAAAAATAGAACAAATTAAAGAAGAAATAAAATGTTTTCACATGAAAACATATAATGATTTAGAAACATTCAGGATTAAATTTTTAGGTAAAAAAAAGGGAATTGTAACAATTTTATTCAAAGAATTAAAGAAAATTTCCATTCATAAAAGAAGAATTTATGGAAAAATTATTAATGAATTAAAAAAAGAAGCTCAAAATAAAATAAAAGTTTTTCAATCAAAAAACAAAATTCAAAATGATAAAATACTAAAATTTGATCCTACTTTACCGGGAAAATCTATAGAAATAGGTTCCAGACATCCCCTGTCTATTCTAAAAAACAGAATAAGAGATCTTTTGATAAATATTGGATTTACTTATGTAGATGGACCTGAAATAGAGGATGATTGGCATAATTTTACGGCTTTAAATATTCCTATTTTTCATCCATCTAGAGATATGCAAGATACATTTTTTCTGTGTAAAAATCCAGATATTTTGTTACGTACACATACTTCCTCTGTACAAATACGGTATATGAAAAAACATAATCCACCTTTTCGTGTATTGTCAATCGGAAAAGTATATAGAAATGAATCCATTTCATCACGTTCCAATTTTATGTTTCATCAAGCGGAAGGATTTTATATAGATAAAAAAGTTTCTTTTTATGATTTGAAACAAACGATTCATTATTTGATCACTTCTCTTTTTGAAAAAGTAAAGATTAGATTTCGTCCTTCTTATTTTCCATTCACAGAGCCCAGTGCTGAAGTAGATATATATTGTAATAATGGATGGTTAGAAATCATGGGTTGTGGAATGATAGATCCCCAAGTTTTGGAAAACGTAAATATTGATTCAGAAATTTATTCTGGATTTGCTTTTGGATTGGGTATTGAACGTATAGCTCTAATAATTTATCAAATGAAAGATATTAGAATTTATTTTGATAATGATATTCGTTTTTTAAAACAATTTAAAAGCGAGTTTTAGTTCTTTGTCTGAAAATTTCATATAAAATGACCCCACAAGCTACAGATACGTTTAAAGATGAAACCCCTTTTATTGATGGTATTTTTGCTTGTTCGTAGGAAATTTTCAAATATTTAGAAGAAATTCCTTTTTCTTCGTTTCCTAATATTAAAGCTGTTGGCCCTGAAAAATCAATATTATACCAATATATATTGGATTTTTCTGTAGCAGAAACGATTTTCAATCCTGAATTCGTCAAAAATTCTATTGTATTCAACATATTTTTTTCTTGACATATTGGAACTTGAAATAAAGCACCTGAAGAAGTTTTTATAGAATCAGACCCAATCATAGCTGTATCTTTTTTTGGAATAATGATAGCATCTGCTCCTGCGCATGCAGCAGTCCGTATTATAGATCCAAAATTTCTTACATCTGTAATTCGATCTAGAATAATCAAAAGTGGATTCTGACCTTTTTCATAAAATATAGGAAGCAAATCTTCTATGTGATAAGTTTTTATAGGAGAAAGAACAGCAAAAACTCCTTGATGATTTTTATTTTTCAATTGAAAAAATTTTTGTTTAGAAACAGTTTGAATTGGAATATGTTCTTTTTTGGAAAGATCTCTTAATTTTTTGTAAGAATTTGATGCTTTCTTCAATCCTTTTTGAAAAAAAATCTTCCTAATAGTTTTTTTAGCTATAATTGCTTCTATCAATGGATGTATTCCGTAAACAATTTCTAATTTTTTCATAATATATTATTTTTTATTCTCAAAAATTTTAATAAAAGATTTATTTAATAAATCCTTTATAATAAATCGTGTAATATCTTTACCAAAATAAAATATAATTATAAAAATAAAAAAATATAAAATAGTTAAAATTCCAAATCCTATAACATAATTTCCAAAATAAAAAGAAAGAAAAAAACATAAAGAAAGGCTAACTAAAAAAAAAATAATAATGCAAAATATCAATAATAAAAAATTCAAAAAAACCTCTGTTATGATAGAAATCAATATTTGAATAACTTCATTTCTAAAAATACACCATTTTTTATGGATAAAATTTCTAATAAAAATGAACATTTTAAAACAATAAAAAAACTTAAACTTTTTAATTTTTAAGTTCCTAATTCATCTTCTACTTTATCGATTTTTTCTATTTTGTTTTTTTTCCACTTAGCTTCAAAGTCTGATTTAATTTTATGCACTTTTTTTCCAATTTTTTTACTAATTTCCTGTAAATTATCTCTTAGTTCTTCTGTTTTCTTTCCTAATATATTTTTTATTTTTTCCTCTTTTCTTGGAGCTAATATTATTCCCACTATTAAACCAGCCATAGTTCCTAAAATAACTCCCCAAAAAAAACTTCCTCCTTTTTTCATAATAACAATTTTATATTTTTTTAAATTTAGTCATACAATATTTACGTACAAAATTGTATTTATGTATTTATGAAATATTTTTTACATGTTCATTAAAAAAGACTTTTCTCTAAAAAAATTCAATACATTTGGAATAAATGTTTATGCTCGTTATTTTGTAGAAGTGAAAAGTATAGAAGAAATTAAAAAAATTTTTGATAGATATCCATCAATTTCAAAACTTTTTTTGGGAAACGGAAGTAATATTCTTTTTTTAAAAAATTATTATCCGGGACTAATAATAAAAATGGGAATAAAAGGAAAGAAAGTTATTCAAGAAAATAATTATCAAGTCATCGTTAAAGCTTGTGCTGGAGAAAATTGGGATGAATTCGTAAACTGGACGATCAAAAAAGGATTTAGTGGTTTAGAAAATTTATCATTTATTCCTGGTACAGTTGGAGCTGCACCGATTCAAAATATTGGAGCATATGGAGCAGAAGTCAAAGATACTTTAATGAAAGTACAAGCATATGAAATAGATAATAGAAAAATAAGAGAATTTACACGTGAAGAATGTCAACTCAAATATCGTTATTCTTTTTTTAAGCATTCTGGAAATAAATTTATGATTTTGTCTGTTTTTTTTCTTCTAAAAAAAAAATATAAAGAATTAAATACATCTTATGTGGAAATTCAAAAAGAATTAGAAAATATGAATATTAAAATGCCTACTATTAACAATTTAAGTCAGGCGATTTTTAATATTAGACATAGAAAACTTCCAAATCCTAAAAAAATTGGAAATGCTGGTAGTTTTTTTATAAATCCTATAGTAGGTATTTTAGATTTTAAAAAACTAAAATATCAACATCCCGCTATTATAGGTTATAATATTTCTAATCATAAAGTCAAGCTATCTGCTAATTCATTAATTGAAAATATAAAATGGAAAGAAAAAAAAATTGGAAACGTAGGAATGTATGAAAAAAAACCTATTATTTTAGTAAACTATGGAAAAGCTACTGGAATGGAAATATATTCTTTTTCAGAAAAAATAATGAAAAATATAAAAAAAAAATTTGGTATTCCTTTATCAAGAGAAGTAAATGTCATACAATAAGTCTAAATGAATCAAATGATAAAAATAAATAATGAAATAATTTACCTTTGTTTGATTTTTCCCTTTTCACTTTTCATTTCATAAGGGAGTTCGTATAATTTGATAAAAACTTGAATTTATGTCAATGACTATGAGTTTAGAAAAATCAAAACAATACATACAAAACAAAATTAAAGAAAAACCTGATTTTGGAATTTTATTATTAGGAAATCAATTCAATAAACTGATAGAGGAGATAAAAAATCCTATATGTATTTCTTATGAAGAAATCCCCCTTTTTTCAAAAAAAAATTTATATGGAAAATTTTTTTTCGGTAAAATAGAAGATAAAAATGTGGTTCTTTTAACCGAACCTAATTCTGAAGAAAATAGAACAAATCATTTCTCCATTGTTTTGTGTAAGAATCTAGGAATAGATAAATTAATTTTAATAAATATTTCTGGGGGTGTAAATCCAAACTACAAAATGGGAGATGTTATGTTGGTTAAAGATCATATTAACTTTTTTCCGGAAAGTCCTAATATAAAAGAATTTATAAAAAATAAATTTTTTAAAATTACAGAACCATATGATAAAAAAATGATAGAAATTGCAGAAAACATTGCAATGAATCATAATATTATTATTCAAAAAGGGATATATGTCGCTTCTCCTTATCCTAATTATAAAACTTATGCAGAATATGCTATGATACGATCTATGGGTGGGGATAGTGTAGGTATGAATATAGTAACAGATGTCATCACAGCTAGATGTATAAATTTACGAGTATTTGCTATATCCATTGTTATGGGATTATATGAACAATCTAAAGATAAGGGTAAGGGATATAATTACGATGAAATCAATTTCTTTAAGCCATTTCATCAAGAAACAGAAAAATCTATATCTCTTCTCATATTAATAGTAAAAGAATTTATCAAACTTTGTTTATAGTTTTATAATTGCAATTTATGAATAATATTTTCCGTAATTTTTAGAAAGATATTTCTAATATGCTCGTTCTCTAAAATAACAGGAATTCCTAAATCTGAATATTCCCGTATTTTTTGTAACATAGGAATTTCGCCAAGAAAAAAAATATTCATTTTTTTGGAAAAATTTCTTACTCCATTTTTTCCAAAAAAATAGCATTTTTCTTTAGTTTTTTTTGAAAAAACATAAGACATATTTTCTATAATTCCAAGTATA
Organism: Blattabacterium cuenoti; assembly: GCF_014251315.1. Classification (NCBI taxonomy): domain Bacteria; kingdom Pseudomonadati; phylum Bacteroidota; class Flavobacteriia; order Flavobacteriales; family Blattabacteriaceae; genus Blattabacterium; species Blattabacterium cuenoti. The sequence continues at coordinate 280,000 of NZ_CP059185.1, read as the reverse complement.
GGAACAGAAATTGATCTAATACGAAACATTCCTACAGAACGATTGACATCCGATAAGGCTATCTTTTGAGATGTACTTACTATAACAATTCCTTTTAATGAAATTTCTTGCAAAAGAGATAAATGAATATCCCCTGTTCCTGGTGGTAAATCTACAATTAAAAAATCTAATTTTCCCCAATTAGTTTCATGCATAAATTGTCTCAAAACTTTAGTAACCATGGGCCCTCTCCAAACAATAGCTTGTCCATATTTTGAAAAAAAACCTATAGATAGAATTTTAACTCCATAACTAGTAATAGGATTCATCATTCCATTTTTATGTTGAAAATTTACAGATTTTTCTTCAATATTAAACATTAATGGAATAGAAGGACCATAAATATCCGCATCTAATAATCCAACATGAAAACCCATTTTAACTAAAGATACAGCTATATTTGTTGCTATTGTAGATTTTCCTACTCCTCCTTTTCCAGAAGCTATAGCAATTATATTTTTTATTACAGATTTCGTTTTTGTATCTGATTTTATTTCCATTTTTATACGTATTGTATCTAAAATATTTTGATTTTTTATAGAATGAGTTATCTCTTTTATTAATCTATTTTTTAGATGCATAGCAGGATTTGATAAACTCAAATAGATTATGATTTCATTACTTAATAAATCTATCTTTTTGACTAAACCAGATTCTACAATATTTTTATTATCAATAAAAATCACTTTTTCTAATGCTTTTTCAATTTTTTTCTTCATACATATATCGTATATAATAATACTATTCACAATAGTACAAAAAAATGGCTAGATTTAAATAAATTATAAAAATAGAATGAATTTCTATACCTATAATACCCTTCATACGATGATCATAGTTTTTAGATGGAAAAATTTTTTAGAAACTATGTTTTTAAGAAAACTTTTTCTTTCAGATAAAGAGAAAATGTTTTTTTTATCATTATCAGAAAAACGAAAAAGAGAATTTTTAGGTATACGTTATGCTTTGAGATATATAGGTATAAAAATGAATATTTTTTATAATGAAAAAAGAAAACCTTTTCTTTTTATTGAAGGAAAACATATTTCTTTAAGTCATTCTTTTGAAAGAATGGCCATAGCTATAAGTTCTTTTCATATAGGAATAGACATAGAAAAATTACGAAAAGATAAAAAAATAGTGAAAATAAAGAAAAAATTTATTAGGGATGATGAATCTATTTTTATTCATCCAAATTATGAAGAAGATTATTTACATATTATATGGGGAATTAAAGAAAGTTTATATAAACTAGAAGGAGGAATTTTCTATAGTTTTTTAAATCATTATAAAGTTTCTCCTTTTTGCCTTAAAAAAGATTCTTGTGTATCATGCTGGATTATAAAAAATTCCTGTAGTAAGCGATTTTCTGCTTTTTATAGAAAAATAGAAGAATATTACTTAGTTTATATTATAGACGAAAAATAAATGAATATTATAATATAATATGTATAATATGATGAATGATTGGATCAATATCCTTTTATCTCCCTATTATCATAATAGTTGTTTTCACATAATTTTAGAATTTACGGCTGTAGCATTTACAATATTTAGTGTTTTTTGTGCTCAAAGAAATAATATATGGGTGTATCCAATAGGAATAGTCAGCACTATTATATATAGTTATTTAACTTTTATGAGTTCTCTTTATGGAGATTTTATTATTAACTTGTATTACACGTTGATGAGCTTTTATGGATGGCATGCATGGATATATAAAAAGGATGAAAATAAAAAAATACCTATTACTTTTTGTAATAAAAAAGATTATTTCTATACCTCTATTTTGTTTTTATTAACTTGTATTTTCAGTATAATGATTTATTTTTTTTATGGAAAACTTAAATCTCATTATGATTGGATGGATGTATTGACAACGGGGATTTATTTTTCTGGAATGTATCAAATGTCCATGAAAAAAGTAGAAAATTGGATATTTTGGATGGTAGGAAACGGAATTTCCGTTCCTATTTATTTTTTTAAAGGTTTTATATTGACAGGAATTTTATTTATTTTTCTTGTTATATTGGCTATATTTGGATTTTTTTTTTGGAAGAAAAAAGCACTCAATAAAATTTTGTCATAATTTTTTCGTTAATTGATTTACAACATCGTTAATGTTATCATATTCTTTTTCTGTTCTTTTTTGAATATTTTTCATTCTGATTTTATTTTTTTTGATTTCGTTTTTTCCTATACTAATAGCAAATGGAATATTGTTAGCATTAGCATATCTAAACTGTTTTCCTATTTTATCTGCATTAGGATATAATTGAGTAGAAATTCCTTTTTTTCTCAAAAATTTTATTATTTTATATGCATACAAAACCTCTTCATTTCCAAAATTAATAAATAAAACTTTTGAAGGATAACTAGAAATAGTTTGAAAAAAATTTTCTTGCTCCATTGCTAAATAAATTCGATCTAAACCTAAAGAAATTCCTACTCCAGAAATATTGTTCATTCCAAATAAATTAGCTAATTGATCATACCGACCTCCTCCTCCAATAGAAATAGAACTCTTATTGTTGAATGGGACGATTTCTAATATTGTTCCTGTATAATAATTCATTCCTCTAGCTAAAGAAAGATTCCATTCCAATTTTGTCTTTTGTAAAGAAATATTCGTTATATTTTTATAAATAAAACTCAGATCTTGTATCCCTTTTTTCCCTTTTTCAGAGTTTTGCAAAGCTATAGTCAAATGTTTTTTTTTATTATAAAAATTTTCTTCCATATCGAAAAAAAATGCCATTTGGTCAAATGATTTAGATGAAATCCCTTTGTTTAGCATTTCTTTTTTTACTAAATTTCGTCCAATTTTATTCCATTTATCTAAAGATGTAGTAAAATCTTTCCATAAACTATTTTCTATTCCAGCCATTTCAACTAATCCCCCTAATATATCTCTATGATTAATGTAGATAATGATAGGAAAATTTAATTTAGTAAAAATTTCGTCACAAAGTTGAATTAATTCTATTTCTTCCCATAAAGACCAAGAAAATGACATTATATCTGCATCACACTGATAAAATTCTCTAAATCTTCCTTTTTGAGGTTTATCTGCACGCCATACAGGTTGTATTTGATATCTTTTAAAAGGAAAAATGATTTCATTTCTATGCATTACTACATAACGGACAAAAGGAACCGTTAAATCATATCTAAGAGCTTTATCAGACATATATTCAGTTAAGCATTTTGAAATATTAACTATTTTTTTATCATTTTTTATTTCTGTTAAAAAATCTAAAATTCTATTTTTTAAAAAATTACCTGAATGTAACAATTTAAATATTAATAAATCTCCTTCTTCTCCGTATTTCCCAACAAGAGTAGAAATCTTTTCAAAAGAAGGAGTTTCTATAGAGTAGAAACCAAAAAGTTCAAATTGTTTTCTAATAGTTTGAATTAAATAGTTTCGTTTACTCATCTCTATGGATGAAAAATCTCTAGTTCCTTTTGGAATATTAGGAAACATCAATCAAACTATTGATTTGTATTATTTTCTTTTTTATGAATGCAACTTTTTAATATTTTTTCATTTTTATTGTATGAAATAGGAAGATCAAAATTATCTTCTAACATATATTTTTTATGTTTTTTTTCTATAAAAAAATTTGAATTTATAGACTGATCAAAAATGTTTTTTTTTTGATTCGATGAAAAATCGTCTTTTTTCTTCTTAGAATAAGATTTATCTAAATGATTTGATTTTGAATTTGAATAAGTTTTTGAAAAAAAAGGATCAATTCGTTTAGAATAAGAATGAGGTTCTTCCATTTTTTTTAATCTTTGTTCATAAGGTTCTTCTAACCTATGAAATATTTTTTTTTCTTCATGATTAATAGACCGCTGTATTTCCGTAGGAAACCCCGTAGCGACTATAGTAACTGAAATACTTTCTTCTAAACCTTCATCTTCTCCTAACCCCATAATAATGTTGGCATTGTTACCTGCTTCAGCTTGTATGTAATCACTTATAATTCCTATTTCATCTATAGTAATTTCTATTTTTCCTGAAACAATAAGAAGAAGAACATTTTTGGCTCCCGTAATCTTGTTATCATTCAATAATGGAGAATCTAAAGCTTGAACAACTGCTTCTTTTGCTCGATTTTCTCCAACAGCAATAGCAGAACCCATAACAGCTGTTCCGCTTTCTTTAAGAACGGTTCTTGTATCTCTTAAATCTATATTTTGTTTATAATGATGAGTAATGACTTCTGCTATACCCTTAGCTGCAGTAGTTAAAACTTCATCAGCTTTAGAAAAACCAGCTTTGAATCCTAGATTTCCATATAATTCTCTCAATTTATCATTATTAATAACGATGAGAGAATCCACATTTTTTCTCAATGCTTCTATTCCCTTTTGAGCTTGCTGTAATCTCATTTTTCCTTCAAAATGAAATGGAATCGTTACGATTCCCACAGTAAGAATTCCTTTTTCTTTAGAAATATTTGCAATAATTGGAGCAGCCCCAGTTCCCGTTCCACCACCCATTCCTGCTGTAATGAAGGTCATTTTAGTGTTAGAATCTAAAATACTTTTTATTTCTTCCAAACTTTCTAACGCGGCTTTTTCTCCTACTTCTGGATCTGCTCCAGCACCTAACCCTTCTGTAATAGAAGCTCCTAATTGAATTTTTATAGGTACTGGATTATTATTTAATGCTTGTGCATCCGTATTACACGCTATAAAATCTACACCAGTAATTCCTTGTTCAAACATATAACTTAAAGCATTACTTCCTCCTCCTCCTACTCCAATTACTTTTATGGAAGCTGAACGATTTTTTGAAAATCCAAATTGAACGTTTTCTTTTTTTGTTCGTATAAAATCTTCTTTTTTCATTTCATGATTTATTATTCTGTATCATTTAATATTTGACGGAACTTATCTGCCCAAATTTCAAGAAAAGATTTTGATTTTTTTTTATTTTTTTTCTTTTTCTGATCTTCTTCAGAATTTAATCTACGATTTTTATTATAAAATTTTGTAGAAATAAACTCATAATTTTCATCATGTTTATGTACCATATCTACGTTTGTACAAAGATATTTTTTTTTATCATCAAGTCCTTTAATTACCAATCCTATAGACGTAGCGTATTCTGGATGACTTATAAGACCGTTTTCTCCTCCTGCAATGTGTTCATTAGAATAACCTATACGAACATCCATGCCAGTAATATATTCTGTTAATGGACGAACATGTTTTAGTTGAGAACCTCCACCAGTCATGACTAATCCTGCTATTAGTCTTTTCTTTTGTTCTTCATTTCCATAATTTTTTATTTCTACATTTACTTGTTCCAAAATTTCACATACTCGTGTATGAATCATTTGGGAAAGGTGTTTTAAAGAAATTTCTTTAGGATCACGACCTCTTAATCCAGGAATACAAACAATTTCTGTTTCCTTATTTTCTCCTGGCCATGCAGATCCAAATTTTATTTTTAGTAATTCTGCTTGCCGTTCAATAATCAAACAATCTGTTTTGATATTTTCAGTAATGACATTTCCACCAAAAGGAATCACGGCAGTATGACGGATAATATTATCTTTAAATATAGCAATATCCGTAGTTCCACCTCCTATATCCACTAAAGCAACACCTGCTTCTCTTTCTTCGGTGCTTAATACAGCTTCAGCAGAAGCTAAAGGTTCTAAAGTCATTCCAGATAAATTCAATCCTGCAGCTTTTACACATATTCCAATATTCCGTATAGAAGAAATTTGTCCTACTACTACATGAAAATTTGCTTCTAAACGACTTCCATACATTCCTATCGGTTCTACTATTTCTGCTTGACTATCAACTTTATATTCTTGTGGAAGAACATGAATTATTTCTTCTCCTGGTTGCATGACCAATTTATGGACTTGATCTATTAATTTTTGTATATCTTTTTGACTGATGACATTTTCAAAATCTAATCTAGTAATATAATCATTATGTTGTAAACTTCTAATATGTTGTCCTGCTATTCCAACAATAACTTCTTTTATTTTTAAACCAGAACTATGTTCAGCTTCAGACACGGCTTCACGAATAGCTTCAATTGTTTGAGTTATATTATTTACAACCCCTCTATGCACACCTACACTTTTAGATCTACCTATGCCTAAGATCTCAATTTTATTATATTCATTTCTCCTTCCTACCATAGCTACAATCTTCGTGGTCCCCACATCAAGACCTATAGCTATATCTTGATATTCCATAGACTTATCTTTTTTTTGCGACTATTTGGTCTTTATATTGTAAATCAATACTTTGATATTGATTAATATCTATCTTATTAAGATATTGCTTATAAAATGCTTTTAATTTATTCAATTTATTTTTAAAATTCTTTATATTTCCTAATATAATATGATGATTTCCGATTTTTGGAATTAAAACGAATGAATTTTTATTATTTTTTTTTATACTAATAATTTGATTTTTTAATAACTCATCTGAATTTATAAATTTTACTAAATTCGTTAAATATTTTTTTTCTTCTTTTGAAAAAGGTCCTTTTGCTAAGATAACTTTTGATGAATAAAAAGAAGAAAGTTCTAAATTATCCGCATCTTTAGTAAGATAATATTCTTTATTTCCATTTTTGATTCTTAATAAGGGTTCTTTTTGCCAAATTTTAATGTTAAGAGTTCCATCTACACTAAGAAACACTTCAGATTTTTTTATAAAAGGGTAATTATTTAATTTTCTTTCCATTCTCAATATACATAATTGACCGATTTTTTTTTCAATTTTTTTTGTTTTATAAAATAGAATGTTTTTAATAATTTCTTCATTTACAAAATGATTTTTAGATAAGGGATCAATGACAATATTAAATTTTTTTAAAATCCTGTTTCTATGTGTTTTTTGAGAAAAATAAAAAAGTGATATGATACAAATCATATATAAGAATAAAATAAGGATAAAGAATGTTTTATTATTTTTCATTTATTGATCCATATCGTTTATTCAACCATTTTTTAATAGGAATAATTAAAGTATCTATATCCCCAGCTCCCATTGTCAGAATAATATCAAAATGTTTTTTTTCAATCTTTTCTAAAACTTTGGAAATAGTAGATACTTCTTTAGAATTCATTTCTATTTTTTCTAACAAACTATTAGAATTAATTCCATTTTTTATGGGTAATTCTCTAGCTGGATAAATATCTAGTAAAATTAAAATATCAAGATGTTCTAAACTTTTTGCAAAAGATTCCTCAAAAAATTTAGTTCTGCTAAATAAATGAGGTTGAAAAATACCCAATATTTTTTTATTTGGAAAACAATCTCTTACAGTAGAGATTAAAGCATTGATTTCTGTAGGATGATGTGCATAATCATCTATATATATTTTTTTTGAAGATTGATAATGAATGGAATATCTTCTTTTGATTCCTTTAAATAAAAATAAAGCTTTTCTGATTTTTTCTTTAGGAATTTTTAGATAGTCAGATATAGCTAATGCTGCAGTAACGTTTTTTAAATTATGTTTACCTGGAATAGGTAAAGGCAAAGATTTCCATATTTCTCTAGGAGTATGAAAATCAAAATACCATTTATTTTTTTTTATATAAAGATGATTGGAATAATAATTTTCTTTTTTTAGCACAGAATAATATATAGCGTTATTGAATCGAAAAGATTCTTCTTGACAAAGAAATATTTTTTTATATGGTTTTTTTATTCTATTTGAAAAAGCTATATAAGCCTTTTCCAAGAATTCTTTTCTTGGATAAGTGTCTACATGATCTTGATCAAAAGACGTTATACACGCTATATTAGGAGAGAGATATAAAAAAGAGTGATCAAATTCATCGGCTTCCACTAAAAAAATTTTTTTTCTATTCAATATATTATTCAATATCAAATTTGATTGATAATTTTCAGATATTCCTCCTAAAAAAGCAGTCACATTTATTCCTACACTATATAAAATGTGTCCTAACAAGGTACAAGTAGTTGTTTTTCCATGTGTTCCTCCTATGGCTATACAAATTTCATTATCTGTAATTAAAGATAATACTTGAGAACGTTTTTTTATATTTTTTCCATGTTCTTTTAAAAATATCCATTGTTTATGATGACTAGGAATGGCTGGAGTATACACAATCAAACATTGTTTGGATAAGACCCATTTAGGTAATATTTCTATACTATCATGATAATTGATAGATATCCCTTCTTTTTCTAATTCTTTTGTTAAAAAGGTTCTATTCTGATCATGACCACAAACAGTTTTCCCCATAGTATGAAAATATCTAGCTAGGGAACTCATTCCCATCCCTCCTATTCCTATAAAATAAAAAGAATCAATTTGATTTAAGTTCATAAAATCATAAAATAATTTGTAAAATCTCGTTTACAATATCGTTTGTTGCTTTAGGTTTTCCTAATTCTAATATATTTCTACTCATTTTTTTTTTCATGCTAGAATTATTCATTAATTGTATAACAGAATTCACTAATTTTTTCTCTATTTCCTCATTTTTTATAATTAAAGCCGCCTCTTTTTCTTCTAATATTTTAGCATTTTGATTTTGATGATCATTTGAAGACCAAGGAAAAGGGATTAATATATATGGTTTTCCTATTAAACATATTTCTGATATAGTTAAAGCTCCAGCTCTAGATACAATGATATCTGCCGCAGCATAACATGTAGGTATATTTTCTATAAATTCCATGAAAAGAATATTCGAATGATGAGACATTTTATTTTTTTTAATCTTATGAAAATCAAATTTTCCCACCTGCCAAATCAGTTGCATATCCAATTCTATTATCTTTTTTAATCCTTTTATCCAAGCATTATTCATACTATTAGACCCTTGACTTCCTCCTATAGATAAAATAATAGGTCTTGTAATTTTTAATCCTAAATGAATACAAGCTTTTTCTTTACTAGGTAATTGTTGTAATATTTCAGATCGTACTGGATTTCCAGTTATGATAGTCTTTTCTTTTGGAAAATATTTTTGTGCTTGTTCGTAAGCAATACATATCTTATTCGCGTAACGAGAAAATATTCTATTTGTTAATCCAGGAAAAGAATTTTGTTCTTGAATCAAAATAGGGATTTTATTTTTTTTTGCGGCATATAAGGTAGGAAAACTGACAAATCCACCTGTTCCTATAACTATATCTGGAGCAAATTTTTTAATAATTTTTTTTGCTAAAAAAAAACTATATATTAGTTCTATAACTAAAATAAAACCTGATATAGAAAGAAATTTATTTTTTCCACCTGAAATACAAATTTTTTCAATGGAATATCCAAATTTTGGAATTTCTCGCATTTCCATATGATTTTTAGATCCTATAAACAAAATATTGGTTTTTGGAATTTTTTTTTTAGTTCATTAGCAATAGCTATTCCTGGATATATGTGACCTCCGGTTCCTCCACATCCAATAATAATTCTAGGTGATCTAGGTGAAATATCATGATTCATGATGAGTGATAATTTGAGTTCCATCATTTGAATTTTTATGTATCATTCTACTGACACTTAATATGATACCAAAACTAAAAAAAGTAACCCACATAGAAGTTCCTCCTGCACTAATCAGTGGTAAAGTTTGTCCTGTTACTGGAAATAAACCAACAGCTATTCCCATATTAATGAGTGCTTGATTAATAATAGGTAAACCAACAGCAAGTACCAATAAAGAACAAAAATAATTTTGTACTTTCGTAGCTATTATCATAATTCTCATCAGAATTAATATATAAATGAATAAAAGAATTACACCTCCAACAGATCCATATTCTTCTATTATGATAGCATATATAAAATCTGAAGAAGATTGTGGTAAAAAAGCCTTTAAAACACTCTTACCAGGACCACGTCCAAATTTATTTCCTAAAACAATAGCCGTTTTAGATTGTTTCATTTGATAACTTTCTTCAGATTCATGATCCAAAAATTTTTCTATACGACTTTTCCATGTATAAACCCTATTCATGGGTTTTTTATATCCCCATTTTATAACAGAATAAATATATATTCCTGCAAATAGAATTCCCATGAACAGAACTCCTATAACACTTGTGAATGGATATCCTCCTATAAAAAGTAAAATTAAAACGGATATAAAAATAATAACAGCAGTAGAGCCATTAGCAGGAAAAATTAGTCCGATAATAAAAAATATTGGAAACAACAAAGGTAAAAAAGAATTTATAAAATTTATTCGTTTTTTCTTTTTTTGAGCTAAGTATCTGGCACAATAAATGAAAAGAACTAATCCAGCGATACTAGAAGTTTGAAAAGATATATTAATAATAGGAATATGTAACCAACGAGAAGCATTCACCCCATCTAATTCTTTTCTCTGACTCATAGTAAAGATCAATAAAATAAAGACTATAGGCATAGAAATAATAGACATACGGTAAAAATATTTGTAGTCTATAAATTGAGTAAAAAAAAGAATACAAAACCCAACTAACAGAAAAAGAGCATGTTTAAATAAATAACTAAATACTGTATTTGTTCCTCCATATGTAGCAACTAAGTTTGTACTAGCAGAATAAACTGGCAAAAAAGAAAATATAGCCAATAAAGATATAAAAGCCCATAAATATTTATCTCCTTTTATATATTTATCTAAAAATAGGTCTATTTTTTCATAAATTTTCATAAATCAGTTTTCTTACTTCTTGTTTAAATTTATTTCCTCTTTCCTTATAATCTTTAAAAAGATCAAAGCTGGAACAAGCAGGAGAGAATAAAATATTGTCTCCATGAGAAGACAATATATAAGCCATGTAAACAGCTTTTTTAATATTTTTTGTTTCCAAAACAATATCAATGATATTCTTAAAAAAATTCAAAATTTTTTTATTGTTTTTTCCTAAACAAATTAAAGCTTTCACTTTTTTTTTAACCAAAGGAATTAATTCTACATAATTGTTTCCTTTGTCTTCTCCTCCAGCTATCCATATAATAGGTGCATTCATACTTTTTAATGCATAAAAAACTGCATTAACATTAGTAGCTTTAGAATCATTAATGAATTGTATTCCATTCATATTTAGTATTTTTTCCATACGATGTTCTATAGATTTTAATTTTAATAGTATAGAAATTATTAATTCTTTTTTTACGTTTAATATTTCGGATATAATTAATGAAGCTAGAATATTATATAAATTATGATCTCCTATTAAAGGAATATCTTTCACATTTAGAAAATATATTTCTTGATTTTTTTGATTTCGAATAAATATTTTTTGATCTTTTATATAAGCCCCCATATGTAATTCTTCCTTTATAGAAAAAGGAATGCAACGAGATATAACAGGATATTTTTTTAACCCCTTTCTTATAATAGGATCATCATGATTATAAATGAAAATATCTTCTTTTTTTTGAAAAGTTGCTATTCTAAATTTGGAATCAATATAATTTTCAATATCATCATATCTATTTAAATGATCTCTTGTTATGTTTAATAATACTGCAATATTTGTACGGAAATTGAAACAATCATCTAATTGAAAACTACTCATTTCTAATATATAAACATCTTTTTTTTTATGACTTCTTTAGAAAAACTATGTCCAATATTTCCTGCTACTCCTACATTCATTCCTTTTTTTTTAAGAATTTTATAAATAATAGAACAAGTTGTTGTTTTTCCATTACTTCCTGTAATTCCGATAACATAGGAGTTTTCGATATAACTTTTACCGAATTCTAATTCGGATTGTATAGGAATCCCCAAAAAATCAATTTTTTTTATCAAAGGATTCTTTTTAGAAGAAATTCCAGGACTTTTTATTACTTTAATAGCGTTTCGAATAATTATATTTTCTGTATGTCCTTTCTCTTCAAAAGGAATTCTATTTCTTACTAAAATTTTTTTATATTTATTTAGAATCATTCCAGAATCCGATAAAAATATTTTTAATCCATTTTTTTTAGCTAGTAAAGCTGCGCCTACTCCACTTTCTCCTCCACCTAATACAATTATGAATTTTTTTTTCATTTTTATTTTTTTTATATAATTAATAAAATAAATACTAACATAGAGAGCATCATTTGTATAATAATAAAACGATTGAAAATTTTATTTTCATGATATCCTAGTTTTTGAAAATGATGATGTAAAGGAGCCATGAGAAAAATTCTTTTTCCTATGCCATATTTTTTTTTAGAATATTTAAAATACAATACTTGTATGATTACAGAAATATTTTCTATAAAAAAAATTCCACATAAAATAGGCAATATTAATTCTTTTCTATTTATAATAGCTAGTGTAGCGATAACTCCTCCTATAGTTAAACTACCAGTATCTCCCATGAAAATTTGAGCTGGATAAGTATTATACCAAAGAAAACTGATCAAAGATCCTAAAAAAGAAAAAGAGAATATGATGATTTCTTCTAGATGAGGAATATATATAAAATGAAAATAATAGGAATATATTTTATTACTGGAAATAATAGATAATAAAGATAATGTAGCAAAAATAATAGAAGAAATTCCAGCTGTTAATCCGTCTATTCCATCAGTTATATTAGCTCCATTGGATAAAAATGTTATAATTACAATAACAACAGGAATAAAAATAATCCATGCATATTTCTTCCATTTTTTATTATACCAACTTAAAAGATAAGCATAGTTAAATTCATTATTATGACATGTGTAAGAAAAAATAGGAATAGTGGTTTTGAACCCAAATTCTTTTTTTTTCGAAAAGTGTGAATCTTGTGATTCTATTTTTTGTTTTTGAATAGAAATGTTTGTATTAAAGTACATAGTGATTCCAATAAAAATTCCTAATAAAATCTGGCTGAATATTTTTCCCATTATACTAAGTCCTTTTTTATTATGTTTAATTTTAATATAATCATCTATAAATCCAATACAACCCATATACAATGTAGTCATTATCAATATTAATACATATACATTACTTAATGTAGAAAAAAATATTGTAGGAATTAATGTGGAAAATATCATGACAATACCTCCCATTGTTGGGGTTCCTTCTTTTTCTTTTTGACCAAAAAGTTCAAGATCTCGTATTTTCTCTCCTATAATACTATTTTTTTGGTTCCAACATATAATTTTTTTATACAAAACCAAAGCTATACAAAACGATAAAAAAAAAGCTATAATAGCTCTGTGAAAAACAGAATTGATATTGATAAAAAAAGAGATACTAATTAAATATTTTAAAATAAAAAAATGAACCATCTTACTTATCGTAAGTTTTTAACAAATCTTTAGCAATTTCCATATCATTAAAATAATAACGTATTCCCTTGATTTCTTGATAAGTTTCATGTCCTTTTCCAGCTATTAGAATAATATCTTTTTTTTTGGCAATTTTAATAGCAGTTTGAATAGCTTCTTTTCGTCTCACAAAGGTTAAAATAGATTTTTTTTTTGTATGTGATTTAAAATTTTTCATATCATTAAATATTTTATTGATATCTTCATATCTAGGATTATCGGATGTAAAAATCGATATGTCACACGTTTCATAAACAATTTTCCCCATTAAAGAACGTTTTTTTACATCTCTATTTCCTCCACAACCTATGACACAAATTAATTTTTCATCATCTTTTTTTATGATTTCAATAGCATTAAAAATAGATTTTAACCCATCTGGGTTGTGGGCATAATCTACAATAATCTGAATTCCAGAACGGGATAAAAATTTTTCAAAACGTCCTTTTATCGGTTTAATATATTTTATTTTTTTCAGAATGTCATCTTTATTTTTTTCTAATAAAACAGCTGTAGCGTAACTGGCTAATAGATTATAAATATTAAATCTTCCTATCAAATGAGTAAAAACTTTATGACCATCAATTAGTAATTGATTTCCATTAATGTTTTCTTTCAAAATTTGAATTTTAAAATTTGAATTTTTTTTCAAACCATAAAAATAGGTTTTAGCTGAAATTTTTTTTATGATTTTATACGAATTTTCATCATCTGAATTCATTAATGCAAAAGCTTTTTTAGATAAATTTTCAAAAAAAAGTTTTTTAGTAGATAAATAATGATCAAAAGATCTATGATAATCTAAATGATCATGTGTAATATTAGTAAAAATACCTCCTTTGAATAATAATCCTGCAATTCTTTTTTGAGATATTCCATGTGAACTTACTTCCATAAAAGCATATTTGCACCCTTTTTGGATTGAAATATTCAAATATTTATTAATTTCAATAATATTTGGAGTTGTGTGTATCGTAGGATATTTTTCAGATAATATTTTTATACCCATAGTAGAAATAAGAATGTTTTTCTCTCCTATTTTAGAAAATAACTGATGAAGTATTGTTGCTATAGAGGTTTTCCCATTTGTTCCGGTAATTCCTATTAATTTTATTTTTTTTGTAGGATGATCATAAAAATTAGATGAGATAATCCCTAAAGTTTCCATAGAATTTTTAACCAATACATAAGTGATATGTTTATGAATGAAAAAAGGACTGTTTTCACAAATTATAGTATTAGCTCCTTTTTGGATTGCATCCATAATAAATTTATGTCCATCTGTTATTTTACCTTTTTTAGCTACAAAAATCATATTGGATTGTACTATTTTTGAATCCATAGAAATTCCTTCTATAAATTTAGAAGAATTTTTTCCTATCATTTTTAACACATGTACTTTTTTCAGAACATCTTTCAAGAATTTTTTCATTCTTCTAGTTTCAGAAATATAATCTGATTTTTTTTCAATTTTTTTCCTGGTTTAACAGATTGAGTAACTACTTTTCCTATTCCTTCATATTGAATATGAAATCCCTTATTTTCCAATATAGGGATGATTTCTTTTCCAGGAAAAGATACTACATTAGGCATGATCCATTTATCAATGGATAAATTTTTTGATTTTATAATTTTATATAGCAAATTTTCTTTATTTTCTTTTTTTTTAAAAAATATTTTTCTTTCTATTCTAGGAAAAATAGATCTAGCTATTTGGTCAAATACAGGAACTGCTACTTCAATTCCATAGTATCCTTTTTCTGGCTTTGAAATGACTACAATACAAGAATATTTTGGGTTTCTAGCCGGGAAGTATCCTACAAAAGAACTATTGTAGGAGACAGGTTTTCCTTTCATCCAATAATTCAATTGTGTTGTTCCCGTTTTTCCTGCATAAGGAAATTCTGGATTATAATATTTTTTAGCTGTTCCATTTTTGACGACTCCTTCTAACATGTTTTGAATTTTAATCAAAGAAGATTTTTTAGCTATAGAAGGATTCATAACAATAGGTTTTGTATATTTTTTTATACTTTTTCCATGATGTTTTATTTCTCTAATAAATAAAGGTTTTATCATTTTACCTTGATTTGCAATAGAATTATAAAAAGTAAGTATTTGTAAAGGAGTTAGTTTGATATTATATCCAAAAGTCATCCATGGCAAGGTTATGCTACTCCAATTTTTTTTTCCAGGAGTTGGAATAAAAGGCATGCTTTCTCCCGGTATGTCTATCCCTATTTTTCTATCCAATTTCCATTTTCGTAAATGCTCTATAAATTTTTCCGGATTTTCTTTATAATTTTCATAAACAATTTTTGCTACCCCCACATTTGAAGATAATTCTAAAATTTGCTTTGGATTCATTTCAACATATCCATTGTAATGACTATCGCGTATTTTCTTCCCTCTTAATTTCATAACTCCGCCTTTGGTATTGACAATCATATCTACATCTATTTTTTTATCTTCTAAAGCGGCAAGAATCGCCATTGTTTTAAAAGTAGAGCCAGGTTCACTTCCTTCCCATACTGCAAAATTTCTTAAATCTTCGTAAGTATTTTTTTTGGTTTTTTCCAAATTGATCATAGCAGGAATTTCTCCACTTTTAACATCCATCAAAACTACACACCCATGATCTGCTTGAGAAATGGATAATTCTTGAAGTAATGCATGATAGGCTATATCTTGTAAATATATATCTATAGTAGAATAAACGTCTTTTCCATCTTCCGGATTCATCTCGTTTTCTGATTTCAATGGTTTCCATATTTTAAAACTAATACGTTGTTCTAATCTTTTTCCATCTCTTCCTTTTAGATATTTACTAAAAGCTCCTTCTAATCCTGCTTTTCCTCTATGATCATCATACCCTAATGTTCTTTTTCCAATATTTTCCAATGTGTGAATTCTACATATCTTTTTATCTACAATGAAACCGCCTCGTATTTGTCCCTTATTGAAAATAGGAAAATTTCGTAATTTTTTAAAATGTGGATAATCTAAGTTTTTTGCTAATAAAAAATATCTATTCCCCTTCTTTTTTTCATATTTAAATTTTTTATAGAAAAAAAATTTTGGTTTTTTTAATAAAAATTCTAAAGAATTACATAAAGAATAAATATTTTTTTGAAATAATTTTTCAGATATGGACCTAAAATCAATATGAATATCATATCTTATGATAGACATTGCTAAAATGCTACTATCTGATGCATAAATATTTCCACGTTTAGCCTTAATTAAATTAGTTCGAATCGTTTTTTCTATCACAGATTTTTTGTATCCTTCTGAATAATTTTGAATATAAAATAAATTGAAAATAATTAGTGTTGCAATAAATATGAATAAAAAACCAATTAAGTAAGATTTATATAATAAAATATATCTTCTTTCTTTCATGATTTATTTTCTTGTGGTTTTATCTATACTTTTTTGATCTTCTATAACTAATTCATATGGAGGAGATTCTGTATGTTTTAATCCATTTACTAATTTTTTTCTTATAAAAGAAGCTAATTGCATTTTCATACATTTGCTATGAATGTCTGCATATTCGGATTTTAATTCCTTTATTTCTTCACTAATTTTAGTTATTTTTCGAATTTTTCTATCCATCATATGTGAACTGGTAATACTAATTAAAGATAGTACAGTAATAAAAACAATAAAATTCCAACTACGATAAGCATCTTCTTTTACTAAAAATTTTCCTTTCAGGATATCTTGTATATTTGTTTTCATTTTATGATATTATTAGTCTTTTCTGCGATTCTTAGTTTAGCGCTTCTAGATCGTGGATTTTTTATGATCTCTTGAAAACTCGGTTTAATGACTTTTTTATGTATCATTTTGAATGGAATAGTTTTAAAAATTTTATTATTTATTATAATACCCTTTTTAAAAAAATATTTAATGATTCTATCTTCTATAGAATGATATGAAATCACGGCGATTCTACCTCCTGGTAAAATAATTTTAGAAGATTCTAATAAAAAATTCTTTAAAATATTAATTTCATTATTAACTTCTATTCGTATAGACTGAAAAAGTCTAGCAAAAAATCTTTTTCTCTTTTTAAAAGATCCTTTTATAAAAAAAAGATGAACTAAATCTAAAGTTGTCGCAATATTTTTTTTCAAACGTTTTTTTAAAATTTTATCTGCAATTTCTTTTGCATTTTTAAATTCTCCATATTCATAAAATATATGAAATAACTCTTTCTTGGAACATTCATTTAGAACATTTTTAGCGGAATAATGAGATTCCTGGTTCATCCTCATATCTAGAATACAATTGAATCGATTCGAAAATCCTCTTTCAGGATTATCTATCTGTAAAGATGATATCCCTAAATCCGCTAATATTCCTGATACTTTATCGATACGATTTTGATTCAAAATATCACGTATGTGAATAAAATTATTGTGAAATAAATGAAAACGTTTATCTTTGATGCAATTTTTCTTTATAGACTCCTTATCCTGATCCAAAGCGATTAAAGTTGCTTCTTTATTTAATTTTTTTAGAATAGCAGAAGAATGTCCTCCTCCACCAAATGTGGCATCTACATAAATACCATTTTGATCTGTAATTAAATTTTCTATACTTTCTTTTGTAAGAACTGGTTTATGATGGTATTTAATATTCATTTCTATATATTTCTATCTATATAGAACGAAATTATATTTTATAACTATATGTTGCATATATCGTTAAAATTTTTTTTAAATGAAATTTAACTTAATTAAAACGGATCACTCTTCTAAAGCAAGAATAGGGATTTTAGAAACAGATCATGGTAAAATAGAAACACCTATTTTTATGCCAATAGCTTCAAAAGGTTATGTAAAATCTGTTCCAATACATGAACTTTATAAAATATCTAAAATAATTCTTGGAAACGCTTATCATTTATATTTACAACCCGGAATTGAAGTATTACATAAAGCAGGAGGGATTCATTCTTTCCTAAATTGGAAGGAATCTATATTAACAGATAGTGGAGGATTTCAAATTTTTTCCATGAAAAAATTAAATAAAATTACTGAAGACGGAGTTGTATTCAAATCTATTATGAATGGATCTTATCATTTTTTTTCACCTGAAAAATCTATGAAAATTCAACGTATTATAGGTGGAGACATTATTATGGCTTTTGACGATTGTCCTCCTTTTCCTTGTAGTCATACAGAAGCTAAAAAATCTGTCAAAAGAACACATCGTTGGTTAAAAAAATGTTATGATTATTTACAAAATAATCCAGAAATATATAATTATCAGCAAAGTTTTTTTCCTATTGTACAAGGAAGTATTTATACGGATTTAAGAAAATATTCTGCAGAAAAAATTTCTTTTTTAGAAGCAGAAGGGCATGCTATAGGTGGATTAAGTTTAGGGGAAGAAAAAGAAAAAATGTATAGTATTATTGATTTAATAACAGATATTTTACCCCAAAAAAAACCTAGGTATTTAATGGGTGTAGGAAATCCTGTAGAGATTTTAGAAGGAATTGCTCTTGGCATAGATATGTTCGATTGTGTTATTCCTACAAGAAATGGACGTCATGGAATGCTATTTACATGTAAAGGAATTATAAATATAAAAAACAAAAAATGGGAAAAAGACTATTCTTGTTTAGATGAATTTGGAAATTCTTATGTAGATCAATTGTATAGTAAATCTTATGTAAGACACCTTTTTTTATCTAAAGATAATTTAGCAAAAGAAATAGTTTCCATTCATAATCTTTCTTTTTATTTTCATCTTCTTCAAGAAGCAAAAATTCATATCATGCAAAATAAATTTTTTTCTTGGAAAAAATCTATGATTCCTTTATTGCAAGAACGTTTATAACATGAAAATTATTGATCGTTATATTATTCGTAATTTTATTGGGACTTTCATATTCATTACTATTTCGCTGCAATTTCTATCTGTGATTATAGATATATCCCAACGAATGCATCGTTTAGAAAATAATCAAGGATCAATTAAAGAGGCACTAATTTTTTATTATCCTTTTTGGTCTATATGGTTAATTAACACTTTTTCTCCTATTTCCGTTTTTTTATCTGTTATTTTTTTCACATCGAAATTGACCCATAATTCAGAAATTACAGCTATTTTATCAAGCGGAATTAGTTTTAGAAGATTGACTATTCCTTACTTGATATCGGCTATTGTGATAGGAATTATAGCTTTAATAATAAATTATTATTTTTTACCTGTAGCTAACAAAAAAAAAAATGAATTCCATTATCAATATTTGTTAAGTCCAAAATATAAAAATAAATATGAAAATAATCAAACGATAAGTACTCAAATTTCTAAAAATGAATATATTTTTATTCGAAATTTTTCAAAGAAAAAAAATATAGGAAAAGAATGTGTATATCAAAAATTTAATGGAAAAAAGTTAATATACATTCTAAAATCTAGAAATATTTTTTGGTATAAAAAGCAGAGAATATATATTTTTTTTGATTACAAAGAAACCATAATAAAAAAATATCATGATTTTTTTATTATAGGAGATTTTAAGATTAAAAAATTACCCATAACCCCTGAACAATTCTTACCAGAGGAATATATAGCAGAAACTATGAATATTCATGAATTGAAAAAATTTATTGATGGAGAAAAAAACAAAAGAAATATGAATATGCATTTAAATGAATATTATCAAAGAACAAGTTTTCCCTTTTCTACTTTAATATTTACTATTTTGGGATTATCCATATCTACGAAAAGAAAAAAAGGAGAAATTGCTTATAATATTATTGTAGGAATTGCATTAGCTTTTTTTTATATCTTTTTCATAGAAATCACAAAAATATATTCTAACAAGGATTATATTCCTTCTTTATTAGCTGTTTGGCTCCCCAACCTGATTTATGGAATAATTACATTATTCTTTTATTGGAATAGAAGCATGAATTAATTCATTTCAAATCCTGCTATATATACTTGTCCGTTTTGTTTAATAGATTTTATGGTCACATCTCCTGAGTATTTCTTTAAAACTCGATCAACATCATTAGGTTTTTTCATTTTTTCTCCATTAATAGATAAAATAATATCTCCTTCTTCCAACCCTATAGAACTTAAACGACCAGTCCTCATCTCTCTGATTCTAATTCCATAACCAATTCCAAAATCTTTTTTACACTCTTGACTTAACGGATCAAATATTGCTCCTAATAATTCAGATGGAGTAATTTCTTCTTTTGTTCTTATTTTTGTTCTTCCTTGAAAATCTTTTAAAATCACATTAAAAGTCTTTTTCTGTTTATTTCGTATAATGTTCACTTTTACTTTATCCCCTGGATATTTTATTCCCACAATAAATGACAAATCTGCAATATTTTGTATAGGTTTTCCATCTATGCTTTTTATGATATCTCCTTTTTTAAGTCCAGCATCTGCAGCTCCACTTTTTTCAAAAACGTCTCCGATTAAGAACCCCTGTTGTGATTTTATATTTTGATGTGTTTCTTGATTATAAGCTTTTAAATATTCTGTTTTAGAAAGATCCATCCCTCTTACTCCTAAATACGCACGTTGTACGGTCCCATATTTTTTAATATCTTGTATTACTTTTGCTACTAAGTTAGAAGGTGCCGCAAAACTATATCCTATAAAATTTCCTGAAGCTGAAGAAATAGCTGTGTTAATTCCGATTAATTCTCCATTTGCATTAATTAATGCTCCTCCACTATTTCCAGGATTTACAGCTGCATCTGTTTGGAAAAAAGACTCAATGGATGATTGTGTTTCTCCTCTTAATATTCCCAAACTTCTATTTTTTGCACTTATGATACCTGCTGTTACAGTAGAATTTAAATCAAAGGGATTTCCTATCGCTAAAACCCATTCTCCTACTTGTACTTTATTAGAATCCGAGAAATAAATGAAAGGTAAATTTTTTTCATTGATTTTTAATAAAGCTATATCGGTACTAGAATCTGTTCCTATTAATTTAGCTTTATAAGTTCTTTGATCATTAAGAGTAATTTCTATTTTTTCTGCATCTTTTATAACATGATTATTAGTAACAATATATCCATCAGGTGATATGATCACCCCAGATCCATGAAGTCCAGGAATATCATTTTTTTGAGGTTTTCTTCCTCTACTATTTCCAAAATCATCAGGAAATCCGAAAAAGAAATCAAATGGATCAAATTGATTGTTATATTTTTTTGAATAATTTTTTACATTTACTACTGCATGTATCGTTTTAGATACGATCCTGGTAAAATCAGGAAATCCTGCAGAACTAACCAATGATGATGAAGTATCTGATGAAGCAAGCTTCGTTTTTGCTGATGTGTATGGAAAAATTAAAGGCTCTTCTTTCGCGTATTGTTTATATGCCGCAATAGTTATTATTGAACTCATAATACTGCTCAGTACAATATACAAAACTATTTTCTTCATATATATTATATATTTTTTAGTACAGTGTTTTTTTTTAAACAAACACAAATATATGGAAATTAATAATTTCATAGTTCTAAAAATAATATTAACTTCGTTGTTATGGAATTGAATTTTTACAAATATCAAGGAACAGGAAATGATTTCATACTTATAGATTCTAGGAAAGAAAAAATAGAAAATCCTTTTCTATTCAAAAAATTGTGTGATAGACATTTTGGAGTTGGATCCGATGGAATTATTTTGATTCAAAATGATAATGAATATAAAAGTGATTTTTATATGAAATATTGTAATTCTGATGGACAAGAAAGCACAATGTGTGGAAATGGAGGAAGATGTGCTATTTCTTTTTCGGTAAATAAATTAGGGATAAACAAAAAAAATAAAATTCATTTTCGAGCTATAGATGGATATCATGATGGATTTATAAGAAATAATTTAGTTTCTATAAATATGCTTAATATAGATAAAAAAACAATAGAAATTCATGAAAAATACGTTTTTTTAAATACAGGATCTCCACATCATATTCTGTTTGTAGAAAAAATAAAAGAAAAAAATGTATATAAAGAAGGTAAGAAAATTAGATTTCAAAATCCCTATTTTGAAAAAGGAGTCAATGTGAATTTTGTAGAAATACTTGAAAAAAATACGTTGAAAGTACGTACTTATGAAAGAGGAGTTGAAAACGAAACTTTATCCTGTGGGACAGGAGTTGTTGCCTCTGTCATTGCCGCATGCGAAACAAATAAAATCGCAAGTAATGTCGGAGAAATTCTAGTTCAAACTCTTGGAGGAAAATTATGGGTTTCATTTAAAAAAATGAAAAATGAATATAAAAATATTTACTTAACCGGAAATGTTAAATTTATATTTAAAGGACACATTATTATTTAATTATTGTTTCAAATCAAAATTAAAAATAGATAAAACAAATGAATAATTATTCAATTGATAGTGATTCTGTTAAATTTCTTGAAAAATATTTGAATGAATTTTCTCCAACAGGAGATGAGAGAGAAGGACAAAAAACATGGATTAATCATATTAGTTCTTATGTAGAAAAAATACAAACAGATTTATATGGAACAGCAGTCGGAATCATTAATCCTAATTCTCCATACAAGTTAATTATTGAAGCTCATGTAGATGAAATATCATGGTACGTTAATTATATCACAGAAGATGGAATAATATATGTTTCTCGTAATGGAGGATCTGATCATCAGATTGCTCCATCCAAAAGAGTTATCATTCATACGGAAAAAGGATTTGTACATGGAGTATTTGGATGGCCTGCCATTCATACAAGAAAACTTTCAGAAGAAAAATCTCCTAGTGTAGATAATATATTTATAGATATTGGAGTTTCCAATAAGACTGAAGCAATTAATCTGGGTGTTCATGTAGGTTGTATAATTACTTATCCTGATCAATTTTTTATTATGAATCACAATTATTTTGTATCTAGATCATTAGATAACAAAATAGGAGGTTTTATTATAGCAGAAGTAGTAAAAATGCTAATAGAAAATAGTATTAATTTGAAATTTGGATTATATATAGTGAACTCAGTTCAAGAAGAAGTGGGACTAAAAGGAGCTAAGATGATATCTCAAACCATACAACCTAATATGGCTATTGTTACAGATGTAACACATGACACTTATAGTCCTATGATTAATAAAAAAATACAAGGTGAAATTAAATGTGGATTAGGTCCTGTTATTGGATATGCACCTTCAATACATAAAAATATTAGAGAATTGATAATTAATACTGCTAACAGTAAAAAAATACATTTTCAACGTTTAGTTTCTTCTATATCCACGGGGACAGATACAGACGCTTTTGCTTATTCCAATAAAGGCGTATTATCTGCTTTAATTTCCATTCCTCTTAAATATATGCATACTACAGTAGAAATGGTTCATAAAAAAGATGTAGAGCAAGCTGTATTACTAATTTTTGAAACTTTACAAGCAATCAATAATAATAATCAATTTTTCATCGATTGAATCGAAAATGAATGATATCTCCATCTTGAATGAGATAATTTCTTCCTGCTAAGAATATTTTTCCTGCTTTTTTTACATTTTCTTCGGATCCGTATTTTATAAAATCATCATAATGAATAACTTTGGCTCTAATAAATCCTTTTTTAAAATCTGTATGAATAGCTGAAGAAGCTTCATAAGCTGTGCATGGATTGGGAATCGACCAAGATCGAATTTCTTTTTTTCCTACCGTGAAAAAACTTTGTAAGTTCAATAACTTATATGTTTTTTTCAGGACTTGATCAATTCCTATACAACTTTTTTTCAATGATAAAATTACTAAACTGGAATTCTCCATCGATGCCATTTTTTTCATATTTTTTATATGAAAATTAGTTTTGTAATTTGACTCGTCATCTATATTACATACATAAATAACAGGTTTAATAGTTAATAACTGTAAATCTTTTATGTGTTCTTTATCATCTTTTTGAAATGGGTACATTCTAATATTTTTTCCTTCTTTTAAGAAAGAGAAAATTTTTTTCAGTATGGATGTAGACTTGTTTAGTTGATTTTGATTTTTTTTAGTTACTTTTTCTAATTTTTTTTCTATCGTTTCTAAATCTTTTAATTGTAATTCCATATCAATAATTTCTTTATCCCTAATAGGATTTAGGGAGCCTTCTACATGAAGAACACTTATATCGTGAAAAAAACGTATCATATGAATAATGACATTTGTTTCACGAATATGAGATAAAAATTTATTTCCTAAACCTTCTCCCTTATGTGACCCTTTAATTAATCCAGCTATGTCTACTATTTTTATTTCGGATGGTATTATTTGTGTCGGATTAATGATTTTTTTTAGTTCGTATAGTCTTTTATCTGGAACTTTTGTGATTCCATAATTAGGTTCTATAGTAGAAAAAGGAAAATTTTCTGATAAAACTTTAGAATTGGAAATTAGATTAAAAAAAGTTGATTTTCCTGTATTTGGAAGGCCTATAATTCCACATTTCATTTATATGAGATTTAATAACATAAAAATTACAATTTTTATCGAAAAAGAAGTATTATTTTATGAAATTTAATTTTTGTATGGATGAACGAAAATAAAATGCCGTTTTGGAAACATATTGAGGAATTAAGAAAACATATAATTCATTGTTTTTGTGCAATAGTCATTTCAACGATTGTTTTAATGAACAATAGAAATATTATATTTGACTGCATTATTTTTGGTCCAGCAAAAACAAATTTCATCACTTACCGTATTTTTTATAAAATAGCTAATTCCTTTTTAGGTATCCATTTAAATTCCATTTCTTTTTTATATAAAAATTTAGAAATACAGAATAGACAAATATTTGGTCAATTTCATATTTATGTATGGACTTGTTTTATAGGAGGGATAATTTTATCTTTTCCTTATGTTTTTTATGAATTTTGGAAATTCATTAAACCGGCTCTTTCGGATGAAGAAAAAAAATATTCTATATGGATACTAATCATGGTTACTTTTTTATTTTTTTTAGGAATTTTTTTTGGATATTTTATATTATGTCCATTTTTAATTCATTTTGGATATTCTTTTAGAATAAGTCATATTCCTAAAAATATATTCGATTTATCAGATTACATCTCTTTAATTGTACATTCAGTCCTTTCTATGGGCATTATTTTTTTATTTCCATTTTTTATATTTTTTCTTACTAAAATGGAATTAATATCCTACTCGTTTTTAAAAAAATACAGAAAACATGCTTTTTTGATTATGTTAGTTCTAGCTTCTGCTATAACCCCTGGAGATATTTTAAGTACAATCATAGTATTGATCCCTCTTATGATACTTTATCAAGTAAGTATATATATATCTTTTCATA
The DNA here is from genome assembly GCF_014251315.1 of Blattabacterium cuenoti. NCBI lineage: Bacteria > Pseudomonadati > Bacteroidota > Flavobacteriia > Flavobacteriales > Blattabacteriaceae > Blattabacterium > Blattabacterium cuenoti. The sequence goes on along the minus strand of NZ_CP059185.1, from coordinate 254,354 downwards.
CAAATAAAAAGCCTCTAGATTAAGATTAGAGGCTTTTTATTTTTTTTATCATGATTTTCGTATTGTGATTTCAACACATCGTCCTTTTTTCTTTCCTACTCCTAATCCTCTAACTTCTATTCTAGAAGCATCTACTCCTTTATAAACTAAAGCTTCAAACACGGAATGAGCTCTTTTTATGGATAAAATTTTATTATAATAGGATTTTCCATGAGCATCTGTATATCCATTTATATAAAATTTAGAATTAGGAAGACTTTTGATCATGATTTCAGCAATTTCATTAATCGTTGACAACGAACGAGGTGATAATGAAAATTTACCCAATTTGAATAAAATAGGGCGAAAAACTATATCAGGACATCCTTCATTTTCTTTTTTTCCAAATTGATTAGGACATTTATCTTCATGATCTGGAATATTATCTGAATCTGTATCAGGACAGCCCTTAAATTGTTTTAATCCAAATTGATTAGGACATAAATCTTCCTTATCTAAAACTCCATCATTATCTGAGTCTTCTTGATGATTACAACAAATTTTATTTTCTTTTTCTTCTTCTACAAGAAAGTTTTTTTCTGTTTTCCTAGAAGGAACGGAAGAATAACTTTTTTCTGTTTCTGTGTCTGATATGGTATCATGATCATGATTAATTTTTAAATTTCCAAAACGAAAAATTAATCCTACATTATGTTTCCAAAAATTTAAAAAATCTCTTGATTGTTTTGCAAATACGTGATTATAAGTACTTTGAAAATTAATTCCAAAATTAGAAACCAGCCATAAATTTAAACCTAACCCCCCATCTAATAAAAAAAAGTTTTTTCTATTCGTTTTAAAATATTTTGTATCTGAAATTCTTAATTCTCTATTAAGATAATTATTAAACTTATGATAACCAGCTCCTAATCTTAAATAAGGATCAAATTTATGATGAGGTAAAATGTATAAATTAACCCCATTACTTAATTTCATAAAAAAGTTATTTCCTATTTTCCATCTTGTATTGTCTACCATCCCTAATGAAGCATCTAAATACAAACCTATGTGTTTCTTAATATTATGTTCTAATTCTAGACTAGAAATAATAGGATTAAAACTATTATTCTTTTTCAGAAAAAAACCTTTAAAAGGAGACGTTATAGGATAATAATTAATGTCATGTGCTCCTATTCGAATAAACCATTTTTCCGAATTCTGGGAAAATACAGACGAAAAAAAAGCAAATAAAGCCACAATAAAAAAATTGACGTTTTTCATAAAACTATAATTTCTTTAAATCTAAGCAAATATAAATATTTGATTTCAAAAATAAATTAAATACGATTTTTTAATTTTACAAAAATTGCTTAACCTCTCTAAAGAGATCTTTTTTTCGTAAATATTCACGTTTATCATATATTTTTTTTCCTTTAGCTAAAACTATTTTCATTTTTATATATCCTTTATCATTAAAAAATAATTCAATGGGAATTAAAGTCAAACCTGTATTTTTTAATTTTTTATTGATTTTTATCAATTCTTGTTTTTTTAATAACAATTTTCTTTCTCTTCTGCTTGAATGATTACAATTTGTTCCAAATTTATATTCAGCTATATACATATTAATAGAATATAGCTCTCCATCTTTCATTTGACAAAAACTTTCCATTATATTAACCTTATTTTGCCTTATTGATTTGACTTCAGTTCCAAGCAATTGGATTCCAGCGATATAATATTCCATAAAATGATATCTAAATCTTGCTTTTCTATTTAGAATTAGAATACTCATAATTAATTGTTATTTTTGTGAAATAAAAATCGAGAGTAAAAAATACAAAAATATACAAACAAAAATTGAAAAAATGAATGTACGTTATTTAAAAGATTTGTGTATTCAAGTGAGGAGAGATATTTTACGTATGGTAAATGACGCTAAATCTGGACATCCTGGTGGATCTTTAGGATGTACAGAGTATTTTGTCGCTTTATATCAGAAAATTATGCATTATAATCCAAATGAATTTTCTATGGATGGAAAAGGAGAAGATCTTTTTTTCTTATCTAATGGACATATATCTCCTGTTTATTATAGCATATTAGCTCGTTCTGGATTTTTTTCTATTAAAGAATTATCTTCTTTTAGGAAATTGAATTCTCGTTTACAAGGACATCCTACTGTACATGGAGGACTTCCCGGAATCCGAATTTCTTCCGGGTCCTTAGGACAAGGGATGTCTGTATCTATTGGAGCGGCCTTATCAAAAAAACTGAACAAAGAATTCAGTAATATTATTTATAGTTTACATGGAGATGGAGAGTTAAATGAAGGACAAATTTGGGAAGCTGTTTTATATGCAGGGGCTCGAAAAATAGATAATTATATAGCCACTGTAGATTACAACGGGCAACAAATAGATGGAACGACAGATGAAGTATTACCTCTTGGTAATTTGAAAAAAAAATTTGAATCTTTTAATTGGAAAGTTCTAGAAGAATTAGAAGGTAACAATATTGAAAAAGTTATTAATATTTTAAATAAAGCTAAAAATGAAACTGGAAAAGGAAATCCTGTTTTAATCATATTATATACTCAAATGGGATACGGTGTAGATTTTATGGTTGGGAATAATGCATGGCATGGAAAATCACCCAATAAAAAAGAATTAGAAAAAGCTTTATCTCAACTTCCTGAAACTTCTTTAGGAGATTATCCATTATCATTATAAAATATTATGTTTTTTATGAAACAATATAAAAATAAAGGACTTAAAGAAACTAGAGCAGGTTTTGGTAAAGCTTTAACTTTTTTGGGTAAGAAAAATCATAAAGTGGTTGCATTATGTGCAGATTTGACCACATCTTTATTTATGGATCAGTTTTCTAAAGAATTTCCTGAAAGATTTTTTCAAATAGGAATAGCAGAAGCGAATATGATTGGAATCGCTGCTGGACTTAGTATTGGAGAATATATTCCATTTGCTGGAACATTTGCTAATTTTGCAACATCTCGTGTTTACGACCAAATCCGTCAGTCTGTTGCTTATTCTTACAAAAATGTAAAAATATGCGCTTCTCATTCTGGTTTAACTTTAGGAGAAGATGGAGCTACACATCAAAGTTTAGAGGATATAGGAATGATGAAAATGCTACCTGGTATGACCGTTATTAACACCTGTGATTATAATCAGACTTATGCAGCGACTTTAGCTATATCGAATTACTTAGGTCCAGTATATTTACGTTTTGGTCGTCCTGCCGTAGCTAATTTTACAGATGAAAATCAAAAATTTCAGATAGGAAAAGCAGTAGTACTAACGGAAGGGAAGGATGTTACTATTGTTAGCACAGGACATATGGTTTGGGAATCTTTAGAAGCGTCTAAAATTTTATACGAAAAAAAAGGAATAGAATGTGAAGTCATTAATATTCATACAATTAAACCATTAGATGAAGAATCTATTTTAAAGTCTATTAATAAAACAAAATGTATTGTTACTGCAGAAGAACATAATTATTGGGGTGGATTAGGAGAAAGTGTAGCCAGAGTATTGACCACTTATAATAACAAAAAAAGGTCAGTTCTTCAAAGTTTAGTAGCTGTTAATGATACTTTTGGAGAAAGTGGAAAGCCAATGGAACTTTTAAAAAAATATAACATTGATCGTGATTCTATTATAAATCATGTACAATTTATTTTTGATAATAAAAATAAATCATAAATTTTGAAAATCAATAGTTTACAAAAACTAGTTCATGATTGGATCGTAAATCATGGAATTCGTTATTTTGATGTATTAACTAACACAATTCTTTTGTCTGAAGAAGTTGGGGAAGTTTCTCGAATTATTGCTAGAAATTATGGAGAACAAACGAAAAAAGAAAATTGTAAAAAAGATGAAGATCTTGGAGAAGAATTATCTGATGTATTATTTATTATAGCTTGTTTAGCCAATCAAACGGGAATTGATTTGGAAGAATCCTTTCACAAAAAATTAAAAAAAAAGGAAATTAGGGATCATAACAGACATCGTGAAAACAAAAAATTAAAATAAAAATATGTCTTCTTACATTAAAATTTACAAAGAAAGAAGTTCTTTATGTGGTTCTATATCCATAATGGGATCTAAAAGTATATCTAATCGTCTTTTAATTTTAAAAGCTCTTTATAAAAATGATATTCATATTGAAAATCTTTCTAATTGTGAAGATACAGAAGTATTAAAAAAAAGTTTAGTTAGTGCTTCTAATATATTAGATATTCATCATTCGGGAACTGCTATGCGTTTTTTAACTTCTTATTTTTCTATACAAGAGGGGAAAAAAGTAATATTAACAGGATCAGATCGAATGAAAGAAAGACCTATTTTTTTACTTGTAGAAGCTCTAAAAAAACTAGGATCTGAAATTTATTATTTGGGAAAAAAAGGATTTCCCCCAATAGAAATTTTAGGTAAAAAAATTTTAGGAGGAGAAATAGAGATGAATGCAAAAATTAGTAGTCAGTATATAAGTTCTCTTATGTTAATAGCCAGCCAATTTAAAATGGGGTTAAAAATTTTTCTAAAAGGAAATATTACATCTATTCCTTATATCAAAATGACTTTTGATTTACTGACTATGGCTGGAATCAAAGTTAATTGGAAAGAAAGAATCATTCATATTTATCCAGTAAAAAATAAGGGAAAAAAATATTTTTATGTAGAGTCAGATTGGAGTTCCGCTTCTTACTATTATTCAATGGCTGCTATTGCAAAAAAAAGTCATATTATTTTACGTTCATACAACAATGTCAGTTTACAAGGAGATAAAGAAGTTTCTTATATATATGATAAATATTTTGGAATATCTACCGTTTTTGATAAGGATGTAATAACATTAAAGAAAAAATTGAATTTTTTATTTCCAAAATTTATTGAATTAGATTTAAATAAAACCCCAGATCTTGCTCAAACTATTGTTGTAACTTGTGCAGTTTTTGGTATAAAATGTAGTTTTAAAGGTTTAGAAACATTGAAAATTAAAGAAACAGATAGATTACAAGCATTAAAAAATGAACTTTTTAAATTTGGAGTGATAACAAAAATTACGGATTCTTGTTTAGAAATAACAGATTTTTATAGAAAAAAAATTGATTCCTTTATTCGAATTAAAACTTATCAAGATCATAGAATGGCAATGTCTTTTTCTACATTTGGATTATGTTCTAATTTTATACAAATAGAAAATCCAAATGTTGTAGAAAAATCATATCCCAATTTTTGGAAAGATTTAGAATCTTTAGGTTTTTCAATTAATTCTTATTATGGAGAATAAAGAATCCTTCTTGCCATAATGAATCGATGTTTCCAATATTTTTGATACAATTGAGATATTACTACACCATTGGATGTAGATGCATGAATAAAAAATATGTTATTATTATTATTGTTAGTGTTAATATGGATGACCATTCCTACATGATTGATTTTTTTAGATCTTCCTGTTGAAAAAAATAATAAATCTCCTTTTTCTATTTTGTTTTTAGGTACAAAAGAACCTTTCATCGCTTGATGATGAGAAATACGTGGTAAAAATATCTGATAAGAAGCAAAAATATTTTTTATGAAAGCAGAACAATCTATTCCCGTTTTTGAAGTTCCTCCATATCTATATGGAGTATACATGTAATTTTTAGCTTTTTTTATAATGGATTCTATTTGTTCTTTAAAACAAAGTTTTTGATTCATAAATTTAAAATAATTTTTTGAATTATTCTTTTGTTTTTTTTTTCTAAAATAAATTCTTTCATATTTTTTATTACATTCCACATTTCCATATAATGAAATAGAAATAAGATGATAATAAAAAATTATAAGTAAAAGAATTCTAGAATTTATGATTTTCTTGTTTTAAGAATTTAAAATAAATACAGAATGAAAAAGAGATCATCAAATGTAAACAAAATACTTGTATTAAATATAAAAAAAATTTAATTTGTGTTATTAACTTTTTTGATTAAAGGCCCATTCGTCTATTGGTTAGGACGTCAGGTTTTCATCCTGGAAAGAGGGGTTCGATTCCCCTATGGGCTATAATTATATCTTATGGCAAATCATTTATCTTCTTTAAAAAGAATCAGACAAAATTATGCTAGACGCTTACGAAACAAATATGTATATAAAAGTACCAAAACAGCTATAAAAAAATTCTTAATGGATAAAAATAAGAATAAGAAACAATATTCTATTGTGATTTCCATGATAGACAAATTAGCAAAAAAAAATATCATACACGTGAATAAAGCAGCTAGATTTAAAAAAAAATTGAGTAAAGAATTATTTTCTAGTTAATTGTTTATGACAATTTTTATTAAAAATTCATTATATATATGAGTTTTGATAATTCATTTTCTTTAATTAATTAAAATATGAAAATAAGTCCATTATCTCCAATAGGAATATTTGATTCTGGAATTGGCGGACTTCTTATAGCTAAAGAAATTAAAATTCAAATGCCTAATGAAGATTTGATTTATTTCGGAGATACTAAAAATATGCCCTATGGAGAAAAATCTAAAGAATTTATTATAAAAAATTCTATGAAAATCGCTTCTTTTCTTTATGAAAAAAAATGTAAAGCTTTAGTCATCGCTTGCAATTCTATCGCATCTAATGCTCTAGATTTAATCCAAAAAAAATTTCATAAAAAAATATTAATATTTAATGTCATAGATCCTGTAGTAAAAAATTCAATTTTTCTATCTTTTAATAAGATAGGAATAATTGCAACACCTGCGACTATACATTCAAATTGTTATATAAAAAAAATAAAAAAATACTATCATCATTTAGATGTAGTTCAAATAGCTACCCCTTTATTAGCCCCCATTATAGAAAATGGTTTGGAAATGAAAAAAATAAATCCTATAATAAAAAATTATTTAAGTCATTTAAAATCAATAGATGCAATGTTATTAGCTTGTACTCATTATTTATTCTTGAAACAAGAAATAGAAAATTTTTATCATAGGAAAGTTCATTTAATTGACATACAGAAAATAGTAGTACAAGAAATAAAAGAAAAACTAAGTGAAAAAAAATTGTTATGTTTCCATCCTACTTGGAATAGATGTCCTATTTTTTATACATCTAGTTCTATACCCATTTTTTTTGAAAAAAAAGTCCAAATTCTTTTTGGAAAAAAAGTGTTTCTTAAAAACACATATTTTTAACTTTTTCTAATTTGTGCATCTATTACAGCTAAAGTAGCTAGATTGATTATTTCTTCTATGCTAGATTGCATTTGCATAACATGTGCAGGTTTCCGCATTCCTAACATGATAGGCCCAATAGTTTGAACATCTCCTAATCCTCTAATAAATTTATAAGTTAAATTTCCTGATTCTAAATTTGGAAAAATAAAAATATTAGCTCTTTTCTTCACAAGTTTTGAGAAAGGAAATTTTCTAGATAATAAAAATTCATTCAAAGCAAAATCAGGTTGTACTTCTCCATCTACTATTAAATTTGGATATTTTTTATGTAAAAACGCTACTGTTTTAGATACTTTAGAAGATGTTTTTGAATTAGATGAAAAATTTTGAAAAGATAACATAGCTATACGTGGTTCAATATCAAAACTTTTAACTACATGAGAAGCCATTATAGCTATTCTAGCTAACTCTTCACTTGTTGGATCTTGAATTACGGCTGTATCTGCTAAAAATAGAGGGCCACGTTTTGTTAACAAAATCATCATTCCTGCTGTTTTATAAACAGAATCATCTCTTCCTATAACTTCTAACATAGGACGTAAACTTAATGAAAAACTTCTAGAATATCCTGTAATAACAGCATCTGCCTTTCCTTGATCCACCATCATTGCTCCAAAATGATCATTAGTCCGCATACGAATTTTTGAATCATATAAAGTTAAACCTTTTCTATTTCTTCTTTTCCAAAGTATTTTAGCAAAGTTTTCTACTTCTTTTATATTTTTTTCTGGATCTATGATTTCTAATTCTATATCTAAATTATTTTCATGAATTAAACGTTTAATACGGTCTTCATTTCCTAAAACTATAGAAGTAGAAATAATTCCTTCTTCATGAAGAATTTGAACAGATTTCAAGACATCGTATTCTTCTCCATTACAAAAAACAACTTTTTTAGGGTTTGTACGTGCTCTATTTTGAATCATTCTAAGCATTTTACTTTCATATCCCATTCTATCTAGCAATTTTTCTTGATAGATTCTCCAATCTAAAATAGGATTTTTTGCAACACCAGAATCCATAGCAGCTTTTGCTACAGCAGGAGCTACACGAATAATTAAACGGTTATCAAATGGTTTGGGAATGATATATTCTTTTCCGAAAGAAAGATTTTTTTTATTATAAACAATATTTACCTGTTCTGGTACAGGTTCTTTTGCTAAAGAAGCTATAGCATGTACTGCTGCAAGTTTCATTTCATCATTGATAACATTAGCATGAACATCTAATGCTCCTCTGAATATATAAGGAAATCCTAATACATTATTCACTTGATTGGGATAATCACTTCTTCCTGTAGCTATGATAACGTCTGGACGAACTTTAATAGCTAAGTTATAATCTATTTCTGGATCAGGATTAGCCATAGCAAATACAATTGGATCTTTAGCCATACTTTTTAACATATTAGGAGTTAATATTCCTCCTATGGATAAACCTATAAAAACATCTGCATTATTGATTGCCTGTTCCAATTTTTTAATTGGATAAATATTCACAGCAAATTCTTTTTTTTCTTTATTTAAATCCTCTCTTGAAGTATGTAATAATCCTTTGCTATCAAACATAAGAATATTTTCAGATTTAACTCCAAGTTGTTTATATGTTCTTGCGCAAGAAATAGCAGCAGCACCAGCTCCATTAACAATCATTTTAATTTCATGAATTTTTTTTCCAACATAAGTAATGGCATTAAGCAGTGCTGCTCCCGAAATAATAGCCGTTCCATGTTGATCATCATGCATAACAGGAATATTCAGTTCTTTTTTAAGTCTTCTTTCTATTTCAAAAGCTTCTGGAGCTTTTATATCTTCTAAATTTATCCCTCCAAAAGTAGGAGCGATTGCTTTTACTGTTTCTATAAATTTTTCTGGATCAGATTCGTCTATTTCTATATCGAAAACATCAATACCTGAAAATATTTTGAATAAAAGAGCCTTTCCTTCCATTACTGGTTTAGAAGCCAATGCTCCAATATCACCAAGACCTAACACAGCAGATCCATTAGTTATTACTGCTACAAGATTTCCTTTAGATGTGTATTTATATACTTCTGTAGAAGAACGAGCTATTTCTTTACAAGGTTCAGCAACTCCTGGAGAATAAGCGAGAGATAAATCTCTTTGACTGCTATATTTTTTTGTAGGGCTAATTTGTATTTTTCCAGAAGGAAATTGACTATGGTAATTTAAAGATTCTTCACGAAGATTACTTATGTTTTTTCTCATTATATTTAAAATATTAAAATTTTGAAATAAAAAGTATTTAATTGACTCCAAAAAATATCTTTTTCAAAAAAATATTTTTTATCTGTTTTCCACCTGATTATAAGTTTATAATATCCTTTTTTTAAAAATCTTTTAGGAATCAATAATGTTTTTTTGGAGAATTTCAATATTTTGAAAGATCTTGTAATATCTAAATCTTTAGAAGAAGATCTAAATAAAGTAAAAAAACCATGAATATCATTGTTAATAGGAGGAAAAACTATCTCAATTCCAGAATACAAAATAAAAACTTTTATTTTTATAGGAAGTTCTAAAGCATTTTTTTTCTCATTTAGAATTTCTTGATATTTTATTTCTTCTTCATAATATCTATCTGACACAAGTTGACTTCCTACATGAGGAAAAAAGAAAGCAATGTAACTAATAAAGATTATAAAAACAACTAAAGATAACACAATTCCAGTATCCCAATTAAATTTTATTCTCATACATTTAAAACTTTAAGTTTTTTTTAAAAAAAATAGAAAATTTAACTGATGAAAAAATCATAATAAAATTATGATTATATTATATCCTGCTCCATTTTGTGATTTTTATTCCTTGAGGAACTTTTCCTATTAAAGGTTTTTTAGATTTTTGATTGATAGAATAAACATAACTGGATATTTTCTCAATATCATTACCTTTAATTTCTCCTAATTTACCAAAAGCACGCATAGTTGGATTATTATCACTTCCATTCCATATTACATAAAATATATTTTTAAACAAATCTTTTTCTTTTACATTAATCCAATAATCATCTGTTAAATTAGGACCAATATTTCCACTCCCATCCGATTGATGACAAGTCGCACAATTTTCCTCAAAAATAATTTTTCCACTATTAATTAAATTTTCTTTAAAACACGCATTTTCTATAGTTACTTGTGGAGTATTTTTTTCAAAAATCTCAATTTCTTTTAATTGGTTTTTATAAGCTATGTTATATTCCTTATAAGGATTAGAGAAATCTATTAATAAATAAGAAAAAAAATAAATTGTGGAAAAAACAATTGTAATATAAAAAAGATGAACCCACCACATAGGTAATTTGTTATCTAATTCTATAATCCCGTCAAATCCATGATCTATTTTTTTCACTCCATCATAATTGATTTTTTTAACATCGTAAAATATAAATCTGTAAAGTCTATAAAAATAATTCCCCTCATTTTCTTCAAAAATCTTTCTTCTTTCTTCTTTTGAAAGAAATTGTAATTTTCTTTTAAAAATCAAATTATCAATTGATTCCAAAATATACAGTAATACCGTAATTATAATAAAAAAAAATATAGTAATAGGATGAACAAAATAAGATATGCGATTATAACTTATAAAAAACACATAAAACATAAATATTATAACAGACAAAAAAGAAGGAATCATAATAAAAGAAGGAATTTTAGATCTCATAACCTTTCTTTTTCTAAAGGAATTAAACTTATTTTATTATAATATTTCTTAGATTTTGAAAACACAAAAAATATTACAAAAAAAAATGCTAATAAAAATAAAATTAACATAATAGATTGAAAAATTCCTATATTTTTTTCTCCTGTAAAATATTGTTTAAAAAAACTCATCATGAACTTTTTTTTTATCCGTTATAAAGTATGATCATTAAACCATTAAGATTTTATATCTGTACCCAATCGCTGTAAATAAGCAATAATAGCTATAATTTCCCTTTTTTCTAATGGAACAAATTTTTCTTTCTCTATTTTTTTTTGTTGATCTATTTCTTTTTTCAAACTCGGATATTCTTTATAAATATCACATACAATTTGATTTGCTTGATGATCCATATCTTGATTTATATTTTTTATGTACTTCAAAGTATATGGAACTCCTAATTTTACCATTGCTTGTATTTTTTTTCCTGTATTAGACCTATCCAATTTATTATAAATTAACCAAGGATATCTTGGCATGATAGATCCTGGAGAAGTAGAACGAGGATTATACATATGATTAAAATGCCAAGAATTAGGATTTTTTCCTCCTTCTCTGGCCAAATCCGGTCCTGTTCGTTTAGAACCCCAAAGAAATGGATGATCATATACAAATTCTCCAGCCTTAGAATATTCTCCATAACGAACTACTTCATCTCTAAATGGACGAACTTGGGCACTGTGACAAGCATTACATCCTTCTCTTACAAATAAATCTCTACCTTCTAATTCTAAAGCCTTGTAAGGCTTAACATTATGAATAGTAGGAACATTAGATTTAATGACTAAAGTAGGTATAATTTCTATGAACCCTCCAATAGCCACTGCTATAAAAGAAAGAATGGTTAATTGTATTGGTTTTCTTTCTAACCACCCATGAAATGTTTCCGTATCTCCTTTATTTTCCTTAACATAACTACCATAAAATGGATCACATTTAAATTCTTCATTGTTGAATGAGTAACCTTGTTTAATTGTTTTAAAAATATTATAAATCATTAAAACAAAACCTAAAAAGTAAATCATTCCACCTACAAATCTAATTTTATAAAAAGGAATGATAGATAAAACAGAATCTAAAAAATTTTTATAAGCCAAAGTTCCATCAGGATTAAATTTTTTCCACATAATAGATTGTAAAATAGATCCAAAATACATAGGAAAAATGTATAAAATAATCCCTATAACACCTAGCCAAAAATGAATGTTAGCCAATGATATAGAATACAATTTTGTATTCCATATTTTTTGGGTCAACCAATATATAATACCAAAAGCCATAAAACCATTCCATCCTAAAGTCCCTAAATGAACATGAGCTATTACCCAATCTGTAAAATGTCCTATAGAATTTAGAGTTTTAGTTGCTAACATAGGCCCTTCAAAAGTTGCCATTCCATAACAAGTAATTCCAACTACGAAAAATTTCAAAGTCGGATTCGTTTTCATTTGATCCCAAGCTCCTCTTAAAGTCAGCAATCCATTCAACATCCCCCCCCAAGAAGGAGCAATCAACATAATTGAAAAAATAGTTCCCAACATTTGAGCCCAATTAGGAAGAGATGTATACATTAAATGATGAGGACCTGCCCAAATGTATATAAATATTAATGACCAAAAATGTATAATAGAAAGTTTATAAGAAAAAATAGGCTGATTAGATGCTTTTGGAACAAAGTAATACATTAACCCCAATATAGGAGTTGTTAAAATAAATGCAACAGCATTATGCCCATACCACCATTGCATTAAAGCATCTTGCACTCCAGCATATATAGAATAACTTTTAAAAGATAAAAGAGATATAGGTAATTCAAGATTGTTAAATACATGCAACATTCCCACAGCTACCCATGTTCCTAATAAAAACCAAACGCTAACATATAAATGTTTAATTTTTCTTTTTAGAATGCTTCCAATCATGTTGATTCCATAAACAATCCAAATCAAAAATACTCCAATGTCTATAGGCCATTCATGTTCAGCATATTCTTTACTTGTATTTATTCCTAATAAAAAAGTTATCCAAGTAGAAATAATAAATATTTGCCAACCCCAAAAATGAATCCAGCTAAGAGTATCACTAAAAATTCTTGTTTTTAACAAACGTTGTAGAGCGTAATAATAACCTGTGAAAATAATATTTCCGACAAAAGCAAAAACAGCAGTACTTGTATGTAACATTCTCCATCTTCCAAACCCAATAACCCCTTGAGAGTCCTTTAGTTTATTCCCAAAAATCAGTTCTGGAATCTCAGGATAAAACAATAATAGTGCTACAAACAATCCAGCTAAAAACCCAATAAAAGCCCAAAATATAGTAGCATATAAAAAAGCTTTTACAATACTGTTATTATAATAATATGTTTTTAGTTTCATCAAAAAATTTAATTTTTTTCAAAATCATCAATTAAAATTCTAATACTAGGAGATTCATAATCATCAAATTGTCCAGAATAAAGACAGATTAAAAAAAATATAAGAAAAAATGCTCCTAAAGAAATACTAGACAATATCATAATAATTAATATATCCATAAAAACAAAAACTAAAATATTAATCTTCGTGAAAGTATCCAAGTGGATATAATAGAAAAAAAAATAACAGAAAAAGAACTTAAAGGCATCAAAATGGCAGCTATAAAAGGTTTTAAATTTCCGCTAATTGCAAAAAAAATTCCTACACTGTTATAAAATAAACTAATCATAAAATTGATAAATACTAATCTGTAAGATATTTTAGACACTCTCAAAAATAAGAAAATTTTATTCAAACAATTAGATTTCATAAAAGCATCACAACTTGGAAAGAATCCTGTCGGATTTTCCGAAACAGAAACTCCCACTTCACTTTGATTTAATGCAGCACAATCATTAATTCCATCTCCAAACATCATAATTTTTTCTCCTTTTTTTTGTAATTTTTTTACATAATTTAATTTATCTTCCGGACTTTGACTGAAAAAAACTTGACTTGATTTGGGCAAAATCGACTTTAAATACCTTTTTTCTAAATCATTCTGATCTCCGGAAAGAATAATAATTTTATATTCTTTTAAGTCTTTAAATATTTTTTCTATTCCCTCACGATAATAATTTCTAAATAGAAAATAACCTACAAATTTATTATTTATAGAAATAAAAACTGTTGTTTGATTGATTTCATTTTTATTAATTATTTTTTTTGTAATTCCTAAATATTTTTGGGAACCAACTTTAACCGGTATATTTTTTATAACACCTTCTAATCCTTGACCTATGATTTCTCTAAAATTTTTTATTAAATAAAAATCCTTTATAGATAATTCTGATAATATTCTTTGACTTAAAGGATGACTTGAATTTTTTAATAAGGAAGCTATAATTTTTTTTTCTTCATGTTTCATATTTCCTACAAAAAATATTTTTTCTTTATTAGGATCAGTTATAGTTCCAGTTTTATCAAAGATTAAAGTTCTAACTGAAGATATTCTTTCCATTGTATAAATGTCTTTTACATAGAAACCTTTCTTGGAAAAAAAACGTATAATATTTCCAAAAATTAACGGAGTAGAAAGAACTAAAGCACAAGGACAAGTAACAATTAAAACGGAAAAAACCGTTTGAAAAATTTTTGAAACATCATTACTAAAAGACCAGTATATTCCAGTTATAATCGAAATCATTAAAATAATAGGAGTAAAATACTGACTAAATCTAGTAGATATTGAATTCAAATAAAATAATTTTTTATAATAAGACTGATTAGATTTATTCTTATTCCACAATAAACTTAAATAACTATGATCTACATTTTTGATGACTTTTATAATAATAGCTTCTCCTTTTTGTCTAGACCCCGCGTAGATTCGTTCTCCTATTTCTTTATTGATTAAATAGGATTCTCCTGTAATAAAACTATTGTCTAATACAGCATTCCCTTTTATTAATACAGAATCAACAGGAACGACTTCTTCATTTCTAATTACAATAAAATCTCCTTTTTTCAAAGAAGAAAGCAAAATTTTTTCTTCTTTTTCATTATTTTGTACTTTTGTAATTAAAACTGGATAAAAAGATTTATAATTTTTATCAAAAGATAAAATTTCATTATGAGTATATATTTGAAATATTCTGCTTATAAGTAAGAATAATGAAAAACTGGAAAGACTATCAAAATAGCCTGAACTTAAATCAAAAAAAATTTCAAAACAACTCCATAAGAAAAGAACTAATATTCCAATAGAAATTGGAACATCCATATTCAAAATATTTTTTTTTAATCCTAACACAGCATATTTCATATGATCTAAAAAAGAAAATATGACTACAGGTAAAGATAAAACTAACATTAGATAACGGAAAAAATTACGATTTTCCATAAACCATGTATCCTGTTGAGCCCCAACATATTCTGGTATAGCTAGCAACATAATGTTACCAAAACAAAAAAAAGAAATAGCTAATTTTCCTATTAATTTTCTCCCAAATAAATTTGAATTATTTTTTATGTTTTCTATCGATTCAAAATTAATAGAAGGGCTATATCCCATATTATCAAGTAATTTAGCTATATCACTTATTTTTAGTTCAGTATTATTAAATGTGATCCAAATTTTTTTATTGGAAAAATTAACAGTAGAATCAAAAATATTTTTATACATTTTTGGTAATTTTTCCAAAATTAAAACACAAGAACTACAGTGAATAGAAGGAATTAAAAAACGAACTGTGGTAATGTTTTTATGATTAAAATCAATTATCTTACTTCCAATTTTTTCATTATCAAGAAAATCAAAAATTTTCTGCTTTTTCATGTTTTATTTCCTGATTCTATTAGTTTTTAGTTTAGTTGGATTCCTGTATGTATTTTTTGTATTCTGTAAAAGACATTAATTGATCATACTCTTTAAAATCTATAATTTCAATTCGGATTATCCATCCTTCACTATAATAACTTTTATTAATTAATTCTGGTTGGGATAATAATTTTTTATTAATTTCAAGAATACAACCTGAAACAGGCATGAACAAATCTGAAACAGTTTTTACCGCTTCTATTGTTCCAAACGAATTCTCTGATTTCACTTTTTTTCCTATTATGGAATCTTCTACATCTAAATAAACGATATCTCCTAACTCATTCTGAGCAAAATGAGTAATCCCTACATAAGCTTGATTTTTTTCATTGGGGACCCCTATCCATTCATGATTTTTACTATATCTTAAATTTTTCGGATTCATATTCAATAAATTTTAATTCGAAAATATTATTTTATTATTCAATTTTTTTTAGTCAAAAAAAATTTTATAAAAAAACGTAATTTTTTGCTAAATCTCTTGAAAAAAGAATCTTCATTCTGATTTTTTTTCATCATATAATTCAAATATTGGTTGATTCTTTTTTCTATACTAGAAGAAGTATTTTGATCAAACTTCCACAAAGAATATTTTTCTATTTGATCAATAAGCAGATTTGCATAATTTAAGGATGTAGCATACCCAGCTTTTTTTAGTTCTGTAGCCCAAGCTTGGTAATCATCTTTTTTAAGAAGAAATAATTTATAATAACGTGGTTGTTGTAAAAATTTAGAGTGATCATGAAAAGATTCTTGAACAGAGTCATATTTACGAAAACATTCTTTTGGAACATCATCATCATGATAATAAACATTTCCCATCCAATTTTTTCCACATTTAATTCCAAAATGATTATTTGTAGCTTTAGATAAAGAACTGTTTCCACTAGAAGATTCTAAAATACCTTGACCCAATTTAATACTAGCTGGAATTCCAAATTTTTCCATTTCTTCCATAGCAAAAACAGCATATTTTTTAATATATTCAATTACATATACATATTCTTTTCTATCCCCTTTCCCTTGTGGAAAAGAAAAGGATGACATTAAAAAGAATAATGCAAAATAAAAAAATTTTTTCATTTTCATTGAATCAAATAAAATTACGTTTTTTTATAGATAAATTTTTGTAATTAAGTAAAAAGATTCCACAAAAAACCAGTTTTAATAAAAATATTATGAGAATTATAAATATCATAAAATCCTATATTTTGTATACTGAAATAAAATGTAGTCCTATATATTTTAAAATTGAAAAAGTAATCCACAAAAGGAGTCCCCCCAACAATTCTATTAGGAATACACTCTTTTTCGAAAGAAAAAGTTTGAAAATGAAAAGGATAATAAATTTTTTGATAAAAAAACTTACTAAAATAATGAAAAGAAAAACCTGTTTGTATAAATAAAGCTTTATGAAAATAATTATCCTTATAAAGGATTGTAGTTCTCGATAAAAAATTTGGAATAGAAAAAATTAATGGATCAGAATTACATTTATGATATAATAAAATATGATTGAACTGAAATTTCCATATATCATATATAGTTTTAATTTTAAATCCATATAATTGGATATATTTCCAATATAAAAATTTTTTTATTTTTTTTTCTTGATCTTGAAAAGATAATCTAGATATATAAAAAGAAACATAATGTTTTTCATCTTCGTCAGAACTTAAAGAAAAATCCATTGTTTTTTCTTTTCCTCTTCCAAAAAAAAACATATCTTTTTGTTCATTATTATAACAATCTTGGTTTTTCCTTAAAACATGAAAAGGAATAAAACTGTTGTAAATACCATTATCATTTTCATTGATACTGAATCGAGTTAAAAATCTATATTTTGAAAATAAAAATGTATTTAACATAATATTAGCCTTAACATAAGACTTATTATTATTTTCTATAATCCATTTTCCGTTGGAATTAAATTCAAAGATATTATTAATAGGATAACTGATTTCAGTTTGTATAGACAAACTGTTGATATCTTTATTTTTATAATTATTGTTATTAAATAATTGATAATGTATTCTGTCAAAAATAGATCCTACCTTTATATTGATTTTTTTTTGATTAAAAATTAAAAATAAACCATTTCTCAAGTAAAAATGATTGATTTTTTTTTCAAAATTTCTAAGAATATAGAATTTATTATAGGGATAATGGAATAAATGATCTTGAGAATATTTTTCGTATTCCATATAAGTTTTTAGGAAAAACGATCTTTCTTTTTCTTGAAAAAAAGAAATTTTTTGAATAAGACTTATATAAAAAATTTCTGTAATAGGAGTTTTAACATCAAAATATTTAATTTTTTCACGATAAAAAAAAGGATCTTTAAAAAAAAGCATTTTTTTAGGCATACTTGCGTTAAAATTTTCTTGTATTAATTTTTCATTTCCATTTCTATTAAAAATGAATAAATCTATTCCATTATTTAAAAAATATCCTATATTGTCATTTTTAAAAAAATTATGGGAATAATATTTTTTTATGGAAAAAGATTTTTCTAAAAAAGTTTTTTTTATATTTTTTTCTTCCGTCCAAAATTTGTAATCCTGATAAGTGGGAGAATAAAACTTCACATCTTCTGTTTTTGTTTTTTTTTCATTTATGTGTTGCATTTCTATCGTTTTTTTTTCCATATTATAGGATACAAAAAGAAATAAAGTCAGAATGAATATTTTCATATAATTGAATTCTAAATTAGACTATTTGTAATTAATATCCATAAATAGAAAAAATTTGTTTATATTTGCATGATGTAAATGTCATTTCTTATAATCTTAAAGTATTTATGTAAGATTAAGAAAGAAAATGGTATTCTTCAATTAAATTAAATATTGTTAACACAATATTTTTGAGGCTTGTCTTTGTGACGGCCTTTTTTTGTCATGTAAAAATACCATAAGCCATGTTTAAATTTAATTTTAGAACTATTCAGAAAAAAATTTTGGCTGATAGTACTACACCAATAGAATTATATTTAAAACTAAGAGATATTTTTCCTAATACACTATTATTAGAATCTTCTGACTATCAAATTTCAAAAAATAATTCTTCTATTCTTTGTATAAATCCTATTTCTGAACTTATTTTAGATAAAAATGTATTACGAATATCATATCCTAATTGTGTTCACAAACACATTTTTATAAACAACAAATTAGATATTCAAATTTTAATTGAAGATTTTTTTCAAAAATTTGAAAGTGAAAATACCATTATTTCATACTCAGGTTTATATGGATATATATCTTATGATAGTATTCAATATTTTGAAAATATTCAATTGAATACTACAATTAAAGAAATATATAATCTTCCACAAATACGATTTGGTTTTTATAGAAATTTAATAGTCTTTCATCATTTTCATCATGCAATATATTTAATTGAACATCAATTTCCTGATTTTGAAGAAAAAACTTACATAAATCAATTGATAAAATTGATCAAAAAGAAAAATTTTTCATCTTTCCCATTTCAACCTGTTGGAAATCGTTATTCAAATGTAACAGATATAGAGTACAAAAAAATGGTATCTTTAGGAATTAAAGCTTGTCTACGCGGAGATGTTTTTCAAATAGTATTATCTCGTCAATTTCAACAAAAATTTAAAGGAGATGAATTTAATGTATATCGAGCTTTACGATTTATAAATCCTTCTCCATATCTTTTTTATTTTGATTATGGAAATTATAAATTATTTGGTTCTTCTCCAGAATCACAACTCATTATTAATAACCAAAGAGCTTATATTAATCCAATAGCAGGAACAATACGAAGATCAGGAAATGAAGATAAGGATAAAAAATTATCCGAAAATCTTGCAAAGAATCCAAAAGAAAATGCAGAACATGTCATGTTAGTAGATTTAGCAAGAAATGATCTTAGTAAAAACTCTTCTAATGTAAAAGTAGAAGGATTTAAAGAAATACAAGTTTTTTCTCATGTGTTACACATGGTGTCTAAAGTCTCTGGAGAGTTAGAAGAAAATACCTCAATGATAAAAGTGTTCGGAGACACTTTTCCTGCAGGAACACTTTCTGGAGCTCCTAAGTATAAAGCTATGGAACTAATTGACAAAATTGAAAATCAACATAGAGGAGTATATGGAGGTGCAATTGGTTTTTTTGGATTACAAAATTCTTGTATTAATACAGCCATAATTATTCGTTCTTTTGTAAGTAAAAATAATACTCTATTTTTTCAAGCTGGTGCAGGGATTGTTTCTGATTCTAAAGAAGAAAAAGAATTGGAAGAAGTGAACAATAAACTTATGGCCTTATTTAAAGCTATAGAATTAGCTAAAAATATATGAAGTATTATGAACAAAATACTAATTTTGGATAATTATGATTCTTTTACTTATAATCTTGTTCATGCTGTAAAAAAATTAACAAAAAATCCTATACAAGTATCTAGAAACAATGAAATTCAACTATCGGATGTTGAGAAATATAATAAAATCATTCTTTCTCCAGGACCTGGAATCCCTGATGAAGCGCATATTTTAAAACCTTTAATAAAAACTTTTTCTTCTACTAAAAGTATTTTTGGGGTTTGTTTAGGTCAACAAGCGATAGGAGAAGTGTTTGGAGCTACTCTTTTAAATACAAGCGAGGTTTATCATGGAATATCTAGTTTGATTAAAATTGTAGATCCACAAGAAATTTTGTTTCAACAATTACCAAAAAAGATCAAAGTTGGACGTTATCACTCATGGATTATATCTCCACATAATTTTCCTGAAGAACTTAAAATTACAGCTATTGGAGATAAAGGTGAAATTATGGCTTTACGCCATAAATTTTATGATGTACGTGGAGTACAGTTTCATCCAGAATCTATTTTAACACCGTATGGTGAAAAAATAATATATAATTGGTTGAATTTAAATTAATTATGAAAAAAATATTAGAAAATCTGTTTTTAGAAAAAACATTAACAAAACAGGAAGCTAAGAATCTTTTTATAGAATTATCAGAAGGGAGAATAAATAATACACAAGTCATAGCTATAGCTACCATATATAATATGAGAACACCCACTTTGGAAGAAATAATAGGTTTTAAACAAGCCATGATGGAACTATCTATAAAAATTAACCTTACAGAATTTAATGCCATTGATATTGTAGGAACAGGTGGAGATAGGAAAAATACTTTTAATATTTCCACTTTAGCATGTTTTATAGTAGCAGGAACAGGAGAAAAAGTAATTAAACATGGAAGTTTTAATTCTTCTTCCACTACTGGATCTTCAAATATATTAAAAGGATTAGGATATCATTTTACTAATAAAGAAGAAAATTTAAAAAATCAATTGGAAAAAGTAGGAATTTGTTATTTACATGCTCCTATATTTCATCCTATATTGAAAACTATATCTATAGCAAGAAAAGAACTAGGAGTTAGAACTATTTTCAATACACTTGGTCCATTGTTAAATCCGGGTAATCCAAAAAATCAATTGTTAGGAGTCAATAATTTGGAATTAGCAAGAATCTATTATTATATGTATCAAAATACAAATAACAATTACGCTATTGTTCATAGTTTAGATGGATACGATGAAATCACACTAACTAGTGATATCAAATGTTATACCCCAAAAGGAGAACGATTCTATTCTATAGAAGAATTAGAAATAGGGGGGAAAAAAATTAGAGTCAATCCAGACGAATTGAAAGGAGGGAAAAATACAGAAGAAAATATTCGTATATTTATTAGTGTTTTATCTGGAGAAGGAACTTTATCTCAAAATGAAGTTGTTTTAACAAATGCTACATTTGCATTAAGTTTGTTAAACCAAGATAGTTTTGAAAACAATTATGATAAAGCCAAGCATTCATTAAAAAGTGGAAAGGCAAAGAATATTCTAAAAAAATTATTGAGCTTATGATGAATATTCTTGAAAAAATTGTGTATGTAAAACAAAAAGAGGTTTACAAGAATAAAATTGTATGTCCTGTAAAAAAATTAGAAAATAGTTCCTTTTTTGAAAGGAAAACTCTTTCTTTAGTAAAGAATATAAAAACTAGCCATACTGGTATCATTGCAGAATTTAAATGCAAATCTCCATCTAAAGGTATTATTAATAATACGGAATCAGTAGAAAAAGTGGTAAAAGATTATGAATCAGCAGGAGTTTGTGGAATATCTATACTCACAGAAAAACATTTTTTTTCTGGTAAAAACGAAAATTTAAAAAAATCACGTCCCATAGTTTCTGTTCCTATATTACGAAAAGATTTTATTATTGATGAATATCAAATTATAGAATCTAAATCCATAGGAGCTGATGTCATTTTATTGATAGCCGGAATTCTTTCTAAAAATCAAATATCAGACTTTTCTAAACTTGCAAAAAGTATTGATTTAGAAGTTATTATTGAAATTCATAATGAATTTGAAATAGAGAAAATAACAGAAAGTTCTGACATTATAGGAATTAACAGTCGAAGTTTGAAAACTTTTATTGTAGATTATAATAATTGTTTAAAATTATCTTCAAAAATTCCTAATAATTATATAAAAATTGCAGAAAGTGGAATTGATGATGTGAATCACATATTCAAATTAAGAAAACAAGGATTTAAAGGTTTTCTAATTGGAGAATATTTTATGAGAAAAAAAGATCCTGGAAAAATCTGTAAATATTTTATAGAGTCTTTGTCAAAGAGACTTAATCAAAAAGACTAAATTAATTCATATGAAATCTAAATTATTGAAAA
Organism: Blattabacterium cuenoti; assembly: GCF_014251315.1. Lineage (NCBI taxonomy): Bacteria > Pseudomonadati > Bacteroidota > Flavobacteriia > Flavobacteriales > Blattabacteriaceae > Blattabacterium > Blattabacterium cuenoti. Next base: position 231,817 of record NZ_CP059185.1, on the reverse strand, counting down.
TCAAAGTGTGCGGAATGAAATTTGACATAAAAAAAATTTCGGATCTATTACCTGACTTTATAGGGTTTATATTTTATCCTAATTCTCCTAGATTTGTAGGTTTAGATTTCGTTATTCCCAATATAAAAAAAAAATATTAAAAACAGGTGTTTTTGTAAACGAATTAGAGGAAAATATACTGAAAATAAAAAAAATAAAAAAACTAGATTTTATTCAATTGCATGGAACAGAAAATCCTTTTTATTGTGAAAAATTATTTAAAAAAGGATTGAAATTAATTAAATGTTTTAGAATAGATAATTTTTTTTCTTTTGAAAAAATTGTAGATTATATTCCTTTCTGTACTTATTTTTTATTTGATAGCAATACAATTTATTATGGGGGTAGCGGAAAAAAATTTTGTTGGAAAAAACTTCATGAATACACTTTTCAAGTTCCATTTTTTTTAAGTGGAGGAATTGGAATACAAGATTTTGATGAAATAAAAAATTTTTCGCATTCAAAAATGTTTGGAATCGATGTGAATAGCAAATTTGAAGTTTTTCCAGGAAAAAAAGATAATGTAAAGTTAAATGTATTTATGAAAAAAATAAGAAAATTATGAAATATTTTGTTGATAAAAATGGATATTATGGAGAGTTTGGAGGATCTTTTATCCCTGAAATGTTGCATCATAATATAACAGAACTACAATATAAATATAAAAAATTCATTACAAGTTATGAATATCAAAAAATGTATAAAAAATTGTTAAAAAATTATGTAGGAAGACCGACTCCCTTATTTTTTTGCAAAAAATATTCTGATCAATATAATGCTAAAATTTATCTTAAAAGAGAAGATCTAAATCATACAGGATCCCATAAAATCAACAATGCTATAGGTCAAGCTTTATTAGCTAAGAAATTAGGTAAAAAAAAAATTGTTGCAGAAACGGGGGCAGGTCAACATGGAGTAGCTACGTCTACTGTTTGTGCATTAATGCATTTAAAATGCACTATTTTTATGGGTGAAACAGATATGATCCGTCAATATAGTAATGTTATAAGAATGAAATCTCTTGGAGCTGAAGTCATTCCAGTATCAAGTGGAAATAAAACGTTAAAAGATGCTGTGAATGAAGCTATTCGTTATTGGATCAATCATCCAGAAAGTTATTATTTAATAGGTTCTACTGTGGGTCCTCATCCTTATCCTCAAATGGTTGCAGATATTCAATCTATTATAAGTGAAGAAATTAAAATACAATTAAAAGAAGTAGAAGGGACTTCTTACCCTAATTATGTGATATCTTGTATTGGAGGAGGGAGCAATGCTGCAGGATCTTTTTATTTTTTTTTGGAAAACGATTCTGTTAATCTTGTAGCTGTGGAAGCCGCAGGATTAGGTATTACAACAAAAAAAACAGCTGCGTCTATTCATTGTGGATCTAAAGGAATATTACATGGAAGTATGACATTCCTTTTACAAGACAAAGATGGTCAAGTTTTACCTGCACATTCTATCTCTCCGGGTTTAGACTATCCAGGAATTGGCCCTATGTTTGCCAATCTTTTTGTAAAAAAACGCGTAAATTTTTTACATTCTACAGATGAAGAAGCTTTAAAAGCAGGATATGAATTAACGCGATCAGAAGGAATTATTCCTGCTTTAGAAAGTGCCCATGCATTAGCTGCATTAAAAAAAATACCTTTTAAAAAAGAGGATATAGTAGTTGTGACTTTATCTGGAAGAGGGGATAAAGATATTAATGTTTACGAAAAATTTTTTGTTAGATTATTAAATCATGAATAAAATACATAATTTATTTATAAAAAAGAAAAAAGATATATTATGCATTTATTTTACAGCAGGATTTCCTTGTATAAATAGTACAGTAGAAATTATAAAAATTTTGCAAAATCTTTCTGTAGATTTAATTGAAATAGGAATTCCATATTCTGATCCTTTAGCAGATGGAATGATGATCCAAAAAAGTAATCAAATTTCGTTAAATAATGGAATGAACATCTCTTTATTATTTGATCAAATAGAAAAATTTAAAGAAAAAATAACAATTCCTATTGTTCTTATGGGATATTATAATCAATTCTATAAATTTGGAAAAGATAAATTTTTGAAAAGATGCAAGAAATCAGGTATTTCTGGATTAATTTTACCGGATCTTCCAGTTGATATTTTTTTGCATAAATATCAAAATATATTTGAAAAATATTCGTTATCTATGATATTTTTAATTACTCCAAAAACTGATTCGGATAGAATATACATGTTAAGTAAAATCAGTGATGGATTTTTATATATAGTTTCTTCTATTTCTACTACAGGAAGTGTTAATCCTTTTGGAAAAAAACAAATATCTTTTTTTGAACGTATTAAAAAATTATCTATAAATATTCCAAGATTGATTGGTTTTGGTGTAAAAGATAAAAAGACTTTTGATTTGTCATGTCAATATGCTAATGGTGGAATCATTGGAAGTTCTTTTATTCAATCATTGGATAAAAATAAATTGGAAGAAAGCATAAAAAAATATATAAAATCTATTAGATAGTTTTTTTTCGATTTCCAAAAATTATAGTACCTAATCGAATAATTGTGCTTCCATATTTTATAGCTATATTATAATCTCTACTCATACCCATAGAAAGTATATAATGTCCATATTTATTTTGATATTCATCATATAATTTACGTAAATATGAAAATTCATTATGAACTTTTGTTAGTTCTTGAAAAGAAGCTATTCCCATTAAGCCTATTATTTTTACATTTTTCATTTTTTTAAAAGCTTCATTTTCCAATATTTTAGAAGCCTCTTGACAAGTAATTCCTGATTTATTTTTATCATCACAAATTTTTATTTGTAAAAGACAGTTTATAATTTTATGATGTTTTGATGCTATTTTATTTATTGTATTAATTTGTTTTATATTTTGAATACTATGAATTAAATGAATAAAGGGGATTATATATTTTAATTTGTTACTTTGAATTCTACCAATCATATGCCAACGAATATCTTTGGGTAATTTTTTATATTTTTTTACCATTTCTTGAATATAATTTTCCCCAAAATCTCTATGTCCTACTCTATATAATTTCTCCACGGAAGAAGTATCTTGGTTTTTAGAAACCGCCAAAATTTTTACATCTTTTGGAATTAATTTTTTTAAACTAAAAAATCTATTTTCTACTATTTGATTCATTATTAATTATGAAAATTTTCTTTCGAATTCTTTCATGATTTCTATGAGAAATTGAACACTTTCTAATGGAAGTGCATTATATATGCTAGCACGATAGCCTCCTAAATATCTATGACCATCTAATCCCACAATATTTTCTTTTTTACACATTTTATCAAATTCTTCTTCTAAATTCTTTTTTTTTAAGAAAAAAGACACATTCATATCAGAACGATTTTTCTTATGTATTTTATTTTCGAATAAATGATTTTGATCTATTTCATCATATAATAATTTAGCTTTATGTTGGTTCTTTTTTTCTAAAGTAGAAAGACCCCCTTGATTTTCTATCCATTCTAAAGTTAACATAGAAGTATAAATAGAAAAAACATTTGGAGTATTTAAAATGCTATTATTTTGTATATGAATTTTATAATCCATATAAGAAGGAATATTTTTTCTAATATTTTTTAAAATATTCTTTTTCACTATCACAATAGTCATTCCTGCAGAACTTACATTTTTTTGTGCAGAGGCATAGATTAAACTGAATCTACAAAAATCTAATTTTCTACTAAAAATATCAGAAGACATATCACAAACTATTGGAATAGATGTTTTAGGAAATATTTTCATTTGTGTTCCAACTATTGTATTATTAGATGTACAATGAAAATAATCTATATCACATGGAATATGATAATTTTTTGATATATATGTATAATTTTTACTCTTACCGGAAAATAAAACTATGACTTCACCAAACTTTTTAGCTTCTTTAATTGCGTTATGGGCCCAAAACCCTGTATCTAAATAAGCTGCTTTTTGATTCATTAAATTGTATGGAATCATTGAAAACTGTAGTGTAGCTCCTCCTTGAAGAAATAAAATAGCATAATCATCATTTAAATTCATAATACGTTTTACTAAACAAGTAGCTTTTTCGATTATTTCGAAAAAATCTATGCTTCTATGAGAAATCTCAAGTAAAGATAACCCAGAATCATTAAAATTAATTACAGATTGAGCTGATTTTTTAACAACTTCTTTCGGTAGAACAGAAGGACCTGCATTGAAATTGTGTACTTTCATAAATAGAACAACTAATTCTTTTCAAAATTAAAAAAAATACTAATTGAAATTATAAAATGAATAGATAATAATTCAATTAATTTATTTTATACCTAATATTTTTTTTGTACTTTCTGTAATCTTGAATCTATCATCTAAACGATTTCCTATAATTAAAATAATATATCCATTTCCATTAATTAATAACCATGTATGTTCTTTTTCCAAAAGAGAAAATTTTTTTTCCTTATAATATTTGCTTAATTTTTTTTTCCCTTTCATATTAAAAGGATAAAAAAAATCTCCTTTTCTCCATGTTCTTAATAATAATGGAAATTGAATTTTGTCAAAATCTATAAGAAACATATTTTTCCTATTTTCTTCTTCTGGATCATAAAAAATTTCCAGATCAACGGGTAAAAACATTTTATTAAAAACTTTGATATTTGATATTATATAAGTTTTATTTTGATTTTCTAATAATAATTGATGAGAAACTAAAATCCAATCATTTCTATTTTTAATAATTCGATATATTTTGGATATAAGTTGTTTTCCTGATTGTGCATCAATAAAATGTATCATACTGTTTATATTCCTAAATCCATAAGGAGAAAATAATTTAAATAAATAAAAAGACAAAGGTTTCAATTTTTTTATCTTTTTACATTCTATTTTCCAAAAAAATGGATTATCTTTTTTTTCTATTGTAATTTCTTTACGAATTTCTTCTATTTTTTCTTCTATTAGATAATTTTCATAATGAAGATAATTTATAGTTTTTTTTAATCCATTGTGAAATGAAAATGAAAAAGAATAATAAAATGTAGATAAAACTGAACGGATTTTATTTCTTAAATATTTCATTTCTTGGTTACTGCTATCCGACCTCCATTTTATATTTTTTATTTTCGCATAATGTAAAATTTCTTTTTTCGTGAAATCAGAAAGAGGACGAATAAATTTTTTATTTTTATTAGGGATTCCTAATAAACCTTTAATTCCCGTTCCCCTAAAAACGTTTATAAAAAAAGTTTCTATAGAATCATCAAAATGATGCCCTAATACCATGTATTCATATGAGTTCGTTTTTAACAATTCTTCGAACCAATCATATCTAAGCTTTCTAGCAGCCATTTGTATAGATAAATTATGTTTTTTAGAAAAATTAAAAGTGTCAAATTTTTTTACATGACATATTAAATTTCGTTTAAAACAAAAATTTCTTATAAAAATTTCATCTTCATTGGATTCTTGATCTCTTAAGGAAAAATTACAATGTGCTACCTCTGGTTCAATTTCAGAAATATTAAGTAATAAATTGAGAAGAACCATACTATCTAATCCTCCGCTCACAGCCACACATATTTTATTTTTCATTTTAAACGAATTAAACGAAAAATATTTTTTAATTTTATCCAAAAAAAAATGATGATATGATATTTTTTTCATAACTATTTTAACTAACTAATAGATTGAATGATCTCTTGAACTATATCGTTTTTAGATTTTCCAAATACATTTATTTTTTCTAAAGATTTTTCATAAAAATATGCTCTTTTAGATAAATGTTTTATAATAAATCTAAATAATTCACTTTTAGATAAATGAGAAATTAAAGGTCTTGTTTTTTTTTCTAAAAATAATCTTTTAAATAGAGTGTAACTCTCCGTTTTTAAATAAAATGTATTTGAATATTTGTTTAACAAATAAATATTATTATAAAAACAAGGAGTCCCCCCTCCAACTGATAAAACATATTTATTTTTTTGTTTCAAAATTTCTTTTAACATGGAGCGTTCTGTATTTCTAAAAAAAAATTCTCCTTCTTTCTTAAAAATATTACAAATAGAATCATTTTTTTTTTCAACAAGAAGAGCATCTAAATCATAAAAATCTAGATCTAACTCTTTAGATAGCATTTTTCCTACAGTCGTTTTTCCACTCCCCATATAACCAATTAAAGTGATTTTCATATAAAACATAAAAAATTATAGTATTTTTGCTTAAATTAAAATAGAATAGACCTGATAGCTCAGCTGGTAGAGCATTACACTTTTAATGTAAGGGTCCTGGGTTCGAATCCCAGTCAGGTCATTTTTTGGTTCATTTAAAAAATTTCTATAACAACAGGACAATGATCAGAATACTTTACTTCAGGCATGAGATAAGCATTTTTTATTTCTTTTTTTAATGAATGACTAACCATAGCATAATCAATTCTCCATCCTTTATTATTCTTTCTAGCGTTATAACGATAACTCCACCAACTATAATGATGCGCTTCGTGAACAAAATGTCTAAAACTATCTATAAATCCTAAGTTTAAAAAATGAGTCATCCACTTCCTTTCTTTTGGTAAAAATCCTGAAATTCTTTGATTTCGAATAGGATCATAAATATCTATTTCACGATGACAAATATTATAATCCCCACAAATAATGAGATTATTCAATTTATTTTTTATTTTTTTTGTATGTAAAAAAAATTCTTTCATAAAAAAAAATTTAAAATTCAATCTTTTCATCATATCATTTCCTGAAGGAATATAAAGACTGATTATTGAAAAATTTTCTAGATCTATACGTAATACTCTTCCTTCTTCATCCACAGAATCTAATCCTATTCCATATTCTATATGAATAGGTTTTTTTTTACATAAAATAGCCACTCCACTATATCCTTTTTTTTTTGAAGGTAACCAATAATGATTATAACCCAAATTTTCAAAAATACTCGTATTGACTTGTTCAGGAAAAGCTTTTATTTCTTGTAAACATAAAACATCTGGTTGACTTATTTTTATCCAATTCGATAATCCCTTATTAATTCCAGATCTAATTCCATTTATATTATAACTAATAATTTTCATTATTTTAAATTTTTATATAACTTTTGAATTTTTTAAAAATAGACATAAGTAATTTTAAAGGTTAATTATAAAATATTCAAAATAGTTTTTATATTTGCCATGGTGTATTAAAAATACACCAATTTGATCTACTAAAATTTAAAAAGCTTACTCTTGTAAGCTTTTATTATTTTTTCCTGTGTTGAACTATGGATAAACTTAAAATAGCGATTCAAAAATCGGGACGTCTTTATGAAGACTCTATTAAATTACTGAAAGATTGCAGCATTGAAGTTAATATTGGTATAGATAAGTTAAAAACAACAGCTCTTAATTTTCCACTAGAAGTACTTTTTCTTAGAGATGATGATATTCCTCAATATTTAGAAGATGGAGTAGCTGATATAGGAATTGTAGGAAAAAATGTTCTTTTAGAAAAAAGAAAAAAGATAAAAATTAAAGAAACTTTGGGGTTTGGAAAATGCAGGCTTTCTATAGCAGTTCCAAAATCTTTAGCTTACAATAATATTAATGATTTGGATGGAAAACGTATTGCTACAAGTTATCCTTTTTTAGTTAGGGAATTTTTCAAAAAAAGATATATAAAAGCAGAAATTCATGAGATATCTGGAGCTGTAGAAATTGCTCCTGGAATAGGTTTAGCGGATTGTATATGTGATTTAGTAAGTAGCGGATCCACGCTTTTTATGAACGGATTAAAAGAAGTAGAAACGGTTCTTCAATCCGAAGCGGTGTTAGCTTCTCACCTACATTTAGGTTCTCCACAAAACATTATAATGGAAAAATTATTATTTCGAATTAGAGCTGTAAAAAAAGCTAAAAATAATAAATATATTCTACTAAACGTTCACAATGAAAAATTAGAAAAAATAATATCTTATCTACCGGGAATTAAAAGTCCAGTTGTTCTACCTCTAGCAAATTCAGAATGTAGTTCTGTACATTCTGTAGTTAATGAAAATGATTTTTGGGGAATAATAGAAAATTTAAAAGCACTTGGAGCTCAAGATATATTGGTGCTTCCTATAGAAAAAATTATACTATAATATAATAAAATAGAAACATGGATATGATTCAAGTATATGTTCATCCTACATATGAAATATGGAAATCTATTTCGAATAGAACCGTGCAAAATATTTCTCATTTAACAAATTTAGTAGTTCCTATTATTGATAATGTTAAAGTTTATGGAGATGTAGCCTTAAAAACTTATACAAAAAAATATGATAATGCAGACATAAAATGTCTGCAAGTAACAGAAGAAGATTTCGAAAAAGCTGATATAAAAATTTCAAATCGTTTTAAAAAATCTATTGAAATTGCATATCGAAATATAAAACATTTTCATCAAAAACAAATCCATGAAGAGTCTTCAATAGAGATTTTAAAAGGAATTTATTGTTGGAGAAAAACCATTCCGATCGAAAAAGTAGGTTTTTATATTCCAGGAGGATCTGCTCCTTTATTATCTACTGTGTTAATGTTAGGAATTCCTGGAAAATTATCAGGATGTAAAAATATTATTTTATGTAGTCCACCAAATAAAGATGGAGAAATTCATCCCGCTATTTTATATACAGCTAAATATGTAGGAATCAAACGAATATATAAAGTAGGAGGAGCTCAAGCTATTGCATCTATGGCCTATGGTACAGAAACCATACCTTCTGTATACAAAATATTTGGTCCAGGAAATTCTTATGTTACAATCGCTAAACAAATTGTATCCCAAAGAGGAATCGTATCTATAGATATGCCAGCTGGGCCTTCGGAAGTAGCAATTATGGCTGATTATACAGCAAACCCAGAATATATTGCTGCTGATTTATTATCTCAATCAGAACATGATCCAGAAAGTTATATTCTTTTGGTGACTCCAAATAATCAATCTTGGATAGAAAAAGTTAAAAAAGAATTAAAAAAACAATTTTTAGATATTTCTAACAAGCGAGATATTATTGAAAGATCTTTGAAAAAAAGCAAAATAGTTGTTCTTACATCTTTAGATGAATGCTTGACTCTAATTAATCAAGTAGCTCCAGAACATTTTATTATCAATTGTAAGAATGCTTCCTTTTGGGCAGAAAAAGTAATTAATGCTGGATCTGTTTTTTTAGGAAATTATTCTCCAGTTAGTGCTGGAGATTATGCTTCTGGAACGAATCATGTACTTCCTACATATGGTTATGCTAAATCTTATAGTGGATTATCTATAGATAGTTTTGTAAAAAAAATTACTTTTCAAAAAATTTCTAAAAAAGGACTTAAAAATTTATCGGAATGTGTCAACGTTTTATCTTCTGAAGAAGGATTATTAGCACATAAAAAATCTATTAATATTCGGTTAAAAAATGAGTTTAAAAACGTAAATACATGAATAAGTTTAATTTAAATTCTATAATCAGAGATAATATTTTAAATATGGATCCTTATATATCTGCTAGAATAGAACATCATAAAGAAAAAAATTCTATTTTCTTAGATGCTAATGAAAATTCTTTCGGTTCTCCTTTATCTTTTTTAAATTCTTATAATAGATATCCGGATCCTTTGCAGAAAGAATTGAAAAAAAAAATATCAGAGTTTAAAAATGTATCTTCATCTCAAATATTTTTAGGAAATGGAAGTGATGAAATTATTGATTTAGTATATCGCATTTTTTCTCGTCCAGAAGTAGATCATGCTATTATTTTTCCTCCTACTTATGGAATGTATGAAGTCAGTGGAAAAATTCACGGAGTGGACATAATCAAAATCTTTCTTACAAAAGAAAACTATCAATTAAATTTAGGTGATATAGAAAAGGTTGTAAATACGAATAGTAAAATTATTTTTATTTGTTCTCCAAACAATCCTACTGGAAATGATCTTAAAAGAGAAGATATTGAAAATATAATAAAAAAATTTACAGGAATTGTTGTTTTGGATGAGGCATATATAGATTTTTCAAATCAGAAATCTTTTTCAAGAGAAATTGATCAATATCCAAATTTAATTATTCTGCAAACACTTTCTAAATCTTGGGGATTAGCAGGATTAAGAATAGGGATAGCTATTGCTTCTGAAGATATTATTCAATGGATGAATAAAGTAAAATATCCATATAATATCAGTCTTATTTCTCAAGAAATAGCTATTAAAGCTTTAGAAAATAGAGATTTATTTTTTTTTCATTTAAAAAATATTCTTTCAGAAAGAGAATATATGCGAGAGTCCTTAAATAAAATTCCTATTATACAAAAAATATATCCTAGTTCCGCTAATTTTTTATTAGTAAAAATAAATTCTTCCTCAAAAAACCTTTATCAATATCTAATGAAAAAAAAAATTGTTGTTAGAGACCGTTCAAAAATTATTCTATGTAATAATTGTTTAAGAATTACAATAGGAACTCATGAAGAAAATGAGTATTTGATAGATCAGATTCAAAAATACTCTATTCAAAAAATAAAAATGTGATGAAAAAAATATTGTTTATTGACAGAGATGGAACTATTGTACTAGAAAACCCTCCTACTTATCAAATTAATTCTATTGATCAAATTAATTTCTATCCAAAAGTTATATTTTTCTTATCAAAAATCGTTCAAGAACTAAATTACGATTTAGTTATGATATCTAATCAAGACGGTTTGGGAACAGATCAATTTCCTGATAAAATTTTTTGGCCTATACATAATCATATATTAAATGTTTTAAAAAATGAAGGAATTAATTTCATTTCTGTTCATATAGATAAAACTTTTCCAGAAGAAAAATCAAAAAATAGAAAACCTGGAATAGGAATGTTAACTAATTATTTAAAATCGGATTCTTACAATATATCCAAATCTTTTGTCATTGGGGATAGGTTAACAGATGTTTTACTCGCTAAAAATTTAGGATGCAAATCTATATGGATTAAAAATTGTCATCATTATAATAATCTAACACAAGAAGAAAAAAATTACTATTCTAATATAAATGAAAAAGATCTAAAAAAAACAATATCCTTAAAAACTGATAGTTGGGAAAAAATTTATGAATATTTATCATTAATCACTACGAAAAAGTTCGTTCATCAACGAATTACATTAGAAACAAATGTTAAAATCACTATTTCTCTTTATGGAAAAGGAAGAGCTCATATTCAAACAGGACTGGGATTTTTGGATCATCTTTTACAACAAATAGCATTTCATAGTTCTATAGATTTGAATATTCAAACTAAAGGAGATCTTTATGTCGATGATCATCATACTATAGAAGATATTGGTATTACTTTAGGTGAAATTTTTGATCAAGCTTTGGGAAATAAAAAAGGAATAGAACGTTATGGATTCTATTCTCTTCCTATGGATGATAGTTTATCTACAATTGCAATAGATCTTGGAGGAAGAAGTCAATTATTTTGGAGGGCAAAATTTTTTAGGGAAAAAATAGGGAAAGTTTCTACTGAAATGTTTTATCATTTTTTTAAATCCTTTTCTTTATCTGCTAAATGTAATTTACATATTCATGCTATAGGAAAAAATGATCATCACAAAATAGAATCTATTTTTAAATGTTTTGGAAGAGCTATTAAAATGGCAATACAAAAAAACTCTTATACTAAAATACCTAGTACTAAAGGTGTATTGTAAAAATATTAAAATATTATGAAAACGATTATCATAAAATACCCTGCAGGAAATGTGCAATCGGTTCTTTTTTCTTTAGATAGAATAGGAATACAAGCAAAAGTAACAGATTCTAAAGAATCGATTCAAAATGCAGAAAAAATTATCTTACCTGGTGTTGGAGAAGCTAATTTTGCTATGAAATATTTAAAAGAAAAAAAATTGGATTTACTTTTATCAAAATTAGAACAACCTGTATTGGGAATATGTTTAGGGATGCAATTACTTTGTAAATCTTCAGAAGAAAGAAACACTACATGCATAGGCGTTTTTGATTTATTGGTAAAAAAATTTAAATCTAGTGACAAAAATGAGAAAATCCCTCAAATAGGTTGGAACACTATTCATAAAATGAAAGGACCTTTATTTGAAAACATTCCAGACGGAAGTTATCAATATTTTGTTCATAGTTATTATGTTCCTCTAGGAAAATATACGACGGCAAAAACAGAATATATAATCAATTACAGTGCTGCGTTGCAAAAAAATAATTTTTATGCTGTACAATTTCATCCAGAAAAATCTTCTTATGTAGGACATAAAATATTAGAAAATTTTATTCGATTATAAATTTATGAAAATGGACATTATAGTAGCTATAGATTTGATTGACGGTAAATGTGTTAGATTAATACAAGGTGATTTTAAAAGAAAAAAAATTTATAATAAAGACCCATTAGAAGTAGCTTTTTTATTGGAAAGTCATGGAATATCTAGACTTCATTTAGTAGATTTAGATGGAGCAAAAAAAGGAAAAGTAGTTCATTGGAAAATTTTAGAAAAAATAGCTAGATATACACATTTAATTATAGATTTTGGAGGAGGAATTCATTCTGAAGAGGATATACGCACTGTATTTGAAAATGGAGCACATATGGCTACTATTGGAACCGTTGCTGTTCAAAAGCCTTTTCTTTTAAAAAAATGGATTTATACTTATGGTGGAGATAAAATATTATTAGGAGTAGACGTAAAAAATAATAAAATAGCAACTAACGGATGGACTAAATTCATTGATCTTCCATTTTTAGATTTTTTGAAAGAAAAAAGCATTCATGGTGTTAAAAAAATTTTTTGCACAGATATATCTAAAGATGGAGTTTTATCAGGCCCTTCTTTTCTTTTGTATAAAAAAATTATTGAAAAATTTCCAAATATTGAATTCATAGCAAGTGGAGGAATTAGTAATATGAATGATATAGACAAATTATATGATTTAGGTTGCAGTGGAGTCATTATTGGAAAAGCTGTGTATGAAAATAAAATATCATTATCCAATCTTAAAAATTGGAAAAAAAAGAAGAATAATAATCATTAAATATGTTAGCTAAACGTATTATCCCTTGTTTAGATATAAAAAATGGAAGAACAGTCAAAGGAGTAAATTTTAAACATTTAAAAGACGCTGGAGATCCCATACAATTAGTTTGTTGGTATACAAGACAAGGAGCAGACGAATTAATATTTTTGGATATAACAGCTACAAATGAAAAACGAAAAACATTAATTAGCTTAGTCAAAGATATTTCCCGTCATATAAATATTCCTTTTACAGTTGGTGGAGGAATTAAAGAAGAAAAAGATGTTGAACTTTTGTTAAATGCGGGAGCAGATAAAATATCTATAAACACTGCTGCTTTTAAAAATCCAAATCTTTTAGAGGATCTTTCTAAAAGATTTGGAAGTCAATGTATTGTATTAGCTATTGATACTAAATATGAAGATAAAGAATGGTGGGTCTATTTAAATGGAGGAAGGGTTTCTACTCGTACTAAAACCTTAGATTGGGCCAAGGAAGGAACAAATAGAGGAGCAGGTGAAATACTATTGACTTCAATGAATCATGATGGAACAAAGAATGGATTTGCGTTAGATATCACTAGAAAAATATCCGAAAATATTTCTACACCGGTTATCGCTTCAGGTGGAGCTGGAAAATTAGAAGATTTTTATAAAATTTTTGAAAAAGGAAAAGCAGATGCAGCTTTAGCTGCTAGTATATTTCATTATAGAGAAATAGAAATTTCAAAATTAAAATTTTATTTAAATCGTCTTTGTATTCCTGTAAGAACTACATAAAAAGACAAACATATAAAAAAAAGATGATAGATTTTAAAAAAGGTTTAATCCCCGCTATTGTTCAAGATTCAAAAACAGATAAGGTGTTAATGCTAGGTTATATGAATCAAGAAGCTTATCAAAAAAGTATTAATGAAAAAAAAGTAACTTTTTATAGCAGATCTAAAAAAAGATTATGGACTAAAGGAGAAATTAGTAAAAATTATCTTTTTATTGAAAATATATTAATAGATTGTGACGAAGACACATTATTAATCAAAGCAAAACCAGCAGGACCTACTTGTCATAAAGGATCGGATACATGTTGGAAAGAAATGAACAATAAAAATTTTCTCTTCTATTTAGAAGATATTATATCGCATAAAATTAATAAAAAACAAGAAAATTCTTATATATATCAATTATCAAAAAAAGGAATTAACAGAATATCCCAAAAATTAGGAGAAGAAACAATAGAACTTATCATTGAATCTAAAGATGATAACAAAAATTTATTTTTAAATGAATCTGCGGATTTACTTTTTCATTATCTTATTCTTTTGAAAAAAAAAGGTTTAAAAATACAAAACGTTATTAATATTTTGGAAAATAGACATTCAAAATCTTAAACTAAGGAATATTTAACATTTTATGAATTTGAAGAGATATTCTCCATTTAGGATTTTTTTTAATATAAGAAATTATTTTTGGAATAATTATAAAAATATTATTCCATTCTGGCTGTAAAAATAAGAAACAATTAGTAGATTCAATGAAATTCGCTTGTTCTTCTGCAAATAGAAAATCATTTTCATCCGAAATAACGACTTTCAATTCATTAATTTTTTTGTAATTTTCCTGTATAGGAAGTTTTATTTTTTTAGGAGAAATTGTAATCCAATCCACATATTTTTCTTTTATAAAGTAAGATCCTGAAGTTTCAATATGAATGCGATATCCTTTCCTTTTTAGTTCTTTAACTAAAGGATATAAATTCCACATCATGGGTTCTCCTCCAGTAATTACAACAGTTTTTACTTTATGATCGTTAACCTTACTAACAATTTCATAAATTGAAACAAAATCCTTTTTTTTTATATTCCAACTTTCTTTAGTATCGCACCAATTGCATTTTATATTACATCCTTCAAAACGAATGAAATACGCAGCTATTCCACAATAATAACCTTCCCCTTGAATAGAATAAAATGATTCTTTTATAGGATAGCTGATTTCTTTCATTTATCTTTCTGTCTGTTATTTAATGCTGCCATTAAAGTATTTTTAAGTAACATTACGCGAGTCATAGGTCCCACTCCTCCTGGAACAGGGGTTAAATAAGAAGCTTTTCCATAAACACTATAGAAATCAACATCTCCTAGTATTTTTTTTTCATTACTATGTATTCCCACATCTATAACAATGGCTCCTTTTTTAATCATTTCTCCTTTAAGAAAACCTGGAATTCCTACCGCTACTATAATAATATCAGCTTGTTTAGTATAATATTCTATATTTGGAGTTTTACTGTGTGTAAGTGTTACCGTACTATTACCAAAATTACTTTTTCTACTCATAAGTATACTAATTGGCCTTCCCACTATTCTACTTCTCCCAATTATTACAGTATATTTTCCAGATATTTTAATTTTATATCTTTCTAAAAGAGTTAATATTCCCAATGCTGTAGCAGGAAAAAAAGTTTTTATATCCAAAGCCATTTTTCCAAAATTTTCAGGATGAAATCCATCCACATCTTTTTTAGGATTAATAGATAAAATTATTTTATCTTGATTTATATTTTTTTCCAGAGGAAACTGTACAATAAAACCATCTATATGTGGATTTTTATTCATTTTTTTGATCTCTTCCAACAATTCGTTTTCCAAACTATTTATAGGTAAATGTATTAAAGAATATTTGATTCCAATATTTTTACATTCTTTAATTTTATTGTTAACATATGTTATGCTAGAACTGTTATTTCCTGTTAAAATAATTCCAAGATGAGGAATTCGTTTATCTTTATTTAAAATTTCTTTTTCTATTATCTTAGATATTTCATTTCTTATTTCTTTAGCTATTAAATTTCCATATAATAATTTAGTAGTCATTTCCTAATTTCTATTTCTTTTGTTAATTGAAGAAACTCTTTTACAGATAATTCTTCTGCTCTTTTATCTAAAAATGGAATTCTGTTAAAATTTGAAATATGGTTGAATAATTGTAGAGAATTTTTCAACTTTTTTCTTCTTTGATTAAAAGCTACTTTAACACATTGAAACAACATATTTTTATTACAGTAAACAGTTTCATTCTTTCTTTTTAAAGAAATTACTGCAGATTGTACATTAGGTGTTGGAAAAAACACCTTTTCTTTTACAGTAAAAAGATATTTCACATCATAAAATGTTTGAACTAAAACTGATAAAATTCCATAAGTTTTTTTTCCTTTATGAGATGTGATTCGTTTTGCTACCTCTTTTTGAAACATGCCAATGCATTCTGGAATGTATTGATTATATTTTAATATATGAAATAATATTTGAGAAGAAATATTATAAGGAAAATTACCAATAATTGCAAAATTTTTTAATTTCATTTCTTCAGGATTCCATTTCAAAAAATCTCTATGAATAATTCGATTTTTTGAAATGGAAAAATTTTTTTTTAAAAAAGAAATTAATTCTTCATCAATTTCTATTAAAAAAATATGATTACATGGATTAATTAACAAATATTGAGTAAGGATCCCTAATCCAGGTCCAACCTCTACTACTGTATTATAATTTTTAAAAGAAAGATGATTAACAATTTTTTTGGCTATATTATGATCTTTTAAAAAATGTTGATCAAATTTTTTTTTAAAAAAAAGTTTATGCATTTGCATTATATATGCAAATATAAAAAAAATATTATTTGTATCTTGTGCATTTTATTGTGTATAAAAACGCAATTAATTAAAAATAAGATTTTAGTTAGTTTTTAATATGCTTCAAATCTCTTTCATACGAAGAAATAAAGAAAAAGTTTTATTGGGATTGGAAAAACGTAATTTTCATAAATTACATTTAATAAATGAGATATTAATTTTAGACGAAAAAAAAAAAGTAATTCAAAATGTTTTAAATAAAATATCGGAAAAAGAAAATTTTTTTTCAAAAAAAATAGGAAAAATTTTAAATTCATGCAATGATGATTCTCAAATCAAATTTTTAAAAGAAAAATCTGTTTTTCTAAAAACAGAAAAAAAGAATATTAATATCCGATTAAAAAAAGTTTCTGAAATTTTAGAAAAAAAACTGAATCAAATTCCTAATATTCCTGATGAAGAAATAGATAAAAATTCTAATAAAAATAATGTTCTTTTTCAAGAAGGTAAAATTCATTCTTCCGTTATAGATCCACTCCCTCATTGGGAATTATCGAAAAAATTTTGTTTATTTGATTCGAATTTAGGAACACAAATATGTGGTCCTGGTTTCTCGGTTTATATGGGAAAAGGAGCTAAGTTACAAAGAAGTTTAATTCAATACTTTCTAGACAAAAATATACAAGCTTCGTATAAAGAATATAGTTTACCTTATCTTATTAATGAAAAATCTGGATATGCTACAGGACAAATTCCAGATAAAGAAAATCAAATGTATTTCATAGAAAAAGATGATTTTTATTTGATTCCTACTGGAGAAATACCTCTTATGAACTGTTATAGAGATAGAATCTTTACAGATTTAGATCTTCCTATTAAAGCAACTACTTACACTTCTTGCTTCAGAAGAGAAGCCGGCTCTTATGGTTCAAAAGTTAGAGGATTAAATAGATTGCATCAATTTGAAAAAGTGGAAATTATTCAAATTACTACACCAGATTCTTCTTCTTATTCTCTGAAAGAAATGATTTTACATGTAAAAAATATTTTACAATCTTTAAATTTACCTTTTCGTCTTGTTCGTTTAAGTGGGACAGATCTTGGATTTTCTTCTGCTATAACTTATGATTTTGAAGTTTATTCTATAGCACAAAAAAAATGGCTAGAAGTAAGTTCTATATCAAATTGTACTAATTTTCAATCTAATCGATTACACCTTCGATATAAAACTGTTACAGGTAATATAGAATTATGTCATACTCTTAATGGAAGCGCTTTAGCTTTACCACGAATTATGGCCACTTTATTAGAAAATAATCAAACTGAAAATCAAATTAATATTCCCAAAGTTTTAGTTCCTTATACAGAATTTGATCATATTAAGTAAAAATTTTTATGTTATGAAAGTGACTGAGCATATAGTTAAAGCAAAGAAAAGTTTATTTTCTTTTGAAATATTACCTCCTTTAAGAGGTCGTGATATTAAAGACATTTTTTCTACTTTAGATCCATTAATGGAATTTTGTCCTCCTTTTATTGATGTGACCTATCATCGTGAAGAATTTATTTATGTGGAAAAAGATAATGGACTTTTACAGAGGAGAAAAATTTCAAGACGTCCAGGAACTGTAGGGATTTGTGCTGCTATTATGAATAAATATGGAGTGGATGCGGTTCCTCATTTAATTTGTGGAGGTTTTAGTAAACAAATGACAGAAAATGCTTTAATAGATCTTAATTTTTTGGGAATAGATAACGTTTTAGTTCTTAGAGGAGATCCTTTAAAATCTGAAAAAAATTTTCTTGCGCAAAAAGATGGACACAAATATGCAATAGAACTTGTAAAACAAATTAAAGATTTAAATATAGGAAACTATCTCGATAAAACTTTTGTTGAACAAAAAGAATCTCCATTATTTGATTTTTGCATTGGAATAGCTGGATATCCAGAAAAACATTTAGAAGCTCCAAATATAGAAAGTGATTTATTTTTTCTTAAAAAAAAAGTAGAAGCAGGAGCGGATTATATTGTGACTCAAATGTTCTTTGACAATAAGAAATTTTTTTCTTTTGTAAAAAAATGTAGATTAAAAGGTATTTCTGTTCCTATCATACCTGGAATTAAGCCTATTTCTTCTAAAATACAATTAAACAGTCTTCCATCTCGTTTTTATTTAAATATTCCTGATGAATTAGTAAAAGAAGTCATAAAAGCGAAAGATAAAAAAAATGTATCTCATATTGGGATTGAATGGGCTATTCATCAATCTAAAGAATTAAAAAATTCTGGCGTGGAAGTGATTCATTATTATACCATGGATAGACCAGAAAATATTTACAAAATTGTTCAAGCTATTTATTAAAAAAATTTAAATATTTAAATAAAGAGTTTTTTTAATAGTATAAATTATTTTCTCTTCATTAGGAAACCAAGTTTTTACTAAATTAGATGCGTAAGGAGCAGGAGTATCTAACAAAGATACTCTATTAATAGGAGCATCAAGATAATCAAATGCTTTTTTTTGTATAAAATATGAAATTTCAGAAGCAATAGATGAAAAAGGCCATGATTCTTCTAAAATTACTAAACGATTAGTTTTTTTTACAGAAAAAAGAATAGATTCATAATCTAATGGTCGTATGGTTCGAATATCTATGACTTCTACACTAATATTTTCTTGATCTAATCTATGTGCAGCACTTAAAGCTATTTTCATAATCTTTCCAAAAGATACTAAACTAATATCAGTTCCTTCTTTTTTTACATCTGCTTTACCAATAGGTAGAATATATTCTTCATCTGGAATCATCATTTTATCTCCATACATTTGTTCAGATTCCATAAAAATTACTGGATTATTATCTCTGATAGCGGATTTCAAAAGACCTTTTGCATCGTAAGGATTGCATGGAATAACTACTTTTAATCCAGGACAACTTGCATACCAACTTTCAAAAGATTGAGAATGTGTGGCACCTAATTGTCCGGCAGATCCAGTAGGACCTCTAAAAACAATTGGAATATTCCATTGTCCTCCACTCATATAACGTATTTTTGCTGCATTGTTAATAATTTGATCCATAGCAACTAAAGAAAAATTAAAAGTCATGAACTCAATAATCGGTCTACATCCATTCATAGCAGATCCTACCCCAATTCCAGAAAATCCTAATTCTGATATAGGAGTATCAATGACTCTTTTTGGCCCAAATTCTTCTAGCATTCCTTTAGAAGCTTTGTAAGCTCCATTATATTGAGCGACTTCTTCTCCCATGAGATAAACAGTATCATCTCTTCTCATTTCTTCACTCATAGCTTCTGCTATAACTTCACGAAAACTCTTTTCTTTCATATCATAATATAATTATTTATAATGAGGGGTCAGTTTCATATTCATAAAAATATAAAAAAAACAACGGAAAAGAAAGCAGGCTTTCTTTTCCGTTCTGTACGTTAAAAAAAAATATTCAATCAGTTAGTTGAATTTTTATTTTCTTTTTCCTTTTGTTTTCTAAAAAAGAATTCTTGTTTTTTTTGTAAAATTTCTTTTTCATTCATAGCATCTGATATTGTTCTTGACAATTTATGCAAAAAGATATTTTTATCTTTAAGTATTTTTAATTTTTCTTTTCCAAATTTTTTTTCATCTTCAAAATCTTTTTTGGCTTTTTCTTGTTCTTTTGTTCCTAGAGGTAGAGATCTCATGATGATTTTTCTTCTTTTAATTTCTTCCGCAATTTCCTTTTGTAATTCTACCATTCTAGATAATTCGTCATAATGTTTGATATTCTCTTCTTTTAATTTTTCTATTTTATATTCGGCATCTTTGATTTGTCTAGATAGATCTTCTGGGTCTATCTCATCTAGATTAAAATTATTGTTTTCATCATCAGGGTTTTCAGAATTATTAGGATTTGAATTTGTATCTGTATTTGTAGTCGTGCTAGGAGTTTGTGAAGGAGTAGAGTTTGAAGCTATAGAAGGAGGATCAGGAACAGAAGGGGTTTCTACATTGGTATTCTTGTTCACGCCAGGTTCTTCTTCACCTGAAGAAGTTATATCATCATTACAAGAAATAATGAATCCTAACGCTATAAAAATTGTTGGGATCAAAAATCTAAAAGAAGTATTCATAATAAAAATTTTTAATATTATTATTAAATATATAAAAAAAAATTATTACATATAATAAGAATTTTATTATATTATTAATAGAACAATAAATGAGAAAAACATCCTTATTTAGTATATTTGGGTACAGTATATATATTTATTATAAAATTTATATGTTCTTATGGATCAATTTATTAAGTTAACTATACGGGGGATATCTTTAAGTCAAATACAATCTGGAATATATGTTTTGTTGCTTGAAGAAGAATCTGGTAGGATAAAACTTCCGATTATTATAGAGAGTTTACAAGCTCAGTCTATTGCTTATGCTTTAGGAAAAAAAGATCCATCTAGATCTTTCACGCATGATTTATTTCTTTCTTTTGCAAAAGAATTTCATATTAGATTGAAAGCGGTAGTTATATATAAACTAATAAATGGAATATTTTTTTCTTATATCTTATTAGAAGGAGATTACATAGAAGAAGAAGGTAAAATTAAGAAAAAAGAACACAAAATAGATTCTAAAACATCAGATGCTGTTGCTTTAGCAGTACGGTTTAAAGCTCCTATTTATACAACAAGAGAAATTTTTGATAAAGCTGGCATTTATTTTGAAAATGGATTTCCTATTGACAAAGAAAAAGAAAATGATGTTACTGAAACAGAAATAGAAAATAGCGGTCTTCTTTTTTTTAAAGAAAAAAGCCAACGAGATTTAGAAAATATGACAGAAAAAGATTTGAATGCTTTATTAAATCATGCGGTAGTCAATGAATGTTATGAGCTTGCAGCGCGAATAAAAAAAGAATTAGATAGAAGAGAATAATTATTTTTTTCTTTCAAATCTAATAAAACTGTAGTTAAATAAATGATGTCTGTCTTTTTCATAAATAAATTCATATATTTTTTTCCATTTTTTTGGATCTATTTTTGGAAATTTAGCATCTCCATGAAATTTTTCATGAACGAGTGTTAGTTCTATAATCTGTGCTTTTTCAATTGTGGAAGCATATGTTTTTTCTCCTCCTATGATAAATATTTTTTTGTATGTTAAATTTTTTATTTCTTTTATAGAAGAAACAATTTTAATATTTTTATTATTTTCTAAACATAAAAAGTTTATTTTATTTCTTGTTAGTATAATATTCCTTCTTTCCGGAAGGATTTTTCCAATAGAATCGAAAGTTTTTCTTCCCATCAGAACTGTTTCTCCCGTAGTTAAATCCTTAAAACGTTTTAAATCATTAGGTAAATGCCACATTAATTGGTTATTTTTTCCTATAAATCCATTTTTTGAAACAGCAGCAATCAGGATAAATTTCATGATTATTTCAATTTTTTTTATATTTTTAAATTTATGGATATTCCAATCAAATATGATCCCCAATCCGTGGAAAAAAAAAGATATCATTATTGGATGAGAGGGAATTATTTTTCATCTTATCCAGATGATAGGGTGCCTTATACTATAGTAATGCCTCCTCCAAATGTTACTGGAGTTCTTCATATAGGCCATATGCTGAATAATACTATTCAAGATGTTTTGATTAGATATGCTAGAATGAAAGGATATAATGCTTGTTGGATTCCAGGAACGGATCATGCATCCATTGCTACGGAGGCTAAAGTTGTTCATCAATTGAAAAAAAGAGGATTATCCAAGATTTTTATGGGAAGAAAAAAATTTTTGTATCATGTAATGGAATGGTCTAATAAACATAAAAACATTATTTTTGATCAACTTAAAAAATTGGGGTGTTCATGTGATTGGAATCGTACTCAATTTACGATGAGTCCAAAATTATCTCAATCTGTCACAAAAGTTTTTATTGATTTGTATGAAAAAGGCTACATATATAGAGATTATCATGTCGTTAATTGGGATCCAGATGCAAAAACTACTCTTTCTGATGAAGAAGTTATTTATAAAGAACATATTGGAAAACTTTATTACTTGAAATATCAAATAAAAGGAGAAAAAAATTACGTTACTGTAGCTACAACTCGTCCTGAAACTATATTTGGGGATACAGCTATTTGTTTTCATCCAGATGATTATCGTTATTATCATTTAAAGGATAAATATGCTAAAATTCCAATAATTAATAGATATATTCCAATTATACAAGATTCATATGTAGATCCTAATTTTGGAACTGGATGTTTAAAAATAACTCCGGCTCATGATAAACATGACAAAAATATAGCAGATAAACATAAATTAGAGGTTATAGACATTTTCAATGAAAATGCAACTTTAAATGAAAAAGGTCTTCATTATAAAGGGATGGATCGTTTTAAAGTAAGAAAAGAAATCATTGAAGAACTCAAAAAGTTGGAAGTTGTAAAAAATATAGAAAAATTTAATCATAAAATCGGTTTTTCGGAACGAACTTTATCAGTAGTAGAACAAAGACTATCTCTACAATGGTTTTTAAAAATGAAAAAAATATCTATTCCTGCTGTAGAAGCTGTAAAAAATGGAGATATTCAATTTTATCCTAAAAAATTTTGTAAAACTTATTTAAAATGGATGAGTCAAATTCGTGATTGGAATATATCTAGACAATTATGGTGGGGACATCGTATTCCTGTCTATTATTATGGAAAAAAACCTAATGATTTTGTAGTTGCAGAAAATTTAAAAAAAGCATTAGAAAAAGCGAGAGATAAAAGTAAAAATCCATATTTAAATCATAATGAAATATGGCAGGATCCGGATGTTTTAGATACTTGGTTTTCTTCTTGGTTATTACCTTTATCTGTATTTGATGGAATTCATCGTCCTCATAATCATGAAATTTATTATTACTATCCTACTGAAGAGATAGTGACAGGTTCAGATATATTATTTTTTTGGGTAGCACGTATGATTATGTCTGGTTTTTTATTAAAAAATTATAAACCCTTTAAAAGGGTTTATTTTACTGGAATTGTTAGAGATTATAAAAATAATAAAATATCAAAATCATTAAATAACTCTCCAAATCCCATAGATTTGATTAATCAATATGGGGCGGATGCTGTTCGTATGGTACTTATGCTTAATAATAGTGCAGGAAAAGATTTTCATTTTGAAGAAAAAATATGTTTACAAGGAAGAAATTTTTCTAATAAAATATGGAATGCTTTTCGTTTAATCCAAAGTTGGAAAATAATAAAAAATAAAGATGTTCCTGATTCTTCTTTACTTGCTGTAAAGTGGTTAAAAAATCGTTTTTATTATGTTTTGGATATTTTTGAAAACTCTTTTAAAGAGTATAAATTGGATGAATCATTAATGATTTTGTATAAATTTATTTGGGACGATTTTTGTTCTTGTTTTCTTGAGATTATTAAGCCTATTTCTGGAAATAAATCTGTTTCAGAAATAATATATTTAAATACTATTAAATTTTTTGAAAAAATATTGAAATTATTACATCCATATATGCCCTTTATTTCAGAAGAAATATGGAATCTTCTTAAAAAAAGAGACACCAAAGAAGCTTTAATTATTTCTTCTTGGCCTAAGAAAAAATTTTATGACTATAATATTTTACTTTCTTTCGAAAAAACTATCGAAATAATATCTAAAATACGAAATATTAGAAATCAGAATTATATTTCTCATCAAAAAAGTCTGGTTTTGTTTTCTATGAGAAAAAAAGAAAAAGAAGAAAAAGAATATGATTCCATTATATTAAAATTAGCTAATTTAGCTAAAATAATTCCTGTGTTAGAAGAACCTAAAAATGTACCGTTTTTTTCTTTTTTTTTAGATACAGATCAATTTTTTTTATCCTTAGATCATAAAAAATATTGTTCGAACCATCATGATATTGTTAAAATTGAAAATAAAATTCAATATTTTAATAATTTATTGTCTATTATTAGAAAAAATTTATATAACAATAAATATGTGACTTCTGTTCCAGAAAGTTTACTTTTGAGAGAAAGAAAAAAAGAGAATGATATATTAAATAAAATCACTCAACTCAATAAACATTTGGAATATCTAAAAAAAATTAGATGAAATTACCAACTACTACTACTACCTCCTCCTCCAAAATTTCCACCTTCTCCAAATCCGTCAAAATTATCATCATGGTCATGACGATAATTTTGATTTCTGAATAAAAAATTTGTTAAAAATAACGTGCATAATGAAGCATCTGTTGTTTTTTTCATAAAAAAGAAATAAAATAAAAAAAACATAATCAAAAAAAGACTAATATTAGTTAATAAACTCCATGCAGAAAAAACTTTATTACTCTGTTTTTTTTGATATTTTTTCTTTAAAATTTGAAATATTTCTTGAGTCCCATAATCTATAGCTTGATAATAAAGATTATTTTTTAATATAGGTTTCATTTTTTTTATAATCTTCATAGTTAAAAAATCGGTGAGATAAGGTTCTATCCCATATCCGTTTTGGATAGATACTTTTCTATCATAAATGGATAACAATATGACTATGCCATTATTTTTATGAAATTTTCCAATTTTCCATTTTTCTCCCCATTGAGAAGCAAATAAATTTGGATCTTCACCATGAAGACTCTGAATAATAGGAACTAAAATTTCTGTTGATGTTCTTTTAGAATAAGAAATAAGCTTTATATTTAATTTTTCTATTTGTTTTTTAGATAAAACTCCTGCATAATCCTGTATAGGATATATTTTTTTTGGAGCTTTAGGGACATACATTTGTCCCCGTACCAAATTTGAACAAATTGTACAAAAAAAAATCAAAATAATTAAAATAGATCGAATAATTTTTTTCATGATTGTTTTTGAATTGATTTTCTTTTAATCCATCTATTTTGATTTACTATTTATCTCATTTCATTATCATAAATGAAAATATAAATTAAAATTAATTTAACTCGAAAAATCTATAATTGGAGACTTTTTGGATCCTATTTGAGATTGAAAATATCCCTTTTCTTGAAATTGATAAAAAAAGTTTGCAATTATAATTTTTGGAAATTGGTTTCTATAAGTGTTGAAACTGTTTACTTTATCATTGAAACGATTTCTTTCTACATTGATTCGGTTTTCTGTTCCTTCTAATTGATTTTGTAATTCATAAAAATTTTGCGTTGACTTAAGATTAGGATAATTTTCCACAATCAATAGCAATCTACTGACAGAATTATTTAAGTGATTTTGTATTTGTTGAAATTTATTTATTTGATCTTGATTTAAATCGTTTCTATTTATAGAAATAGAAGTAGCTTTACCTCTTGCTTCTATGATTTGATTCAGTGTATTTTTTTCAAAATTAGCAGATCCTTTGACTGTATTTACCAAATTTGGAATTAAGTCTACTCTACGCTGATAAACATTTTCTACTTGACCCCATTGTGTTTTAATACTTTCGTTGAGTTTAACTAGTTGATTGTATGTGTTAGCTATCCATAATACAGTTATAAATATTAAAATCAAAATGAAAGAAATAGCTATAAAAAATTTTTTTTTCATGCGAGAAAAAAATTTAATTAATTACAAATTTTATTTAAAAAAAATTTCTCTATTAGAAAAATGAAACAAACTTTCTTCAAAAGCGTTTTGATTATTATCAGATCCATGTATAGCGTTTTTTTCTAAAGATGAGGCATATAAATTTCGTATAGTTCCTTCTTTTGCATGTATTGGATTAGTATTTCCTATCAAAATTCTAAAATCTTTTACAGCATTTTCTTTTTGTAAGATTACAGAAACAATTGGACCAGAAG
The DNA here is from genome assembly GCF_014251315.1 of Blattabacterium cuenoti. Lineage (NCBI taxonomy): Bacteria > Pseudomonadati > Bacteroidota > Flavobacteriia > Flavobacteriales > Blattabacteriaceae > Blattabacterium > Blattabacterium cuenoti. The sequence continues at coordinate 205,258 of NZ_CP059185.1, read as the reverse complement.
ACATAAATTTTATTAAAGATTCGAAAAATAACTTATTTTTATGTTCTGCATAAAATTTTTTAGCTGATGTTTTGGAAAGTTCGGTCATTTTTAACGCTATAATGTGAAAACCAGAATGAACTATTTTAGATAAAATAGGGACAATATATCCTTTTTTCACCGCATCCGGCTTTATAATAGAAAGAGTGATTTTTCCAAACATATGATTAATCATATAGTTTCTATTTCAATTGAAAAATATTTAAAATTAAATAAAGAAATTCATAAATGAAAATTTCTATATTTTCATATACATATAAAAAAAATGATAGATTAGTTTATGAATTATAATAATAAAAAATATGGAGATGATGAGGATTTCTTTTTTGATTTTGATTCATTTAAAAAAATAGTTTTAAATGATTACAAATTAGCACGAATTAGTCGTGAAACTAGCATTTTAGGTCGTAAAGAAGTTCTAAATGGAAGAGCGAAATTTGGAATATTTGGAGATGGAAAAGAAATTCCTCAATTAGCCATGGCAAAAGTTTTTAAAAATGGAGATTATAGATCTGGATATTATCGGGATCAAACATTTATGATGGCTATTGGAGTTTTAACTGTAAAAAGTTTTTTCTCGCAATTATATGCTCATTCAGATGTAAAAGCAGAGCCAGTTTCGTCTGGTAGAATGATGAACGCTCATTTTGGAACACGTTTTTTGAATGAGGATGGAAATTGGAAAAATCTTATTAAACAAAAAAATTCTAGTGCAGATATTTCTTCTACTGCGGCTCAAATGCCTAGATTATTAGGATTAGCTCAGGCTTCTAAAATTTATAAAGAACTAAAAAATTTAAAAGAAACACATAAGATGTTTTCTCATAATGGAAATGAAGTCGCATTCGGAACTATTGGAAACGCTAGTATTTCTGAAGGATTATTTTGGGAAACATTAAATGCTGCTTCAGTATTACAAATTCCGATTATACTTTCTATTTGGGATGATGAGTATGGAATATCTGTTCCGAATAAGTACCAATTTTCAAAACGAAATATTAGCGATCTTTTATCTGGTTTTCATAGAAATAAAAAAGAAAAAGGAATAGAAATTATTCGTGTCAATGGATCTAATTACATAGATCTTACAAAAACATATGTTAAAGCAGATCAAATAGCTCGTAATGAACATGTTCCCGTAATCATCCATGTTACAAATTTAACTCAACCTCAAGGACATTCTACTTCTTCTTCACATGAAAGATATAAATCAAAAGAACGTTTAGAATGGGAAATTAATAATGACGGAATCAAAAAATTTAGAGATTGGATTTTGAATTTTAAATTCAGAATTAATCAAAAAGATTATCGTGAAATAGCGAATACTGTCTTTTTGGATAAAATAGATATAGAAGCCAGAGAATATGTCGAAAATGAAAAAGAAAAAGCTTGGGAAGCATTTCAAAAACCTATCCTTAAAATTAAGAATGAAGCTGTAAGTTTTTTGTGTAAAATGCAAGATACTTATACAGAAAAAAAATGGGTAAACAAATATGTTCAAAAATATATTAAAGAATTACACAATACAAATAAAAGTTATCCTACAAAAAAATCAATATTTCGCATTGCTAGAAAAGCATTATATCTTTTATCAGAAGTTAAGTCTGATACAAAAGATTGTCTGATAGAATGGATTAAAAAAAAATATCACGAAGAACAAGAAAATTACTCTTCACATTTATATAGTGTTTCTGAAAAAGCTTCTGTCAAAAAAAAAGAAGTTTTTCCTGTATACAAGACTAACTTTGAGGTAGTAGATGGAAGAATTGTATTAAGAGAAAATTTTGATAAATTGTTGGAATTACATCCTGATCTTTTAATTTTTGGAGAAGATGTCGGAAAAATAGGAGATGTAAATCAAGGATTAGAAGGTTTGCAAAAAAAATATGGAAAAATTCGTGTTTTCGATACAGGAATACGTGAGGCCACTATTATTGGTCAAGGAATTGGTCTTGCAATGCGAGGGCTTCGTCCTATAGTTGAAATTCAATACATAGACTATATTTTATACGCTTTACAAATTATAAGTGATGACCTTGCTTCTTTGCAATACAGAACGAAAGGAGGACAAAAAGCCCCTGTTATTATTAGAACTCGAGGACATCGTTTAGAAGGTATATGGCATTCTGGTTCTCCAATGGGTGGAATTATCAATTATTTAAGAGGAGTTTTAGTGCTTGTTCCAAGAAATATGGTAAAAGCGGCTGGATTTTATAATACTTTATTATCTGGAGATGATCCTGCTTTGGTTGTTGAATGTCTTAATGGATATAGAATAAAAGAAAAATTACCAAATAATTTGGGTTTGTTCAGAACTCCTATTGGAATAGTAGAAAGAACAAGAAAAGGAAAAGATATTACTATGGTTACTTATGGATCTACATGGAGAATTGTTAATGAAGCAGCAGAAGAGTTGTGTAAGATTAATATAGAACCTGAAATAATTGATATTCAATCTCTTATACCTTTTGATTTACAAAAAAATATTGTGAAAAGTTTACAAAAAACCAATAGATTATTGATAATAGATGAAGATGTTCCAGGAGGAGCGTCTGCTTATATTTTACAGAAAATATTAGAGGAACAAAATGGATATTATTATTTAGACAGTCCACCTGTTACAATAACAGCTCAAGAACATCGTCCTCCTTATGGATCTGATGGAGATTATTTTTCAAAACCTTCTGTTGAAAATATTGTAGAAAAAGTATTAGAAATAATGAATGATAGTTAGAAAATTCAGTATTTTATTATAATTTTTTTAAAACCAAAAAATAATTATTTATTATTATATTTGTTTCACTAATGTTAATGTTTTTTAATTTTATGAAAGTAGAAATAGAAAAAACCTTACATTCTAGGATTGGGAAAATGGATTTTAACAATATTTTCTTTGGAAATCAATATTCAGATCATATGTTTTGTTCTGAATTCAAGAATGGAAAATGGAAAAATTCTATCATTAAGCCTTTTGGAAATATAATGTTATCCCCTATGTCTCTCGTTTTTCATTATGGACAAGCTGTTTTTGAAGGTATGAAAGCTTATAAAGATAAAAATGAAGAAGTTTTTTTATTTCGTCCAGAAGAAAACTTTAAGAGAATAAATAGATCTGCTGCTCGTTTGGAAATGCCGATGATTCCAGAAAATGTTTTTATGAATGGATTAAAAAAATTAATAGATATAGACAGGGATTGGATCCCAAAAAATTATGGACAATCTTTATATATTCGCCCTTTTATAATTGCAACTAATGGAGTTTTGTCAGCTAAACCTTCTAAAGATTACATGTTTATGATTATATCTACTCCTGCAGATGCCTATTATAAACATTCTTTAAAAATTAAAATAGAAGAAAAATATAGTCGTTCCGCATCAGGAGGAGTTGGTTTTACTAAAGCTGCTGGGAATTATGCTTCTTCTTTTTACCCTACTAGACTAGCTAACGAAGAAGGATTTGATCAAATCTTATGGACAGATTCTTCTACTCATACAATGATAGAAGAATCCGGTACGATGAATGTTTTTTTTTACTTAAAAAATAAACTTATAACGCCAAAAGCGAATGAAAACATATTAAGTGGAATTACCTGTAAAAGTATTCTTTCTTTAGCTAAAAAAGAAGGTTTCTTCGTAGAAGAACGAAATTTAAGTGTTTCAGAAATCATAGAAGGGTTTAAAACTGGTGAATTGAAAGAAGCTTTTGGTTGTGGAACCGCAGCTGTTATAAATCATTTTAAAACAATTAGTTATAAAGGTAATGATTTTTTTTTACCGGAAATTACAGAAAAAAAAAGAATATCTTATTCTTTAAAGAAGAAATTATTAGATATACAACATAATCGATCAGAAGATCCTTTTGGATGGAGAGTTCAATTAAAAAGATATTTGTAAAAATCGTTCTATATTGTTTTGTTATTGTCTATGAATGATCATTTTCAATCTATAGAGAAAATAGTTAAAGAATCCATATTGATTTTATATAAAATAGAATCTTGTCCTAAATTGGATTTTCAATATACTAAAAAAGAATATCCAGGAGATATTACTTTGATTTTATTTCCTTTATCTAAAAAATTCAAAAAGCCTGTAGAAAAAATAGGAAAGGATATAGGAGATTATGTTCAAAATCAATTAAAAGGATTGATTCAATTTTCTATTATTAGAGGATTTTTAAATTTTATTTTCAAAAATGATTATTATATTCATATTTTGAAAGAAATGTTAAATACAAATTTTTTTGAATTAAAATATCCTTCTAAAAAAATAATGATAGAATATTCTTCTCCTAATACTAATAAACCTCTTCATTTAGGACATATTAGAAATAGTCTTATTGGAGCATCTATCGCTGAAATATTAAAAACAGTTGGTCATGAAATAATAAAAATTCAAATTATTAATGATAGAGGAATACATATATGTAAATCTATGATAGCATGGAAAATGTTTGGAAAAGGAGAAACCCCTGATAGTGTTAAAATAAAAGGAGATCATTTCGTAGGAAAATATTATAGTTTGTTTAATAAAATTTATCATAAAGAAATTCAAGAATTATCTAATAGAAAATCTACTCAGTCTTCAATTCTAAATCAGGCTAGAGAATTGCTTAAAAAATGGGAATTAGGAGATCCTGTTATTCGAAATACTTGGAAAAAGATGAATCAATGGGTCTATAATGGTTTTGAAAAAACCTATAAAAAATTGGGTATCACTTTTGATCAAACAGAGTATGAAAGTAATATTTATGAAATTGGAAAAAAAATTGTAAAAAAAGGTCTTAAAGAAGGTGTTTTTTTTCAAAAAAAAGATGGATCAATTTGGATTGATTTAATCAAAGAAGGTTTTGATCAAAAACTTTTATTGCGATCTGATCAAACTTCCGTATATATAACTCAGGACATTGGAACAGCTATAGAACGTTTTAAAAAATACAATGTAGATCAAATCATCTATATAGTAGGAAAAGAACAAGATTATCATTTTCAAGTTCTTTTTAATGTATTAAAACGTTTAGGATATATATGGGTAAATAAATTGTCACACTTATCATATGAAATGGTATATTTACCAAGTGGTAGAATGAAATCTAGAGAAGGAAATATTATAGATGCCGACAGTATTATTTTAGAAATGTCTTCTATTGCAAAAAAGAATTTTCTAAAAAAATATCCTAAAGAAAAAAAAGAAGAACAAGAAAAATATGCTGAAATAATAGGATTAGGGGCTTTGAAATATTATTTTCTTAAAATAGATCCAAGAAAGAAAATAATTTTTCATCCTGAAAAATCTATAGATTTTAAAGGAAAAACAGGAACATATATTCAGTACACTTATTCTAGAATTCGTTCTTTAGAACGAAATTTTTTCAATTTTCGTTTATTACTTAATTATTATTGGTCAAATATCAAATTTGATGTACATGAGAAAAACATGATAAAAATTCTTCAAAAATATCCATTGATTCTAAAAAAATCAGCAATTTATTTAAATCCTTCTTTAATTGCAAATTATATTTATGAAGTATCTAAAACTTTCAACCATCTTTATCAAAATAAAAAATTAATAGATCCTTTAAACGTGATTCATAGCAACATTTGCATGAATATTATTCATATAACAGGAAATATTTTAAAATCTGGTATGAATTTATTAGGTATTAAAATGCTTGATCGTATGTAAATAAAAAAATGTATATCTATGTTTGAACATTTACAAAATAAATTTTCTAAGGCTCTTCATATTTTGAAGGGGCACAATACAATTACAGAAACTAATATAGCATCTTCTTTAAAAGAAATTGGACGAGCATTAATTGATGCGGATGTGAATTATAAAATAGTTAGAAGTTTTATTAGAAAAATTCAAGAAAAATCTATAGGAAAAAAAGTCCTTATTTCTTTAAATCCAAAACAATTAATTACAAAAATAGTATATGACGAATTAGTTTCTCTTATGGGGGAAAAAAGTGTAGAAATAAATCTTTCTAAAAAAAATCCTTCTATTATCTTAATTTGTGGATTACAAGGAAGTGGAAAAACTTCTTTTTCCTCTAAACTTGCTTTTTTTTTAAAAAAAAAAAATAAATCTCCTTTACTGGTCGCTGCAGATATTTATCGTCCTGCAGCTATAGATCAACTACAATTGATTGCGAAACAAGCAAATATTCCTGTTTTTTCTAAAGAAAAAAGTAAAAATGTTATAGATATTGTGGATCAATCTATTCTTTATGCTTTAAAAAAGAAGAGAAACGTAATTATCATTGATACAGCTGGTAGATTAGCAATAGATGAAATCATGATGGAAGAAATAAAAAAAATTAATCAACATTCTCAACCAGATGAGGTTTTATTTGTTGTAGACGCTATGACAGGACAGGATGCTATAAACACAGCCCAATCTTTTTCAAAAGTATTGAATTTTAATGGAATTGTCATCACAAAATTAGATGGAGATAGTAGAGGAGGTGTTGCTATAACTATGTCTAGTGCAGTGAAAAAACCTATAAAATTTATTAGTAATGGAGAAAAAATAGAAGATTTAGAAGTTTTTCATCCAGACAGAATAGCGAATAGAATATTAGGTATGGGTGATATCGTTTCTTTAGTTGAAAAAGTACAAGAACAATTTGATGAAAAAAGAACTAAAAAAATTTATCAAAAAATTAACAAAAATCGTTTTAGTTTTAATGATTTATTAGAACAAATTCAACAAATTAAAAAAATAGGGAATATAAAAAATATTATTTCAATGATTCCTGGAATTGATAGGTTTTTTTCTTTTTATGGAAATGAAAAAAATTCTTTTAAAAAAATAGAATCTATTATTTATTCTATGACTCCTTATGAAAGAAATCATCCTAAGATTCTTACTGATGTGAGAAGAAAAAAAAGAATATCTAAAGGATCTGGTATTACATTGAGTGATATAGATCTTTTCATAAAACAATTTTATGATATGAACAAAATCATGAAGAAAATTCATGATCATTCAGGGAAAAAAATTGTAAAAGATTTTATATATCAAATGATTAATAATAAAGAAAATAATGTATAATTACAATTATAATTTTCTTTTATTGAAAATATTTTTAATTTTGTTCATTTACTTTTTTAAAAGTCCCAATACAATCGGAGATTCCGTTTGAAATTTGATACGAGTGAAACATGATGAAAGGTTTTTTAAATAGAGATAAGTTTTTAAACATTTTAGACAGTGTAAATATTTGGGATGTGATCATTATTGGAGGAGGAGCTACAGGGTTAGGAATCGCTTTGGATTCTTCTTCTAGAGGATATAAAACCCTTTTATTAGAACAGTCCGATTTTTCTAAAGCGACTTCAAGTAGAAGTACAAAATTAATTCATGGAGGAATCCGGTATTTAGCTCAAGGAAATATAAGATTAGTTTATGAAGCATTACGAGAAAGAGGTTTTTTACTAAAAAATGCTCCTCATTTAGTAAAAAAACAAAAATTTATTATTCCGATCTTTAATTGGAAAATGGGTATTATGTATTGGACTGGTTTAAAATTGTATGAATGGCTATCTGGTTCTTTAAGTTTTGGAAAATCCAGATTTTTATCCAAAGATGAAATAGTTAAAAATTTTCCAGAAATTAAAAGTAAAGAGTTGAAAGGAGGAGTTTTATATTATGATGGACAGTTTGATGATTCACGTTTAGCTATAAATTTGGCTCAGACTTGTGTTCAAAAAGGTGGAATATTATTAAATTATTTTAAAGTCAAAAGTTTGATAAAAAAAGTTGGGAATAAAATTTCTGGAGTTATCGCCTGTGATCTTGAAACTAAAAAAAAATATTCTATTTATTCAAAAATAGTTATAAACGCTACTGGAGTTTTTTCTGATTCTATTTCAAGAATGGATGAATCTACATGTCCTATTTTTATAAAACCAAGTCAAGGAACACACATTGTATTAGATAAATCTTTTTTTAGTAGTTCAAATGCTATAGTCATTCCAAAAACTAAGGATGGAAGAGTTTTATTTTGTGTTCCATGGTATGATCATGTTTTAGTAGGTACTACAGACACTTTTATAGATAACAGTGTTCTTGAACCGAAACCTTTAGAAGAAGAAATCGATTTTATATTACAAACTTTTAACAAATATTTTGTACTTCATACAAAAAAAAGTGATATACTAAGTGCATTTTCCGGATTACGTCCTCTTTTTGTTACTAAAAATTATTATTCTGTTACTACTAAAACTAAAGATATTTCTAGATCTCATAAACTTATGATTAGTTCTTCTGGATTAATTAGCATTATAGGTGGAAAATGGACTACTTATAGAAAAATGGCAGAAGATACTGTAAATAAAGCTATTGAAATAGGAAAATTAAATAAAATGCCTTCTATAACAAAGAATCTCAAAATTTATGGTTCCTATTCTTCATATACAAGTAAAAATCATCATTGGGATAAATATGGAGAAGATGAATATCATATAAAAAAATTAATAGAGAAAAATCCATTATTGGGAGTTTCCTTAATTTCAAAAAATTCTTATTCTTATACCGAAGCAGAAGTAGTTTGGATGGTTCGTTATGAAATGGCGAGAACAATTGAAGATATTTTGGCTAGAAGATTTCGCTTATTATTTTTAAATGCTAAAAAAGCAATAGATATAGCACCCAGGGTTGCTTCTTTAATGGCTAAAGAGCTTTCTAAAGATGAGAAATGGGAAAAATCACAAGTAGCAGCTTTCAAAAAGCTAGCTATACAATACTATTATCCAGAAGTTTGATAGTATAAAAATTATTATATGTTTATGTATGAAAAAATATGTGCTATCATTAGACCAGGGAACTACCAGTTCTAGAGCTATTATTTTTGATCAAATTGGAAATATTATTTCTATAGCTCAAAGAGAATTTACACAAATTTACCCTAATCCTGGATGGGTAGAACACAATGCGGAAGAAATATGGTCTACACAAGCTTCAGTTGCTTTAGAAGCTATTTTAAAGGCTAATTTAGAAGGGGAAAATATTGTATCAATAGGAATCACAAATCAAAGAGAAACTACTGTTGTATGGGATAAAAAAACGGGAGAACCTATTTTTAATGCTATAGTGTGGCAAGATAGACGTACATTCAAGTATTGTGATCAAATTAAAAAAGAAGGATTAACCGAAATGATCCGAAAAAAAACAGGTTTAATTATAGATCCTTATTTTTCCGCTACGAAAATTCGATGGATATTAGAAAATGTTCCTGGGGCTAAAAAAAAAGCTGATTCTGGATCTTTAGCATTTGGAACAATAGATTCATGGTTAATATGGAATTTAACCGGTAAAGAAATTCATGTTACAGATGTAACCAATGCTTCTCGTACTATGTTATTTAATATTCACACGCTTAGTTGGGATCAAGAATTGATAGATTTATTTAATATTCCAATCACTATGCTTCCAGAAGTAAAATCATCTAGTGAAATTTTTGGTTATACAACAGGACATATTCTATCACATAAAATACCAATATCTGGTATTGCTGGGGATCAACAAGCTGCTCTTTTTGGTCAAATGTGTACTAAAATTGGGATGGTAAAAAATACTTATGGAACAGGATGTTTTATGTTAATGAATGTAGGTGATAATCCTGTTTTTTCTCAAAATAATTTAATTACTACTGTTGCTTGGAAAATTAAAAACAAAGTTCAATATGCGTTAGAAGGAAGTGTTTTTATTGCAGGAGCTGTTGTTCAATGGCTTAGAGATGGATTAGGACTTCTTTTATCTTCTAATGAAGCGGAAATATTAGCTTCTACAGTGGATAATACGGAAGGTTTATATATGGTTCCAGCTTTTTCAGGGTTAGGAGCACCTTATTGGGATCAAAAAGCTAGAGGAACTATTGTAGGCATTACAAGAGGAACTTCTTCTGCTCATTTTGTTAGAGCGGCATTAGAAAGTATTGCTTTTCAAAATATGGATGTATTGAAAGCTATGGAAGCTGATTCTGGTATTTCTATAAAAGAACTTCGTGTTGATGGAGGAGCTACGGTAAACAAACTATTAATGCAATTTCAATCTGACATTTTAAATGTAAAAGTTGTTAAATCTAAAATTTCTGAACTTACAGCAGCTGGAGCTGCTTATCTATCTGGATTAGCTGTTAATTATTGGAGCAGTCTTGAAGATATTCAAGATAAATGGCAATTAGAACAGGTTTTTGAACCAAGAGGTCTATCTAGTAGACTAGAAAGAATTCAAGGCTGGAAAAGAGCAATCCAAACAACTCGTTCTTGGTCTAGACAAATAAAATAAAAAATAAAATGACAAAAATATATGCAGAAATCATAGGAACAATGATTTTAGTATTTTTAGGAAATGGGGTGGTTGCAAATGTTATTTTATCAAAAACTAAAGGTCATAGTAAAAATGGAGGATGGCTAACTATTACCATAGGATGGGCATTAGCTGTGTTTATGGGAATAACCGTTGCCGCACCTTATAGTGGTGCTCATTTAAATCCTTGTGTAACAATTAGTTTTGCCATAATTGGAAAATTTAGTTGGGAAATGGTTCCCTTTTATATTTTTTCTCAATTCATTGGAGCTATGTTAGGATCTTTGTTCGTATGGTTTTTATACAAGGATCATTTTCTTGAAACTCAAGAACAACAAGAAAAATTATCTGTTTTTGTGACTATTCCTTCTATAAAAAATTTATTTTCTAATTTTTTAAGTGAAGTATTAGCTACTTTTGTTTTTATATTCATTTCTTTATATCTTTCGTTGGAAGGAACTCTTTTTTTTAAAGAAGAAAAATATCCTATAGGGTTGGGCTCTTTAGGGGCACTTCCTTCCGCTTTGGTTGTATTAGGAATTGTTTTATCTTTAGGAGGTGCTACAGGTGCTGCTATCAATCCCGTTCGAGACTTAGGTCCAAGAATTATATATTCCATTATTCCTATTCCGGGAAAAGGAAAAAGTAATTGGGATTATGCTTTGATTCCAATACTTGGTCCTATTGTAGGATGTATAATAGCAGCGACATTATATTTATTTTTATCATCATAAAAATAAAAAAACTTGTAACTTATTTTTATGGGGGAAGATAAGTCAATTCCTTTTTGCAAAGAAAATTCTAGTATAGATAGAGATCACAGAAAAATAGGAAAAAAACTGAAATTTTTTGTTTTTTCTAATAGAGTGGGAACTGGATTGCCTTTGTGGTTGCCTAGAGGTGCAATTCTTAGAAAAAATTTAGAAGAATTTTTAACTAATGTTCAAAAAAAGTCAGGATACGAAATGGTTGTGACTCCACATATTGGTCATAAAAAATTGTATGTTAGGAGTGGTCATTGGAGTAAATACGGAAAAGATCATTTTAAACCTATTTACAGCCCTCGTAAAGGAGAGGAATTTCTTTTAAAACCTATGAATTGTCCTCACCATTGTGAAATTTATCGTTCCCAAGAATGGTCCTATCGTGATCTTCCTAAACGTTTTGCGGAGTTTGGAACAGTATATCGTTATGAACAAAGTGGAGAACTTCATGGATTAACTAGAGTAAGATGTTTCACTCAAGATGATGCACATATTTTTTGTACTCATGATCAATTGTTAAAAGAGTTTAAAGAAGTAATTCATTTAGTTTTTTACGTATTTCGTTCTCTAGGTTTTTTGACATATACAGTTAGAATTTCTCTTAGAGATCCTAAAAAAGGAGATGATTATATAGGATCAGAAAAAAATTGGGAAAAAGCTGAAAAAGCTATACTACAAGTAGTAAAAGAAGAAGAAATAGAATCATCTATCAATTATGGAGAAGCCGCTTTTTACGGACCAAAATTAGATTTTCTTATTAAAGACTCTTTAGGGAGAAATTGGCAACTTGGAACGATTCAAGTCGATTATAATTTACCTGAAAGATTTGATTTATATTATAAAGGAAAAAATAATGAAAAATGTCGTCCCGTGATGATACATAGAGCTCCTTTTGGTTCATTAGAACGTATTATTGCTATTATGATAGAACACACAAAGGGAAATCTTCCATTATGGTTAGTTCCTAATCAAGTGGTTATACTTCCTATAAGTGATAAATATATAATTTATGCAAAAAAAATTTTAAATTTAATGCTGAGTTACAATATTCGTGTGTTTATTGATAATAGAAACGAGAAAATTAATAAAAAAATTAGGGATTCTGAAGAAAATAAGATTCCTTATATGGTTATTCTGGGAAATAAAGAGGAGAAAAATGAAATGATATCATTACGACGTCATGGTTTAGGAGATTTAGGAAAATTTTCTATTTCCAATGGAATAGAATCTATTTTGAGTGAAACAAATAAATTTAAAAACTAAAACTATAAAGCTATTATAAAAAAGAAATTTTCAAGAGGGAATAAAAGAAATAGAATGTACCGACCGTTACTGAAAAAAAAAGAAGAACATCGTATTAATGAAAATATTGATACACCAAAAGTTCGTTTAGTCGGTGATTCTTCCATAGAAAATGGAATTTATTCTATACAAGAAGCTATTCAGTTTTCTAGAGAAAGAGAACTTGATTTAGTTGAAATTAATCCTAAATTAAATCCTCCAGTGTGTAAGATCCTGGATTATAAGAAATTTCTATATGAACAAAAAAAAAGAAAAAAACAATTTAAAGCAAAACAAATTAAAGTAAATACTAAAGAAATTAGATTTGGACCACAAATTGGAGATCATGATGGAAAAGTTAAGATTAAAAGTGCAGAGAAATTTTTAATGCGTGGAGATAAAGTAAAAGTATTTGTTTTTTTTAAAGGACGTTCTATAGTATACAAAGATCAAGGAAAAATTAAATTATTAAAATTTGCAGAAGAAATTGAAGAATATGGAAAAGTGGAGCAAATGCCGGTAATGGAAGGAAAAAGAATGTATATGATATTAGCTCCAAAAAAATTTTAACGTTTAACGTATTTATTATGCCTAAATTAAAAACAAAATCAGGGTCTAAAAAGAGATTTAAAAAAACAGCTAATGGATATATAAAAAGAAAACATGCATTCAAGAATCATTTGTTAACTAAAAAATCTAAGAGAAGGAAACGTAATCTTTCTGTATTTACTTTATTGAAAAGATCAGATCAAAAAAATATAAAAATACAAATTTAGAAATTCATGCCTAGATCTACAAATGCAGTTTCCTCCAGACGGAAACGTAAAAAGATACTGAAATTAGCAAAAGGTTTTTATGGTGCTAGAAGCAAAGTTTATACAGTTGCTAAAAATGCTGTAGAAAAATCTTTTATTTATGCTTTTTCAGGAAGAAAAAAAAAGAAAAGAGATTTCAGATCTCTTTGGATTAAACGTATAAATGCGGGAGTACGTCAATATGGAAAATGCTATTCTGAATTTATGAAGAAGTTATCCGAAAAAAATATTAAAATCAATAGAAAAACTCTTTCATATATATCTATGAATGATCCTAATATTTTTAAAAAAATAGTAGATGATGTTTATTCACAATGAATTTATTTCTGATAAATTCATCAATTTTTTTTCTATTATTTTCTTTTTCGTAGAAGAAAAATAATCTATGAAAAGTTTTCCTTCAATATGATCATATTCATGTAAAATTACTCTTGCACATATGCCTGTTAAGGTTTTTTTTTGTTTTTTCCAATTTTTATCATAATATTCAATTTTAACATTAGATTTTCTTTGTATATTTCCCATAATTCCAGGAATACTAAGACATCCTTCATTAAATTTAGACTCTTTTCCATGAATTTTTAATATTTTAGCATTAATAAAAACTTCCTTATAATTGCTAATATTTACTCCATTTAAATAAGGAGTTTTTACTATAAAAAGTCGAATATTTTTTCCAATTTGAGGAGCCGCCAATCCTATTCCTTTTACTTTTTGTATAGTTTCAAACATATTTTGAATTAATTTATTGATTTCTTTTCTGTTTTCATAGGAAGAAAAATCTATATCCAAACATTTTTTTCTCAAAATAGGATTTCCATAAAGAACTATAGGCAATATCATGTAATTAATTTTTTTTCTTCGTTTTCGAAAGTGAAAGATAAGACTGTAAAATTATAGTAGCACTAATTTGATTTAAAATTACTTTTTTTTTCTTTTTTTTTTTTAAACCTAATTTTATCATAGTGTCAAAAGCCATTTTAGATGTAAAACGTTCATCTACTCTTTCTATGATGATTTTAGGATATTTTACGTGAAATTTAGAAATAAATTTCTGAATATCTGTTTCTACTGAAATTTCTTTTTGATTATTCAATTTTTTTGGTAATCCTACAACGATTTTTTCTATTTTCTCATAAACTAAAAAATTTTTTAAAAACTTCATCAAGTTCTTAGTAAAAATAGCATCTAGTCCAAACGCAAATATTTGTTTTTCATCTGTTATAGATAAGCCAGTTATTATTTTTCCATAATCTATTCCTAGTATTTTTGCCATATATACTTGTTATCTTATTTTATTTTTGCTACTTTTGTTTTATTTTATTTTATTTCCAATATATATAAATAAATAAAAGTGAATAGATTGAAATTAGAAATAGAGAAAGCTTGGAATCAGAAAAATCTATGGACCACTGATGCAAATATAAAAAATGTAGTTCTTCAGGTGATCGACCATTTAGAAACAGGATCAATCAGAGTGTCGAACTATCTAAATGGAGAATGGATAATTAATGAATGGATTAAAAAAGCTATTATTATGTATTTTTCTGTTCAAAAAATGAATACGATAGAATTAGGGCCATTAGAATTTTATGATAAAATTCCTATCAAGAATCAATTTAAGAAAAAAGGAGTACGTGTCGTTCCTCATGCTATAGCACGTTATGGTTCGTATATATCACCTGGAGTGATTCTTATGCCTTCTTACGTAAATATAGGTGCATACATAGGGAACAATACTATGATAGACACATGGGCTACAGTGGGAAGTTGCGCTCAAGTTGGAAGTCGTGTTCATGTAAGTGGAGGGGTAGGAATAGGAGGGGTTTTAGAACCTTTACAAGGTCGTCCAGTTATTATCGAAAATGATGCTTTTATTGGATCTAGATGTATTTTAGTGGAAGGAGTTTTAATCAAAGAAGGAGCTGTTTTAGGAGCAAATGTAGTTTTAACTTCCTCCACAAAAATTTTTGATGTAACTAATGAAAAACCTATTGAAAGTAAGGGTGAAATTCCTAAATATTCTGTGGTTATACCCGGATCTTATCCAAAAAAATTTCCTTCAGGTATATATCATGTTCCGTGTGCTATGATTATAGGAAAAAGAAAAGAAAGCACAGATAAAAAAATATCTTTAAATGATGCATTAAGAAGTCATAATTTAGTAATTTGAATGTCTTTTTACGTAGAAATAGAAAAAAGTATAGAGATTTTAAAAAAAGGAAAGAGTTTATTGTATCCTACAGATACTGTATGGGGATTGGGATGTGATGCATTTAATATTCAAGCTATAAAAAAAATATGTGAAATTAAGAATAGAAGTATTTATAAATCTATGATTATTTTAGTAGAAAGTATGGATCGTTTACATCAATTAGTAGGAACAATTTCTAATTTCACTAAAAGAATAATTGTTGATAATTTTATTAGAAAAGACAAACCTATTACTATAATATACGAAAATACTAAAAAGATAGCTACTAATTTTTTTAGAAAAGATAATACTTTAGCTGTTCGTTTAACATATGACCCATTTTGCACTTGTTTGATCCGAAATTTTGATAGACCTATTATTTCTACTTCTGCTAATTTTTCAGGATTTTTTCCCCCTAAATCTTTTTCAGAAATTCATCCTTATATTTTAAGAAAAACAGATTATGTTGTAAATTTTAGAAGAGAAGAAAAAGCTAATTATAGTGGTTCTTCTATTATAAAAATTGGATCCAATCAAGTCAAAATATTACGTATGTAGACTGACATGAATTTATCATCTGCTGTTCAGAAAAAAATATTTCATATTGTAAGTGTTTCTTCTCAAAAAATAAAACAAAATAGCTATGTTATAGGAGGTTATGTTCGGGATTTTTTGCTAGGTAAAATGAAATCGGAAGATTTAGATATTTTAACTATAGGAGAAGGGGTTAAATTAGCCGAAGAGGTTTCTAAATATATCATTCCTTATCCTAAAATAAAAATATTTAAACGTTTTGGAACCGCAATGTTGGAATATGATAATCAAAAAATAGAGTTTGTAGGATCAAGAAAAGAATCCTATCATTTTTATAGTAGAAAACCTATTATAGAGTTTGGGTCGTTGCAAGACGATCAGAATAGAAGAGATTTTACAATTAATGCTTTAGCTATTAGTTTAAATCGTAATAATTATGGAGAATTAATCGATCCATTTGGAGGGTTATCAGATTTGAAAAAAAAAATATTAAGAACTCCATTAAATGCAAATATCACTTATTCTGATGATCCACTCCGAATGATGCGAGCTATAAGATTTGCCACTCAGTTAAAGTTTGAGATTGAAAAATATTCATTTCAATCAATTCAAAAAAACAAGAATAGAATAAATATTGTTTCTACAGAAAGAATCATAGAAGAATTTAATAAAATTCTTCTATCTGAAAAACCTTCTATAGGATTATTTTTATTATATAAATCTGGATTATTATCAATTATATTACCAGAATTAGTTCTGTTAAAAGGAATAGAAGAAAAAAATGGATACAAACACAAAGATAATTTTTATCATACTTTGCAAGTTGTAGATAATATTAGTAAAGAAAAAACCAATTCTCTTTGGTTAAGATGGGTCGCATTACTTCATGATATAGGGAAAACTTATACCAAGAAATTTTTTCCGAGAATCGGATGGTCTTTTCATGCTCATGAATTTGTAGGGGCCAAGATGGTTACGAATATATTTCAACGTTTAAAGCTTCCAAAAGGTTCTTCTATGAGATATGTTAAAAAGATGATTCAGTATAGTTATAGACCTATTGCGTTAATAGGAAATAATATCAGTGATTCTGCTATACGCAGGTTTTTATTTGATATAGGAAAGGATTTAGAAGATTTAATAAAATTATGTATTGCTGATATTACTACTAGTAGTATAGATAAAAAAAATCAATATAAAAAAAATATTTATCTTCTTATGGAAAGAATTAAAAAATTAGAAGAAAGAGATAAAATTCAAAATTGGAAATCACCCATATCAGGAAATGATATAATGAAGGCCTTTCATATTAATCCATGTAAGAAAATAGGAATCATAAAAAATTTTATTAAAGATTCTATTTTGGAAGGAAAAATATCTAATAATTTTTGTTCTGCTTATTTTCTTATGTTGAAAAAAGGAGAAGAATTGGGATTGAAAAAAAAATAATATATATGTTGTTTTCTAACATCAATGGAATAAACAAAAAAAAGATCGTACTTTTACCTCATAATAATCCAGATGGAGATGCTTTAGGATCTTCTTTAGCTCTTTTATTTTATTTTAGAAAATTAAAACATGATGTGGATTTAATATCTCCAACAGAATATTCTGAATCTTTTCAATGGCTTCCTGGAAGCAAGGATATTCTTGTTTTTTCTAAAAACACACAATCTTTAGTAAAAAAAAAAATTGTAAACTCTGATTATATTTTTTTTATAGATTTTAATAATTTGTCAAGAATCAATAATATAAGAGATTTTTTTTTATATTCAAAAGCAAAAAAAATACTAATTGATCATCACCCTTTTCCATTTTATTTTGATTTTATGTTTTCAGATCCTACAGTGGCAGCTACCAGTATTTTGGTTTTTCGATTCATATCTGATATGAATAATTTAGATAAAATAGATAAAGAAATAGCTACGTGTTTATATGTAGGATTAATGACTGATACAGGTTTTTTTCGTTTTCCTTCTGTTACTTCAGAAACTCATTTTATTGCCGGAAAATTAATAGAAAAAGGAGTTGATATAGATTTCATTTATAATCATTTACAAGAAAAATACAATAAAAATAGATTAAAATTGTTATCTAAAGCTTTGAAAAAATTAAAAGTCATTAAAAAATATCGTACAGCTTATACAAGCATAAAAGCTTCGGACATCAATTTTTATTCGTATAAACAAGGAGATACAGAAGGAATTATTACTTATGGATTAAGTATTAAAAATATTGTTTTTTCCGTTTTCTTTTTTGAAGAAAAAGAAAAATATCCGATCAAAATTTCCTTTCGTTCTAAAGGAAATTTTGATGTAAACATGTTTGCTAGAAAACATTTTGGAGGAGGAGGACACAAAAACGCAGCAGGAGGTATATTAGAAAAAAGTTTATCCGAATCTATAGAATATTTTTTAAATATTATCCCCAATTATTATAAAAGTCTTACGTTTTCCATTTGATATTACATCCGTAACTTAATTTTAGTATTGGATCTATTTTTTTTCCTTTTAAAATATTCTGTAATACATTTCTTAGATCAGAACCTGTAACAGGAATATTATTTCCTGGTCTAGAGTCATCTAATTGTCCATGATAACATAAATTTCCACTTCCAGAAAATATAAAAAATTCAGGAGTACATTTTGCACAATAATATTTAGCAACTTCCTGTGTTTCATCAAAAAAATAAGGAAAAGGATAACCTAATTCAAAATACACTTTTTTCATATTTTCTGGAGAGTCTTCCGGATATTTTTTTTCATCATTAGAATTTATTGCTAAAAATGAAATCTTTTTTAAGAGAAAATCATTAGCTAAACGAATTAATTCTGTATTGATATGTTTAACATACGGACAATGATTGCAAATAAACATTATTACAGTTGCTTGATTTGAAAAAAAATCTTTTAAAAATTTCTTTTTTCCTGAAGAAACTTCTAACAATTTAAAATCTTTAAATTGAATTTTCATTTCACTAGAAGAATAAGTTCGTACCATGATTTATAATTTTTTTTTAGAACAAAAAACAAAAAATTTTTTCTTTTCTTCCTCAGCTAATTCAGCATCTATTAATATTCTTCCACTATGTTCATCTATTAAAAGCTTATTACGTTGTATTAGTTCAGAATATTTTTGAGGTGTTATCGCTAAATAAGAACCTAATGGAGCCCCTCTTTGTACTGGAGCAACAGCCACTCCATTTTTGACTCCATTTCTGATTCTTTGATAAATTTTCAATAAACTATTATCCACTTTTTTAGAAAAACATAAAGATTGTTCTAATAAAATTTTTTCCTCTTTATTGTTTTCTGATTGAATATGATTCAATTCTTTTTTTTTGTGAAAAAGGTGTTCCTTTTTCTTTTTTAAAATAGACTCTTTTTTTTTAAAAATTTCTTCCCTTTTATCAATTTGAACATTCAATTCCTTAATTCTTTTTTTAGCCAATTGTATTTCTAATTTTTGATAGTCAATCTCTTTATCTATAGAATAGAATTCTTTATGATTTTTTATATGATTTTTTTGTTTTTCATATTTATTGATCAAAATTTCTGAAGATTTAATATTCTTATTTTGTTTATTTATATTTTCTTTTATAGAAAAAAGATCTTCATGAAGATTTTCTAATTTTTTTTTCATTTGGTCTAATTCTTCTTCTAAACTTTTTAGTTCCATAGGAATATTATCTCTAAACTTTCGTATTTCATCTATACGAGAATCTATTAATTGAAGATGGTATAATATTCTCAATTTATCTACTACAGTGACTGCTTCTTGTATTTTATGGACCATAATTAATAAAAATATTTAACTGGATTAGTATAAACTTCTGATTCATAAACAGAAATAGAAGTAAAATTTTGATCTAAAAAAGATTTCAGTAAATTTTTAGTAAACTTTTCAGATTCATAATGCCCTACATCCACAATTAATATTTTTTTTTCATATTTAAAAAAATCATGATATTTCAAATCAGAGGATATAAAAACATCAGCTTTTTCTTTTATAGCAGATTCTATTCCAAAACGTCCTGATCCTGTAATCATAGCTATTTTTTGAATTTTTCTTTCCGTAAAATTAGAATGTCGAATACAAGGAACATTCATTCTTTTTTTGATAAAAAGAAGAAAATCATATTCATTCATTTTTTCCAAAAAATTCCCTATAAAACCTATTCCTATATAAGGATTTATATTTTCAAGATTATAAATTTCGTAAGCTACTTCTTCATAAGGGTGATTTTTAAAGAGTGCATTTTTTATTATATTTAATTTATAATCAGGGAAAAGAACACTAATGCAAGTTTCTTTTTGCATATAAAATATTTCTTTTTTTCCAATAAAAGGTTTGGATTTTTTATTCCCCATATAACTTCCGAATCCATCAAAATTATAACTACAATGACTGTAATTAGAAATATTTCCAGCTCCTGCTTCAAATAAAGCATTTCTAACTTTAACGGCATGATCAACTGGAACATAAGTAATTAATTTTTTTATAGTTTTTTTTTGGGGGAATAGGACTTTTTCTCTTTTAATTCGTAATAATTTAGAGATATAAGAAGATGTTCCTTCCCATATAACGTCTAAATTTGTGTGAATCACATAAATAGATATATCATTTTTTAACGCATAAATTATAACTCTTTCTGAAAATGTTTTTCCAGTTATATTCTTAATAGGTTTAAAAATGATAGGATGAAAAGAAATTATCAAATCGCATTTTTTATTCATAGATTCATAAAAAACCTCTTCAGTGAGATCTAAAGTAATCAATACATTTTTTACTTTTTTATGAAATGAACCTACTATTAATCCAACATTATCGTAAGAATCTGCATATTCTAGAGGAGCTAGATTTTCTAATCTAGCAGCTATGTCTCTAACAAACACTTCCATACAAATAAAAAACATATATTTTAACAAATTTATCAAAAAAAAATTGATTTTTATGTTTTTTATAGTATAATAATAAAAATTAAAAAATACATGAACGGAATTCGGACAAAACCAAAATGGATAAAAGTAAAATTACCAATAAGTCAAAATTATCATGAATTGCAAAAATTAGTTTCTTTGCATAAACTAAATACAATTTGTCAGAGTGGAAGTTGTCCTAATATAGGAGAATGTTGGGATAAAGGAGTCGCTACTTTTATGATATTGGGAAATATTTGTACAAGATCTTGTAGATTTTGTGGAGTAAAAACAGGACGTCCTAATAAAATAGATTGGAAAGAACCAGAAAAGGTCGCAAAATCTATAAAAATATTAAAAATAAAACATGCGGTATTAACTTCTGTAAATCGAGATGATTTAGATGACATGGGATCTTCTATATGGATTCAAACCATACAAAAAGTACGACATTTCAATCCAAACATTACAATAGAAGCTTTAATTCCCGATTTTAAAGGAGAAAAAAAAATAATAGATAAAATAATAGATATTCATCCAGAAGTCATTTCTCATAATGTGGAGACTGTTTTTAGATTAACAAAAAAAGTTCGCATTCAAGCGAAATATGATCGTAGTCTTGAAGTTTTACAATATATAAAAGATAAAAATAAAAATATACGTACAAAAACAGGAATCATGTTAGGATTGGGAGAAACAAAAAAAGAAATAATAGAAACAATGGAAGATATCAGAAAATCTAAAGTAGATATTCTGACAATGGGACAATATTTACAACCTTCCTTAAAGCATTATCCTGTTCGTTTTTTTGTTTTTCCAGAAGAATTCAAAGAATTGAAAAAAATTGGATTAAAAATGGGATTTAAATATGTAGAAAGTGGACCTTTAGTTAGATCTTCTTATCATGCGGAAAAACATGTAAAATAAATTAAGAACTTTTTTCTTCTTTTCCGAAAAAATACTTACATTTTTTTTCATTCCACATTTTTTTTTCACATAGAAAATTTTTAATGTAAAATGATACAGATTTATCATTTCCAATTTTGGAAAATAAAATGAGTTGTTCAATAGAACGAGTAGTAGCTACATATAATAAATTGATATTATCAAATTTAATATTTGATAGATAATTTTCATAAAAATTACGAATGTTCCTATCATCTTTTATATATTTGAAATAGGTTTCTATTTCTAAATAAATAGAATTTAATCCATTGTATAAATGAGGATTTACATCTATCCAGACTTCTTCTTTATTTTTAGAATAAATATTCCAATCTGTGAAAGGAATGAGGACCACAGGAAATTGCAATCCTTTAGATTTATGAATAGTCATAATACGAATTGCATTGATGTGATCAGAAATCACGATACTTTCTTTTTCTTTCTTTAATTCCCAATAATCTAAAAAATCTATAATGGAATTTCCTATTTTTTTCATATATCTATAAACAAAATCCAAGAAAGAGTAGATGTATATAGAATTTTTATTATTTAATAATCCGAAAGCTTCTATAATATCTTCTGATATGTTGTATATAGATTTATTATATAATTTGTTTAATGTTAATGAATTTTTTAATAGAATTTTTTTTAAAAATAAATTTAAAGGTAAAAAAAGTATTTTCATAATGAAATCATGATCATTTTTTTTAGTCCTAAAAAATTTGTTTTTTAATAATAAAAAAATCAAAATAACTCTTTTTTGATAACAATATGGATAAGCAATAATGTTTAAAAAATTTATTATGATTTGTATTTCCAAATGATTCTTTATTAATAAAGAAACAGAAGTATTTACACTAATGCCATCTCCCACTAATTTTTCAGACAAAAAATGACCCTCTTCATTGTTTCTGACTAAAATTGCAATATCTGATAATGCATATTTTTGTTTCAATAATTTTTCTATTTTATTTTTTATACATAAATAAATGTGTTCTTTGTAATTTTTATTACAATCATTAGTCAAATTTATTTCTACATACCCTCCAGATTTTTTTTTATATATTTTTTGTTGATAATTTTTATATATATCTTGGTATATAGTAGAATTGAATGTTTTGGATATAGATTGATAAAGTAAATTATTAAATTTGACAATTTCTTCAAAACTACGGAAATTTTTTTCTATAGTTTTTATTTTTTTTTTATAAAAATTTGATTTAGAATAAATTAAATTTATAAATTGTTTAGCATCTCCGCCTCTCCATCTGTATATAGATTGTTTGGGATCCCCTACTATCATAGCTGATCCATTTTCAGATAATGCATTTTCAACTAATATTCTAAGGTTTTGCCATTGTAAAAATGAAATATCTTGAAATTCATCTATGAAATAATATTTATATTGTATCCCTATTTTTTCATATATTTTTGGAAATACTCCTTTAACAATTTTTTCATAAAGAATTTTATTTAACTCTGTATTTAAAATAATTTTTTTTTCATTTTTTATAGAATAAAATTCTTTTTCGATTTCATGTATTATTGATAATATGTTTATTTTTCTTAAAAAAAGCTTGTCTAAAAGATAATTTGATATATTTTTTTGATATATAGATTTTATTTCTTCATATAAAAAAAGTATTTTATTTTGATTTTTTTTTATTAATATTTTTTGGTTTTTATCAGAAAAAAATTTAGAGTAAAATATTCCTTTTTGAATATATTTTTCAAGACGTTCATTGAACGGATTAAAAAATATGTTTCCATTTTTAAACTTTTGGAAAAATCTTGGTAAATCTAAATGAATGAACGAATGT
The DNA here is from genome assembly GCF_014251315.1 of Blattabacterium cuenoti. Taxonomy (NCBI): domain Bacteria; kingdom Pseudomonadati; phylum Bacteroidota; class Flavobacteriia; order Flavobacteriales; family Blattabacteriaceae; genus Blattabacterium; species Blattabacterium cuenoti. The sequence goes on along the minus strand of NZ_CP059185.1, from coordinate 181,633 downwards.
TTTTGAATAGAAGTTTTTTCTAAAAATTGAAAAAATTTTTCTCCTTTTTTCTTGCATTTATTTTCAAAAATTTTAGTTCTTTTGATTAGAATATTCTTTAACAGAACAAAATCTTCCAAAGAATAATTTTTAATTTTTTTTACAGAAAAAAAATGATTTTCTTCAATCATTATATGAGCTATTTTAAATAGCTCTTTTTTTAAATCCCAATTTTTTCCTTCTTTTAACTTTTCTAAAGAAGATTGAATCAAAACATTTGACCATTTTTCAGAATTTTTTAATCTATATAATATGTTTTCTACAATTTTTAATAAAAATTGATCCGTATCCATTTCTAAATGGACTTCTCTTTCTGAAAAAAGAGATCTTATAATATTATAAGTAAATTTATCTATTGTACTTATATTTCTAGAAAAATAATAAAAATCGTGCAATATGGTAAATAATATTTTTTCAGAACGTTGATATAATTGATGTTTTGTTAAATTAAAATTTTTTATGATGTAGTCAAATAAAAAACGGTATTCTTTTTTAACTTTTTTATTTGAAAATTCTTTTATGCACTGTAAGATGCGATTTTTCATTTCTTCGGAAGCTTTTTTAGTAAAAGTTAAAGCTAAAACTCTTTTAAATTCATCAGGATAAGGACTTTTTAATAAAACATAAAGATAATTTATGACTAAAAAAGTAGTTTTTCCAGAACCAGCTGAAGCATTGTATATTTTTAATGTAGATGGAATAACTAGCATATTGAATAAATTAATAAAAAAATTTTTTCATATGTTTTTTATAGCAATTTTATATTAAAATAAAAATAGAATATAAAAAATACTTTTTTTTACATTTGTTAATGTTTGTTAAAATAAATTTTAAACACATGTATAAAAAATTTCCTTTTGGAGTAGCTACTGGTAATCTTGTTAAAGAAATATTCGAATACGCTAAAGAAAACGTATTTTCCATACCTGCGGTGAATGTTATTGGATCTAATACTATAAATGCTGTTATGGAGACCGCTGCAGAAGTGAATTCTCCTGTTATTATTCAGTTATCTAATGGAGGTGCTATTTTTAATGCTGGAAAAGGATTAAATAATGAAAAACAAAAAGCAGCAATTCAAGGAGCTATAGCTTGTGCTATGCATATTCACGAATTAGCTTTATACTATAAAACAACAGTTATTCTTCATACAGATCATTGTTCTAAACCTTTTCTTCCATGGATAGATGGATTAATAGAAGCTAATGAGAAATACTATAAAAGTTTTGGAAAAACGTTGTTTAGTTCACATATGTTGGATCTATCTCAGGAATCTTTAAAAGATAATATTAATATTTGTGAGCAATATTTCGATAGAATGAATAAAAGTAAAATGACTATTGAAATCGAACTCGGTGTAACGGGAGGAGAAGAAGATGGAATAGATAATTCCAATATAGAAAATAATAAACTTTATACTCAACCAGAAGAAGTAGCTTATGCCTATGAAAGACTCATGAAAATCAGTGATAATTTTATTATAGCAGCTTCTTTTGGAAACGTACATGGAGTTTATAGACCTGGAAATGTGAAACTTCGTCCTGAAATTTTGAAAAATACACAAGAATATATCCAAAAAAAATTTCATTTTAATAATACTAAACCAGTTTCTTTAGTTTTTCATGGAGGATCAGGATCTTCAGATAAGGAAATACAAAAAGCTATTAGTTATGGAGTTGTAAAAATGAATGTAGACACTGATTTACAATATGCTTTTACATGTGGAGTAAGAGATTATATGAATAAAAACAAGGAATATTTAAAAAAACAAATAGGGAATCCAAAAGGAGAACATATTCCTAATAAAAAATATTATGATCCTAGAATATGGTTAAGAGAAGGAGAAAAATCTTTTAAAAGAATTTTAAAAAAATATTTTGAATATATGAACAATATTAATACTTTATAAAATAAATAACCATGTCTTGGTTTTTAAGAAAAAAAAAGAAGATCTTAACATCTATAGACGATAGAAAAGATTTACCAAAAGGTATTTGGTACAGAACTCCTAGCGGAAAAATTATAGATACAGAAGAATTAAAAAAAAACGCTTATGTTAGTCCAGAAGATGGATATCATGTAAGAATTCATAGTAAAGAATATTTTGAAATTCTTTTTGATCATGGGGAATTTTTAGAAATAAATGTAAAAATGATGAGCAAAGATCCTATGAAATGGGAAGATTATAAAAAGTATACAGATAGAATTCAAGAAGCACAAAAAAAGACAAATTTATATGATGCTATTAGAACAGGAGTTGGAAAAATAAAGACTATAAATGTTGTGATATCTTGTATGGATTTTTCATTTATAGGAGGATCTATGGGATCCGTAGTAGGAGAAAAGATATCTAGAGCTATAAAATATTGTATTGATAGAAAATATCCATATATTTTAATTTCCAAATCTGGAGGAGCAAGAATAATGGAATCCTCTTTTTCATTAATGCAAATGGCTAAAACTGTGGCTGGATTAACCCAACTACGTGATGCTAAAATTCCTTATATTTCTGTTTTAACTGATCCAACGACGGGAGGTGTCACAGCTTCTTACTCTTTACTTGGAGATATCAATATAGCTGAACCAGGAGCTTTAATTGGATTTGCTGGACCTAGAGTGATTAGGGAAATAATAGGAAAAGATCTTCCAGAAGGATTTCAAACAGCAGAGTTTTTAATGGAGCATGGATTTATAGATTTAATTTCTCCTAGAACTGAATTAAAAAAAAACATATATAATTTAATTTCTATGATGATATAGAAATCATTCCCACTCAATAGTAGATGGAGGTTTAGAAGTTATATCATATGCTATTCTATTAATTCCGTTAACTTCATTAGTAATTCTATTTGAAACCTTTTCTAAAAAATCGTAAGATAAATGAGAAAAAGTTGCAGTCATAAAATCCTCAGTGTTCGTAACACGTAATATAGCTGCATACTCATAAGTTCGTTTATCTCCTTTTATTCCTACAGATTTTACAGGTAATAAAACAATAAAAGCTTGACTTACAGAATCGTAAATATCATAATTTTTTAATTCTTGTAAAAGAATATTTTCTGCTTTTCTTAAAATAGAAATTTTTTTTTCATTGACTTCTCCGAGAATACGAATACCTAAACCAGGCCCAGGGAATGGATGACGATATAAAATTTCTTTTGGAAGTCCTAATTTTTCTCCTATTTTTCTAACTTCATCTTTAAATAATTCTTTTAATGGTTCAATGAGTTTTAATTTCATTAATGTTTTTGGGAGTCCTCCTACATTGTGATGAGATTTTATAGAAGAACTTATTAAATTTTTTGAAATAACAGAAGATTCAATAACATCTGAATAAATGGTCCCTTGTGCTAAAAATTCAACATTTTTAATTTTTTCTGATTCCTTTTGAAAAATAAGGATAAATTCTTCACCTATAACTTTCCTTTTTATCTCAGGATCGATAACTCCAGTTAGTTTAGACAAAAAACGATTTCTAGCATCTATTATTTTTAGAGAAAAATTCATTTTTTTACACAAAAAAGATACTTTTTCTTTTTCGGTTTTCAGTAGCAATCCTGTATCTATGAAAATACAATTTAAAGAATCTCCAATAGCTTTATGAATAATGTAAGCAGTGACAAAAGAATCAACTCCTCCAGAGAAACCTAGCACTACTTTTTTTTTATTTACTCGTTTTTTAATATCATCTATCGTTTTTTGCACAAAATCATTTAATACCCAATTTGAACTACATTTGCAAATATGAAAAACAAAATTTTTAAGCATAGATATTCCATATTCTGTATTTTTTACTTCTGGATGAAATTGAACGGCATAAATTTTTTTATTAATATGACTAAAAGCTGCAATATCACAAGATGATGTATGTCCGATTACTTTAAATTCTTTAGGAAGATTTTGAACTTCATCAAAATGACTCATCCAAACAATAGATTTACCGGGAATTCCATGAAATAAATTGTTATTAGTATGATCGATAATTAAGTAAGATTTTCCATATTCTTTTGAATTTGATTTTTTTATCTTCCCTCCAAAAAGAAAAGAAATAAGTTGCATTCCATAACATATTCCGAATATAGGAATATTTAGTTTAAAAATATTTTTGGATATTAATGGAGAATTTTTTTCATAAACAGAAAAAGGGCCTCCTGACAGAATCAATCCTTTAGGTTTTTTTGAAATTATATGAGATATAGAAATCTCATTATAATGAGATAACAAAGTATATACTCCTATGTCTCTAATTCTTCTAGCAATTAGATGACTATATTGAGATCCAAAATCTAATATGAGTATAAAATCTTTTTTCATTTTTTTCTGTATTTTTTAATCATAAACCAATATCTTTTCTGAAATACAAATTATCAAATTGAATTTTTTTAACCTGATCATAAGCTTTTTTTCTAGCTTCTTGAATAGAATTTCCTATTCCTACTATATTGAGAACTCGTCCACTTGATGTAATCCACTTTTCTTGTTCTTTTTTTGCTCCAGCAATATAAAAAGGTTCTTTTAAAGAATTTAACCCTGCTATAATTTTTCCAATTTCATATTTTTCAGGATATCCTCTAGATGATAAAACTACACAACAAGAACATAATTTTTTCCAATCAATAAATATTTCTTTTTGTTTAAAAAAAGATTGAATGATATTCAAAAAATTACTTTTCATTAATGGAAATAAAGTTTGAGCTTCAGGATCTCCTATGCGAGTATTGTATTCTAGTAAGTAAATTTTTTCATAAGTTATCATTAATCCAAAATATAGAAATCCAAAAAAAGTTAATTTTTCTAGAATTAATCCTTCTAAAGTAGGTTCTAAAATATTTTTTTTAAAATCTGTCCAAATCGAATTTTTCATATATGGATTGGGGACAATTGCCCCCATTCCTCCTGTATTCAATCCTTTTTCATTTTCTCCAATTTTTTTATAATCTCTAGCTGATAAAAAAGGAATAATGTTTTTTCCATTGAAAATAGATATAATAGAAACTTCTTTTCCTTGTAAAAATTCTTCTATGATAATCTGATTTCCAGATTCTCCAAACTTTTTTTTTATCATAATATTTTTTAGAGCTTTTATAGCGTCATTTTTATTATGGGCTAAAAAAACTCCCTTTCCTGCAGCTATTCCGTTAGCTTTAATAGCTACAGGATTCGTATTTCTTTTTAAGAAATTAAAAGCCTTTTCATAGCAAGAAAAAACTTCATATTTAGGAGTAGGAATTCCATATTTTTTCATAAAGGATTTAGCAAAAATTCGATTTCCTTCAAGTTTAGCTGCTAAATAATGTGGGCCAACTATTTTTAATCCCAAATTTTGAAAAATATCTACAACTCCTTCTAAAAGAAAAGTTTCGGATCCCACAATAGTTATATCTATTGCATTTTTTTTAGCAAAAAAACCTAAATCTAATGCAGAATGATAATTTTCAATATTTTTTCCTATTATACTTGTTCCTCCATTTCCAGGATAAAAATAAAGGTGTATTGAATGATAATCTTCCAACAACTTTTTTCCTATAGCATGTTCACGTCCTCCACTTCCAAGAACTAAAATTTTCATTATTTTTAATGTTTAAAATGTCTTTTTCCAGTGAAAGCCATTGCTATTCCATGATCATCACAAGCTTTTACCGACTCTTCATCACGTATAGATCCTCCTGGTTGAATAATAGCACGTATTCCACCAGAACGAGCGGCTTCATCTACAACATCCCTAAAAGGGAAAAAAGCATCAGAAACAAGAACTAATCCCTCTTTACTTTTTTCTAAAGCTCTTTCTATAGCTTGTCTAGCGGCCCATATTCTGTTAGTTTGACCTCCGGAAATCCCTAAAGTTTGTGTCCCTTTAGACACAACAATAGCATTAGATTTCACGTATTTCACTACTTTTTGAGAAAAAAATAAAGATTTTAGTTCTTGATGACTAAATTTTTTTTTAGTAACTATTTTGTAATTTTTCTCGTAAGGAAAAAAATAATCTGATTCTTGTACCAAAATTCCTCCATCAATTTGCACATATTCTAATTTATCTGAAATAGGTTCACTAATACTAATGATTATAAGATTTTTTTTAATTTTTAAAATATTCAAAACATCTGTTTCGTAACTCGGAGAAAGAACAACTTCTAAAAAAATATGATTAATTTCTTTCGCTAATTCTTTTGTAATTGGAACATTAACAGCCATTATTCCTCCAAAAGACGAAATAGTATCAGCGTAATAAGTTTTTTGAAATGCTTCAACAATATTTTTTCCTAATGCCACTCCACAAGGAGTGGAATGTTTTACTGTACAACAAGCAGGTTCAGAAAATTGAGAAACAACCTTCCACGCTATATCCATATCTCTTAAATTATTAAATGATAGTTTTTTTCCATGTAATTGATGAAAATTTCGCATGGATCCTTTATGAATTGTATTAACATAATAAGCTGCTTTTTGATGAGGATTTTCTCCATAACGGAGATTCATTTTTTTTTCATAAGAAGAGTGTAAATAAATAGGAAATTTATCATCTAAAAGATATTGAGAAATGGCAGAATCATAAGCCGAAGTAAGATTAAATGCTTTTCCTGCTAATTTTTTTCTTAGTTTTAAAGAAGTGAATCCATAATGTTCAATTTCATATTGAACGAGTTCATAATCATTATTATCTGTAATAGCGGTTACATGTAAAAAATTTTTAGCAGCCGCTCTAAGCATGGATGGACCCCCGATATCAATAAATTCTATTAAGGAATTAATATTGATAGTAGGTTTTTGATGTATTTTTTCAAAAAATGGATAAAAATTTACCAATACAATATCAATAGGATGAATCTTATGAAGATGAATATATTTCATATGTTCTTCAACAGAACGATTGGCTAAAATCCCTATATATATATTAGGATGAATGGTTTTAACTCTTCCATCTAAAATTTCAGGAAAAGAAGTTAAATCAGATACCTCCATGATATTTGATAATCCTTTTTTAATAAAATATTGGTAGGTCCCTCCAGTAGAAACGATTTGATATCCTTTTTTATATAAAAAACTGACGAAATTAAATAACTTTTCATTTTTGTCATAAACACTAATCAAAGCTCTTTTCATAATACATACTACTAATTAATTGTTACTTACTGATTTTATGAGTATATAGAATTAATTCTTAATTCTTAAGATTATTAATAGATTGAATTAATATTTCTTTTTCTATCACAGATACTTTTTTTGATAAAGATGTTGGAGTTTCTCCTGAATCAATTTTACATTTTTTTTTCAAAATTACATCTCCTAAATCCACGTTTTTTGTTACATAGTGAACTGTAGCTCCTGATATTTTTTCCTTATTTTTTATAACTTCTTGATGTACTTTCATTCCATACATTCCTTTTCCACCATACTTAGGCAATAGGGAAGGATGAATATTTATAACTTTACTGAACCATTTTTCACAAAATTTTGTATCAAGTATAGAAAGAAACCCTGAAAGAACTATAATATTAGGAATGTATATATCAAGTATATTATCTATTTCTTTAGAAAGAAATTTTTTATTAGTTCTTATTAAAGAAAATACTGGAATATTTTTTTCCAACGCATATTGAATTGCTATACACCATCTATCAGAAATTACTAAATTTACCATAGAATTATAAAGCATCCTACTTTTAATTGCTTGGAAAATGTGTTTCATATTGGTTCCTTTTCCGGAAACTAAAATAGCTATTTTTTTCATGAAAATATTTTTTATTTCAAAAGAACTTTTTTATTTCCTTTCACAATTTTACCCAAAATAAAAGGTCTTTCTCCTAAAAAATGGAGTCTATTTAAAATAGAACACTTTTCTTTAAAAGAAACGACTATAATCATTCCTACCCCCATATTAAAAGTATTCCACATTTCATATTCTGATAGATTTCCTTTTTTTCGAATAAAATTGAAAACAGGTTGAATAGGAATTTTTTCTTTTTCCACTACAGCTGATAAATTTTCTGGAAGAATTCGATATAAATTATCTGATATTCCTCCTCCAGTAATATGAGCTAATCCATGAATTACAAATTCTTTTGATAAAGTATGAATAGGAAAATGATAAATTCTAGTTGGAATTAAAAGCGTTTCATAAAACGGTTTTTTTTGAAAAAATTTCATAAAATCTTCTGTAGAAAAAATATTTCTAATCACAGAAAAACCATTACTATGTACACCTGAGGAAGGAAGTCCTATTAAAATATCTCCTTCTTGAATTAATTTTTTTCCATCTATAAGATGGTTCTTTTCCACAATACCTACACAAAATCCAGCTATATCATAATCATTTTCTTGATAAACTCCAGGCATTTCCGCAGTTTCCCCCCCAATAAGACAAGTATTGGTTTTTTTGCAAGAAATAGCTATTCCTTGTATAATTTTTTCTACAATAGAAAAATCTAGTTTTCCACAAGCTAAATAATCTAAAAAAAATAAAGGAGTAGCTCCATGACATAAAACATCATTTGCACACATTGCAAAACAATCTTCTCCTATTACATCATATTTTTTGTAGTCTATAGCTAAACGTAATTTAGTTCCTACACCATCAACTCCAGATACTAAAATAGGTTCCTTATATCCAAATTCATATATTTTATAAAAACCAGAGAAATGATCTAATGTACTCATTACTCTATTATTATAAGTTTTTTCTAAAATATTATTAATCTTGCATATGGTCATGTTTTTTTTTTTACTTTCATATTTTTTATTTTTCAACTTTAATTTTTTTGAACTGGATAATTTCTAGTAAAACAACCAAAACAATAATGAATACTTCCAAGAATATCTATAAAATTATCCATGCTTAAAAATTCTAAACTATCTACATTTAGAATTTTTTCTATACTTTTTTTATCAATATGATTATATGATATGAGATCTTTTTGACTTGGAGTATCTACTCCTAAATAACATGGTCCTATAATAGGAGGTGAAGCGCTTCTGAAATGAATTTCTTTAGCTCCTGCTTTTCTTAATATGTAAACTAATCTACGACTGGTCGTTCCACGAACTATAGAATCATCAATAATAACAATCCGTTTGCCTTTTATTTCATCTAATATAGGGTTTAATTTCAAGTTTACCATTTTTTCACGCATTTCTTGTTTAGGAAGAATAAAAGATCTTCCTATATATTTGTTTTTTACTAAAATCGGTTTAAAAGGGATTCCAGAAGCTTTAGAATAGCCAATAGAAGCTGGCACTCCAGAATCTGGAACTCCAATAACTACATCAGCTTTCACTGGATGTTGTTCATAAAGTTTTTCTCCACTTTTTTCACGAATTTCATAAACATTTATATTTTCAATTAAGGAATCAGGACGAGAAAAATAAATATATTCAAAAGAGCATATTCTTTTTCTTGTATTTTTTTTTTCTGAAAGTAGAGAAAATTGAATTGATTTTTTTTCCACAATTATAATTTCTCCTGGAAATAAATCTCTTACATAAAATCCTCCTACAGAATCAATTCCACAAGTTTCAGAACTAAATATGTAAGTTTCTTCATTCAACATACCATAACATAAAGGACGTATTCCATTTGGATCTCTAAATGCAGCTATTTTATTATCCATAAGTACAATCACAGAATAAGCTCCTTTAATATCGATAGTTGTTTTTTGAATAGCCTTTTCTAAACTATTACCAGATTCTGGTAAATATTTTTGTATTAAACGTAAAATAACTTCGGAATCTGAGTATTCGGATATAAAATTTACGCCTGTAGATTCCAATCTTTTACGGAGATCTTGAGCATTGACTAAATTTCCATTATGTACTATAGATATAGTGCTCTTTCCATAGGAATCTTCTCCAAAAAAAGGTTGAATATTTTTTTTACTTTGTCCTCCTTCTGTAGAATAACGAGTATGTCCAATTACAGCATTTCCATGATAACATTCAGAATTGGAAATTTTTCTAAAAAAATCTAGAACAAGCCCTTCGCTTTTATGTGATATAATAAACCCATCTCGTAAAACAGAAAAACCACAAGCTTCTTGTCCTCTATGTTGTAATGCAAATAAACCAAATTGGATTAAAGAAAAGGTGTCTACTTTATCAGGAGAATAAATCCCAAAAACACCACATTCATCATGAAATTTATCAAAATAATTATTTTCCAGAATAGAAGGGAATAATTGAGATATCGTTTTTTTGGAAAAAGAATATCTTTGTCCCATTATTAAATGGATTAACTTACATTTAACCTTTTTAATATTTCCATATAAATATCAAATACTTCTTCTTTTAATCCCATTCTAAATAAATCTTTATCCAATTTTTTCATTGTTTTTCTATCCCAAAAACGACAAGTATCTGGACTGATTTCGTCAGATAGTAGAATCTCGTTTTTATGATTCTTACCAAACTCTATTTTAAAATCTACCAACAGAATATTTTTATCTAAAAAATATTTTTTGATAAAAAAGTTTATTTTCGATGTCATACTATAAATGTGACTTAATTCTTCATAAGAAATAATTTCTAAAAATACTGCATGATGATCATTAATCAAGGGATCTTTTAATTTATCATTTTTATAAAAAATTTCAAAAATAGGATTATATAAATCAATTCCTTCTTTGATCCCTAAACGTTTAGACATGCTTCCCGCAACAATATTACGGACAACAAATTCTAAAGGAATCATATCTACTTTATGACATAACTGCTCTCTATTATTTATTTTTCGTATAAAATGAGTTTTAATTCCACAAGAATTTAGAAATTGAAAGATCAATGTAGTTATTTCATTATTTAAAACTCCTTTATCTTGTAAAAAATTTTTTTTGAGTCCATTCAAAGCAGTTATCCTATCTGTATAATGAATAAGTACTTCAAGTGGATTTTCGGTCGTATATATTTTTTTTGTTTTTCCTTCTGACAAAATATTTTTTTTAATTATGCAGCTCATGGTAATAAATGTTGCTTGATTTCAGTTATCAATTTTTCTTTTTTTTTCATTCTGAATTTTAGCAATAATTTCCTTATATTTTGATATTTTATAGATAAAATATGAATGGCAAATAGAGCTGCGTTATAGGAATTATTTATTCCTACTGTAGCAACGGGAACATCTTTTGGCATTTGCACCATAGAAAAAAGGGCATCTATTCCTCCTAAGGATCCATAATTATTATTGCAATGAATAGGGATTCCTATGACAGGTAAAATTGTTTTAGAAGAAATTATTCCAGGTAAATGAGCGGATAATCCAGCTCCTGCAATAATGACATCTGTCCCTTCAGATTCTATTTCTTTAATAGTGTTTGATAAAATATCTGGTAATCGATGTGCGGAAATTATATAAGATTTATAACTTATATTAAATTTTTTTAGCACTTCTGCTGTTATTTTCATAATTGATTTATCAGAAATACTTCCAAAAAATATAGCCACTTTCATAATTGATTTTAATTTTTTTATAAAAAATATTGTACTGCATTTTTGAAAATAGAATGTTCATGAACATTAGGAATATTTTTTAATAATCCATGATCATAACGTTCTGGATGAGTCATCCTTCCATAAATTTTACCATTCTCACTCAATAATCCTTCAATAGCTCCAACAGATCCATTAGGATTATATAATCTATCTAAACTAGGGATACCTTCTAAATCTACATATTGTGTAGCTATTTGATTTCTATCCAATAAAACATTTATTGTTTCTTTATTTGCATAAAATCTTCCTTCACTGTGAGATATAGGAAGAGTATATATTTTATTTTTCATTCCATTTAACCATGGAGAATGATCAGAAATGACTTTAATATGGACACATTGAGATATATGTTTTTCTATTTTATTGTAAGTTAATGTAGGAGAATTTTGATTCCTCAAACAAATTTTACCATAAGGTAATAACCCTGATTTTATCAATCCTTGAAAACCATTACAAATTCCTAAAATTAATCCATCACGATCAAGAAAATATTGAATAGCATCTTTAATATATGGGTTATGTAATATAGATACAATGAATTTAGCAGAACCATCTGGTTCATCTCCACCACTAAAACCTCCACAAAGCATAAATATTTGTACAGATTCTATATACTTTTTAAAAGAAAATATAGACTCCATAATATCTTTATCATTTAGATTTTTGAATACAAAAGTATTTACAATAGATCCTTCTTTTTCAAATGCACGAATTGATTCGAATTCACTATTTGTACCAGGAAATATAGGAATAAACACACGAGGTTTTCCTTTTTTTTTCAATTTACATTTCCATATAATAGAATTATACTTTTCTTTTTTTTTAGTTTTTTTTGCCTGTTTAAGGTTATTTATTTTTTCTTCTAATGAAAATGTATTTTCATTAGAAGAAAAAATAGGAGAAAAAGTTTTCAACCAATTTTTTATTGATTCATCTATATCAATAGATATTCCATTAAAATTTAAATATTTATGAGAAATAACCTCTCCTATTGGAATAAAATTATTGTCTGAAATAGAAGACGAAGATTCTATAATTAGAGAACCTATATTCGTTTCAAGTAAATGATCATTATAATCAATAACTGCTCCTAAACGATTTCCAAAAGACATCTTAGCAATAGCAATAGAAATACCTCCATCTTTTACGGTTTTAACCGAAACAATTTTTCCGGAACAAATTCCTTCATAAACTTGGTCATAAGCTTTTTTTATAGAATCAAAATCAGGCATTTCATTTTTTAATGAATTATGATAATACAAATAAATTTTATTCCCAACTTTTTTAAATTCAGGAGATATAATATTGGAACACAAACCTGTAGATACCCCAAAGGAAATAAATGTTGGAGGAACATGTAGATTTTTATATGTTCCAGACATAGAATCTTTACCCCCTATAGAAGCTAATTCTAAAGACATTTGAGCATGATAAGCTCCTAATAAAGCAGAAAAAGGTATCCCCCAATTTTCTGGATGATTTCCCAATTTTTGAAAATATTCTTGAAAACTAAAATAAATATTTCTATAATTTCCTCCCATAGAAACAATTTTAGAAATACATTCTACAATAGCATAAGCTCCTCCATGAAAAGGACTCCAAGCAGAAATTTCAGGATGAAAACCCCAAGAAACTAAACTAACTGTATTTGTATTTCCTCTAAAAACAGGAATTTTTTGTACACTTCCTTCAGATGGAGTCATTTGATATTTTCCTCCAAAAGGCATTAAAACTGTAGTAGCTCCTACAGTACTATCAAACATTTCCACTAAACTTTTTTGAGAAGCTATATTTAATTTAGAAAGAGTATTTAAAAATGTTTTTTTACTAAAAAAAATTTTTTTTGACTTATTAAAAGGAGAAACTGAAATAGGCGAATTTACACGAACAGTTTTTTCTTTTAAAGATCCTTTTGTATTCAAAAAAGAACTTTTTACATTAAAAACTTCTTTTTCTCTATAATAAAAAATGATACGTTTATTGTCCGTGATTTTACCTATAGGGACAGACCTGATATTTTCTTCATGAGAAAAATGAATAAATTTTTTAACATCTTTAGGATCTAATATTACGGCCATACGTTCTTGAGACTCAGAAAGTGCTATTTCTATAGCCTCCATGTTTTCTGTATTTTCTACTGGTATTTTGTCTAAATTAAGCACCAAACTATCGCTTAATTCCCCTATAGCGACAGCAGCTCCTCCTGCTCCAAAATCATTGCATTTTTTTATCAAAGAAATAACTTCTTTTTTCCTGAAAAATCTTTGAATTTTTCTCTCTATTATTGGATCTCCTTTTTGTTGAATATAATTTTTTAAATCAGAATTAGATTCTTTAGAAGAATCTGTAGCACCTCCAATTCCTTCTTTTTTTGTAAAACCACCAACTATCAAAATGACATCCCCCTTTTTTGGTTTATCCTGTTTTACAAAATCAACAGGGACCGCTCCAACAACCATTCCGATTTCCATTCTTTTAGCTCTATATCCCTCATGATAAATTTCGTGAACATGAGTTGTAGCTAACCCTATTTGATTTCCATAAGAACTATAACCACGAGCTGATTCAATACAAATTTTATGTTGTGGTAATTTTCCATTCAAAGTTTTTGAATTCATAGGATCAGCAGCTCCACTCAATCGAATTCCTTGATAAACAAAAGCTCTTCCAGATAAAGGATCACGAATCGCTCCTCCTACACAAGTAGACGCTCCTCCAAAAGGATCAATTTCAGTAGGATGATTGTGGGTTTCATTTTTAAATAATAAGTACCATTTTTCTTTTTTTTGATTTGTGAAATCTACATTTATCATCATAATACACGCATTATGTTCGTATGACGATACATAATTTGTTAATTTTCCCTTTTTATAAAGAATTCTAGCAGGAAGATTAGATAAATCCATAAGATTTATAGGATATTTTGATCTTCCTATTAAATCTCTATCTTTTAAATATTTTCTAAAAATACTTTGATATGTTTTTTTAAATGATCCATAAAAAGATATATCTACTAATTTGGTAAAAAATGTTGTATGACGACAATGATCCGACCAATAAACGTCGAATATACGTAATTCTGCTTTTGTTGGATTTCGTTTTTCTTTCAAAAAATATTTCTGTATAAATAGTAAATCATGAACGCTCATGGATAGATTCAAATCATTATGGATTGTTCTGATCTTTTCAACAGAAAAATTTATGAAATTATCTATAATTTTTGTATTATTTTTTTCGTTTTTTGTATTCAAATTCAAACAGGACTTGATATAATATTTTATAATTTTATCGAAATCTTGTTTTTTTTTCATTCCAATTAATTCAATTAATTGACCAGTTTTTACGGATATTTTTGTAGATTTAGGATCCAGAACTTTAATGCATTGTATAGCGGCATAAGCTCTATCATCATATTTATCTGGAAAATATTTTATATATGAAGTATTCAAATGTATTTTTTTGTGCAAAATGTCCGTAACAGGATCTACAAAAACCTTTGACAAACTTTCTAAAAAAAGTTTTTCATTTATGTTAAATATATCATATATATAATAAACAACTATATTTATATTATACAATGAAATATTCATACTTTTTAATTCATTGTACAATTTTCTAGAATCAATATCAAAAGGACTTTTTTTTTGTATATAAATTCTGAAATTCATTATTTAATTTATCATATTTGTCTATCCATATTAGATATATCAGAATCAATTAAATGATAAAAACGGTTTAATATAGGATTAACTTTTGTATCAATAAATTCTAAAGTTTGATCTGAAGAAAATCCTGTAAAATTTTTAGGATTTAGAATTTGATTCATTTTTTCTTCATGAATTGGGATTTTTTCATCATGTAAAATACGTTGAATAAAATCATTTTCTATTCCTTCTAATTTAATTTTATCATTTGTTTCCATAGAATGAATTCGTATTCTTTCATGAATATCCTGTCTATCCGCTCCGTTTTTCACACATTCTACAATAATATATTCAGTAATTAAAAAAGGAAGCTCTTCTTTTATATGTCTCTCAATAATCTTAGGGTATACCACAATATTTTCTAATATGTTATTCCAAATCATTAAAATTGAATCTACAGATAAAAATGATTGTCCTATAACCAATCTTCTATTGGCAGAATCATCTAAAGTACGTTCTAACCATTGAGTAGCTGAAACTAAGGCTGAACTATTCGATAAAGAAATAACATATTTAGCTAAAGAAGCCATACGTTCACTACGTATTGGATTTCGTTTATAAGCCATCGCACTAGATCCAATTTGTTCTTTTTCAAAAGGTTCTTCCATTTCTTTTAAATTTTGTAATAAACGCAAATCGTTACTAAATTTATGAGAAGACTGAGATATATTAGATAACAAATTTAATATTTGAGCATCAACCTTTCTATCGTAAGTTTGTCCTGTTATAGAAAAAACATTTTTAAATCTGAATTTATCAGATAATTTTTTTTCTAAATCTTTTACTTTTTGTAAATCTCCATTAAATAATTTTTTGAAACTATCTGCCGAACCTACAGTTCCTTTAACTCCTCTGAAATGAATATTTTTCAATCTAAATTCTAATTCCTCTAAATCTAGAAGAAGACTCTGTAACCATAAAGCAGAACGTTTTCCTACAGTAGTTAATTGAGCTGGCTGATAATGAGTAAAAGCTAAAGTAGGAATATTGTGATATTCTAAAGTAAAATTTCTGAGACGAAAAATTACATTAATCAATTTTTTTAATAAAATTTCCAATCCATCACGGATTAAGATGATATCTGTATTGTCTCCTAGAAACGCACTTGTAGCTCCCAAATGAATAATAGGCCTAGCTATAGTAGCTTTTTCTCCGAAAGCATATAAATGAGCCATAACATCATGACGAAATTTTTTTTCATAAAAAGAAACTCTTTCCCAATCAATGTCATGTAAATGATTTTTTAAATCAAATATTTGTTCTTTGCTAATGTTTAAACCTAATTCCTTCTGAAATTCTGCCAAATATAACCATAATTTTCTCCAAGTAATAAACTTTTTTTTTGGAGAGAAATTATATAGCATTTCTTTACTACTATATCGTTCTCCTAAAGGATTTTTATATTCTTCCACACACACAAAAAATCTTTTTAACTTTTAAGTAAAAATTTCTAAAAACAAAGATTCATTTTTAATAATGTTCTGATTTCTTTCAGATCCTACAGAAATCAATAAAATTTCTAATTTTAAATAATCTTCGATAAATTTAATATATTTTTTACAATTTTTTGGTAAATATTTATATTCATAAATATGAGATATATCTTTTTTCCATCCAGGAAAATCTATATAAATTCCTTCTAGATTTTGTTTTATATTCGAAGGAAAATATTGAATGATTTTATTATCACATTTGTATTTAATACATACTTTAATAATATCCAATTCACTTAAAACATCTAATTTTGTAATAATTAAGTAATTGATCCCATTAATCATACAAGAATATTTAAGAGAAATTAAATCTAACCAACCACATCGTCTAGGACGTTTTGTCGTTGCACCATATTCATTTCCTTTCTGACGTATTGCATCACCAATTTCATTGTTTATCTCTGTAGGAAAAGGGCCAAATCCTACCCGAGTACAATATGCTTTTGTTATTCCTATAAAATTTTTTAAAAAATTAGGAGGAATTCCTACTCCTGTACACACCCCTCCAGTAGAAGTAGAAGAAGTCGTAACATATGGATATGTTCCATAATTTAGATCCAATAACATAGCTTGAGCTCCTTCAAACAAAATTCTTTTTTTGTTATGAAAGGCATCATGAATTTCATAAACAACATCTATAATCCGATTAGAAAGAATTTTTGCATATTCTATATATTCTTCATAAACAGATTGAAAAGAAAGAGGTTCTCTTTGAAAAATTTTTGTAAAAATTTGATTTTTAAAATCAATATTGTATTTTAATTTCTTATAAAAAACCTTTAGATCCAATAAATCTAAAACACGAATTCCTATGCGATCTACTTTATCTACATAAGTAGGCCCGATTCCTTTATGTGTAGTTCCAATTGATTTGTCTCCTAAAGCTTCTTCTTGATATTGATCTAACAAACGATGATAAGGCATAGTAATATGTGCTCTTTTTGCTAAAAAAACTTTAGATGTATTGATTCCCATTGATTCTAAATTTTGTATTTCTTGTATCAAAGATTTAGGATCAATGACGACTCCAGGTCCAATAATACATTTTACACCAGAATAAATTACTCCAGAAGGAATTAAATGAAGAACAAAATAATGATTTTTAATATGAATAGAATGACCAGAATTATTTCCTCCTTGATAACGGATTACATAATCCGAATTTTTAGCAAGTAAGTCTGTAATTTTTCCTTTTCCCTCGTCACCCCATTGGAGACCAACAATAACATTTGAAGGCATGATTGTACATTTTGATGTTAATTCTTTTAACAAAGTTAATTCTTATGAACATATAATAAAAAAGATTTAATTCTATTTTTTTTTAAAATTTTGTTTTATATGTTTATAAGCTAATTCTGTAGCTTTTCTTCCTCTAGGAGTTCTAATTAAGTATCCTTCCTGAATGAGAAAAGGTTCATAAACTTCTTCTATAGTATCTGAATTTTCGCTAACAGCTGTAGCTATAGTGTTGATCCCCACAGGTCCTCCTTGAAAATGATCTATAATATATGAAAGAATTCTATTATCCATTTCATCTAATCCATGTTTATCGACATTAAGAGCTTGTAATCCTAAATTACATATGTTAATATCAATAGTTCCATTTCCTTTAATTTGTGCAAAATCACGAATTCTACGTAATAAAGCATTGGCTATACGTGGAGTTCCACGACTTCTGTTCGCAATTTCAGAAGAAGCTTCTTTAGAAATTTGAATATTTAGTAATTTTGCACTACGATTTACAATATTGTTTAATAATTTTTTTTCATAATAACTGAGACGAAAATTAATACCAAATCTAGAACGCATAGGAGCTGTGAGTAATCCTGATCTTGTTGTAGCGCCTATTAAAGTGAAAGGAAATAAATCTATTTGTACTGATTTAGCATTAGATCCAGAATCTATAATAATATCTATTTTATAATTTTCCATAGCTGAATACAAATATTCTTCAACTATTGGAGAAAGACGATGAATTTCATCAATAAAAATTACATCGTTTTTTTTTAAATGAATGAGTAATCCAGCTAAATCTCCAGGCTTATCTAAAACAGATCCTAAAGTAACAGTAATGTTTACATTCAATTCATGAGCTACGATATGAGCAAGCGTTGTTTTCCCCAATCCTGGGGGGCCATGAAATAAAATGTGATCTAAGGCTTCTTTTCTTTTTTTAGCAGCTTGAATAAAAATTTTCAGATTCTCTAATACTTCATGTTGTCCAATAAAATCCTGAATTTTTTTGGGATTTAAAGATCCTTCTAAAAAAGATGACACGATATATATGTTTTAACGTTAAAATTCAGAATAAACTATGTATCCGAAAAAAAAAAACAATATAAAATTCCAAGATTTTAAAATATTTAATATAGTATAATTCGTTAAATCAAATTGAATAGGAACAATAGATACATATCCATTTTTCAATGCCCATTCATCCGTATCTATTTTTTCATCCAAATTAACAAAATCCCCGACTAACCAATAATAAGTTCTCCCTTTAGGATTACAACGTTTATCAAAACTTTCTTTCCATTTAGATTCTGCTTGTCTACATATTTTAATTCCTTTGATTTGTTCTTTTTTTAATTTAGGAATATTAACATTTAAGCTAATTGTTTTTTCATAAATAGGATTGTAAAGAATTTTTTTTACAATATGACATACATATTTTTTGGATGGTTCAAAATCAGCATTCCAATCAAAATCTAAAAGAGAAAATCCTACAGATGGAATTCCTTCCATACTTGCTTCAAGGGCAGCAGAAATAGTGCCAGAATATACAATATTTACAGAAGAATTTGAACCATGATTAATTCCTGATACACAAATATCAGGTCTTCTGGGAAGAATGTCACTAATTGCTAATTTAACACAATCTACGGGAGTTCCAGAACATTCCCATTCTTTTTGATCCCCATTATCTATTTTTACAGAATCACAATATAATACCGTATTCATTGTTATTCCATGTCCTACTCCAGATTGGGGTTTATTTGGAGCTACTACATATACATCTCCTAAAAGATTCATATAATGAACAAGAGCCCTAATTCCAGGAGCTATAATTCCATCATCATTTGTGACTAAAATAATTGGTTTTTTATTCATTTTATATTATTATATAGCTATTTATATATAATTTTGTTAATATTTTTCAATCAATCAATATATAATTGTGAATATTAAAATAAAAAAATTGAATGAGATTAAGTACATAATAATTGGTTTTTTTCTCTTTTTTTCATTAAGTTTTTGTTCTCCATTAGGAGAACAGGAAAAACACCGTATAGTACTCAAAACGATATATAAAACACTTTATTTTTTACATCCAAATCCTATTTCTATAGATAATGATTTTTCACAAAAAGTATATCATAAATTTTTTGAAAAATTAGATAGTCAAAAACGTTTTTTTATACAAAAAGATATAGAAGATTTTTCTTTATATAAAGAAAAAATAGATGATTTTTGGATTCATGGAGATCCTACTTTTTTTAATATTATTATGAAATGTTTTTTTAAAAGAGTGAAAGAAGTGGAATCTATATGTTTTCAAATATTAAAAACATCTTTTAATTTTAATAAAAAAGAAATGTATCTCCTTGTTGGAGAAGAACTTTCTTATTCCAAAAATAAAAAAGAATGGATAGAAAAATGGAGAAAATACTTAAAATATCTGACTTTACTAGAGATCGTTAGTTCTTCCAAAACAAATACAAACCAAAAGATCATTTGGAAAAATGCATTTTTTAACAATGAAAAAAAATCAAGAAAAAAAGTAGAAGAATATATTAAAGAATATTTTCGAAAATTAAAAATAAAAAAAGAATCCGACTGGTTTTCTATATATGTTAATACTATAACTTCTCAATATGATCCTCATACTAATTATTTTTCTCCTAAGGAAAAAGAAATTTTTGATTTAAATATATCTGGACAAACAGAAGGGATTGGTGTAGAATTACAAGATGATAAAGGATATCCCACAGTTGTTAAACTCATTGTTGGCGGTCCTGCGTGGAAAAATAAAAAAATAGAAATAGGAGATAAAATTATACGAGTTTCTAAAAACCTTAATTCGGAATCAACAAATATTGTAGGGATGTTATTAGAAAATTCTATTCGTTTAATAAGAGGAAAAAAAGGTACTAAAGTTAAACTAACTCTTCAAAAGAAAAATGGATCCCTAGAAGAAGTGATTCTTACAAGAGATATAATTGAAAAAAAAGAAATTTTTGCAAAAAGCGTTATAATATTGGATAAAAATAAAAATAAATATGGTTTGATATGTTTACCAGAATTTTATTTTAATCCTAAAAATAAAAATGGGAGAAATGCAGCTAAAGATATAAAAAAAATCATTCAAGAATTAAAAAAAGAAAATATAAAAGGAATTCTAATAGACATCAGAAACAACGGAGGAGGATCTTTAGACACGGTAATAGAAATTGCTGGTTTCTTTTTAGGAAAAGTTCCTATCGTGCAAATAGGTAAGCCAGACAAAAAAAAAATACTCAAAAGTCATGAAAATAAAATTCTATGGACAGGTCCCCTTGTCGTTCTTGTAAATGAGTTATCTGCTTCGGCTTCTGAAATTCTTGCTGCTGCTATAGCTGATTATAAAAGAGGGATTATTGTGGGAAGTTCTCAAACATATGGAAAAGGAACAGTGCAAACTATTTATCCATTAAATAGATTTTTCATTTTTAATGAAGAACTAGGGGCCTTAAAATTTACCATAAATAAATTTTATCGTGTGAATGGAAGTTCCACTCAATTAAAGGGAGTAAATTCCGATATAGTCATTCCAAGTAATATGACAAGTGTATTTTTAAAATATATGGAAAAAAATCAAACTAATTCTATGAAATGGGATTATACAGAACCCATTCCTTCTCTTCATTATTATTATAATAATTTAGAAAATATTAAATATAAAAGTATAAAACGTTTGGAAAAAAATAAGGATTTCATCACTATTTATAAAACAATACAATCATTAGAAAAAAAATTTTCAAGAAAAAAACAATTTTCTTTAAATTGGGAAGAATTTTATTACGATCATTTAAAAATGAAAAAAAGAAATGAAACTTTTAAAAAGTTAAGAAATTATTTAAATATATATGGGTTGCGAGCTTTTTCTCCTTATTCCCAAATTCTTTTGCAAACAAAAGAATCAGAAGCACAAAAAAAATGGAAAAAAAATCTGGAGAAAGATTTTTATATAGCAGAATGTATTAACATATTACGAGATTTTAATGAAAACCCATAATAGGTTTATAAACCTTTGCTACGTCAGCTATAGCATCGTTTTCTTTTAGATTAATCAATCTAACTCCTTGAGTTGTTCTTCCCATAACCCTTATATCTGAGATAGGAATACGTATAATAATTCCTGATTTTTTAATAATCATCAAATCATCTTGACCCGTTACGTATTTTATGGAAATTAAATTTCCTGTTTTTTGAGTTATATTTATTGTTTTAATTCCTTTTCCACCACGATTAGTAATACGATAATCTTTTATATGAGATCTTTTTCCAAATCCTTTTTCAGAAACTACTAACAAATGTCCTTTTTCTTCTATATCTACACATATCATTCCAATGACCATATCTTTATGATTTATATTAATTCCTATAACTCCAGAAGAAGTTCTTCCAGTTGAACGAATTTTTTTTTCTGAAAAACGAATAATTCTTCCACTTTTTACAGCAATAAAAACATGACTATCTCCTTTAGTAAGGATAGCTTCTATTAAAGAATCCCCTTTACGAACAACAATAGCATTAATTCCATATTTTCTAGGACGAGAATAATTTTCTAAAGATGTTTTTTTAATAATACCTTTTTTCGTAATCATCATAACATAATAATCTTTTACATATTTTTTATTAGTAAGATCTCCAGTTAATATATAAGCATTGACTTTATCATCTTGCTGAAGATGAATAATGTTTTGTATTGCTCTCCCTTTAGAAATTTTAGATCCTTCTGGTACTTCATATACTCTTAACCAAAAACATTTTCCTTTTTCTGTAAAAAAAAGTAGATATTGATGATTAGTCGCTACAAGTAAATGTTTGAAAAAATCTGATTCTCTAGCAGTAGCCCCTCTGTTTCCCACTCCTCCTCTTCCTTGACGTTTGTATTCTGATAAGGATGTTCTTTTAATATAACCAGCATGGGATATAGTAAGAACTACCTGCTCATTTTCAATTAGATCTTCGATATTTACTTTATTTCCTGAATAATCAATTTGTGTACGACGTATATCTTGGTATTTTTTTTTGATATCTATAAGTTCTTCTTTAATAATTTTAGTTCTTGTAGAATGTTCTTCTAAAACTCTTTTAAAAAACTCTATTTTTTTAATAAGTTCGTTATATTCTTTTTTAAGTTTATTAATTTCTAAAGATGTAAGACTTTGTAATTTCATATCTAAAATGGATGTAGATTGATTTTTTGATATTTTAAATTTTTGAATCAATCTATCACAAGCTTCATGATGATTTTGAGATCCTTGGATTAATTGAATCATGAGATCTAAATGGTCTAATATCTTCAAGAAACCTAACAAAATATGAACACGATTTTGACATTTTTTTAAATCGTATTCAGTACGACGAATAATAACGTTATGTCTATGATCAACGAAATGTTGAATAAAATTTTTTATGTTTAATTGAACAGGTTTTCCATTAACTAATGCTATGTTATTTACATTAAAATAAGTTTGTAAAGAAGTATATTGAAATAATTTGTTTAATAATATATTAGGGTTTGTATTTTGTTTTAAAATGTATACGATACGTAATCCATTTCTATCAGACTCGTCACGAATTTGATAAATACCTTCCATTTTTCCTTCTTTCATTAATCCGACAGTTCGAGTGATCATGTCAGCTTTATTGACTTGATAAGGAATTTCATCTACTATGATACATTGTCTTCCATGAATTTCTTCTAAATGAACTTTTGCACGTAAAACAATACGTCCTTTTCCTGTATGAAAAGCATTTTTAACTCCATCATATCCGTAAATGATCCCCCCTGTAGGAAAATCAGGAGCTTTAATATATTTCATGATTTGTTCGATAGATAAATCGTTATCATCTATATAAGCACAAATAGCATTTACAGTTTCTTTTAAATTATGAGGAGGTATATTAGTAGCCATTCCTACTGCGATCCCAGAAGATCCATTAATTAAAAGATTGGGAATTCGTGTGGGTAAAACAGTTGGTTCTTCCAAAGAATCATCAAAATTGAATTGCATATCTACTGTTTCTTTTTTAATATCCAATAACATTTCTTCAGATATCTTTTTCATCCTTACTTCTGTATAACGCATAGCTGCTGGAGGATCTGCATCCAGAGATCCAAAATTTCCTTGCCCATCTATTAATGGATAACGTAATGTCCATTTTTGAGTCATACGAACCATAGTATCATAAACAGAAATATCTCCATGTGGATGATATTTTCCCAATACTTCTCCAACAATACGAGCAGATTTTTTATAAGAACTGTTCGAAATAATTCCTAATTGATACATCCCATAAAGAACTCTTCTATGTACAGGTTTTAATCCATCCCTTGCATCAGGAAGAGCTCTGGATACAATAACAGACATAGAATAATCTATGTAAGATGATTTCATCTCATCTTCAATGTTAATAGGAATCAATTTTTCTTTTTCATTTTCATTCATTTTTTTTGAAAATATTTTTAATGAATTAAAACATTTAGTTCAAAAAACTTTCCTTAATTAAGGAAGACGGAACTTGACAATTATATGAACATTTTCCTATTTTTTTTAATAAAGAAAATTGAATTTTATTTTTTTCATTTTTTTTATCATGTTCCATGATCAACAATAATTTATTAATTTCTAAATCAGAAATTTTATCTTGTATTGGATTTGGACATAATGTAGAAAGAGTAGATTTAATTTCTTTATAATCATATATAGATAAATCATTAATTTTACAAGAAATCCATGATTCATAAATCATACCCATAGTTACAGCAATTCCATGCAAAATTTTGTTCACATCCATAAAATAACTTTCTAAAGCATGTCCAATAGTGTGTCCAAAATTAAGAATTTTTCTTAATCCTTTTTCTTTAGGATCTTGATTTACAATTTTTTGTTTAATTAATATAGATTGATGAATTAAGTTTCTACATTCATTTTCATTTTTAAAAATAGTATCTGTTTGTATTTGATTCATTTTTTTCCAAAAATTTGAATCAGCTATCAACCCATGTTTTAACATTTCTGCCATTCCAGAAAGAATTTCTTTATTCGGAAGTGTTTTTAAAAAATGAGTATCAATGATTAAAAATTCTGGTATATAAAAAGATCCTATTTCATTTTTTATAGAATCTAAATTCACTCCTGTTTTGTATCCTATAGCAGCATCAACCATTCCTAATAAAGTGGTAGGAATATTAATAAAACGAATCCCTCGTTTGAATATAGAAGCGACAAATCCTCCAATATCTGTTATAACTCCTCCTCCTAAATTTAGGATTAAACTTTTTCTGGTCGCTTTAAATTTTTCTAAATTTTTACATATTTGAATACACGTATAAATATTTTTTTCTTTTTCACCTGATTTGATTTTAATAATATTAGATTTTTTTAAAAAATCTATTTTCTTAAAAAGAATGGGAAGACAATGTGTGTAGGTGACATCATCCACTAGAATAAATATATTTTTTATGGAATCTATTTTATAAAGTAGATAATTTTTAAGTATATCATAACCTTCTTCATTAAAGTGTATGAATTCCCCCCTTTTTTTCATTTTTATGAGTTTATCTTTCTATAAACAAAATTAACCAATTTTTTATTAATCAATGAAATAAAATATTTGAAACAACCAAAAAATGATAAAAATAAAACCTACAATGAAAAAAATTATATTAGGAATCCATCCTAAAATATTAATAAATTTAAATAACCATTCCATGATATTTTAAGTTTTTTTTATATGAAAATATGAAAATAAATATTTTTATTTTTTAGAAAAATGGAAATATTTAACTTTGACTTTCAAATCATATTTGTAAAATGTCAGATATTTGGGATTTTTTTCAACACTTGTTTAATCCTAGATGGATATTTTTATATTTCGGAAATACAGCTTTATTCATTATTTTAGCTATTGTTTTTGCGGAAACAGGATTCTTTATCGGTTTTTTCTTACCTGGAGATTCTTTATTATTTACTGCTGGAATTTTTGGAGAAGATTTATGCAAAAATTTTTATAATGTACCTTTTTTTGTGATCATTTTAATTGTAGCAGTTGTGGCTATTCTTGGTAATATGCAAGGATACTGGTTAGGATACAAATCTGGAGAATTGTTATACAAAAAAAAGGATTCCTTCTTTTTTAAAAAAAAACACTTACTTTTGGCAAAGTTATTTTATAATAAATATAAAACAACTGCTCTTATCATGAGTCGTTTTTTACCCATGTTTCGTTCTTTTGCCCCTATCGTAGCAGGAGCTATTCGCATAGATTTCAAAAAGTTTATGATATATAATATTATTGGAGCTCTTGCTTGGACTTTTTCTATCATGTTAGCTGGACATTATTTAGATAAGAATTTTCCGGAATTAAAAAATCATCTTGAATGGATTATTTTATTAATTGTATTGATTACAACTTTACCAATTATTTTTAAAATGAAAATAAGTAAGAAAAAAAAAGTATTTATCTAGATTTTTTAAATTTAGAGATTCTTTTATAAAAAAAGAATTCTTGTATAAGAGCTTTACACTGTTTTTTCATAATTCCAGATACAAATTCTGTTTTAGGATGTAATTTAGCTCCAGAATACATAAATCCTCTTTTTGATGGATTAGAAGCTCCACAAACGACTCTTCCTATTTGAGCCCAAAATAAAGCTCCAGCACACATAACACATGGTTCTAAGGTAACATATAAAGTACATTTTTTTATGTATTTTTTTTTAAAATAATTAGAAGCTAAGTTAATCACTAACATTTCTGCATGTGCAGTAATATTACATAAAGTTTCAGTTAAATTATGAGCTTTTGCTATAACCATATTTTTATATGTAATTGCAGCCCCTATAGGTATTTCATTTTTATGAAAAGCAATAAAAGCTTCTTTTAAAGCTATTTTCATAAAATAAAAATCTAAAGACATTATTCATTTTATTTTTTTACTTTTTTATCTTCTTTTCCTTCTTGATTTTCTTCTTGAACTTCTTTAATAGTCGTACGAGAATTTTTTACACTTGCTATCAGTGTATGGGAAGGATGTAATATAGTATATTGATCATTATGTAGATCTTTTACTGTTATTCTATCTCCGATATCTAAAGAATTAATATCTAATTTAACGTATTCAGGCATATTATATGGATCTGCTTTTACTTTTAAT
Source organism: Blattabacterium cuenoti (assembly GCF_014251315.1). Taxonomy (NCBI): domain Bacteria; kingdom Pseudomonadati; phylum Bacteroidota; class Flavobacteriia; order Flavobacteriales; family Blattabacteriaceae; genus Blattabacterium; species Blattabacterium cuenoti. The sequence continues at coordinate 154,488 of NZ_CP059185.1, read as the reverse complement.
TTTCTAATAGAAGAATAATATTCTCCTCCTTTTGCGACTCCAATGGATCTACCAAAAGATTTGATAGGAATTTCTAATATAATAGGTTTGAATTTATCAATTTTGTAAAAATCTGCATGTAATATTTTTTCATTAACAGGATCAAATTGTATTTCCTTTCGAATTGCATTTATACTTTGATTATATCCCTCTATTTTAAGAATAACACCATAGACTTCTGCAGTATATACTATTTTTCTTAAACTTTCTAATGAAGTAGAAAACGGAATATTTATATTTTTTCCATACAAAATACATGGTATTTTTCCAGAGAGTCGAATAGAACGAACTACTTTTTTTCCAATATCTCTTTTATAACCGTATATATTTATATATTTCATATTATGAATTTATTACTGATAGACTCGTCTTTATGTACGGATTGCATAACTTCCGCAAAAAGTGGAGCGCAAGACAAAACTTTAATTTTATCATTTGGTTTCATATGATTAATAGGAATCGTATCTGTAATCACTAATTCTTCAATCGCAGATTGATGTATTTTTTCATATGAATTCCCTGATAAAACAGGATGGGTAGCTATAGCGCGTACACTTTTAGCTCCTTGTTTTCTTATTAAATTAGCAGCTTCTGTTAAAGTACCAGCCGTATCTACCATATCATCTATAAGTATAATATTTTTTTCTTTTACATTTCCTATGAGATTCATGAATTCTATTTCATTTGCTTTTTTTCTTTCTTTATAACAGATTACAACATCTGTACCTAAATAACCTGCATAGCTTCTGGCTCTTTTGGCTCCTCCCATATCTGGAGAAGCTATGGTTAATTGATCTATGTTTAATTTTTTAATATAATCAATAAATATTCTAGATGCATACAAATGATCCACTGGAATATCAAAAAATCCTTGAATTTGATCTGCATGTAAATCCATAGTCATGACTCTAGTTGCTCCTGAAGCCACTATTAAATTTGCTATAAGTTTTGCAGCAATGGGAGTTCTAGGTTGATCTTTATGATCTTGTCTTGCCCATCCAAAATATGGAATTACAAGTGTAATATTATAAGCTGAAGCTCTACGAGCGGCATCGCTCATTAATAATAATTCCATTAAATTATCTACTGGAGGAAAAGTAGAACCAATCAAAAATACTTGAGATCCACGAACAGATTGTTCAAAACAAGGAGTATATTCTCCATCACTAAATTCTAAAAATCGGACTTTACCAAGAAATTTTCCGTAAAAAAAAGCTATATTTTTTGACAATTTTAACCCACTTCTTGTCGAAAAGAAGAGAACGTTTTGATTCATAGTTATATTTTTTTATGCAAAAATACTCTTTAAATTAAAAAAGAAATACTGAGATTTATGAAACAATATTTAAATTTATTAAAAAATGTGTTAAAAAAGGGAATTAAAAAGAAAGATCGTACTGGCGTAGGGACAATAAGCCTATTTGGATATCAAATGAGATTTAACTTAGAAAAAGGTTTTCCCATTTTAACCACTAAAAAATTGAATATACGATCTATAATTTATGAACTATTATGGTTTTTAAAAGGAGATACAAATATTCGATTTTTAATAGACAATCAAGTTCATATTTGGAACAAGTGGGCGGATAAAAATGGAGAATTAGGTCCTATATATGGATTTCAATGGAGAAAATGGCCAACATATAATGGACATTTTATTGATCAAATAGTTAATCTTATAGAAGAAATCAAATTAAATCCTAATTCTAGACGTTTAATAGTTTCTTCTTGGAATGTGGGAATGATTCAAAATATGGCATTACCTCCTTGTCATTTATTATTCCAATTTTATGTACATAAAAAAAAATTATCGTTACTTTTATATCAAAGAAGTGCAGATATTTTTATTGGTCTACCATTCAATATTACTTCTTATGCATTGTTACTCACTATGTTAGCTCATGTCCTTCATTTAAAAGAAAAAGAATTTATTCATACTATAGGAGATGCTCATATCTATAATAATCATATTCAACAAGTAAAATTACAAATGAAAAGAACACCAAGGAGGCTTCCTAAAATCATTCTAAATTCTTCTGTAAAAAATATTTTCCAATTTCGATTTGAAGATTTTGAGTTGAAAAACTATAATCCTTTTCCTCATATTAAAGGAGATGTAGCCGTTTAAAAATTTATTTTATTTTCTTTCTAACAACCAATCTTTAAAAACATTAAAATTATTGGATAAAGATATTTTTTGGTTTGTGCTTTGTTTCGTATTCAAAAAAATTTTTATTTCCTGAGGAGGAACAATCTGTTTTTGTAAAAAAAGTGGCATGTGATCTAAAAATTTAATAGGATGAGCTGTCTCTAAAAAAATAGCTGGCTCTGAAGTATTATTCACTTCTTGTAGATATTGTCTAAGTCCTAAATAACCAATAGCTCCATGTGGATCTAGCATGTATTTATATTTTTTCCATATTATTTCTATACTTTCTAAAGTTTCTTCATCCGTAAATTTATAAGAATATAATTTTTTTCTTAATTGAAATATATTTTTTTTATATAAATGCCATATCCTAGAAAAATTACTGGGGTCAGATATATCCATAGCATTTGATATAGTTTTTTTTACCGGAAAAGGGTGGTATTTTTTAGATATTAAAAATCTAGGAATAGTATCATTAATATTTGTAGATGCAATAAAAAATTTTATAGGTAAACCCATTTTCTCAGCTATCATTCCTGCACAAATATTTCCAAAATTTCCACTAGGAACCGAACAAATTAATTCTATTGGATTTTCTACGATAATTTGTCTGTAAGCTAAAAAATAATAAAACATTTGAGGGAGCCATCTTCCTACATTGATAGAATTAGCGGAAGTTAATGTATATTTTTTATTCACTTCCTTGTTTAAAAAAGCTTTTTTAACCATATTCTGACAATCGTCAAAACTTCCATGTATTTCTAAAGCGAATATATTATCTCCCAGTGAAGTAATTTGTTTTTCTTGTAAAGAACTGATTCCATTATATGGATACAAAATAATAACTTCTATTCCGGGTTTTTTATGAAATCCTTTAGCCACAGCGCCTCCAGTATCTCCTGAAGTGGCCACTAAAACTGTTACATTTTTTTCTAATTTATGAGAAAAAAAACTTAAACATCCTGCCATAAATTTGGCTCCCACATCTTTAAAAGCTAAAGTTGGTCCATGAAAAAGCTCTAATACATAAATATTATCATGTATTTTTTTCAATGGAAAAGAAAAATTTAAAGTATCATAAATAATGTTCTCAATAAATTTTTCTGGTATATATTTTCCAATATAAGGTTTTATCACAGACATGGCAATCGTATTGATATCATATATTGGAAGTTGACGAATAAATTTAGATTCTAATTTAGGAATACATTTAGGCATATATAATCCTCCATCAGGTGATAATCCAGTTAAAACAGCATCTTCAAATGAAACTAAGTTTTTACAATTTTTCAAACTATAATATAACATATTTTTGAATTTTTATTTATTTTACAATATTTTCATCCACTTAACTCCTTTTTGATTGATAGGAGAAGTATAAGTTTTATAATCTACTTTTAGCGGAGAATATACTTGATTCATGATTTCAGTAACTTTTTTTGCCGTATGATTTCCTCTGCTAAGCATAAAAACAGAAGGGCCTGAACCAGAAATTCCTCCTCCTAAAGCTCCTATTTCTTTACATTTTATTTTTAATTCATAAAAAGCTGGAATTAGCATAGCTCGTATAGGTTCAACAATTACATCTTCTAAAGATCTACTTATCAATTCATAATTTTCTTGATATAACCCCGCTACTAATGCCCCTATATTCCCCCACTGTCTAATCGCATCTGTCATTAATATTTTTTGTTTTAAAATTTCTCTAGCATCTGATGTTTTTACTTCAATTTGTGGATGTATAATACTAACCCATAATTCATTAGGAACATGAAGTTTTGTAATATCCAATGGTTTATAACTTCTAACTAATGTGACTCCTCCCATAATAGCAGGAGCGACATTATCAGCATGAGCTGTTCCGCTTGCTACACGTTCTCCTTCCATAGCAAAACGTATTAATTGTATAGTGTTAAAAGGATTTCCTAACAGAATATTAGCTCCATAAACAATACCAGCTGCACTTGCAGCACTAGATCCGATTCCACTTCCAGGATGAATATTTTTAATTAACTCAATTTCAAATCCTATTTCTTTTTCGTTATCAAATTTTTGTCTTTTTTGATATTTTTTTAACAAAAATTGTAAAGCAACAAAAGCTACATTTTTTCTTGGATCGTTAGGTAATGATGATCCATGTATTCGATTAATACGTATTCCTGGATTATTGGATTTGTATAAAAAAATTTCATCTTTAGGAAAATCTAAAGCTAATCCAATAACATCAAACCCACAAGCTAAATTAGCTACAGTAGCAGGTGAAAATATTTTAACTCCCTTCATGACTTTTATTTAGTAGCTTTTATAATATCTGAAAAAACTCCAGATGCAGTAACTTCTGCTCCAGCACCTGCTCCTTTTATGATAAGAGGTTGTTCAGCGTAACGATATGTATTATATAAAACCATGTTATCTTTTCCTTCTAATTGAAAAAATGGATGAATCTGCGAAACAGATTCTAATCCAACAGAAGCTACTCCATTTTCATAACGAGCAATAAAACGTAAACGTTTTTTATCTTCTTCAGCTTCACTCCTAATTTTAAAAAAATAATCCTTATATTCATTCAACTCTTGATAAAAATTATCTATAGAAGTAGAATTAGAACAGGTTTTTGGAAGAAAAGATTTTTGATGAATATCACTTAGTTCTAATGGAGAACCGCATTCTCTTGCTAAAATTAGTATTTTTCGCATAACATCTAATCCACTTAAATCGATTCTAGGATCAGGTTCCGTATATCCTTTTAATTGAGCTTCTTTTACCACTTCTAAAAAAGATGTTCTCTCTATAAAATGATTAAATATAAAATTTAAACTTCCTGATAATACGGCTTCTATTTTGTTTATTTTATCTCCACTATTAATCAAATCATTTAGTGTACTAATAACAGGAAGACTAGCTCCCACATTAGTTTCAAATAAAAATGGAGCTTTAAAATGTCTAGAAAGTGTTTTTAATCTTTTATAATGATCATAATCTGAAGAACAGGCTATTTTATTACAAGTAATAACACCTATTCCATTTTTTAAAAATTTATCATAAGTCATAGCCATTTCTTCACTAGCTGTATTGTCAACAAATAAACTATTCCTTAGATTGAATCTCCAGACTTCTTCCATAAAAGAATATATATTCATTTTAATCCCTTTTTGGTTCAGATATTTTTCCCAATTATTTAAATTGATTCCATGATCATTAAAATGCATCTTTTTGCTGTTAGCTAATCCTATTACTCGAACTTGAAGTTTTAATTCTTCTAATAAGTAATTTTGTTGTTGATCTATCTGTTCAAGTAATTTGCTTCCTACTTTTCCTACTCCACAAATGAAAAGATTAATTTGTTTTGGGGGACTTTCAAAAAAAGCTTCATGTAAAGTATTTAATGCCTTTTTAAAATCGGTTTTCCTAATAACAGCTGATATATTTTTTTCAGTAGAACCTTGCGCTATAGCTCTAACATTAATACTATTTCTGCCTAAAGAAGAAAACATTTTTCCACTGGTTCCATGAAGATTTTTCATATTATCTCCTACCACAGCAATGATGCAAAGATCATTTTCTATTCTTAATGGATCAATACGTCTTTGATGTATTTCTTGAGCGAATTCGCTATCTATTACAGCTTTTGCTTTTATGACATCCGTTTCATGAATTCCTGTAGTAATTGAATGCTCTGAAGAACTTTGAGTTATAAATATTACATTTATTTTTTCACGTGATAATGCTTCGAATAAACGTTTAGAATATCCAGGAATTCCAACCATTCCACTTCCTTCCAATGTTAGTAATGCCATATTCTGAATTCCAGAGATTCCGGTAACAGGCTGACTAATGTTTGTATTTTTGTTAATATAAATCAAAGTTCCTGGATCTAAAGGAGAAAAAGTATTTTTAATTTGTATAGGAATATGTTTTTTCATAGCAGGTTGAATAGTTGGAGGATAAATAACTTTCGCTCCAAAATGTGATAATTCCATTGCTTCCTCATAAGAAATTTCTTTGATAGGAAAAGCTTGATTCACGATTTTTGGATTTGCTGTCATCATTCCACTTACATCCGTCCATATTTCGAGTAAACTAGCAGATATAGCAGCAGCCAGAATCGCTGCTGTATAATCAGAACCTCCTCTTCCAAGAGTTGTCGTTTCGTTTTCTAACGTAGAACCTATAAACCCTGGTAAAACAACATATTCTGATGTTTTTTCACGAAAATACTGAATAATATGGTGATTACTTGTGATAAAATCTACTTGTGCGCATCCAAATTGAGAATCGGTAATAATTAAATCTCTACTGTCTTTACAAATAGCATCTAATCCAGACTGTTTTAATTTTTCTGAAATTAGAAAAGAAGAACTCAATTCTCCAAAACTCATGATTTTATCTAGAGAACGTTTTGAAAGTTCTTCTACTTGAAAAATTCCATCGCATAAACTTTCTAAATCATTTAGATTTTTTTTAATCCAACTGATTAGATGACTTTGATAGGTTATAGGAAACAATTCTCTTATAATATTAAGATGTCGAATTTCGATTTCTTCTAATATATTTTTATAAATATTTTTTCTTTCAGAAGCTAATTGACCACATTGTATTAACTGATCCGTAATATTTCCTAATGCAGAGACAACAATAGCATATCTTCCTTTCGGTTTTTTTTCTAATAAAGAACAAATACGTTTTATAGCATCAGAATGAGCTACGGAACTACCTCCAAATTTTAAAACTTGCATTTTTTAATTTTTTTAAAACAATTTTCCCATTACTAAAGATGTTAACAAAAATAATGATAATTTATGGAGACGTCCTTTTTTATTTTATTCTTTTTGGTATTGAAGTTTTTTTTCATATCATATATAGATATCTCTTATTTTTATTGTGAAATTGATTACGAAAAAAGACTTAAATGGATGAAATAAGAGGGGGAGGCAACGATTCCTATTTATCTTTCATTATTATAATATTTCATAACTTTAAACCCATATAATTAATTAACTGTTGAGTGTTGTTTTTTGCAACGAATATTATGTTTATGAATCAAATTAAAGAAAGTATATGCATTTAACTTCTTATGAAAAGGAAAAAATTCTTCTGCACATGGCTGGAGAATTGGCAAAAAAACGTTTAAAAAGAGGACTGAAATTAAATTATCCTGAATCTTTAGCTTTAATTACTCATTATGTAATGGAGGGAGCTCGTGATGGAAAAACAGTAAAAGATCTCATGTATGAAGCAGGAAATATTCTGAACGATGAACAAGTTATGGATGGAGTGTATGAATTATTGAATAATGTTCAAGTAGAAGCCACTTTTCCTGATGGAACAAAATTGGTAACTATACATCATCCTATAAAAAAAAATAGAAAAAAAAATTCTAATCTCATTCCAGGACAATATGATCTTTTAAAAGAAGATATAGTATTATTACCTGGACGATCTCGTATAGAAAGAATAGTATCTAATACAGGAACTCGTCCTATTCAAATAGGATCTCATTTTCATTTTTATGAAACAAATTCTGCTCTTCTTTTTGATAGAGAAGGTACTAAAGGATATAGACTTGATATTCCTTCTGGAAGATCTGTTCGTTTTGAACCAGGAGAAACAAAAGAAGTTATGTTAGTAGAAATTGGAGGAAGTAAAAAAATTTATGGATTTTCAGGAAAAGAAAATACAACGATATGAAAAAAATAGATAGAAAATCTTATGCAAGTATGTATGGTCCTACTAAAGGAGATAAAATTCGTTTAGGGGATACATCTTTATGGATTGAAATAGAGAAAGATTACACTATTTATGGAGATGAATGTGTTTTCGGAGGAGGAAAAGTTATTAGAGACGGAATGGGACAGCATCCATTTGCTACAAGAGATGAAGGAGTTTTAGATTTAGTATTAACTAATGCTATTATTATAGATCATTGGGGAATTATTAAAGCAGATATAGGAATTAAAAATGGAATTATTGTTGGAATAGGAAAAGCTGGAAATCCATATTTTATGGACGGAGTTACTCCTAATATGTATATTGGAGCAGGAACAGAAGTCATTTCTTCAGAAAATATTATAGTAACCGCTGGAAGTGTAGATAGTCACGTTCATTATATATGTCCTCAATTATTTGAAGTCGCATTAGAAAGTGGAACGACGACGATTATTGGAGGAGGATCAGGTCCAGCTACTGGAACTATAGCTACAAATTGTACTTCAGGTGTATGGAACATTCAAAGAATGTTGAAAAGTACAGATCATATTCCCATTAATTTTATTTTTCTTGCAAGTGGAAATAGCTCTCGTCCCGAAGCTTTAATTGAACAAATAAAAGCTGGTGCAGGTGGATTAAAAATACATGAAGATTGGGGGAGTACTTTACATGTCATCGACCAATGTTTACACGTAGCAGAAAAATTAGATGTACAAGTTAATATACATACAGATTCACTGAATGAATCTGGTTATGTAGAAGATACTTTAAAAACATTCAAAAATAGAACAATTCATACTTATCATACAGAAGGAGCTGGAGGGGGGCATGCTCCTGATTTACTGAAAGTAATATCATATTCTAATATTTTACCTTCATCAACAAGTCCTACCATGCCTTATACTTGTAATACGATAGATGAACATTTAGATATGTTAATGATTTGTCATCATTTGGATTCTAATTTACCAGAAGATATAGCTTTTGCTAAATCACGTATAAGATCTGAAACTATTAGTGCAGAAGGAGTTTTACATGATATGGGAGCTATTAGTATGACTAGTTCTGATTCTCAAGCTATGGGAAGAATAGGGGAGATAGTAAAACGGACATGGCAAACCGCTGATAAAATGAAAAAAGAAAGAGGATTTTTAAATGAAGATCATACAAAAAATGATAATTTTAGAGTAAGAAGATATATTTCAAAATATACTATAAATCCTTCTATTACACATGGTATTTCTGAATATGTAGGATCTATTCAAATTGGAAAAATGGCAGATTTGGTCCTATGGAAACCTTCTTTTTTTGGAGTAAAACCTGAGTTAGTTATAAAAAGTGGAATGATTGTCTATGCTAGCATGGGAGATCCTAATGCGACCATACCTACTCCTCAACCATTTATGTATCGAAAAATGTTTGGATATTTTGAACCAAAATTAAGCAGTGTTTTTGTATCAATAAATGCAATCAATAATGGTTTTTTAGAAAAAAATGAAATTAAAAAACAAATAAAAATAGTAAAAGGATGTCGCACTTTATCCAAAAAAAATATGATCTTAAATGGAGAAATTCCCAATTTAGAAGTGGACCCCAAAACCTACAATGTTTATATAAATGGAGAAAAAATAATTTCTCATCCTTCTGATGTTTTACCTCTTTCTCAGAGATATTTTTTATTCTGAATAAAAATACCCAGGGCGGGATTCGAACCCGCATGATGTAAAATCACTGGATTTTGAGTCCAGCGCGTATACCTATTTCGCCACCTGGGTTTTCATAAAATTTATAGTTTGTCTATTCCTATTTTTAGTTTTCTCAAAAAAGATAATTCTTCATTTTTTATTGCATGTTGTAAATAAATAACTCTTTTTATATTAGAAAAATAAATTAATTTACAACATTCTTTACATGGAAAATGAGTAATATATATGGAAGCTCCTTCACAGGATAAAGAAGAAGAAGCCATTTTTGATATGGCATTTGCTTCTGCATGTATAACATACCATTTTGTATTTCCATTGTGATCTTCACATATATCATCAAATCCATCTGGAGTATGGTTATATCCATCAGATATGATTTTATTATTTTTAACTATAACAGCGCCTACTTTTTTTTTTTGCAAAAAGATAATTTTGAACGTTCGATAGCCATATTCATATATATCATATCATGGTATTTTTTATAAATTTTATAAATCATTTTTTAGGTAGAAATAGAAAATAAATATGAAAAAAACATATAATATTCAAAATACAAAAATTAAAGATTTGATAAAAATTTCTCAAAAAAAAAATTCTATGAATATTTTCCTTGTTGAAGGAATCAAAGAATTTGAAATGGCTATAAAGGGAAATTTTATACCAAAAAGAATATTTATATGCGAAAAAATATTCCATAAATATAATATGATTCAATCATTTTATTCTATAACCTTTTTTATTAATATAAAAATTTTTAAAAAATTAACGTATAGAGATAATTCGGGTGGAATTATTGCTTTATTTCAAGAAAAAAAATATATGAATCAATTGAAAAACATAAAAATTGATAATAATAATTCTTCTTTAATACTTATATTAGATGGAATAGAAAAACCTGGGAATATAGGAGCTATGTTAAGAATAGCTGATGCTGCAAATATTCATATCATTATACTATGTAATATGAAAACTTATATATATAATTCTAACATTATCAGATGTAGTTTAGGTAGTCTTTTTACAAGAAAGATTTTTATGGAAAAAATAGAATCAATTATGAATTGGTTACAAAAAAATAAAATAAAAATTATAACAACAGGATTTCATCAACATAAAAAAGTAATGAATCTATACCAAACTCAATTTTCTCATTTTAATAAAATAGCTATTGTTTTTGGTTCTGAAAATAAAGGAGTTTCTAATATTTGGTTAAAAAAAGCTAACAAAATTATAAATATTCCTATGTTTGGAAATATAGATTCATTAAATGTTAGTAATGCAATGTCTATCATCATATATGAAATTATTAGACAAAGAAATTATACTAGATAATATTTATATCTGTTTTTCATACACGTGATCTATTTTTAAATTTTTTCTTTTGGAAGCTTCTACAGATAATTGATCGCAATAATCATTGATATAATGATGATTGTGACTTTTAATCCAATAAAATATAACAAAATGCTTACAAAATAAGGATAGGAATCTTTTCCATAAATCTACATTTTTTTTATTATGAAAGTTATTTTTTTTCCATTTATAAATCCATTTATTTTGTACCGTATTAACTATATATTTAGAATCAGTAAAAACAATAATATTTTGCTTTTTATTTTCTATTTTTTCTAATCCTACTATGACTGATAATAGTTCCATTCTATTATTAGTTGTATAACGAAATCCTTCTGAAATTATTTTTCTATTATAAAAATGACCAAAAAACATTTCTATAAAAATTCCATATCCTCCTGGACCAGGATTTCCTTTTGAAGAACCGTCAGTATAAATATGAATTTTTTTGTTCACGAATGATTCATGTAATTAACTATTTTATTTTTCACGTTCAAATTTTTCTAATTGATATTTTATTAAATTGAAACATTTTTTTTTCAAATTATCCTTATCTTTTAGGGATAAATTTTTTGTTGATATGGAACGATGTTGTTTAATTCTTATTTTCCCAGGCCTTCCTTTTACAATAGAAGAACTAGGAAATTTTGTTTTTACATCAGCTATGGTAAAAGGAATAATAGGGATTTTTTTTAAAATAGCGATAAAAAAAGCTCCACTCTTAAAATCGTCCAATAAAATATAAGGTTTAGGAACCCCCCCTTCTGGAAAAATACAAACACTTTTTCCAGAATCTACTTTATCTTTTATTTTCTTAAATACTTGTATACAACTTGATAAATTTTTTCTCTCAATAAGAATATTACTTTTTTTATAAACAAATCCAAAAAAAGGAAGTTTAGCTAATTCTGCCTTTCCCACAAAAACTAAAGGATGATTTCTCATTAAAGAGTAAATTAACATAATATCCATAATCGAACTGTGATTACTAATAATTACGTATTGTTGATTTTTATCTAATATTTCTTGGTCTTTTTCCAACACATACCAAAATCCCATGAGAAAAAGATTACTTCTGGCCCACATTTGATGAAACCAATATGCAATGGGATAATGTCTTTCTTTAAAAAGAAATGGAATAGAAGCTCCTGCCCATAAAGGAATCAAAAATATATTGATAAGAAAAAACCATGTACGCCATAACAATATTAATGATATTTGTATAATTTTCATTAAGCAATAAAATTAACAGAAATATATAAAATTCATAGTAACTTTTTTAAAATTATTCATCATAAATTTTACAAAAATTGAAACATAATTATAAAATTTTTTTAAAAAAATCTGATCTTTATATAAAGAAAGTCTTTTCTTTTAAAGAAACATGTATACATTAGGAGAGTTTATTATAAAAAATAGAGATCGTTTTTCATATTCTACAGAAGCATTATTACGATTATTTAGCTCTATAAAATTGGCTTCTAAAGCGATTCATAAAGAAGTTAATAAAGCAGGATTAACAGAAGAAATTATAGGAAGTTCTGGTATTACTAATATTCAAGGAGAAAATCAACAAAAATTGGATGATTTTGCTCATCGAGCTTTTATTGAATCTTTTAAAAGTAGAAATGTTGTTTGTGGAATAGCTTCTGAAGAAAGTAAAAATTTTATAGTAATAAAAGGGAAACATGAAAATATTTTTCAAAATCAATATATTGTTTTAATAGATCCACTTGACGGTTCATCTAATATAGATGTGAATGTATCTATTGGTACTATATTTTCTGTGTATATGAGAAAAACTCCTATTCAAATGAATTTAACAATAGAAGATTTTTTGCAAAAAGGAAATAAACAAATTCTTGCTGGATATATTATTTATGGATCTTCTACTATATTAGTATATAGTATTGGGGATGGAGTCCATGGATTTACTTTAGATCCTTCAGTTGGAACATTTTACTTATCTCACTCTAATCTTCATTTTCCTAAAAAAGAAAAAATTTATTCTATTAATGAAGGAAATTATGCTAAATTTTCTAATTCTATTAGAAAATTTATTAGATATTGTCAAGAAAAAAAAGACAATCGTCCATACACAGCAAGATATATTGGATCTTTAGTGGGAGATTTTCACAGAAACCTTATACAAGGAGGAATATACATTTATCCCAAAACAGCTTCTTCTCCAGAAGGAAAATTGAGATTACTTTATGAATGTAATCCTATGGCTTTTTTAGCAGAACAAGCTGGAGGAAAAGCTTCTGATGGAAAAAAACGGATTCTAGACATAGAACCTACTAAATTACATCAAAGGACTCCATTCGTTTGTGGTCCTACAGGAATGGTTTCCAAGTTAGAAGAGTTTATGCTAGATTGTGAATAAATCTTAAAAATGCATCTTAAAGAAAAAAAAATTTTTGAAAAAGTAATAAAAAATGGAAAATATTTATTCGTATATCCTGTTTTATCTGTCTTTTTGTTAAAAGAAACAAATTTTGGAAAAAACTTGTCACTAAATCTAATTGGAACTTTAGTGAAAAAAAAAATTTTAAAAAATCAGTTCATAGAAATAGAATAAAACGTTTGTTAAAAGCTTCTTTTTTTCTAAATAAATCAATTTTGAATAAAAGTATTATAAATAATAATAAAAATTGTTACATTATTTTTATTTATAAAGCTTTTTATTTACCCAAATTTAAAGATATAAATGAATCTATTGTAAACATTTTCAATAAAATCATTGTTGAAACAATTGCCCCGCATTAGCTCCAAAAATTTTCACTGCAAAAGCTAATAAAACAATTCCAAATATTTTTTTTAAAATATCTAAACCATTATTTCCTATTTTTTCGGCTATAAAATCACATCTGTCTATCACAAAATAGACAACTATCATATTTAAAATAAGAGATAAAAGAATAATATTTACGTCATAAGTTGCTCTTAATGAAATTAAAGTAGTTAAAGATCCGGGACCAGCTATAAGTGGAAAAGCTATTGGAACAATAGAAGTTTGAGCATTTTTCGTAACTTTATGAAGATCTATTCCTAATATCATTTCTAACCCAATTAAAAACAATACTACAGATCCAGCTACAGAAAAAGAATGAACATCAACTCCAATGATTTTAAGCATAGGTTGTCCTAAAAAAAGAAAAGATAAAAATATTACAAGAGAAGTAATTATAACTTTTTTAGTATCTATAATGTTCCCCTTTGATTTAAACCCCATAATTATGGGAGCATTCCCTAATATATCTATAATGCTAAAAAGTATCATAAAACAACTAATTAATGAATTGATCCATTCCATACTCAAAATTTATTCAAATAATTTTTTACCTCGTTTATAATTTTTTATGATTGAAATAATTAATATGACGACTATATATATACAAATTAAATAAAATTATAATCAGTATCATCAATTTTTTTAAAAAAACTCATTCATGTAAATAAAATAGACTTATTCAAAGTCCATTTTCATAAGCTTTCCATCCTGCATCTCTATATTCTTCTGCCGCTATTTCTGGATTAATAGATTTGTAAATCGCTTTACCTACAATAATAAAATCGCTTCCATTTTTTTCAAAAGCTTGGACAGGATGAATGTACCTATTTCCTCCGTCATTATTTTGTTGAGAAAAATGAATTCCAGGCGTAAACAATAATAATCGATCATCCACTTTTCTTTGTGCTACAGTTCCAATAACTTTTGGATTTTTCAAAGAAATATTCAGAGCTTTTCTTATGTAATGATCATCCGATAATCTTCCGTGAGAAGACATTTCAGATATTGTAATCAATCCCATACTAGAAGGAATATTTAAGTTTTGTATACTCATACTACCAGCAATTACGTGCGTTGTGATGATGTCTGCCCAAGAAGAAATTTTATGTATCCCGTAATGTAATTGAAGATAATTAGTCGGACCAACATCACATAATTTTCGATCTTCGAATAATAAGAATTTTTTTTCTATAGAAATATTTTTAAGACATTTTATAAATGAATATGAAAAGTCATTTATAATATCTACATGAAGTTTTAATCCACAAATTCTATCTCCAATTGAATTGACTAATTTTAAAATATTTTCAGTGTATATCAAGTCAGCAGAAACTATCAAGTTTGTTTTTTTTTTTAACGTAATATCAATAAGTTTTTTTCCTATAGGATGAGAAATTTTATTTTTTTTCTCTTCATAAGAAATTCGTTTATTTTGAATATTTTTTATATTTCTTTTTTTGAAAAAAAATTGAATCATATGTATTTCTTTTTTCTTTAAAAAATGTTTTTTTTTTAATAGTTTGAAAACTTCTCTTATTTTAAATAAAGTTCGAATATTATATCCTCTTTTTTTTATATTTTCGATCCCTCCTTGTTCTCTATCAAGAATAGACATAATATTTTTAATGATTAATCCTTCTTTTTCAAGATCGATTACAGTTCTTAATAAACTATCTCCGCTTGTGATTACATCTTCTATAATAAGACAATTTTGTCCTATTTTATATATTCCTTCAATCATTCGTTCTGTTCCATATCCTTTATTTTCTTTTCTTTTAATAATTAGCGGGACTTTAGATCTTAAAGATAAAGTAGTAGCTATAGGTAAAGCAGCGTATGGAACTCCACAAATTAATTCAAAATCATAAGATGTAACTTCACGTATTAGTAAATCTGATAATTTGATTAATAAATCAGGTCTAGAAGCTATTGGACGAAAATCTATATATATAGGAGAATTCATTCCACTTTTCAGTGTAAAATTTCCAAACTTTATGATTCCTAAATTGTAAATTTCTAAAAAGAATTGTTCTTTTTCTTCCATAAAAAAGCTGTTTTGGTAAAGTTAAAAATTTTATACTTGGATATTATTACTTACAATTGATACGATTATGAAAAAAATAGATACTACTGCTAGTATAAATGGAATCAAACTTCCATTATGCATCATGAACGCTTCAGGCGTTCTTTGTACTACAGAACAAGAACTATCCAATTTATTAAATAGTTTTTCTGGTGGAATCGTTACAAAAAGTTGTACATATAAACCAAGAAAAGGAAATGTTATCCCTAGATATTTTGAATGGAATATAGGAAGCATAAATTCAATGGGATTACCTAATCTTGGTATTAATTTTTATCTAAGTTTTTTAGAAAAAAAAAAAATAAATAAACCTATTTTTCTTTCTATATCCGGGTTATCTAAAGAAGAAAATTATTTTCTCGTTAAAAAAGCAAACGAATCTTCAAAAATTACTGCTATAGAATTAAACTTATCTTGTCCAAATATTGTTGAAAAAGAAAAAATGTTAGGTTATGATTTCTATCAAATTTCGAATTTCATAGAAAACATATTTAAGTTTAATAAAAAACCTCTAGGAATTAAACTTCCTCCTTATTTCCGGGAAGAACACATTAAGAATATGGCTTTAGTTTTAAATCAATTTCCTATTTTTTTTGTTACTTGTATTAATAGTTTACCTAATGGTCTTTTCATTGATCCAATGAAAGAATCAGTAGTAATACGACCTAAAAAAGGATTTGGAGGGATAGGTGGATCAATTATAAAGCCATTTGCATTAGCTAATATTCATAAGTTT
The DNA here is from genome assembly GCF_014251315.1 of Blattabacterium cuenoti. Classification (NCBI taxonomy): domain Bacteria; kingdom Pseudomonadati; phylum Bacteroidota; class Flavobacteriia; order Flavobacteriales; family Blattabacteriaceae; genus Blattabacterium; species Blattabacterium cuenoti. The sequence continues at coordinate 137,922 of NZ_CP059185.1, read as the reverse complement.
TATACTTATCTTAGAAAAGATATCTCCATCATAGGATGTGGAGGAATTTCTTCTGGAAAAGATATTTTTGAACACATATTATGTGGAGCTTCTGCTGTTCAGATTGGAACACAATTTATGAAAGAGGGAATTTCTGTATTTGAAAGATTAAAAAAAGAATTAATTTTCATTTTAGAAAAAAAGAATTATTCATCTATAAATAGTTTTAAAGGGAAATTAAAAAATTTTTAATAAGATTTAGAAAAAACCACTCTTTGTAAAGAAGGGTTTCCAGAATAAATACATTTTCCTTTTTCTTTCTCTTTCAAGAGAGGAATAAAACGGATGGTTGCTTCTGTTTCTTCTTGAATTTTTTTACCTGTATTTTTTGTTCCATCCCAATGAGCAAATATGAATCCTCCTGAACGATTTATTTGATTCTTAAAATCATTGTAATAATCTGATTGAATGATTAATTCTTGAGTTCTTTTCAAAGCTTTTTTATAAATGTTATTTTGTATTTTATCTAATAATTTTGGTATTGAATTTTTTAAATTTATCCAAGGTGCATATGTTTTTTCATATGTATCTCTTCTAAAAATTTCTACTTTTTCATTTTGTATTTCATTTTTTCCTATACTGATTCGGATAGGAATCCCTTTCATTTCATATTCATGAAATTTCCATCCTGGAGTTAATATAATTCTATCGTCATATTTGACTCGTATTCCTTCTTTTTCTAGAATATTTAAAATTTTTTTTGCTATTTTATTGATAAAATCATATTTTTCTTCACAATATATAGGAATAATTACGATTTGTATAGGAGCTATTTTTGGAGGTAAAATTAATCCTTTATCATCAGAATGTGACATAATTAATCCCCCTATTAATCTGGTAGATACGCCCCAAGAAGTTGACCATACATATTCTTTCTTCCCGTTGAAATTGGTAAATTTCACATCAAAAGCTTTTGAAAAATTTTGTCCTAAAAAATGTGAAGTTCCAATTTGCAAAGCTTTTCCGTCTTGCATTAGCGCTTCGATACAATATGTCTTTTCTGACCCATAAAATTTATCCATATATGGTTTTATTCCTTGTAATACGGGAATAGCCATAAACTTTTCGGAAAAATCTGTATAGATATTCAATATTTTTATAGCTTCTTCTATAGCTTCTTTTTCTGTAGAATGTGCAGTATGTCCTTCTTGCCATAAAAATTCAGTAGTTCTAAGAAATAAACGAGTTCGCATTTCCCATCTTATTGCATTTCCCCATTGATTAAATAAAATAGGTAAATCTCTATAAGATTGAATCCACCGTTTATAAGTTTTCCATATTATACTTTCTGAAGTAGGTCTAATGACTAGTTCTTCTTGTAATTTAGATTCAGGATCAACAATAAGTTCTTCTTTATTTTGATTTTTTTTTAATCTAGAATGTGTAACGACTGCACATCCTTCAGAAAAAATCTCAGTATGTTCTTTTTCTTTTGAAAAAGCTGATTTTGGAATCAATAAAGGAAAATAAACATTCTGATGTCCAGTTAATTTTAACATTTTATCTAATATTGTTTTCATCCTATCCCATAAAGAATATCCATATGGTTTAATAATCATAAAACCACGTACTCCGGAAAATTCTGCTAAACCAGATTTAACAACAATTTCATTGTACCATTTTGAGTAATTTTCATTACGTTTAGTTAGTTGACTCATAAAACATAAGAAATGATTTCTATTATTCTTTTATGTATGAAAGATATAAAAATTATTTAACACATTTAATTTTATTTCTAAATTAGTAATTTATTAAATATCATAATTTATGCCCCATCCTAAAAGAAGACAATCTAAATCTAGAAAAAATAAAAGAAGAAGTCATTTGAAAATAAAAGAGCCTTTATTAACAAAATGTGCTTTAACAAAGCGAAAACATTTATACCATCATGCATATTGGTATGAAAATAAACTTTATTATAGAGGAAAAATTGTATATAGTAAAAATAAAAAAGAATCCTAATTATGGATTTAAAAAAAATAAAATCCCTGATTCAATTTATTTCGGATTCGAATATCGATGAAATAAGGATAAAAATAGAAAATACTGAGATTTACATGAAAAATAGAGCTTTGATAAAAAATCAAGAACGTTCATGGAAACCAACTCATCCCAAAAAAAAAATACCTTCATCATCATCTTCTTTTTCTGTTTCTGATTTTAATGATAGATTTTATAAAGAAGAAAAAAAAAATAAAAATCAATATTTAACCATAAAATCTCCTATGATAGGAACATTTTATAGAAAACCTCATCCGGATCAAGAACCTTTTGTAAAAGTAGGAGATCAAATAAAAATAGGAACAAAAGTTTGTGTGATAGAAGCAATGAAATTATTTAATGATATTGAATCTGAAGTGGATGGAAAACTTATTAAAATTCTAGTGGAAGATGCCTCTCCTGTTGATTACGACCAACCTTTATTTCTTTTAGATCCTAATTTTTAAATTTTTATGTTTAAAAAAATATTAATTGCTAATCGTGGAGAAATTGCTTTACGAATTATACGAACGGCTAAAGAAATGGGAATTAGAACTGTAGCTGTTTATTCTACAGCAGATAAACATAGTCTTCATGTTTATTTTGCGGATGAAGCTGTATGCATAGGCCCCCCCCCTCCTTATCAATCTTATTTAAATATTCCAAATTTGATTTCTGCGGCAGAAATTACAAATGTAGATGCAATCCATCCTGGATATGGATTTTTATCTGAAAATGCATATTTTTCTTCCATGTGTCATAAACATGGGATAAAGTTTATAGGGGCAAACCCTAGTCATATGATTCAAATGGGAAATAAAATTTTAGCCAAAAAAACTATGAAAAAAGTTGGCATTTCTTGTTTGCCTGGATCTGATTGTTTTATTGAATCATCTTATCAAGAAATAGAAAAAATTGCAGATAAAATAGGATATCCAATTATTATAAAAGCTGTTTCTGGAGGTGGAGGAAAAGGAATCCGATCTGTTTTAGATAAAAATCATTTAAAAGATTCTTGGGAAGAAGCTAAAAAAGAGGCTTGGTCTTGTTTCAGAAAAAAAGATATGTATATAGAAAAATTTCTTTTAAATCCAAGACACATAGAAATTCAAATTATAGGAGATAAATATGGAGAAGCATGTCATTTATCAGAAAGAGATTGTTCAATTCAAAGGAGAAATCAAAAATTGGTAGAAGAAGCGCCTTCTCCGTTTTTAACTACATCTCTTAGAAAAAAAATGGGAGAAGAAGCAGTAAAAGCTGCTAAGTATATTCATTATGAAGGAGTAGGGACTATAGAATTTTTGGTAGATCAAAATAAAAATTTTTATTTCATGGAAATGAATCCGAGAATACAAGTGGAACATACTATAACTGAGGAAATAACAGGATTAGATTTAATTCAAGAACAAATATTTTTAGCTAATGGAGAAAAACTTTCTATAAAAAAAAATTTTTTTTATCCAAAAATGTATTCAATAGAATGTAGAATTAATGCAGAAGAACCGTATCATAATTTTCGTCCAGTTTCTGGTAAAATTACTCAAATGCATTTACCTGGTGGAAAAGGCGTACGTATTGATACACATATTTATGCAGGATATCTTGTTCCACATTATTATGATTCTATGATTGCTAAAATTATTACCACGGCAAAAAGCAGAAAAGAAACTATTGAAAAAATGCGTCGTTCTTTAGATGAATTTGTAATAGAAGGTATACATACTACACTTCCTTTTCTCAGAAAACTCATGCAAAATAATGATTTTGTAAAAGGAAATTATAATACAAGTTTTTTAGATAATCTAAATTTAGATTGATTTTTTTTCAAATAATTTTAATAAATTAATCATTTTTTGAATATTTCCATTCATAAATCCTGAAAGATCATAAATAGATTTATGAATTCTATGATCCGTAACTCTATTTTTGGGATAATTATAGGTTCTAATTTTTACGGAACGATCTCCTGTAGAAACCAAAGATTTTCTTTTTATCGATATTTTTTTTAATCTTTTTTCTTTTTCATTTTGATAAATACGTGATCGTAAAATACTTATAGCTTTTTCGAAATTTTTATGTTGAGAACGTTCTTCTTGACATTCTACTGTAATTTTACTTGGAATATGGGTTAATCGTACAGCAGATTCTGTTTTATTAACATGCTGACCTCCAGCCCCACTAGATCTAAAAGTATCTTTTTTTATATCAGATAAATTAATATCGACTTCTATATCTTCAACTTTAGGAAAAACTGCAACGGTTATAGCAGATGTATGAACTCTTCCTTGAGATTCTGTTTTTGGAATTCTTTGTACTCTGTGTACTCCAGATTCGAATTTTAAATTTCCATAAACTCCTTTTTCTCCATAAATTTCTAAAATAATTTCTTTATATCCTTTGACTCCTCCTTTTTGAGCATGTATGATTTTATATTTCCAACCTGATTTTTTAAAATACATAGTATACATTCTTAATATATCTTCAACAAAAAGACATGCTTCGTCTCCTCCTGTTCCAGAACGTAGTTCTACTATAGCAGCATTTCTATGATCTTCTGTTGTATATTTTTCTTTTGAAGAAAAGAGGAGATTTTCGAATTTTTTTTCAATGAAAGATAAATTTTCTAAAACTTTGTATTTTTCTGTTGAAGCGAATTCCTTCATTTCTGTATTTGAGTCATTTTTTAAAATGAAATTTATTTCTTCAAGTAGAGATAACTTTTTGTTGTACTCTTCATAAAGAGTAACTATTTTTTCTAATTTTGTGTATTTTTTTAATAATTTTTTATATTCTTTTTGATCAGATATAATACTGGGTTGTATGATTGATTTTGAAATTTCATAAAATTCCTTTTTGAAAACTTCCAACTTTTGAATTAATAAAGTTTTTTTCATCTATTATAAATTTTTCATAAAAATTCTTTTTAATCAAGAATACTCTTGTTTATCGTATTCGATTTATAGAATCGATTAATTTTATATCTTTTTTTATAGCTATGTTTGACATACACAAAACACATATACATAAAGAAAGAAGTGTGATTATTGAACTAAACTCGTATTTATTCAATTGATAGTCTGAAAAAAAAAGGATTAATACATGAATTGTATTAAAAAGTATATTAATTTTATTTATAAATATTTGCAATTTTTTTTTCTTAAAAAGAAAAAAACTGAAAATAGATAGAGATAAACATATGATTAGAATCATTCTAATTATTTTTTTCAAACACAAATACAAATAAAAAAAATCAATTAGATTTTGATTAAAATTAATATTTAAAGGATATAAAAAATATATGAAGACAAAGTAAATAAAAATAGAAATAAATAAATATAATGTTTGTATTCTATATAACATAATATAATAATATAAAGATTAAATTATTTTGTAATTTGTTATTTTCAAATTAATTTTTTGTATAATTGTATTTATCGTTTCTAAGTTATTTTTCATAAGTTATTATTATTAATATTAAGTTAATACACTCAAAGTATATTACTTACCAAGCATATACATATATAAAACCCAATCACTTTATGTTTGATATTACTGAATTAAAAAGTAAAAAACTTTTTGAATTACAGGAGATTGCCCGTTCATCAGGATTAAAAAAATGTACACAACTTCGAAAAAACGAACTCCTAGAAAAAATTATTTCCATTTTTAATAATAAAAAAACTTCTGCACATTCAAAAAGGGAAAATTCTTTAAAAAAAGGATTTAATATGCGAAAAAATACTGAATCTAAAAATTCATTTTCAGAAAAAAAAAGCATAAATGGTAAAAAAAAATTGATTTCTCAAGAACATTTAAAAAATTATAATTCTAAATTTTCAGAAGAATCCCCAAAATTTCAAAAAAAGCATCAAAATTTTTCTAATTGGAAAAAAAATGATAGATTTGAAACTCAGAATATATCATCATCTCACGGAACAGAAATAGGATCACAAAAAATTTCTCCTAATAAATACCGTACTCCTGAATACGAATTTGAAGGAATAATAATAAGTGAAGGTGTATTGGAAATTATGCCAGAAAATTACGGATTCTTGAGATCTTCTGATTTTAATTATTTATCATCTCCTGATGATATTTACGTTTCCCAATCTCAAATTAGACTTTTTGGAATGAAAACAGGAGATACAATAAGGGGAGAAGTTCGTCCACCTAAAGATGGTGAGAAATATTTCCCCCTAATTAAAATTCTTGAGATTAATGGAAGATCACCTTCTTTTGTAAGAGATAGAGATTCTTTTGAGCATTTGACGCCACTATTTCCAAATGAAAAATTCAAATTAGCTGAAAAAAATGCTACTCTTTCTACAAGAATTGTAGATCTTTTTACTCCTATAGGAAAAGGACAAAGAGGAATGATCGTGGCTCCTCCTAAAACAGGAAAAACTACTTTATTAAAAGAAATAGCAAATGCTATTGCAGCTAATCATCCTGAAGTATATTTAATTATATTATTGATAGATGAACGTCCGGAAGAAGTTACAGATATGCAAAGAAACGTGAAAGGAGAAGTTATTGCATCTACTTTTGATGAACCAGCGGATCGACATGTTAAAGTAGCCAACATTGTTTTACAAAAAGCAAAAAGAATGGTAGAATGTTCACATGACGTCGTCATATTGTTAGATTCCATTACACGCTTAGCACGTGCGTATAACACTGTTGCTCCTGCATCTGGAAAGGTGTTATCAGGAGGAGTAGATGCAAATGCATTACATAGACCCAAAAGATTTTTTGGAGCTGCTAGAAACATAGAAAATGGAGGATCTTTATCGATAATTGCCACAGCCATGATCGATACAGGATCAAAAATGGATGAAGTAATTTTTGAAGAATTTAAAGGAACAGGAAATAAAGAGCTTCAATTAGACAGAAAAATAGCTAATAAACGAATTTATCCAGCTATTGATCTTGTATCTTCTAGTACTAGAAAAGATGATCTTTTACTTGATCAAAATACATTACAAAGAATGTGGATTTTACGAAAACATCTTTCCGATATGAATCCAGTAGAAGCTATGGATTTTTTAAGATCTAGAATGGCTAGAACTCAAAATAATGAAGAATTTTTAATATCTATGAATGGATAGAATAAATTTTTTTTAATATTTGATTTTGTAAATGAAAAACATTATATTCACAAATATAATATTCGCGGGATGGAGCAGTTGGTAGCTCGTCGGGCTCATAACCCGAAGGTCATAGGTTCGAGTCCTATTCCCGCTATTTTTTTTATTTATATGAATGTATTATTCATTTATACTTTTTTCTTTTTTTATTTTATTCATATGCATATATTTTTTTAGAAAATTAGAATTGTTCTTTAGAAAAGAATTTAAAGATCAACAGAATGAAATTCATAAATTATCTAAATATAGTAGAACCGAAATTGGTGATTCTTTAATTGAAGTAAAAAATGGTTTAATACAAAACATAAAAGTTTTTCAGGATGTTATTGATCAAAAAGTTCAATTTTATACTGAAAACCAAGATAAAAAATTGAATTCTTTTTATACATCTCATGAAAAATTTCTTAAAATTTTTGAAAAAAAACTTGAGGAAATAAGAGAAAATGTTAATGACAAACTTCAAACTTCTTTAAATGTACATCTGGGTAAATCATTTGAGATGATTGGAAATCAATTATTCTTTTTACAAGAGGGTTTGGGAGAAATGAAGATTTTAGCGAAAGATGTGAGTTCTTTAAAAAGAACCTTAAATCATGTAAAAATATGTGGAAGTTTTAGCGAAATGCAGCTCTCAATGCTTTTACAGCAAATTCTGTCTCCAGAACAATATGCTTCTAATGTTGTGACCAAATCTAGTACAAATTTTGTAGTAGAATTTGCGATTAAACTTCCAGGGATTGAAGATGGAAATATGATATGGTTACCTATTGATGTTAAATTTCCAAAAGAAACTTATGAAAAAGTACAAAAAGCTTATCATAATGGAGAAAAAAAAAATATAGAAACAGCTATAAAAAATATGGAATCTGTACTTAAAAAAATGGCCAAAGACATTAAAGAAAAATATGTAGACCCTCCACATACTACTGATTTTGCTATACTTTTTTTGCCTTTTGAAGGCATATATGCTGAAATAACAAGAAACTCTAGTTTATTAGAAGAATTATTAAGAAAATACAAAACAGTAATAGCAGGACCGTCTACATTGGCTGCTATATTAAATAGTTTGCAAATTGGGTTCCGAACTTTAGCTATTCAAAAAAGGAGTTCTGAAGTGTGGCAAGTTTTAGAAACGGTAAAACAAGAATTCACAAAATTTGGATTATTACTTCATCAGGCTCAATACAAATTACAAGGGGCTTCCAAAGACATAGATCGATTATTAAAAGTTCGAACTCATTTGATAGAAAAAAAATTAAAGGATATAGAAAACTTATAATAAAGAATAAAAGCGGAGAGAAAGGGATTCGAACCCTTGACACTTTTTGGTGAACACGCTTTCCAGACGTGCGCCTTAATCCTCTCGGCCACCTCTCCGAAAAAGTAGAATTATAAGCCGGATTCTGTTTTTACACCTATCATTTATCTAGGATCTAGGTTACCCATGATCTCAATCTGCCTACCCCCCGGTTTCAACCGAGCTAGTTTTCCGGTATACATGGCATTTCACCACACAGAGTTTACATGATTTCACTACAGCAATTAATAAATTATATCTGTACTTTCTTTCTGTTGCACTATTCCTCACCTTACGATGGATGGGAGTTACCCATTGTGTTGCTCTACGGTGTCCGGACTTTCCTCATTTTTTGTTAAAAAAAAATGCGATAGGACATTCTACTTTTTATTTTCATCTATATTTGAGTAAATATTTTCTACATCTTCATTTAGGTAAAGTTTTTCAATTAAATCTAAAACTTTATTTTTTTTTTCTTCTGAAATGTATTTCATTTGTCTAGGAATACGTTTCACTTTATACTTATGAAGTATTTCTAACTTATCCAAACTATTTTTCATAGATCCAAAATATTCAAAATCTGTATATAAATAAATTATATCATGATCTTCTATAAAATCTTTAGCTCCAAAATCTATTGTCATAAGTTCAAAATCTTCCACTGAATAATGGATATCCTTTTTTTTTACACAAAAAACACCCATTTTATGAAAAAAATGAGTTAATTCTCCGTTATGACATAATCTTCCTTTATTTTTATTAAAAAGGATTCGAATATTGGAGGTTGTTCTAATGCTATTATTCGTCACACATTCTATAATCAGACTAATTCCGTGAATTAATCCTTCTAAATCCAAATTTTTGTACCCATCTGTTTTGATTTGCAAAGCTTTTTTTATAGCCTTTTCTATAGTATTTTTAGGAATGTTGAACGATTTAGCATTCGAAACCGCATTTCTAAAACGAGAATTGTTTGTGCCTGATTCTTTTACGGCCATAGAAATCTCTTTAATAATTTTAGAAAATTTCTTAGATTTTTTGAAATCTTGATTCGATTTTCTATGTTGTATATTTGACCATTTGCTATGTCCTGACATGAAATGTCTTTTATATTATTTTATTATTTATATTTAATGTACAGCCATTTTGGCAAGTTAACAAAAAAAATTTTTATGTCAAAAATTTGTGAATTGACAGGAAAAAAAGCAATGATGGGAAATCGAGTTTCTCATGCAAATAACAAAAAAAAACGTCGTTTTAACATTAATTTATGTAGAAAACGTTTTTTTTTAATAAAAGAAAAAAAATGGATTACTTTAAAAATTTGCACTTCTATTATTAAACTTATCAATAAAATAGGAATAGAAAAAGTTTTAAAACGTTTTAAATACAAATATTAAATGAAATGGGAAAAAAAGGAAATAGAATACAAATCATACTAGAATGTATTGAACAAAGAAAAATTGGAGTACCTGGTTGTTCTAGGTATATTACAACGAAAAATAAAAAAAATACTCCAAATAGAATTGAGCTAAAAAAATATAATCCAATATTAAGAAAATATACAGTTCATAAAGAAATTAAATAAAATCATATAAAAAAAATGTCTAAAAAAGGAGTAAAAGGAGTAGATCCCCAAAAAAAAAAGATTTCAAAAAAAATGACTTTGGCCATAAAAATAGTTAAATCTAAAAAGTCAGGTTATTATACCTTTGAAAATAAAATGATTTCTGATGAAGAAATCAAGATTTTTTTTACAAAAAAGTGATGTATATCATGTTTTTAAAACACAAGAAAAAAATAAGTCAAACATTCAATCATGAATTAAAAAAAACTAGAGAATCTTTATTTTCTAAAATCAAAAATCTATTTTTGAAAAAATCCAAAATAGATATAAATGTTATTGATTCTATAGAAGAAATATTATTATCTGCAGATATAGGAACACAAACTACTATCAAAATTATTGATAATTTAGAAAAAAGAATTCAAAGAGATAAATATAGAAGTTTACAGGATATTTACGATCTTCTTAAAGAAGAAATTGAAAATCTCTTTATAAATATTGAAAATGTTTGTTTAGAAACAAAAATAAAGGAAAATGAAAAAATACCATATGTTATCCTGATAGTAGGAGTAAATGGGGTAGGAAAAACGACGACAATTGGAAAATTGTCTTTTTTTCTAAAAAAAAAGGGTTTTCATGTCATTATAGGTGCTGCAGATACATTTAGAGCGGCTGCTATTGATCAACTTGAAATATGGTCAAATAAAGCTGAAGTTCCTTTAATTAAACAACATATGTATGCGGATCCAGCATCTGTGGCATATGATACTTTACAATCGGCGAAATCTAAAAAAAAAGATGTAGTTCTAATTGATACAGCCGGAAGATTACAAAATCGAATCCATCTTATGGAAGAACTTTCTAAAATTAGTAGAGTCATGAAAAAAATAATACCTGAATCTCCTCATGAGATTATACTGATTTTAGATGCAACAACTGGTCAAAATGCTTTTGAACAGGTCAGACAATTTCTTTCTTTTGTTCCAGTTACTTCTATTATCCTAACGAAAATAGAAGGGACAGCTAAAGGAGGAGTAGTAATAGGAATAATGGATCAATTTAAAATTCCTATACAATATTTAGGAACAGGAGAAAAAATACAAGATTTAAAAGGATTTGATGGAAAAAAATTTATTGATTGTTTTTTTACAAAAATCTGACATATTGTCTATTATAAAAATAACGGTATAATTTTTGATAACTTTCTCTTTGCTATTCTACAATGTTAATATTCTATGAAAAATAATAAAATTAGTGTTACTTCAGACAATATTTTTCCTATTATTAAAAAGTTTCTTTATTCAGATCAAGAAGTTTTTTTACGTGAACTAGTTTCTAATGCTATAGATGCTATTGTTAAATTAAAAACTTTAATAAAATTAGAAAATTTGTATGATATTATTAATGATTTTAAAGTTAAAATTATCATAGATAAAAAAAATAATACACTTCACATTTTAGATAATGGGATAGGAATGACTGAAGAAGAAGTGGATAAATATATTAATCAAATAGCTTTTTCTGGAGCTGAGGAATTTATTAAAAAATATAAAAATCTGTCTACAACAGATTCTTCTAATATTATTGGGCATTTTGGATTAGGTTTTTATTCTTCTTTTATGGTGGCAAACAAAGTTATGATATTTACTCAATCTTATAAAAAAAACGCATCATCTATATTTTGGTCTTGTGAAGGAGATCCAAATTTCATCATGAAAGAAATTGAAAAAAAAGATAGAGGAACAGAAATTGTTTTGTCTATTAATGAAGAGAATAAAGAATTTTTAGAGTATGATCGGATTTTAAAATTATTACAAAAATACTGTAAATTTATGCCCATTAAAATTTTTTTGTCTTCAAAAGAAGAAGATAAAGAAAAAGAAGTTGTCATCAATAATATTAATCCTGCTTGGAAAAAAAATCCACTTCGATTGAACGATAAAAATTATTTGGATTTTTATCATGAATTATATACAAATCAATTAGAAGATCCTTTATTTTGGATTCATTTAAATATAGATCATCCTTTTCATTTAACAGGAATTTTATATTTTCCTAAAATAGAAAAAAGAATAGACATACAAAAAAATAAAATTCATTTGTATCAAAATCAGGTTTATATTACGGATAATTTAGAAGGGGTTGTACCAGATTTTCTTATTTTATTAAGAGGAGTTATAGATTCTCCAGATATTCCTCTTAACGTATCACGTTCTTATTTGCAATCTGATGCTTCTGTTAAAAATATATCTAAATATATAACCAGAAAAGTAGCTGATAAGCTAGATTCTATGTTTAGAAAAAACAGAGAAGATTTTCAAAAAAAATGGAAAGATATAAAAATTATAGTAGAGTATGGAATGATTAGCTCACAAAATTTTTTTGAAAAAGCTATCAAGTTCTTTGTTTTTTGTACTGTAGATGAAAATTATTTCACTCTAGAAGAGTTTAGAAATAAAATTAGAGAAACTCAAAAAAATAAAGAAGAAAAAATTGTTTTTCTTTATTCTTCACATATAGATAAACAGTATAGTTATATAAAAGATGCTAAAGATAGATGCTATGAAGTTTTAATTCTTGATAGTTCACTTTCAGTTCATTTAATACAAAAATTAGAATTTTCTTATCAAGATATTTGTTTTGTGCGAGTGGATTCAGATCATATTGATAAGTTAATTAATTATAGGAAAGAGGATAAACCTTATTCAGAACTTTCTGAAAAAGAAAAACAAGATTTAAAAAATCTTATTCATCATCATCTAATGGAAAATTTCAAATTTTCCATACAATTAGAAGATTTATCCAAGAAAGATAATCCTTTTTTAATTATCATTCCAGAATTTTTAAGGAGAATAAAAGAAATGAATTCTACTATAGGAAAAGATATGGTAGAAAAAGATCAAGAAAAATATTATCAATTGATAGTAAACGCAAATCATATTTTGATGAAAAAAGTATTAAAAGAAACATCAGAAGAAAAAAGAAAAAAAATTATACAAGAAGCTTTAAATTTGGCTCTTTTATCTAAAGGTTTACTACATGGAAAAAATCTTACAAATTTTATATCGAAAAAATTAAAAGATCTTATTAAAGGACAAGAATAGGGTAGAGTTAGGGGATTTATTTATTAAATTTTTTTAATTTAATTCCTGTTAATATTTTTTTTGTATATAATGGGAAATCTGAATTCTGTATCCATCCATAATAATTGGGATCTTTTTCAAAAATTTCAAAAATTTTCTCTCCTTTGTATTTTCCAAAATTGAATATTTCATTTCCTTTTTCATCTATTTTAACGAATCCAGCAAGATCTGCTATGTTTTTTTGATGAGAAAATTGATTGAGACTTTTTACATCTTTTTTTAAGTTTTTATATTTTTCTAATTGTGCTAATAATATTTCGTATGTAGCAAATGTATCAGCTTTAGAACTATGAGCTCTCAGAAGCTCTTTACTACAATAATATTTATAGGCAGCAGATAGGGTTCTAGGTTCCATTTTATGAAATATAACTTGAACATCTATAGTTTTATATTTTTTAATATCAAAAGATATTCCTGCTCTAAGCATTTCCTCTGCTAAAATTGGAATATCAAATCTATTAGAATTATATCCTGCTAAATCTGTATTTTCAATCATTTTAAAAATAGAAAAAGCTACATCTTTAAACTTTAATTTTCCTGCTACATCTTCATCTTTAATGCCATGAATAGCTGTTGATTGTGGGGGGATAGGAATTCCAGGACAGATTAACCAAGTTTTATCTTCCTGTTTTTCATTTGGAAATATTTTTAATATGGATATTTCTATAATTCTGTCTTTTCCTATATTGATTCCTGTTGCTTCTATATCAAAAAAACAAATAGGACGATGAAGTTTTAATTTCATGTTTTTATTATGAATTTTTTTTTTTTAATTTTTTATGAAAATAGATTGAGGTTATTATATAAAAAATAATAATGCATGGCAATGCCATGACATGTAAAGTTAATAAAAGAAATGTACTAATCAATAAAAATATATAACGTATTTTATTCTTTTTCCAAGAAAAATCTTCAAAATCAAAAGAAAACATTCTAATCTTAGATATTAAAAAATAACAGGAAAAGAATATCATAGAAAGCATCGTAATAAGATATATGATTTTTTTATTAATAAAGAGGATAGGATGATTTATTATTACGATAGATAAAGAAGAAAAAAACAGGGTATTCACGGGTGTTGTTAGTCCTATTACATGATTATTATGAGGTGTAATATTAAATTTAGCTAAACGACATGCAGAAATAATGGAAATAAAAAAAGAAAAATATTCAATAAATGGAATTGGGGTTTTTTTTTCCAATAAAAGGAAAACTATTACAGATGGAACTAATCCAAAAGAAACCATGTCTGCTAGAGAATCCAATTCTTTTCCAAATGGATTTTCGTTTTTGATCAATCTAGCAAAAAAACCATCCAAAAAATCAAAAATTATTGAAAATAAAGTAACAACAGCAGAATAATTAAAATTTCTAGATTGTAAAAATATAATAGACAGACATCCACAAAACAAATTTAATAAAGTGAATATATTAGGAATTATTTTTTTTGTTGTTATCAACATATGTAAATATGTAAATAAAAATTATTCTAAAATAATAAATATTATTTTATGAGAATTAAATTGTTTTATGAAATTTCTAATTTTTTTATCAAAAAAAAATCTTTTTTTATTAAAGAAATCTATACATTATTAAACAATGAAGGAAGATATATTGGAAATATTAACTATATTTTTTGTAATGATGATTATCTTTTAGATATGAATAAAAAATATTTAAAAAAAAATTTTTACACAGATGTACTTGCGTTTAATTATTCTATCAATAAATGTATTTCGGGAGACATATTTATTAGTATAGATCGTGTTTATGATAACTCCAAACAATGGAATCAATTTTTTATTAATGAATTAAAACGTGTTATGATACATGCCATATTACATTTTTTAGGATATGACGACCATAATCATATAGATAAAGAAATTATGAAAAGAAAAGAAGAATTTTATTTAAAATTGAAATAAATTTAAATAAAAATCATGTTTTTAGATATATATGATGTCATTGTGGTTGGGGGAGGACATGCTGGTGTAGAAGCGGCTTCTGCAGCTTCTAATATGGGATCCAAAACTTTGCTTATTACCACTAATTTACAAACTATAGGTCAAATGTCATGTAATCCGGCTATAGGAGGAATTGCTAAAGGTCAAATCATTCGAGAAATAGATGCTTTAGGTGGGTATTCAGGAATAATTGCAGATTTTAGTACAATTCAATTCAGAATGCTAAACAAATCTAAAGGACCTGCTATGTGGAGTCCTAGAGCTCAATGTGATAGAAAATTATTTTCCTATTATTGGAGATTTTTTATAGAAAAAAATGTTCAATTGGATCTGTATCAAGATACAGTAACATCTTTAATAATAGAAAAATATAAAATTAAAGGAGTTAAAACTTTTTTTGGTTTAAAAATTAAAGGAAAGACAGTAATACTTACAAATGGGACTTTTTTAAATGGAAAAATACATATTGGAGAAAAAAAAATTAATGGAGGAAGAATAGCAGAACAAGAAGTAAGAGGAATTACAGAACAATTAACTGAAAATTTTGGATTAAAATTTGGAAGAATGAAAACAGGAACATCTCCAAGAGTAGATGGACGTTCCTTAAATTATAATAAAATGAAGTCTCAAAATGGAGATATAGATCCAAAAAAATTTTCTTTTTTTTATAATACAAAAAAATTGAAAAAACAAAAAAAATGTTACATTACTTACACGAATCAAAAAATACATGATTTTATACGTAATAATTTCAGTTATTCTCCAATTCATACTGGATCTATTCAAGGAGTCAGCCCCAGATATTGTCCATCTATAGAAGAAAAAGTTTTTCGATTTTCGGATAAAAAAGAACATACTATCTTTGTAGAACCAGAAGGATGGAATACTGTAGAAGTATATATAAATGGATTTTCTACTTCTTTTCCAGAAAAAATACAATATCAATCTTTAAAAAAAATTTCAGGTTTTGAAAATGTAAAAATATTGAAACCTGGATATGCTATTGAATATGATTATTTTCCTCCAGAACAATTAAAGGCCACTTTAGAAAGTAAGATTATAGAAAATCTTTTTTTTGCTGGACAAATTAACGGAACAACTGGATATGAAGAAGCTGCTGCACAAGGATTAATGGCAGGAATTAATGTTCATTTAAAAATTCATAAAAAAGAACCATTTATTCTTAAAAGAAATCAAGCTTATATTGGAGTTTTAATAGATGATTTGATTACAAAAGGGACAAAAGAACCTTATAGAATGTTCACTTCAAGGGCGGAATATAGAATGTTATTGCGACAAGATAATGCTGATGAAAGATTGACTCCTATGGGATACAATATAGGTTTAATTTCAAAAGATAAAATGACACTACTAGATAGAAAAAAATCTAAGATAGAAAAATGTATGTATTTATTTCGAAAAAAGAATTTTGATCCAAAAACTATAAATCCTATCTTACTTGCTAGAAAATCTCCTAAAATATATCACAATAAAAAAATAGAAACTATTTTATCTCGTTCTGAAATTGATATTAAAGACATTATATCTGTTCCATTTTTAATAGAAGAAATTAAAAAAAACGATTTTACTCAGGAAATATTGGAACAAGTTTCTATTCGTATAAAATATAAAGGATATATAAACAGAGAAAAAGAAAATGCAAAAAAATTATTAAAATTGGAAAGTCTTAAAATTCCGAATAATTTTGATTATAAATCAATTAAATCTCTTTCTTCAGAAGCAAGAGAAAAATTGGATTATTATCGTCCAATCTCATTGGCTCAAGCTTCAAGAATTAGTGGAATATCTCCTTCAGATTTAAGTATATTACTTATTTATATGGGACGTTAATATTATTTTGGGATATAACAAATAAATCTTCATTTTCTTTTTTCATGTAAAATTTTTCTCTTGCTAATTTTTCAAGATATTTAGAATCCGTAGTTAATTTTTTAAATTTATTTCCTTCTAATAAAATTTTTTTTTTAAAAAATCTCTATTCAATGTCATTTCCTGAATACTTTTTTTAAATTTTAAGTGTAACATTAAAGAATTAGAATCAAAAAAAGATATCCATATTAAAAAAAAAATACTAATCCAAAAGTATTTATTTTTAAGTATTTTATATTTTCTTGTCTTTATCATTCCTATATTTTAAAAAACGAATTGAAAACATATTAATTAATATACTCATAATCCAGTAAATACTAAAAAAAGATAAAAAAAATATACACCAAAAACCAGATATAGTTATGAATAAAAAAAACAAAAATCCTATAAATTTAATAATCATAGATAGATAAAATTTTTATATTATAATTTCGTAAAAAAATAGGACAATGACATATAGAATAGAAAAAGATATTTTAGGATTTGTTGAAGTACCTGCTAATAAATATTGGGGAGCGCAAACAGAAAGATCTAGAAGAAACTTTAGGATTGGGGCAGAGGCTTCTATGCCTATAGAAATTATTCATGCATTTGGTTTTTTAAAAAAAGCAGCGGCTCATGTTAACTTTGAATTAGGTTTTTTATCTAAAAAGAAGAAAGACATGATATCCTTAGTTTGTGATGAAATTATAGAAAAAAAATTAAATGATCAATTTCCTTTAGTTATATGGCAAACGGGTTCAGGAACTCATACTAACATGAATATAAACGAGGTTATTTCTAATAGAGCTCATGTTTTAATGGGAGAAAAGTTAGGAAGGAACAAACCTTTTATTCATCCTAATGATGATGTGAATATGTCTCAGTCATCTAACGACACCTTTCCTACAGCAATGCATATAGCTTCTTATAATAAATTAAGAAAAGAAACTATTCCTTCTATCCAAAAATTAAAAAAAACTTTGGAAGAAAAATCCAAATTATTTTATAATGTCATTAAAATAGGAAGAACTCATCTTATGGATGCAACTCCTATTACTCTAGGACAAGAATTTTCAGGATATGTTTCTCAAATCGATCATGGATTAAACGCTCTAAAAAAAACTTTAGATCATCTTTCTGAATTGGCTATAGGAGGAACAGCTGTAGGAACAGGGTTGAACGCTCCTAAAGGATACGATACGAAAGTAACCGAATATATATGTAAATATACTGGATTTCCTTTTAAAGTCGCTAAAAATAAGTTTGAAGCATTATCATCTCACGATGCTATAGTGGAATCTCACAGCGCTCTTAAACAAATAGCTGTTTCTTTAATTAAAATATCAAATGATATTCGTTTTTTAGCTTCTGGACCACGTTCAGGTATTGGAGAGATTCACATTCCTAAAAATGAACCCGGATCTTCTATAATGCCTGGAAAAGTGAATCCTACTCAATGCGAAGCTATTATTATGGTTTGTACTCAAGTTATAGGAAATGATATAGCCATTTCTATGGCTGGATCTTCAGGAAATTATGAATTGAATGTAGCAAAACCATTAATGGCATATAATTTTTTACAATCTTCTCAACTTCTTGCAGATGCTTGCACTTCTTTTTCTTCTTTTTGCGTGAAAGGAATAAAACCAAATTATCAGAGAATTAAAGAATTTTTGGATAAATCTTTGATGTTAGTTACAGCACTTAATCCTCATATTGGATACGAAAAATCAGCAGAAATAGCAAAATGTGCTTATGAAAATAATAGTACCTTAAAAGAAGAAGCGATTCGATTAGGATATTTGACTGTTGATGAATTTGAAAAATTCATTAATCCATCTAAAATGGTGTAAAAAATAATTTTTCTACATTTAAATGAATAATATCAGATATTTTTTCTTCTGATACAGAATAAATCTGTGATAGTTTTTCTAAAATTATTCTTAAATTTTTTGGTTCGTTTCTTTTTCCTCTAAAAGGATGTGGAGCAAGATAAGGAGAATCAGTTTCTAATATTATATGATTCAAACATATTTTATGTAAAAATTGACTAACATGATTTTTTTTAAAAGTGATCATTCCTCCAATGCCTAGTTTCATTTCAAGGTCAATAATCTTTTGAGCTTGCTCCAAAGTTCCGGAAAAACAATGAAAAACTCCTTTAAGAAAAGAGTTTTTTTCTTTTGATAAAATATGAAAAACTTGATCAAAAGCTTCTCTGCAATGTATAACTATAGGTAGTTTTTTTTGTTTAGCCCATCTTATTTGAGTTTGAAAAGCATATTCCTGTTCAGAAATAAATTTTTTTTCCGAATGCAAATCCATCCCAATTTCTCCAATAGAAATAAAAGGATGTTTATATAACCATGTTTTAATATTTTTCAATTCTTTCTTTAAACTAACTGGATGAACTTTATTAGGATGTAATCCTATCATAGAAAAACATACATTGGGATATTTTTTTTCTAATTTTAGTAGACTAGGAATAGTAGAACTATCTATAGAAGGAAGTAAAAATCTATTGATTCCTTTATGAAAGGCTTTTTGTATTACAAAACTAATATCTTCATCAAATTCTTTCATGTATAAATGGGTATGGGTATCAGTAATTTTCATGTAACAATTAATTTTAAGTTTTTAAATTAAAATATTTTTTTATGAAAGCTTATTTATTTTCTGGTCAAGGATCTCAATTTTTAGGAATGGGAAAAGATTTATATAAAAATTCTCATTTAGCAAAAAAATTATTTCAATTATCTGACGAAGTCTTAGGTTTTCGAATTACATCTATAATGTTTGAAGGATCTATGGATATTTTAAAAAATACAAAATACACACAATTATCAATTTATATATATTCAGTTATCAAAGCAAGAATATCAAATAGTTTTGAACCTGATATGGTAGCTGGACATTCTCTTGGTGAATTATCTGCTTTAGCTGCAATTAATGTATTTTCTTTTGAAGATGGATTAAAATTAGTGAATGAAAGAGCTTCAATTATGCAAAATATTTGTGAATTGAACCCAGGAGGTATGGCTGTTGTATTTGGATTAAAAGATTCTATTATAGAAGACGTTTGTAACAAAGATCATGGGATTATAGTTCCATCTAATTATAATAGTCCTGAGCAACTAGTTATTTCTGGAGAAATTCAAGCTTTGAGAAGGGTTTGTTCTTATCTAAAAAAAATAGGTGCTAAAAAAATATTTTTTCTTCCTGTTCATGGAGCTTTTCATTCTCCAATCATGAAACCAGCCCAAAAAAAATTTAAAAAAATTTTAAATAAAATTTATTTTAAAGATTCTAAATATCCAATATATCAAAATGTAACCGCTCTACCTGTAAATAAATCTGATGATATAAAAAAGAATCTTGTAGAACAATTGACTGCTCCAGTTAAATGGAAACAATCCATAAAAAATATGATGGACCATGGAGCCGTTTCATTTACAGAAATAGGTCCAAGTAATATTTTACAAGGTTTAATTAAAAAAATTTTAAGAAATTCTGTCTAAAAAATATAAATCCATAATGCATAGACATAAATATAAACATTTTTTTTATAGTCATGGAAAACTGTTGTTAACAGGAGAATATTTTATTCTTTGTGGAGCTTATGGATTAGCTTTGCCCACAATTAAAGGACAGTCATTAACTATTTTTGTACATAATTTTTCTTCTGTTTTGCATTGGAAATGTTACGATGAAGTCAATCAACCTTGGTTTGAAGGCATATTTCAGCTTCCTTCTTTAGACATTTGTTATGAAACAGAAAAAAATACGGCTATTAAACTAAGAGATTTATTATTAAAATCTAAAAAAATTCAAAAGAATTTTCTTTCTAATGAACCTAATGAATTAGGAATATATGTTAAAACACAATTGGAATTTCCTAGAAATTGGGGGTTAGGTAGCAGTTCTACTTTAATTAATAATATAGCGAAATGGGCTAAAATAGACCCTTACATGTTATTAGGAAACTATTTTCCAGGAAGTGGATATGATATCGCTTGTGTTTCAATTTCAAGACCCATAATTTATAAATTATGTAATAAAAAACCTCATATTATTCCCATAGAATTTAATCCTCCATTTAAAAACCAACTTTTTTTTCTGCATCTCAATAAAAAGAAAAATACTTGTGATGAAATACAATATTTTCATTCTACTATATCTAGTATATCCTATGAAAATATTGAGTCCATATCTTTTATTACTCGAAAAATTCCTTTTTGTAAAACATTAAAAGAATTCGAAGAATTATTGTTCAAACATGAAAAAATTATATCAAAAATACTTAATATTCCTACTATTAAAGAAATATATTTTCCTGACTATTTAGGAATAATCAAAAGTTTAGGAGCTTGGGGCGGAGATTTTGTTTTGATAAGTTATAGAAAAGGAATGAAAAATTATTTTTCTAAAAAGGGATTTGATACTCTTATTTCATTTGATGAAATGATTTTAAAAATGTAAAAGTTATATTTTATTATTTATATTATATAAATTTAAAAATTTATTTTTATGTGCAGTGTCGTAAATTTGAATATCAATGGATATCATTACAAGTTGCCTGTCATTTATGGAACTTTTTATGATAAAGCCATTAATATTTCTCAATTAAGAGAAAATACAGGATTTATTACATTTGATCCAGGATTTAAAAATACAGGAATCACCAAAAGTTCTATTAGTTTTATAGATGGAGAAAAAGGAGAACTTTTATATAGAGGATATCCTATTGAACAAGTTATTAACAAATGTTCATTTATAGAAACGAGTTATCTTATTTTAAATGGAGAACTTCCTAATACTGCACAATTAAAATCCTTTTCCGAAAAAATAAAAAAATTTAATCATATTGATCAGAAAATAATCCAAATACTTGATAATATTCCTAACTTTTATCATCCAATGGAAATTTTATCTTTATTGACCTATACTTTAGATGCATTTACAAATTCTTTACAAGAAGAAGATATATATCTTCATTTATTAGCTAAATTACCTATATTAGCAGCTTTAACTTACAGAAAAAAAATAGGGGTACCTCCTTCTCATGCAGATCATCATCTTGATTATATATCCAATCTGTTAAAAATGTTTTTTTCTATTCCTAATAAATCTTATGAACAAAATCCAATTATTTCGGATGCTTTGAATAAACTTTTAATATTACATGCTGATCATGAACAAAATTGTTCCACAACTACTGTTCGTTTATTAGGTTCTGCTCATGCTGGATTATTTTCATCTATATCTGCAGGGATGAGTGCTCTTTGGGGAAAATTACATGGAGGGGCTAATCAAGCTGTAATTGAAATGTTAGAAGATATTTTAAAAAGTGGAGGAAATATAAAAAAATGGATAGAAAAAGCAAAAAATAAGAAAGATCCATTTCGACTTATGGGTTTTGGACATCGAATTTATAAAAATTTTGATCCTAGAGCTAAAATAGCTAAAAAAGTAGCTGAAAACGTTATTAAAGAATTAGGAATTTCTGATCCAATATTAGAATTGGCAAAAAATCTTGAAAAAAATGCTCTTCAGGATTCCTATTTTGTGGAAAAAAAACTTTATCCTAATATCGATTTTTATTCCGGTATTATTTATCAGGCCATAGGCATTCCAAAAGATATGTTTACTGTTATGTTTGCTTTAGGAAGATTGCCAGGGTGGATGGCCCATTGGAAAGAAATGAAATTGAATAGAGATCCTATAGGAAGACCTAGACAAATTTATATAGGATATAAAAAAAGAAATATAAAAAATTAGTGCGGGCGAAGGGATTCGAACCCTCACGCCTAATAGGCATCAGATCCTAATTCTGACGTGTCTACCGGTTTCACCACGCCCACTCATTTGAGTATGTATAAATAATTTATAATAAATTTTAATGAAAATAAAAAGAAGATGATACAATTTTATGATTTTTATTTAAAATTAGATATTCTGTGTATTCAAATGAATCTCTTGGAATTATTTTTATCCATTTTTTATATTTTAAAAACCATTTTTGTTGAATAGAAGGAAATCCTTTTTTTAAATAAGCTGAAACAAAAGAATGAATATGTAATTGTATTCCTTTATGATTCTTATTTTTTATAATAGTTTCTAGAACAAATTCCAAATAATGAATGTAATTCTCAGGAGAATTTTTAGACTTTTTATTATTTATATTCATTTTTTTTAATTCAGGCCTTACTCTATGACGAGTAAATTGAACTAAACCAAATTCATTAGGAGGTAAAATTTGATGTTTTGCTCTATCATTTTTCATTTTATCCTTTAAATGTTCATATAGTTGTTTTTTTTGCATAGAGTCATACATATCTATAAAATCCACTATAATTATACCTCCCATATCCCTCAGTCTAAGTTGTCTAGCTATTTCAGTTGCTGCCAATAAATTAATTTTCAATATATTCTCAGTTCTTTCTATTTCTGTACAATTTTTCATCATATGATTACTCATTCCACTATTAACATCTATAACATGTAAAGCTTCAGTGTGTTCTATTATAAGATAAGCTCCATTTTCAAGGGGGACATTTTTTCCTAAAAAAATTTGTATTTGTTTTTCTACCCCATATTTTTCAAATATGGGGAGGTTTCCTTTATAATATTTAATTATGCTGATTTTTTTTGGAGCAATTAAAGATAAATATGAATGAATTTCTTGAAAAAGAAAACTGTTATTACAATAAATAGATTTAAAATCGTTATTGAATATATCTCTTAATAAACAATAAGTCTTACTCCTTTCACTCAATACTCGAACTGGAGGACAAAGTTTCATTAAACTATTTAACGTTTTTTTCCATTTTTTGATTAAAAAAATTAATTCATCATTCAGAATTTTTTCTATTTCATTATTAGCAGCTGTACGAATAATAACACCAAATTTCTGAGGTATTATTTTTTTTATGGAAGAAACCAATCTACTTCTTTCTTTTATATTTTTTATTTTTTTAGAAATAAAAATTTTTTCTGAAAAAGGTATAAGTATTAAATTTCTCCCTGGAATGCAAATTTTGGTAGTAAGTTTTGGTCCTTTGTTAGAAATAGGCTCTTTGGAAATTTGAACTAATATTTTTTGTCCAAGATGCAATATATGATTTATAGAATTTTTATTTTCTTGAGGTTCAAAATTATAAAATTCTTTTTTTATATGATTTGTAGATATCAAATCTAACATTTGATCTATTTGAAATCCAAGATCATCATAATGCAAAAAAGCTCCTTTTGAATGTCCTATATCTATGATAGCAGCATTTAATCCATATAAAATTTTTTTAACTCTCCCCAAATATATGTCTCCTACAGAGAATTTTTTATCAAAAACATCTCTATGAAGCTCCAGTAACTTTCCTTCTTCTAAAAGAGCTATCTTAACTTCTTGTTCTTCTGCATTTATAATTAACTCTTTATTCATACACAAAAACAAGGAAAAAGGTTTCAGAAATTACAATAGATTAATTTTATTATTATTTCTTTTTATGCCTATTTTTCCTATTTCTTTTTTTTCTTTTATGGGTTGCAATTTTACGTCTTTTTCTTTTTTTTCCGTTTGGCATAATTCTCATTTAGTAATTATTGATTCATTGTATTTCCATTATTTCTATTCCTTTATAGGTATAGGAACATTTTTTTTCACTAATTCTGTAAAAGATTTTGCAGGTTTAAATGCTGGTATATTATGCGCAGGAATTACAATAGACATATCTTTGGATATATGACGGCCGAGTTTTTTCGCACGATATTTAATAATAAATGATCCGAATCCTCTTAAATAAACATTTTCTCCCGATGTTAAACTTTGCTTTATTTTTTTCATAAATGTTTCTATCACCTTTTGCGTATCAATTCTCTCAGATCCAGTTTCTGATATGATTTCTGTTATTATATCTGCTTTTGTCATGTTAAATCATTATATCGAATAACAAAATTTGGTTTCTTAAATATACCAATTTTTTATAAAATTGCTCTAAAATTAAAGGTATATGGATTTTTCTAAAAAAATAATAAATTGGTATAAAAAAAATCATAGAATCCTTCCTTGGAGAGGAACTAAAAATCCATATTATATATTGGTTTCAGAGTTTATGCTGCAACAAACAAGGATATCACAAACCATAAAAGTATTATTTAAACTTTATAAAAAAATTTCCAACTTTAGAAAAGTTAGCTAAAGCAGAAGAGAAAGATGTATTGAAAAAATGGGAAGGATTGGGGTATTATTCTAGAGCAAAATACTTACATTCTTTTGCGAAAGAATTAAAAAACAAAAAAATTTCTTTTCCCAAAAAATATAAAGAATTAATAAAATATAAAGGAATAGGTCCATATACAGCAGCAGCTATTGCATCTATATGTTTTCATGAAGTTATCCCTGCTATTGATGGAAATGCTTTTAGAGTATTTTCTAGATATTTTGGAATTTATAATGATATTACATCCACTACTACAAAAAATATATTTCGAGTTATTGTTTCAAAAATAATGGATTTTAAACAGCCAGGAATTTTTAATCAAGCAATTATGGATTTAGGTTCTATTTTATGTACTCCAAAAAATCCTAAATGTTTAGGATGTCCAGTTAAAGATTCTTGTTTTTCCATTCAAAATGAAACTGTATATAAATTACCTGTAAAAAAAATAAAAAAGTTTATAAAACATAGATTTTTTTATTATCTTTTCATATGTGATCGGAATAAAAATATTTGTATAAATAAAAGATCTAATAAAGATATATGGAAGGGACTTTATGATTTTCCTTTAATAGAATCGAAAGAAAATCTTTCAATTTATGATATAAATGATAAAATTTGGAAAAAATTTAGAATAGTTGTTTCTAACACTTTGATGTATAAAATAGAACATAAACTTACTCATCAAATTTTATCAATTCGATTTTTAAATTGTGATATTTTACAAAATAAAAATATATTTCTTGATAATTTTTTTTTTATCCCACATAATAAAATAGATGAGTACCCTTTTCCTCGTCCTATTATCTTATTTTTAAAACATGAAAAAATGATTTAGTTTTTATTTTCAATGAAACCCTAATATGAATTTAAGATCCATTTTTTATCATATAAATTTTCCATTTTATTTTCTAAAAATTATTATCAAAATTTAATCTCTTGGAAAAAGAATCTTCGACGAATGTTTTTTTAGAAAAAACTTTATATTTAGTTTTTTATTTTGCATTAATAATAATACTGTTATTATTTTCTGCACTAATATCTGGATCCGAAACAGCTTTTTTTTGTATTGAAAAAAAAACGATTGATAGAGAGAGAAAAAAAAACTCTTATAAAGGAAATATTGTGTTTAAAATTCTAAGAGAGAAAAAAAAACTACTAGCAACAATATTAATATCTAATAATTTTTCTAATATTGGAATTGTTATACTAAGTTCTTATTTAATAACAGAATTTTTACAAAAAAAATATTTAGTTATTTATAATCGATTTCATATCCCTATCAATTTTCTTTTAGAGGTGGTGTTTCTTACTTTTATTTTGCTTTTATTTGGAGAAATAATACCTAAAATATATGCTAGTAAAAATAATTTACGTTTTGCTATTTTTATGGCAAAGCCATTACTGATTCTCAGTAAGATATTATATCCAATCAGCAAAATTATAATTTTGATTTCAAAATCTATAGAAAAAAAAGTAACAAAAAAAAAGAAAATGATTTCTGTAGATCAACTTTCAAAGGCTTTAAAAATTACATCTTCAAATCAAAAAAACGTTAAAGAACGTCAATTTTTGCAAAGAATTGTTGATTTTGGAAATACAGAAATACATCAAATTATGACGCCAAGAATAGATATGTTCGCTTTAAATCGAAATACAAATTTTTCAAACGTATTAGAATTAGTTAGGTATCAGGGATATTCTCGGATTCCTATTTATAAAGACAGTATTGATGATATAGAAGGAGTTCTTTTTGCGAAAGATCTACTTCCGTTTATTTATGATAAAAATTTTGAATGGAATAAATTAATTCATCCCCCTTTTTTTGTACCAGAAAAAAAAAAGATAGATGATCTTTTAAACGATTTTAAAAAAAGGAAAATCCATTTAGCTATTGTGGTAGATGAATATGGAGGAACATGTGGATTAATTACTCTTGAAGATGTGATAGAGGAAATAGTAGGAGATATTATTGATGAATTTGATGAAGAAGACATGTCTTATTCTAAACTCAATCAAAATAATTATTTGTTTGATGGAAAAACATCTTTAATCAATTTTTATCGTATTATGGACATTAAAGAAGAAGTTTTTTTTGAGAATAAAAAAGGAGAAGCAGATACTTTAGGAGGATTTATTATGGAAATAAGTAAAGAATTTCCAAAAAGAAAACAGAAAATCAATTTTTTAAATTATTCTTTTATTATAAAAAGCATTGATCATAAAAGAATAAAAACTATAGAAGTAATAAGAAAAAAAATGAATTAGATAATGTATATTAATATTAAATTTATAGAATATTATAGTTCCTTTATTGATTTATCAAATATCATGACATGAAAAAAAACATAATTTTTTTTTTAATTATTATAATAACTGGTGCATATTTTTTTTCAAAGAAATTTTTTTTATATCCATCAGAAGAAAAAGCGATGAAAGAATTGAATTATGCTCAACAATATCTTTCTGAAGGAGAAACAGATAAAGCTTTAAATAGAAAAAATATTAAAATAAATTATTTAGGATTTTTAGGTATAGCTTCTAAATTTCCTTTTACTAAAGCAGGAAACATATCTAAATTTTATGCAGGAATTTGCTATTATAAATTGGGGGATTATGAAAAAACTATACAAATGATGAAAAGTTTTTCAGCAAAAGATGAAATTTTATCCTCTATGAAATACGGAATTATAGGAGATGCTTTTTCTCAAATCAAAAATCAAAAAGAAGCCTTAAAAAATTACGTTATAGCAGCTAATGTAAGAGATAATAAAATCACAACTCCTCTTTATTATTACAAAGCAGCATTATTGAATTTTTATATGAAAAAATATAAAAATTCTAAATTTTTTCTAAAAAAAATAGAAAAAAAATATCCTTTTTTTTTGTATAAAAAAAACGTTGAAAAATATCTTATGTTTATTGAAAACAAATTATAAATTATTGTGTTTATGAAGATAGATTCTGCTTATTCATTAGATAAAAAAAAAATAAAAAATGCAAATTTAAAATTTGCGATTATTGTCTCTTTATGGAATAGAGAAATTACGAATAGATTATATAAAGGTGCTTACGAAACTTTAATTCAATTAGGAATACTAAAAGAAAAAATTAAAACTTGGGAAGTTCCTGGAAGTTATGAATTAATTTATTCTTCTAAAAAAATAGCTCATTGTTACGATTTTGATTCAATTATTGCCATAGGATCCCTGATACAGGGAGAAACTCCTCATTTTCAATATTTATGTCAAGCTATTTCGAATGGAATTAAAGATATTAACATAATATATGATACCCCTGTTATATTTTGTGTTCTTTCTGATAGAAATGAACAACAATCTTTTGATCGATCAGGCGGAAAAAATGGAAATAAAGGTATAGAATGTGCGAAAACAGCTATATATATGTCTTTATTTAGAAAGTCTATAAAATGAAAAATATTATTCAACTTTTGCCTGAAAAAGTGATTCAGCAAATAGCTGCAGGAGAGGTCATACAACGTCCTTCTTCTGTTTTAAGAGAATTATTAGAAAATGCAATAGATGCAAACGCGAAAATGATTGACATTTTTATAAAAGATTCAGGAAAAACATTGATTCAATTAATAGATGATGGAATAGGGATGAGTATTGATGATGCTAAAATGAGTATTCTAAGACATGCTACTTCTAAAATTAAAAAAACTGATGATATTTTCAAAATTAAAACAAAAGGATTTAGAGGAGAAGCTTTATTTTCTATAGCACTGATTTCTCAATTAGAAATCCAAACTAAAAATGAAGAAAATGTAGTAGGAATTCATCTTTTTATAGAAGAAGGAAAAATAAAAAAACAAATTCCTATAAATATGCTTCGAGGAACAAGAATTTCTGTAAAAAATATTTTTTCTAAATTTCCAGCTAGAAGACAATTCTTAAAATCTTCTAAAATAGAATTTCAACATATTATTTATGAATTTTATAAAATTATTTTAGCACACAGAAATATAACATATCGATTTTATCATAATAATAAAATTGTTTTTTATTTCAAAAAAACTTCTTTAATAGAAAGAATTAAAGAAATTTTTAAAAATAAAATAAAAAATTTAGTTTCCATTTTTATAAAAAAAAATGGAATTCTTGTAGAAGGATTTGTGAGCGTTCCAGATATTTATAGAAAAAAAGGTGATCAATTCTTATTGGTGAATCAACGCTGTGTTACTCATTTACTTTTACACAAAAAAATTGTTCATGCTTATGATGGTTTTTTGAGAGATTTAAAAACAGCATCTTATTTTATTTTTATTTTTGTAGATTCTAGTTTAGTAAATTGGAATATACACCCAACAAAAAAAGAAGTAAAATTAGAAAAAGAAGAGGATATTGGTGAAATGATCCAACAAGAAATCAAAAATATTTTATTTCATCAATATAAAGTAAAAAATAGAGAGTTGAAAAATTATGATATTTTTCTATCTTGTAAATCACTTAAAAAAGATTATTCATTAAATAATTTTTATGATAAACTTTATGATCAAGAAAAAGTCGTTCAACTAGAAAATTGGTATCATAAAATAAATGAATCTAATTTTGAAACATTTAATAACAATTTTCAATTCACAAATGAGTTATTTCATTATGTTTCTCATAAAAGTAAAATAAAAACTCTTCAAATGAATAGAAAATACATAATTTTTGTATTGAAGAATGAATATGTGATATTGGTAGATCAACATAAAGCGCATCAAAACATATTATTTGAATTCTTTTTAAGAAAAAGAAATTTGATAAGTCAACAATTGATTTTTCCCATAAAAGTAAAACTTTTAAAAAAAGAATCTATTTCTTTAAATAATATAAAAAATGATTTGATCAATTTTGGATTTCATTTATATATTTGTAACGAATCAGCTTATTTGTATTCTGTCCCTGAAAACATACATCAAAACATGTTGGTTGAAATCATTCAAAATATTATAACATATAATTTTCTTAGAAAAGAAAAAAATAATAAAAAGAAACTTATTCAAATTATATCCAAATCCGCATCTATAAAATACGGAACAAAATTATATCCTGAAAAAATGGAATGTATAATTAAAGATTTATTTTCTTGTCATAATCCAAATTATACATATTCAGGCGATCCCATATTTTTTGTTTTAAGAAAAAATTTTTTTTAAAAAGTGAATTTTTATACAAATTTTAATTCAGATGCTGTAAAACATTTAATTAGTGTGAATATACTTGTGTATACAGCTGCTTTTGTTTTTTCACAATATAAAATAGAGAGCATTCTTTCTTTATATCATCCTTTAGATGAACGATTTGAATTATATCAAATTTTTACTCATATGTTTGTCCACTCGAAACGACTTTTTTTTCATATAATTTTTAATATGTTAGCTTTATTTATGTTTGGAGGACAGATAGAAACTTTATTAGGAGTAAAAAAATTTATAATTATATATTTTTTATCAGGTATTTTCGCGGCATTATTTCAAATCATTTTTAACACTGGTGTTTTATATTACTTTGTTCAAACTTTAGATTTTTCACAAGCTAAAAAAATGTTAGATTATTTCAATGAAGAACAAAAAATTAATCTTTATACTTCTATGTATTCTCCTATGATGGGAGCTTCTGGAGCCGTAAGTGGAATAGTAGGAGCTTTTGCTAAATTTTTTCCAGAACATAAAATTTTTATTTTACCTTTTCCTTTTCCAATAGCAGTTAGAAAAGCTCTTATAATTTTTATTTTTGGAAGTTTTGTCTCGTCTATTTTTAATTTAGCACCTGGAGTTGCTCATTTTGCTCATATTGGAGGGATTTTATCTGGTTATTTTATAGGGAGTTTTTTTAAAAAAAACGAAAATAATATTTTTTATTGAATTTATGATTTTTCGTTTTTAAATAAAAAATAGATTAAATATGAAAATGAAAATAGAAAAAATAAAGATAGATAAGAATGTTGATTATTTATTGTTTTCATAATGCGATCCCAACGAAACTTCCAATTAAATATATTTAAAGGATTTTTTCGATCCCAATCGATACTCATCCATATAAATATAGGTTTACCTACTATATGATCTTCTGGAACAAAACCCCAATATCGAGAGTCAGATGAATTATGTCTATTATCTCCCATCATAAAATAATAATTGTTTTTTACTTTATAATATTTCTTTGAAGTCATATCGAATTTATTAACTTTTTCATAAGTGAAAATTTCATTATAAACATGAATATTTTTTGAATTTAATTTCACTAATTCCCCTTTTTTAGGTATGTGTAATGGCCCAAAAAAATCTCTATTCCAATCTGAATAATTCATAAATATAGAATGTTCCTTAAAATGAATAGGAAGAATATACTTTTTTATAAAAACTATGTTATCGAATAAATTTTTTATTTGAGTTGCTTTTTTTTCATTTAACATAATTTGATAAAAATATTCATCATTTTTTTCTTCAATACATTCAATATCTTCAATATCCATTTTGTTTTTAAGATATTCTATATTTAAAGGAATATTTATCGTTTTAATAAAATAAGCTTGTTGTTTTTCCAAAAAAGATTTTTCTTTTTTATGATTAACAAATAAAATCCCTTTTTTAATAGAGATTAAATCTCCTGGTAATCCTACACAACGTTTAATATAATGGTCTTTACGATCTATTATTTTATGATTAGAATCTTTAGGATAATTGAAAACGATTATATCATTTCTTTGCACAGATTGTATAGGAGGAAAACGAAAGTATGGCCATTGAAAAATAGAAATATAAGATTTTATATTTCCAATAATATTGTTATGTGTAAAAAAAGGAATGCAAATAGGAGACATAGGCATTCGTAATCCATAATGAATTTTACTGACTAATATAAAATCTCCTACTAATAAAGTTCTTTCCATAGAAGAAGTAGGAATCACAAAAGGTTGAACTATATAAGTATGAGTTACAAAAGAAAAAACAATAGCGAATAAAATCCCTATATTATCTTCTTTTTTTTTTATATTTTCAATTTTTAATAATTGTATTTTTTTGAAAAAATTTACGTAAAAAATGTATAAACCCGCAGACATTAAAAATAAAATAATATTTTTTTTCGTTTTTTTTAAAAAAGTATAAATTAAGTTCATCCACAAAATTTAAATTAAGATTATGCTAGTTAATGGAATAAATAATAGTAAAATCCACCAGATAGATCTTTTATAAATTTTTAAAAGAATAAAAATATTATATACAGGAATAAAAATTTTCCAAGATTTTATCCCCAATTTTTTATAAAATTTCCATGTTCCTAAAATATGAATGATATGTTCAAAAAATAAAAATATGCCACTAAAAACAAAATATTGATACATAAAAAGATATTTATATTCCTAAAACTTCTTTCATAGAAAAAAAACCTTTTTTGTTTTGAATCCATTCTGCTGCAATAACAGCACCTAAAGCAAATCCTTCTCTGCTATGAGCTTTATGTTGGATTTTTATATCCTCTATTTTAGATTCATATTTTACAGTATGTATTCCGGGTACATTATTAAATCTTTTTGATAAAATCAAAATTTGATCTTTTGTCTTTTTTTCATCCAAAACCCATGTTTTTTTCATTTTGTTGTGAACTATATCTTTTGCTAAAGAAATAGCTGTTCCGCTAGGTTTATCTATTTTTTCTTTATGATGAATTTCCTCTATTGTTATTTCATAATCTTTAGAATATAAATGCAATAGTTTTGATAATTTTTTATTAATTTCGAAAAAAATGTTCATTCCAATACTAAAATTGGATGAGTACAAAAAAGATCCATTTCTTTTTTTACATATTTTTTTAATAATTTCAAATTTTTCTAGCCACCCTGTAGTTCCACTTACTACAGGAATATCATTTTCTATACAAATTTTTACATTATTGAAAGCAGAATGAGGTTGACTAAATTCTATTGCTACATCTGAATTTGAATTTTTCAATAAATGTAAAGAAGGGGTTCCATCATAACATAATGAAATTTTATGATTTCTAATTTTAGTTATTTTTTCTATAGTTTTACCCATTTTTCCATATCCTATTATTGCTATATTCATATTTTTTTATTTGAATAGAATTCATAATTCATTCAAAGATAACTTATATTTTTCTTTGATGGAATTTCAATAAATTCTATATTTGAATAAACAAGAGATCCTATCTTCATCATAGGAAATGATCATTATTTGATATAATGCCCACGTGGTGAAAATGGCAGACACGCCACTTTGAGGGGGTGGTATCCGATTAGGATGTGCTGGTTCAAATCCAGTCGTGGGTACGAATTTTTTTTATTATATGAGAATCCGAAATAAATATGGATTTTTATTCAAATATTGGAAATGAACTTTATGTTTCTTCATTCTTCCTATTAATCCAGTAAATTCATTTTTATCTGCTAGTTCTATTCCTATTACTGCTGGTCCTTCTTCTTTAGAAGTTTTTTTGGAATATTCAAAATAGGCAATATCATCTTTTGGTCCCAAAATATTATTAACAAATTCTTTTAAAGCGCCAGCTCTTTGGGGAAATTTTACAATGAAATAATGCTTTTTTTCTTCATATAAAAGAGATCTTTCTCTAATTTCTTCCATTCTAGTAATATCATTGTTTCCTCCACTTAAAATACAGACAATAGTTTTTCCTTTTATTTCATCAGAATAAAAATCTAAAGCAGCTATTGAAAGAGCTCCAGCAGGTTCTGCAACAATAGCTTCTAAATTATATAAATCCAAAATCGTTGTGCAAACTTTTCCCTCCGGAACGGTTCTGATGTCAAATAATGTTTGATTACATATATTAAAATTTAATTCTCCCACTTTTTTTACTGAAGCTCCATCAATAAATCTGTCTATTGTTTTTAATTCAACAACTTTTCCTTTTTTCAAAGAAAAACTCATAGATGGAGCTCCTTGAGGTTCTACTCCAATAATTTTAGTTTTAGGACTAAATTCTTGAAAATGACTTCCTACACCAGAAGCTAATCCTCCTCCACCAATAGGAATAAAAACATAATCTATATCTGAAATAGATTGTTGTAAAATTTCCACTCCAACAGTAGCTTGTCCTTCAATAATTTTAATATCATCAAAAGGATGAATAAAAATTTTTTCATTTTTTTTACAATCTTTCATAGCTTCATAACTAACTGCATCAAAAGTATCTCCGATAAGAATAATTTCAATATACTCTTTTCCAAACATTTTGACTCTCTCTACTTTTTGCTTAGGAGTAGTACTTGGCATATAAATTTTTCCTGGTATTTTTAATATATTACAAGAATAAGCAACCCCTTGTGCATGATTTCCTGCACTAGCACAAATAATTCCCTTTTTCAATTCTATATGAGATAAACTTTTTATTTTATTATAAGCTCCTCTAATTTTGTATGAACGTATGATTTGTAAGTCTTCTCTT
The DNA here is from genome assembly GCF_014251315.1 of Blattabacterium cuenoti. Classification (NCBI taxonomy): domain Bacteria; kingdom Pseudomonadati; phylum Bacteroidota; class Flavobacteriia; order Flavobacteriales; family Blattabacteriaceae; genus Blattabacterium; species Blattabacterium cuenoti. Next base: position 103,263 of record NZ_CP059185.1, on the reverse strand, counting down.
TTTAGGAAAACATTAGCTTTATATTTTTCTGATAAAAGAAAATTTTTTTGTAATGGAGTTTCATTAATAATATCTTTTAAAAGATTTTTTGCTTTAATTATTTCTTTGTAAGAAGGAAAGTATCCTTTAATCTTATTTTTCAATCCTTAAAATAATATTAATTTTGATCTTTTTTTTCAGGTCTAAGATTACGAATTATGGATCCTACTTCCCACAATTCACTTTTTCTAAGATCTTGTAATTCTTTTTGTAATTTTTCTCTATAATTGGTATCACTATTAGCTTCAATAATTCTTTTTGCTTCATCTCCAGATGATACTTCATTATATAATTCTTTAAATATTGGAAGAGTAGCATTTCTAAATTTTTTCCACCAATCTAAAGCACCTCTTTGTGCAGTAGTAGAACAATTAGCATACATCCAATCCATTCCTTTTTCCGAAACTAGTGGCATTAAACTTTGAGTTAATTCTTCTACAGTTTCGTTGAAAGATTCTGAAGGAGAATGTCCTTTTTCTCTTAATATTTGATATTGTGCAGAAAAAATCCCTTGTATAGCTCCCATCAAAGTTCCTCTCTCTCCTACTAAATCAGAATATACTTCATTTTTAAAATTTGTTTTAAATAAAAATCCAGATCCTATTCCGATTCCAATTGATAAAGTTTTTTTTAAACTGTTTCCACTATAATCCTGATAAACAGCATAACTAGAATTGATTCCTTTTCCTTGTTTAAATAATCTTCTTAAACTGGTACCCGATCCTTTAGGTGCTACTAAAAAAATATCTATATTTTTAGAAGGATATATTTTTGTTTGATTACAAAAAGTTAATCCAAATCCATGTGAAAAATATAAAGATTTTCCTTCAGTTAAGTATGTACTAAGAGTAGGCCAAAAAGAGATTTGACCTGCATCTGATAACAAATACATAAGTATAGTACCTCTTTCAGAAGCTTCTTCTAAAGTAAAAAGATTTTCTCCTTCTATCCATCCGTCTTTTAACGCTTTTTTCCAAGAAAAAGAATGTTTTCTTTGCCCCACTATCACTTTAAATCCATTATCTCTTAAATTAAGAGACTGTCCAGGACCTTGGACTCCATAACCTAAAACAGAAATAGTTTCTTTTTTCAAAGTTTCTCTAGCTTTACATAATGGAAATTCATCTCTTGTAACAATAGTTTCTTCTATAGATCCAAATTTTATTTTCATAATTTTTATATTTTTATTTTTCATTTAATATGTAGCTAGTGGCAAATCTATTTTTTTCCATAAACTTTTTATTGAATTTTGTTTTTCTAGTTTAGAATAGTAAACATGAATAATTCCAATTAACTTTTCAATTAATTTTTTGATTTTAAACAATTGTTCTTCTTGACATTCTATATCAACAATATATTGAATATTACTCATGGTTTCATTTTCATTATTACTGGATACATGAATATGATTAGTTTTCAGATTCCTCCGATTTAATATAATAAGAATTCTACTTAATAATCTTGTTTCTTTTTCTCCTAAAATTATTATTCTGAATTGATGCTTCATAGTGTTATATATTTATTAATTAATTTAAACGGATTTCATCCACAGCAGCTCCTGAAGGAATCATAGGAAAAACATTGTCTTCTTTTTCTATCAAAACTTCTAATAAAAAAGCATTTTCATGATTTAATGCTTTTTTTACTGATTCTTTTAATTTTTCTCTTTTTCTTACCTTTTTTGCTTTTATGTTATAAGCATCAGCTAATTTTATAAAATCTGGATTAACCAGTTCTGTACACGAATAACGTTTATTAAAAAAAAGTTGTTGCCATTGACGTACCATTCCCAAAAAATTATTATTTAATAGTATAATTTTTACGGGAATCTTATTTTGTAATATTGTCCCCATTTCTTGTATTGTCATTTGAATTCCTCCATCTCCTACAACACAAATAACTTGCCTATTTTTGGATCCTAATTGAGCCCCTATAGAAGCAGGTAAAGCGAACCCCATGGTTCCCAATCCTCCAGAAGTTATTTGACTTTTTTTGTAAGTAAAATTGAAGTATCTTGAAGCTATCATTTGATGTTGTCCTACATCAGTTACAAGAACTGCATTTTTTTGTTTGTATTGATTAATCCATTTAATTACTTCACCCATAGTAATACCTTTTTTTTTTGGATTCAGATCTTCTTGTATTACTGTGATTTTTTCTTTTTCTTTAAGATGAAAAAATTTATCTATCCATTTTTGATGAACAGATTTATTAACATAAAAAACCAATTTTTTTAAAGATATTTTACAATCTCCCAAAATTGGGAGATGACATAAAATATTTTTATTGATTTCGGAAGAATCTATTTCTAGATGAATGATTTTAGCTTGTTTAGCATATCTTTTAACATCTCCAGTTACACGATCATCAAATCGCATACCTATCGCAATGAGAATATCACATTGATTAGTTAAAATATTGGGGGCATAATTTCCATGCATCCCTAACATTCCTACATATAAATGATGATCACTCTCCAATGCTCCTAAACCTAATAAAGTGCTAGCTACTGGAATTCCAGTTTTTTCAACAAATTCTTTAAATTCTTCTTCTGCTTCAGCTAAAATTACTCCTTGACCTACCAGAATTAAAGGCCTTTGAGCCGAATTTATTAAATCTGCAGCTTCTATTATTCTTTTGTTTTCTATACAAGGATATGGACGAAAATTTTTTATATATTTACAACGTGTATAATGAAATATAGTTTTTTGAAACTGGGCATCTTTGGTTATATCTATCAATACAGGCCCTGGTCTCCCTTTTTTAGCTATAAAAAATCCTTTTTGGATTGATTCACAAATATCTTTAGCTTTTAAAACCTGAATATTCCATTTAGTTACAGGAATCGAAATATCTATGATGTTGGTTTCTTGAAAAGCATCAGTTCCTAATAAATGAGAGGAGACTTGTCCGGTAATACAAACAATAGGAGTACTATCTATCAAGGCATCTGCTAATCCAGTAATTAAATTAGTAGCTCCCGGACCTGAAGTTGTAAAACATACACCTATTTTTCCAGTAGCTCTAGCGTATCCTTGTGCTGCATGAATAGATCCTTGTTCATGACGCATGAGAATATGCGAAATGGAATTTAAGTAATCGTGTAAAGAATCATATATGGGCATAATGGCTCCCCCTGGATATCCAAATATATATTCTACCTCTTCATATAAAAGAGCTTTTATTACTATTTCTGAACCATAGAATAACTTTTTTTCCATACACAAAACTAAAATTGATCTGTAATGCACCCTTCAGAAGCTGAAGATACCATTTTTGTATATTTGTATAGATATCCTTTTTGAACTTTTAATAAAGGGGGAGTCCATGACTTCATTCTTTTTTGTATTTCTTCATCCTCTACTTCAAGAGTAATGGTATTATTTTCTGTATCTATTTTAATGAAATCATCATTTTTTACTAAAGCAATTAATCCTCCAGATTGTGCTTCTGGAGTGATATGTCCTACAACAAAACCATGTGATCCTCCTGAAAACCTTCCGTCTGTGATAAGAGCTACTTTTTTTCCTAGTCCAGATCCCATAATATAAGATGTTGGTTTTAACATTTCTGGCATACCTGGTCCTCCTATTGGACCTACATATCGAATAACAATGACAACTCCAGGTAAAATTTTATTATTTAAAATAGCTTGGTTTGCTTCTTCTTCCGAATTAAAAACATTAGCCATTCCCCTAAAAATTGTTCCTTCTTTTCCTGTAATTTTAGCTATAGCACCTTTAGGCGCTAAATTTCCATACAAAATTCTAATATGTCCGTTTTTTTTTATGGGATTCTCTAGTGGATAAATAATTTTTTGATTAAAAGTTATGTCTGGAATATTTTTCATATTTTCAGATAATGTTTTTCCAGTAACAGTTAAACAATTTCCTGATAATATTCCTTTATTTAATAAATATTTTATAATGACAGGCATACCTCCTATATACATATGTATATCTTCCATTAAGAAAGTTCCACTAGGCTTTAGATTTCCAATCAAAGGAACTTTATTGCTAATTTTTTGAAAATCTTTTAAAGAAAAATCAACATTTGCTGATTTAGCAATAGCTAAAAAATGTAAAACTAAATTAGTAGATCCTCCCAAACACATAGCTAATTTCACTCCGTTTTCTATAGAAGTTTTTGTTACTATATTTTTTGGTTTTATTCCTTTTTTTAAAAGATTTTTAATATATATAGAAACTTCTTCACACTCTATTTTCTTATTTTCACTAGTTGAAGGAGAAGAGGAAGAATAAGGTAACATCATTCCCATAGCTTCTAAAGCAGAGGACATAGTATTTGCTGTATACATTCCTCCACAAGCTCCTGGTCCTGGACAAGAATTTTTTACTATATTTTTATATTCATTTTCAGTGATTTGACATGTATTCTTTTTTCCTAAAGCTTCAAAAGAAGAAACAACATCTAACTTTTTTCCATTATAATAACCGGAAGAAATACTTCCTCCATATACAATTATGGATGGTCTATTTAGTCTTAACAAAGCTATCATAACTCCTGGTATATTTTTATCACATCCGGGTATAGCTATCACTCCATCATAATAATGAGAATCTACTACAGTTTCTATGCTATCTGCTATTAATTCTCTGGAAGGAAGTGAATACCTCATCCCTGATGTCCCCATGGTAATTCCATCACTAACTCCAATAGTTGTAAATTGAAATCCTATTAAATTTTTAGTTATAACCGATGATTTTATTTTTTTAGCTAATTTATCTAAATGCATGTTACAAGGATTTCCTTCGTACCAGTTGCTAACTATTCCTATTTGAGCTTTACAAAAATCTGATTCTTTCATTCCTGTAGCATACAACATAGCATGTGCCGCTGGCAAATTAGGTGCTTTTGTGATTTCTTTGCTAAAATTGTTAATTCTTTTTTTCATGAAATATTTTAATAAATCAAAAAGCCCTACTGAGCTATCAAGTAGGGATAAAAAAATAACACCGAACTTGAATAGTTTTACAAAAAACTATACAAATTTTGAATTATATAATATGCAAAAATATGAAAAAAATAGATTATATAAAAGCGGTTTTTAGGTATTTATTTTTAAAATATTATTATTTTTTGATTTATTAATGAATATATTATAAAGTTTACAATAAGAAATTATTTGAACAATGTATTTTTGATTTTTTATCAAAAAAAGAATGCTTTTTTAAAAAATTTTTTAAAAAAAATTTTTATATTTATAAAATATATTTAATTTTTTAAAAAAAATATAAAATGTAAAACAATAGAAATAATACCTGATCCTATTAATTCTTTTCCAAGATACCAAACGGCAAATTGTCCTTCTGTTATAGCACATTGCATTCTATCAAATTCAATAAACATTCCTTTTTTTATTTTATACAATTTTGATTTTTGCAATGGTTGTCTATAACGAATTCTACAGAATACATCCATTTTTTCACCTTCAAAAAGAGTAAGATCTTCTCGTATCCAATGAATATTTTTTTCCTGAATAAACAAAGATTTTCTATATAATCCCGGATGTTTTTTTCCCATTCCTGTATAAATAACATTTTCTTTTACATCAGTATCTATAACAAAAAGAGCTTCCTTATAACCTCCTAATGCTATTCCCTTCCGTTGTCCCTTAGTAAAATAATAAGCCCCTTTATGGGATCCAATTATTTTTCCATCTGATTTTTTGTATTTTTTTTTTCTAGATAAAAAAAATAACTCTTCTTCTTTAGAAAAAAAGAATTTTTTTTCTTGAAATATCGAAGCATTAGAATCAATGGAAACAATTTCTCCCTTTTTTGTAGGGATTCTTTTTTTAAGAAAATTAGGTAAATTAATTTTACCTACAAAACATAAACCTTGAGATTCTTTTTTATGAGCATTACATAATTTATGAATTTCTGCTATTTTTCGAACTTTATTTTTAGTTAGTAATCCTAACGGAAATAGAGATTTTTTCAATTGATATTGCGTTAATTGACATAAGAAATATGATTGATCTTTATTAAGGTCTTTTCCAATTAAAAGGCGATAAATTGTTTTTCTATTTTTTACAATTTTTTCTTTATTTACATAATGTCCTGTAGCAATAAAATCTGCTCCTAAATCAAGAGCTTTTTTCAAAAAAATGTTAAATTTTATTTCTCTATTGCACAAAATATCTGGATTAGGGGTTTTTCCAGATTTATACTCGTTAAACATGTAGTTTATGACATGTTTTTTGTATTCATTTTTCATTTCAACTACTTGAAAAGGGATATTTAATTGCTTGGAGATTAACATAGCATCAATACTATCTTCTTTCCAAGTACATTTATTAGAATCTTCCTCTTCCCAATTATGCATAAATAGGCCAATAACTTCATAACCCCTTTTTTTAAGAATTAATGCAGCTACACTTGAATCTACCCCTCCTGAAAGTCCAACTACTACTTTTTGCATAAAATTTTTTTTATTGATGTGATGTTATATAAAAATGTAATTACATTGAAATCAATAAAACATAATGAAATAGAACAGTAAAAATAATTGATCAAAGTATTTTATCATTAAATTTTCTAGGAAAACATTTCTCTTACACGATCAAAAAACGATTTTTCTGAATTTCCGGGATGAGGAAGAAAATTTTCATTTTTTCTCATTTTTTCAAAAAATTTTTTTTGTTCTTCATTAATTTTTTTTGGAGTCCAAACATTTACATGAATGAAAAGACTTCCATATCCATATCCTTCAAGATTAGGCAATCCTTTGTTTTTTAATCTAAGAGTTTTCCCTGATTGTGTTCCTGGATCTATTTTTATTCTTGCCTTTCCATTAATGGTTGGAACTTCTTTCAAAGCACCTAATATTGCATCTGGAAATGATATATACAAATCATAATGAAGATTACTTCCTTCTCTTTTTAATTTATGATGAGGGATCTCCTCAATTAACACGATCAAATCACCAGAAATTCCACCAAATGGTGCTTCATTTCCTTTTTCAGAAACTTTTAATTGAATTCCTTCTGTAAGACCTGCGGGAATTTTAATATTTACTAATTCTTCTTCTTTAATTAATCCATGTTTATTAGCTCCATAAGGAATATTTTCAATAATTTTTCCAGTACCATAACATATTCCACATTGTGAAGTAGTTTGCATTTTTCCTAAAATAGTATTGGTGACTCGTATTATTTGACCAGTACCATTACAAGATGTACAATTTTTAAATCTGATTCCTTTGGCCACTTTAAGTCTTTTAACTTTAACTTTTTTTTCTACTCCGTTAGCTATTTCTTCCAATGAAAGTTTTACTCTGATTCTTAAATCACTTCCTTTAATAGTTTTATGTCTATTTTGTCTTCCAAATCCAAAGCTAGAAAAACCTTCTCCAAATGCATCAGCAAAAATATCTCCAAAATTTGCAAAAATATCCTCCATATTCATTCCTGAACCTGAAGCACTTCCTTTTATTCCAGAATGTCCAAATTTATCGTAACGTTGTTTTTTTTCTGGATTGCTTAAAACTTCATAAGCTTCGGCTGCTTCTTTAAATTTTTCTTCTGCTTTATTTTTATTATCTAAATTCTTATCTGGATGATATTTTATTGCTAATTTTCGATAGGCTTTTTTTATTTCTTCTGGAGAAGCGTTTCTAGAAACTCCTAATACTTCGTAATAATCTTTTTTCATCATGAAGATAAAAATTATTAATTATTTTCCGGTAATGACTTTAGCATGTCGTATCACTTTTTCTTTTAGAAAATATCCAGCTTCTATAATTTCTATAATTTTTCCTTTTAAATCATCTGTTATAGCTGGAATTTGTGTTATTGCTTCATGAAAATCCGTGTTAAAATCATCTCCTTTTTTTATTTTGATTTTATTTAATCCTTTTTCTTTTAAAGTTTTAATAAGTTTTTCCTGTATCAAAAAAACTCCTTTTACAAGATGTTCATCTTTAGATTTTTTTAATTCTTTAATCCCTCGTTCAAAATCATCTAAAATTGGAATTAAATCTATAAGAATTTGTTCATGAACATTTCTAAAGATATCAAATCTTTCTTTTTGAATACGTTTTTTATAATTATCAAATTCGGCAAAAAGACGTAAAAATTTATCTTTTTCTTTTTCTAATTCTTCTTTAAAAAACTGGATTTCTTTTTTTAATGGATCATGTACTTCTTTTTGACAAGAGGAATCTATTCCATTAGATTTATTTTCATTAGATAATTTTGACTGTTTTTCAGTGTTTTTTTGATTAATATCCATAATATAAAATAATATAAAAAATATTTTCCATATAATTCTATGGACTGGGGCAAAAGATTTGCCAAAAGTTATAATTATGTCATAATGGCATTGATTAAAAATTTATAGAATTGTATCTCAAATGTTTTCTAATGCAATTTAATCTTTCATTAGCTATCCTTTTTGCTCTTTTAGCACCTAAAGCTAAAATATGATCTAATAAAGGTTTCTTTTTCATAAAAGAAAAAAACTTTTTTCTTTCCGATGAGAATTTATGAATAATATACTCGTATAATGCAATTTTAGCTTCATAATATCCATATCCTCCTCTTATATATCTTTTTTTCATGATCTCTATTTTATCCAAAGGAGCTATTAAACTATATAAATACATGATATAATCAGTTTCAGGATTTTTCTTTTCTTCTACAGATTTACTATCTGTACGGATGCTCATAATTTGTTTTTTCAAAACTTCATCTGAAGAAAAAATATCAATACAATTTTTTTGAGATTTACTCATCTTTTTTCCATCTGTACCTAATATAAACGTATTTTTTTGTAAAATAGCATTAGGTAGAACAAACAATTTTTTATCTATTTTTTTATTAAAATAATTAGCTATACAACGAGCTATTTCAATATGTTGTAATTGATCTTTTCCTACTGGAATAATTTTTGCGTTGTAAAGTAAAATATCAGCAGCCATTAAAATAGGATAAGTAAATAAACCCACACTTATTTTTCCTTTATTCTTGATTTCTTTTTTAAAAGCATGAGCTAATGAAAGTCTTTGATATGGATAAAAACAATTGAAATACCAAGCTAATTCAGTAACGGACGAAACATCAGATTGTCTGAAAAATAAACAATTATCTATATTTAATCCAAAAGCTAACCATGCAGCTGCAATTTGATAAGTATTATTTTTTATCGTTCTTATATTCTCTATTTGAACCATAGAATGTAAATCAGCTATAAATATGAATGAAGAATATTTTGTACTTTTATTAGCTCTGAATACAGACGGAATAATAACACCTAAAATATTCCCTAAATGAGGAGTCCCTGTGCTTCTAATTCCTGTTAACATTTTTTCCATAATTATAATGTATAAATCAATCGGAATTTTTATTATTTTTTTTTGTTTATAGATTCTAATCCACTAATAATTTCAAGTATTTCTTTAGTAATTGTAGTTTGTCTTTCTTTATTATAATTTAATATTAAATCATGTTTAATATCATATGCATTTTCTGTAGCTTTATGCATAGATATCATGCGAGATGTATGCTCTGCAGTAGCAGATTCCCAAAAAATTTTTAATAATTTTGCATTTAAAAATTTCGGAATCAGAAAATTTAATATTTCTTTTTTAGAAGGTTCTAAAATATAGTAAATTTCCGATATTTTTTTTTTAAAATTTTTAGTAGTAATTGGAAGAAATTTTTCTATAACTATTTCTTGAAATAAAGATTTTTTCAAATGATTGTACATCAAATAAATTGAAGAAAATTTCCCTTTTAAAAAATCAAAAATTAATTTTGATCCCAAAAATTGTATTTTCTGATTCGATAAATTATTATCGATCCAATTTTTATTGTACATATTATATTTTTTACATAAAAAATCAGATCCTTTTTTTCCAATAGATAAAAATACACATTCATTATATGAGTATTTTTTTTTTTGAAAAAAATGATTAATTTTTTCAAAAATTGAAGAATTAAAAGAACCACATAAACCACGATCAGAAGTAAATACTATAAATAATTTCATTTTTCCTTTTCCTTTTTCTGAAAAATATTGATTTTTTTTAGAATTTTCTTTACATTTTTTTGTTAATAAAAGATCTAAAAGAACCGATTCTATATAATCCAAATAAATTTTTACTTGCATAAGTAAATCTTTTGTTTTTCGTAATTTTACTATAGAAATCATTTTCATTGCTTCTGTAGTTTTAATAACAGATTCTATAGATAATATTCTTCTTTTTATTTCTTTTGGATTAGACATAGCAAACAAAAATTTAAGAAACGTATTTTTTACTTAACTCTAAAGCCACGTTTTCTAAAATATCAGATATTTTTTTGTCAAAAATTCCATTTCTTAAAAAATTTAAGATATTTTCATGTTTTTCTTTTAAATAGAAAAGATACTCTTTTTCAAAATCTGAAATTTTATCAATAGGGATTTTTTTAAGTAAATTTTTAGTTCCAGCATAAATAATAGCTATTTGATCTGCTATATCATAGGGAGTATGAGGTGGTTGTTTTAATATTTCTATATTAATTTTTCCTCTATTAAGAATATTCATAGTAGATGAATCTAGTTCAGAACCAAATTTTGAGAAAGATTCTAATTCTCTGAATTGAGCTTGATCTAATTTTAGAGTTCCAGATATTTTTCTCATAGACTGAATTTGTGCAGATCCTCCTACTCGAGAAACAGATATACTTTCATTAATTGCAGGACGAACTCCAGAATGAAATAAATCTTTTTCTAAAAAAATCTGACCATCAGTAATAGAAATAACGTTAGTAGGAATGTAAGAAGAGATATCTCCAGATTGAGTTTCAATAATAGGCAATGCAGTTAAAGACCCTCCCCCTTTAATTTGTTTTCTAATAGAAAATGGAATATCGTTCATTTTTTCAGCCATTTTTTGATCTTTTATAATTTTTGCGGATCTTTCTAGAAGACGAGAATGTAAATAAAAAACATCTCCTGGATAAGCTTCTCTACCAGGTGGACGTCGTAATAATAAGGACATTTCCCTATAAGAAACTGCTTGTTTTGAAAGATCATCATATATAATTAAGGAAGAACGACCTGTATCCCGAAAATATTCTCCGATGGAAGTTCCGGAAAAAGGAGCAAATACTTGCATAGATGCTGGATCAGAAGAAGTTGCTGAAACTATAATCGTATAAAGCATGGCTCCTTTTTTTTGTAAAATTTTTTTAATTCTTGCTATTGTAGAACCTTTTTGCCCAATAGCTACATAAATGCAATAAACAGGCTGATTTTTTTTAAAAAATCTTTTTTGATTGATAATCGTATCAATAGCTATAGTTGTTTTTCCAGTTTGTCTATCTCCAATAATTAATTCTCTTTGTCCTTTTCCTATGGGAATCATAGAATCTATAAATTTTATACCAGTTTGAAGAGGTTCTTTAACAGGTTCTCTATAAATAACACCTGGAGCTTTCCTTTCCAAAGGCATTTCAAATAATTCTCCTTCTATAGGTCCTTTTCCATCTATAGGATTTCCTAATACATCTACAACACGACCTAACATATTTTCTCCTACTTTAATAGAAAAAATTTTCCCAGTTCTTTTTACTATATCTCCTTCTTTTAAGTTTTTTGATGGACTAAGTAAAACGATACTTACATGATCTTCTTCGAGATTTAAAACCATCCCTTTTATTCCATCATGGAATTCTACTAATTCTCCATAAAAAGCAGAATTTAGTCCAACGGATCTTACGACTCCATCTCCTATTTGAACAATTACACCAGATTCGGATAATTTTGATTCAAATTGAAAATTTGATAATTCTTCTTTAAGAATTGATGATATTTCAGAATATTTTAAATCTGACATATGAAAATAAAAGCTTTTATTTTAATTAACTTTGAAATATATATTTATTAATATGTAATAATTGTTTTTTAACGCTAAAATCCCATTCTTTGTATCCTACACGAAATATAAAACCTCCAATAATAGATTTATCTATTTTATTGAAAAAATGAAATTTTTTTTTATTAGACATTATTTTTTGTGCAATTATTTCTTGTATATCCTTTTTCAAAGGAAAAGCAGAAATAATAACAGATTTTACAAATCCTTTTTGATTTTCCTCGTATATTTCTTGGTATTTTAAAAAAATTTCTTTCAAAAAAGATTCTCTTTTTCTTAGAATTAAGAGTTTAATCAATTTAAAAAGTAAAGCATCAAAAGTATAAAATATTTTTTTGAAAATCCTTATTTTTTTTTCAGAATTTAATAAAGAACTACAAATGATTCTATTTATGTAGATATCATTTTTTAATAAAAAAGATATTTTTTTAATTTTATGATAAAATATTTCACTATTATTCAGATTTTCAATAGAAAACTCAAAAAAAACTTGAGCATAATGTTCAATTATTTTTTTATTTGAAAACATTTTTTCTGAAATTAGTACAATTGATCTACTAATTCTTTCATAAACTTATCTTGTTTATAGGCTTGATCTAACTCTTTTCTTAATATTTTTTCGGCGATTTGAATAGAAATATCTCCTATTTTATTTTTTAACTTAAGAATTGCAACTTTCCTTTCTATTTCAATATTTTTTTTTGTTTCTTCTATAATCTTTTTCTTTTCTATCATTCCCTCTTCTTTCGCTTTCAATTTTATTTTTTCTCTAATTTCAATAGCTTCTTTCAAAATTAGGTCTCTTTTCAAACGGGTTTCTTTTAAAATTTTATTCTTTTGATCTTCTATATGTTTCAATTCTTCTTTTATTTGATCAGCTTTTTCAATAGACATTTTAATTTTTTTTTCTCTTTGATCAATGAAATTCATTATCGGTTTCCAAGCAAATTTTGAAAGAAAAAACATGAGTATTATAAATATTATTGTGTGCCAAATAATTAATCCAATAGAAGGAGTTATTAAATCCATTGATATTTTATTTAAATACAGCTAATAACGTAGTGACTATTCCAAATAATGCTGCTCCTTCGATCAGTGCAGCCGATATAATCATAGCATTCTGTATTTTATTTGAAGCTTCAGGTTGTCTAGCAATAGCGTCCATAGCAGAACTTCCAATTTTTCCAATTCCTAATCCCGCTCCTATTACCGCAAGACCAGCCCCTAAAGCAGCTAAACCTGAATAAGTTAAATCTAAATCCATATTTGTTAATATTTAATGCGTTTCATTATCATAATTTTTAACAGATGTTCCTATAAGTAAAGCAGATAAAGTTGTAAATATAAAAGCTTGTAAAAATGCAACCATAATTTCTAACAAAGAAATAAAAAAACCAAAAATTATGGAAAAACCAGCAATGAGAAAATTTTTAAAAATAAAAATGAGGCAAATGAAGCTTAAAATAATTATGTGTCCAGCAGTAATATTAGCAAATAATCTAATACATAAAGTTAATGGACGAATAAAAATTCCAATAAATTCTATAGGAGCTAATAATAATCTAATTCCCATTGGAACTCCTGGCATCCAAAAAATATGTTTCCAATAACTCATATTTGCATTTATATTGGTGACAATAAATGTCATACCAGCTAATACTAATGTAATATTTATATTACCTGTTACATTTGGAAAGCCTGGAATCATACCTATCAAATTATTAATTAATATAAAAAAAAAGGATGTTAACAAAAAAGGAAGAAAAGTTTTATATTTTTTACCAATATTAGGAATTGCAATTTCATCTCTTATAAACAAAATTATAAACTCCAATAAAATTCCTAAACTCCATTTATTAATTTGATGATTTTGATAACTACATTTCATTCGTATAAAAAGATAAGACAATAAAAAAGAAGACATTAAAATAGATACTACATTTTTCGTAATAGAAAAATCCCAAGGTTTATCATTTTTTGGAATTCCTTTTGGATCTATATATAATAATCCGAGATAATTGGTTTTATATATTTTTTCTCTAAACATCTTATAATATCCATATTTTCCTTTTACTACATTACCACATGAAAATTTGTAGGAAGACAAAATTTCTAATCCATTATTCCATAAAATAACTGGTAAGTAAAAAATAATACCATGATTATGAGTCCCTGCAACATGCCATTCATGAGAATCATTTACATGATCAAAAATAGTACTAGCTATATCCATCTTCTCTTTTTTTTCTTTTCCATTTTTTATTTTCTGATTTTCATTATCAGATTTTACAAATAAAAATAAAGACAAAAAAAAGAACAAAGAACACATTATTTTTTTGAAGTCATTCAAAAATAGAAAAATTTAGGAAACAAATTTATATTTTTTCAAAAAAATATGTTGTTTTTGTATAAAAAAAATTTTTTACAAAAATTATATTTTCATTTTTAGTACATTTGTATACAATCCGTATGTACGAAATTTTATAATTATAACGATGAAGGAAGAAACAAGGCTTATTCAAAACATTTTATCTGATCCTCTTACAGGAGCAATATCTACTCCAATATATCAAACTTCAACTTACGTACAGGAATCTCCTGGCGTTCACAAAGGATTTGATTATACTAGAACTAATAATCCTACAAGGAAAATACTGGAAAATTTAATAACTCATTTGGAATATGGTCATGCTAGTTTAGCATTTTCTTCTGGATTAGCATCTGTAGATGCTATATTAAAATTGTTAGAAAGTGGAAGTGAAATAGTAGCTGTCGATGATATTTATGGAGGAACATTTCGTTTATTAAATTTGTATAAAAAATTAGGTATTAATACTAAATTTGTAGATACAACAGATGCAGAAAAAACTATTTCTGCTATTTCTAATAAAACGAAATTAGTTTGGTTAGAATCTCCAACAAATCCTACTTTAAAAATATCTGATATAGAATATATTAGCAAAAAATCTAAGAAAAAAAATCCCAAAATTTTAGTTGTTGTAGACAATACTTTTGCTTCTCCTGCTATTCAAAATCCTTTAAAACTAGGATCAGACATAGTGGTTCATAGTGCTACAAAATATTTAGCAGGACATTCAGATGTATTAGCAGGTTTAATTACTGTAAAGAGTACAGATTTATATGAAAAATTAAAGTATATTCAAAATGCAACGGGTGGGGTTTTATCTCCTATTGATTGTTGGTTAACTATAAGAGGAAGCCAAACGTTATATTTACGTATCAAAAAACAATCTCAAAATGCGTTTCAAATCGCTTCTTTTTTAAGAGATAAAAAAAATTCTAAAATAGATAAAGTTTATTATCCTGGATTATCTCATCATAAAAATCATTTTATTGCAGTAAAACAACAACGGTATTTTGGAGGAGTTGTTTCTTTTAGTCTTAAAAAAAATACAATAGAATCAGCAAAAAAAATTGTAACTTCAACAAAGATATTTAAGTTAGCAGAAAGTTTGGGAGGGACAAAAAGTTTAATTTGTCATCCAGCAACTATGACTCACAAATCTACCCCGTCAGAAGTCAGAATCAATGCAGGAATCCAAGATTCTCTTATTCGTTTATCTCTTGGAATAGAAAACGTAGAAGATCTTATAGAAGATCTTGATCAGGCTTTAAAATCATTGTAAAAATTTTTCATCATGTAATGAAACTCCTATGTAAGACAATTCTTTACGAATTTGATCTGAAATAATCCAATTTTTTTGTTTTCTTTCCTCTGCACGAAATTTGATTAATCTTTCAGTGAGTATCTTTAATTTTTTAGAGTTTTCTTCGTGATGATTTATTTTTTGAATCCCTAAAACATCAAAAACAAAATAAATCATATACTTTTTTAATAAATTAACATGATATATGTCCATACTATGAAGGGAAGTATTAATAATACGGACAGCTTCAAATAAGTAAGTAATTAATAAAGGAATATTAAAATCATCGTTAATAGCTTGATAGCAAATATTTATCCAATGATATATATCAAAACTATTTTTTATTAATCTATTTTCAGATATTTTAGGTTGTTCAAAATTTTTTAATATTTCTATAGCTCTCATTATGCGATGATATCCCTTCTCAGCATCTGTAATTCCTTTATTGGAAAAATCCATAACATTTCTATAATGGGATTGTAAAATGTAAAATCTAAAAATATTAGGAAAAAAAGTTTTTTCACAAATTTCACTATTGTGAATGATGTCTTTTAATTCCAAAAAATTACCTGTAGATTTACTCATTTTCTTTCCATTTAAAGTCAGCATATTAGTATGCATCCAGTAATGTGCAAAAGAATTTTTATTATTATAAAGACCTATAGCTTGAGCTAATTCGCATTCATGATGAGGAAATTTAAGATCTATTCCTCCACCATGAATATCAAAAGTTTCTCCTAAATATTTTGTGCTCATAGCAGTGCATTCTATATGCCAACCAGGAAATCCTTTTCCCCATGGAGAATTCCAATTCATAATATGACTAGAATGAGCTCTTTTCCAAAGAGAAAAATCCTGAAATCCACGTTTTTCCTCTAAAAATTTTAATTTTTTATGAAAAAGTTGATCAATTTTATTTCTGCTAATAATACCATAAGGATATGATTTTTTATATTCTTTCAAATCAAAATAGACAGATCCATTTATTTCGTATGCCAGTTTTTTTTTAATTAACTCTTGAATCATATCTATTTGTTCTATAATATGTCCTGTCGCTGTAGGTTCTATACTTGGAGGTAATACATTTAAAATATTTAATAAATTGTGAAAAGAAAGAGTGTATTTTTGAACAATTTCCATAGGTTCAAGTCCTTCTATACGAGATTTTTTAGAAATTTGATCTTCTGTATCAGAAACCTCATTTTCTATATGTCCAACATCAGTAATATTTCTTACATAACGAACTTTATATCCCAAATGTTTTAAATAACGAAAAACAATATCAAATGATATAAAAGTTCTACAATTACCTAAATGTAAGTGATTATAAACCGTAGGACCACATACATAAATACCAACATGCTCTTTATGAATCGGATGAAACAATTCTTTTTTTCCTGTTAAAGAATTATATATTTTTATGTGACTTCGATTTTCTTTTTGAAAATTTTTATCCTCCATTTTTATCATTTAAGAAATTCCAATATGATGCAAAAATTCTTCTCGAATTTCTGAATTTTTTTTAAAAGAACCTATTAGCTCAGTAGTAATAGTACTACTATCTATATCCCTAATTCCACGAGAATTTACGCATAAATGTTTTGCTTCTATTACACAAGCTACATCTTGTGTATCTAACATTTTTTGTAAATATTGAACAATTTGTATAGTTAAACGTTCTTGAACTTGTGGTCTTTTTGCATAAAAATTTACAATTCTATTAATTTTAGAAAGACCTACTACTTTTCCATTAGAAATATAACCCACATGAGCTTTACCTACAATAGGAAGAAAATGATGTTCACAAGTGGAATAAACTGTTATATTTTTTTCTATTAACATTTGTTTATATTTATATTTATTTTCGAAAATGGAAAGGTTAGGCGAATTTTTAGAATTCAGACCACTGAATATTTCTTGTATAAACATTTTTGCTACTCGTTTAGGTGTTTTACGTAAACTATCATCGTTCATATCTAAACCTAAAATCTTCATAATCTGAAAAAAATGTTTTTTAATTTTTTCAATCTTCTCTTCATCAGTCATAAAGCAAACATCCTTATGCTGAAAAACAGGATCTGTATCAACTGATCGATTTAAAATCGAATTAGATTTTTGAGTCAATTTTTCTTTTTTTAAAATTTTTTTATATTTTTCTTCCATCATACATACATATATTGATCCATGAAAAACAAAGTTACGAAAACGATTCTGTTGTAATATTTACTCGAAGTTTCATTATTATTTTTTTATATTATAAGGAATTTTACATACAGGAATAGGAATCATTTTATGTCTATTTTTCTGATGTAAAATTTGATATTTTTTTAGAATTTTATATTCTATTTCGGAAAACGGATAGTCTTTTTTTTTCATAACCTTCATAGCCCATTCTAATTCCTCATAAGTAGCTCCTAATTGATCTTCATCTGATCGATTATCTTCCCAAAGTCCATCCGTAGGCTTTGCTTTTTGGATTTCATCAAGAATATTTAATTTTTTAGCCAAAAAACGTACTTCACTTTTAGTTAGATCAGCTATAGGATGTAAATCCACACCTCCATCTCCATATTTCGTAAAAAAACCTACCCCAAAATCTTCCACTTTATTTCCAGTTCCAACAACAAGATAATCTTTTACATTAGCATAATAGTATAAAGTTATCATTCGAATACGAGATTTTACGTTAGCTAATGCTAAAGATAATTTTGAATCTTCAACATTATTTTTATTTATGATATGACAAAAAACCGTAAATAAAGAAGATAAATCTTTTTCTAGATAATGAACGTTTGAAAATTTTTTCTTTAAAAATTTTGCATGTTTCATAGACAAAAAATTTTTTTTATTTTCCATAATAGGCATTTCTAATACGATAGTAGGAAATTTTGTCATAGCTACTAAAAAAGATGTTACTGAAGAATCAATGCCTCCAGATATACCAATAATAAAACCATTAGATTTAGATTTTTTAATATATTCTTTTAACCAGGAAACAATATATTTAATTACTTTTTCTGTTTTTATCATTTTATTTTTTGAATACATTAATTTTAAAAAAATTTTATATATGTCTTTAATTCTAAATTTAGAAACTTCTACCAAAAATAGTTCAGTCAGTATTGCTAAAAATGGAATATGTTTAACTTCTGTAGAAGAATGTTATAAAGAATATTTTCATTCAGAAAAATTACATACATTTATAGAATATGCTATAAAAATTTCCGGAATTCATATTAAGGATTTAAAATCTATTTGTGTAAGCAAAGGACCGGGATCCTACACTTCTTTAAGAATAGGAGCATCTACTGCTAGAGGATTATGTTTTGCTTTAGATATTCCTTTGTTATCTATAGATACATTAACTATAATGAGTTATAAAATAGATATAAAAAAAGGATTTTTGATTCCTATGATACATGCTAAATCTGATTTTTTCTATACTTCATTATTTAATGAATCAAAAAAAAGATTGAAACCTATTCAGATAAAAAAATTTGATAACGATTTTTTAAAATCTTTATTATCAAAATATAAAAAAATATATTTCATAGGAAATATTCCTATTATAGATACTAAATTAGTAAAAAATGGATTTTTATATAAAAAAATACCATCTGCAATGGATATGGCTTTAGTTTCCTACAAAAAATTTTGTAAAAAAGAGTTTAATAACATTGAAAAATTTATTCCTTTTTATTTATAAATAATAATGAAAAATACATATCTCCATTTTTATGGAAAAAAAATTCAACGTTTTCTTAAATCAAATATTTTTCAAACAAATAATACATAACATACAAATGATTTTCTACTTGAGTTAAGTAATAAAAATAAATAGGCTGTCTGAGTAGGATTAAAACGTTTAGAATATAAAAAAAATCATGTATTATTATTCAAAATAATTAATATTATTTATTTTTAAATTCATTAAATTATATAATCTGCATATATATGTAATGTCAATTTTTTTTAAGTTTTATAAAATGGATGCATGAATCCTATAGGAGATCATGCTGAGATTAAAAATAAAATTGATTATTTTGCCATAATCTAAACTGAGATTAGATGAAATGCACAAAAAAATAGGATCTAATTATGATACAATTGGCTTTCAATGTATTTGTATTGAAAATATTTTAAAAGAAATAGAAATAAAAATATTAGAAAAAATAAAAAGGGATTTCATAAAAAAATTATGATCCAAATTAGATTACGAAATTTTTTGGATATGTCTACTCCAATTATATTTATTTATATAATTATCTCTTTAGGATGGAAAACTTTTAGACTTTTTAATGTAGAAATTCTTTTAGGAATTGTATTAATGATGAGTATTTTGCACTTTTTTATTCTTTTTGATAAAAACCTTGAAAAAGGTTATAGATCCATGATTTTTTTATCCTTTTTCATATTAGGACTTTCTCTTATTTTTTCTTTTGTAAAAATTTTATTCCATAACATAAGAATAACTGAAGATATAAAAATATCAACACTTATTAGTTTGATTCTATATGTGTTAATTCGTATCACTTATTTTATGCGAATAGTATACGTAAAAATTCATAGTCCTGCTTTCATATTTATTACAAGTTTTGTTCTTTTATCCTTTTTGGGATCCGCTTTATTAATGCTTCCTGCATCTACAGTCAATAAAATATCATTTATAGATGCTTTATTTACTTCTACTAGTGCTGTGTGTGTAACGGGATTAGGCGTATTAGATACAGCTAAGGATTTTACATATTTAGGAAAAATTTTTATACTTATATTAATAGAATTAGGAGGACTAGGTATTTTAACTATAACTTCTTTTTTTAGTTATTTTTTCAGAGATGGATTTTCTTTTAAGGAAGCTATTTTTGTTAGTAATTTTCTAAACACAAAAACAACAAGTAACGTTCTTAGTTTAGCTGTAAAAGTAGTCATGTTTACTTTAACAGTAGAATTTATAGGAACTTTATTAATTTATTTTTCTATTAAAAATAAACAGATAATAGAATCTGATAGTATTTTGTTTTTTTCTATTTTTCATTCTATATCCGCTTTTTGCAATAGTGGATTTTCTACTTTAAGTCAAGGATTATATTCAGAATCTGTTAGATTTAATTATTTATTGCAGATAATTATTGCTTTTTTATTAATATTGGGTGGGATAGGTTTTAATATTTTGTTCAATTTTTTTACATATATATGGCTAACTGTAAAAAAATATTTTTTAAAAATTTTTAAAGATGAAGATTTTAGACGTCCTGCACATGTAGTAACTTTAAATACAAAAATTGTGATATTGACTACTTTTTTTTTGCTTTTTTTTGGAACTCTTTTTTATTATATAAGTGAGTATCATTTTTCTCTTTCAGAACATCATTCTTTTCATGGTAAATGGATCGCTTCGTTTTTTTCTTCAGCTACATCTAGAACTGCAGGATTTCATGTATTAAATATGAGTACTCTAACACCAGTTACTATTTTTTTTACTATTTTTTTAATGTGGATAGGAGCTTCTCCAGCTTCTACTGGTGGAGGGATAAAGACGAGTACTTTTGCATTAGCATTAATGAATATTATTTCTTTGTCTAGAGGAAAAAATAGATTAGAAATACAAAGAAAAGAAATATCTTCGGAATCTATTCGATTATCTTTTTCAATTATTATGCTATCTCTAATGGTAATATACATAAGTATATTAATCATAATTCTTTTAGATCCAAAAGAAGATATTCTATCTGTTTCTTTTGAAGTCTTTTCTGCTTTTTCCACAACAGGATTATCTTTAGGTATTACTTCTAATTTATCAAACGGAAGTAAATTAGTTTTAATATTTTTAATGTTATTAGGAAGAATAGGAGTTTTTAATGTCATGATTGGTTTTTTAAGAAAAAATAAAATAGGTTCCCATCATTATTATAGGTATCCTAGAGGGAATATTCTTATTAATTAAATTAAGATAAAGAAGAATATGAAAATTATAATTATAGGGTTAGGAAATTTTGGAAGATCTTTAGCTCTTAATTTAACAGATAATGGACATGAAGTATTTGGGATAGATCATAAAATGGAAAAAGTAGATTTATTGAAAGATCATATAGCAAACGTAGTATGTATGGATGCAAATAATGAAGCGGCTTATAAAGTATTGCCTATTAAACAAGCAGATTTAGGTATTGTAGCTATTGGAGAAAACGAGGGGTCCTCAATAGTAACGACAGCTATCCTTAAAAAAAAGTATAAGAATTTAAGAATCGTGAGTAGATCTTTATCAAAAATACATGATACAATATTAGAAGCTATGGGAATTAATGATGTTATACATCCAGAACAAGATGCCGCATTTCGATTAACTAAACAAATATCTTTTAATTATGCTTTAGATTATTTTAGAGTAGATAATAAGCATTCTATAGCAGAAGTTTTTTCTCCATATTCTTTTAGTGGGAAATCTGTAAAAAGTTTGAAATTGACACAAAAATATTCCGTTTCTTTAATTACTGTAATCCGAGATATAAATAATCC
Source organism: Blattabacterium cuenoti (assembly GCF_014251315.1). NCBI lineage: Bacteria > Pseudomonadati > Bacteroidota > Flavobacteriia > Flavobacteriales > Blattabacteriaceae > Blattabacterium > Blattabacterium cuenoti. Next base: position 81,157 of record NZ_CP059185.1, on the reverse strand, counting down.
AATGTCTTCTAAAGGGACTCCTACAAGAAAAGTTATAGGATTAGTTACAGGAAACACTGTTTTACAAAAAGGAGATATATTAACTCTTTTTGGTTCTAACAGATCTATCATGAATTTTGTAAAAGATAAAAAATAACAATTATTGATTATTAATATTTTAATGAATTTTTATTTTAAAACATTTACATATAAGGATATTTGTAATTTTTACTTTCCTTGAAAAAAGGATTCCCTTCAGAAGAATTTAATTTTCTTTTATTCAAATTTGAAAATAAAATATAAATAAAAAATCCTCCTATTATTAACAAAGAACCTATTACTTCGAATATACAAAGTTTGATTCCCTCATTAACATCTGGAGCTATTAAATTGTATATGTCTATATAGTGTCCTATGAGTAAGACTAAAGATACTGAAAAGACTATTCTGTAATTTGATTTATTTTTACTACTAATTAATCCAAAAAAAGGAATTATAAAATTAGGAATCAGCATCCAAAAATGAATGAAATTATATATTTTTTCTCTTTTTATAAAATATATAACTTCTTCTGGAATATTTCCATACCAATAAAGTAAAAATTGTGAGAACCAAAGATAAGTCCATAACAAACTACTAGAAAATAAATATTTGCTTAAATCATGTAAATGATTGTTATTGAATAAAGGAAAATATCCTTTTTTGGATAGATAAATAGCTATTATTGTAATCGTACTTATTCCTGTTATAATAAAACTACTCAAAACATACCAACTAAATAAAGTGCTTAACCAATGTGGATTTAAAGACATAACCCAATCCCATATCATAAATATAGAAATGATGGAAAAAAATATAACAAAAATAATAGATCTAGAATATAATTTTTTGTAATCATTTAAAGAATGTGATATATATAATGTACGAGATATACTTTTAATACTTAAATAAAAAAAACTATATACTGACACATAAATTACACTTCTTATTAAAAAAAATGGAATATTCAAAAATATTTTTTTGTTTGCAATAATTTTGTCATATTTTAAAGAAATTGGATTATATAAATTGGAATCCATCCAATGAAATATATGTACGATATCCATCGTATTTAATAACAAAATGATAATAACCATAAAACCCCCATATGGAATAAAAGAAGAAATTTCCTCCATAATAGGATGAATAATGACGGACCAACCTGATTGTGAAACATTTTGTATCCCTAAAAAAAACAATGCTCCTAGAGATATAGAAGTGAAATAAAAAATAGAAATATATAATACGGTACAAGGGTTGTGATTTTTTATAATAGAATATTTTTTTTCTTTTGAAAAAATTGTAAAATTTTTTTTATTATCAATAAATATTTTATCCAAAAAAATGAAAATAAAACCTACGATTATTATAAAAATGATAATTTTTTTATTTGTTCTAGAAAATTGATACATGTTTATTTATTTTTTAAAAACATAACATATTCTGAAACTCTCCATCTATCTATTTCATTTAATTGTGAAGCATAAGAATTCATATTATTTTTACCATATGTAATAACATAATAAACACTTCCAATAGTAAGATCTCTATCTTTGTAATTAGGAATTCCTAAAATTTTTTCGTTTTTTACCAATTCTCCTTGTCCATCTCCATTTTTTCCGTGACATATAGAACAGTTGATTTGATATAATTTTTCTCCTTTTTTTATTGTAATTTCTTTTTCTTCATACTTATTATATAATGGATTTTTAATTATATTTTTTGAATAATTAAATCCTTTATTTTCGATATCCATTAAATTATAAAATAAATCACTTCTAGAAACTGTGCCTTTTACTGGCAAAAATGAAGAAGTTTTTTCTTTTAAAAATAATGGAATTTTAATTTTTTTAGCTTTTTTATTGTAATTAAAATCAGGATCTGAATAAGGTTCATATGCTTCTGAATAATACATGTCAGGCATATACACTACATTAGGTTTAGTTTTATCAAACCAACAAGATTCTAAAAAAAATATCAGTAAAATCATAAGAATAATTCCGTAAAAATATTTATTCATAATACTTATAATCTTTATGTATGATAATTAATAATGGATTTAGTATTTTTTTATCATAACCTCTATTGCCCCATTTTCTTTTAATAGATTCACTAATTTTTCGTCATTTTTTTCAGTATAAATTTCTATTAAAAACATGTTGTCAGTAGTCCTTGAATCCGGATTTTTTGGCATACGTCCCGGAAATAATTGACATTGTATGAGATAAGTAATACACATAAAATGTGCAGAAAAAAAAATAGACAATTCAAATATAACAGGAATGAAAGAAGGAAGATTTCTAATCCAAGAAAAAGAGGGTTTTCCTCCAATATTTTGAGGCCAATCCCAAATCATGGTATACCAAGTTAATGCACAAGCTATGCAAAAACCTAAAAATCCATATATAAAAGATAAAAAAGATAAATTTGTTTTTTTTAATTTTAAGAGTTCAGTTAAATTATGAATAGGAAAAGGAGAATAAACTTCATGTATAATATAATTATGACGCTGTATAATTTTTATACTATTTATTAACGTATTATTATTATTATATAATGCATGTACATATATCATTGTCATTATTTTTTATTATGATTATGATCAGATTTTAATATTGTTTTTAACTCCGATTGTGAAATAACAGGAAAAACACGTATATATAATAAATAAAGAACAAAAAATAAGCCAATAGTTCCTACAAAAATTCCAACATCTACAAATGAAGGAACAAAACCAGTCCAAGAAGAAGGAAGATAATCATGACTTAGATTTAAAACGATAATATCAAATCTTTCAAACCACATTCCAATATTTATAATAATAGCGATAACATAAGACCAAAAAAAACTTCTTCGCACATATTTAATCCATAGAAATTGAGGAATAATAACATTACAAATAATCAAAGCCCAAAAAGCCCACCAAAATGGCCCCTTAGATGCTTCTTCAGAAAAATAAATGAATTTTTCAAAAGGACTTCCGGAATACCAAGCCAGAATAAATTCAGAAATATAAGCTAATAAAACAATTCCTCCTGTTAATAATATAATCATATTCATATACTCAATATGATTTCTTGTAATATAATTTTCCAAAGAAAGAACTTTTCTTGCTACGCCTAATAAAGTTTGTACCATAGCAAAACCAGAAAATATAGCGCCTGCTACAAAATAAGGAGGAAATATTGTGCTATGCCACCCCTTAATTACAGAAGTAGAAAAATCGAAGGATACTATGGTATGTACAGAAAATACTAATGGGGTACATAAACCCGCCAAAATTAAAGACATTTCTTCAAACCTTTGCCAATCTCTTGATGTTCCACCCCATCCAAAACTAAGAATATTATAGATTCTTTTTTGAAAAGGGTTTGATATACGGTCTCGTATCATTGCAAAATCTGGAATTAATCCCATAAACCAAAAAACTGTAGAAACAGAAAAATAAGTGCTAATCGCAAATACATCCCATAATAAAGGAGAATTAAAATTTGGCCATAAAGTTCCAAATTGATTAGGAATAGGCAAAACCCAATGTGCATTCCATGGTCTTCCCATATGAATAATAGGAAATAATCCAGCTTGGATCACTGCAAAAATTGTCATTGCTTCCGCTGAACGATTAATGGATAATCGCCATTTTTGACGAAATAACAACAATACAGCTGAAATCAAAGTTCCAGCATGACCAATTCCAACCCACCAAACAAAATTTGTTATATCCCAAGCCCAATTAATTGTTCTATTTAACCCCCAAACACCTATCCCTGTTCCAATTGTATAAAAAATACATCCTAATCCCCATAAAAAAGCTAAAATAGAGATAAATAAAGATATCCACCATAAATTTCCAGCTTTATTTTTTACAGGATTTAATATATCATCGGTAATATTTTTAAATGTTTTTTTTCCTAAAATTAGGGGTTTTCTTATAGGAGATTCATACATGATTAAACATAATTTTATCTATTTCATTTTATCTATTTCATTTTTTTTCTTATTTCTAATTTTCAATAGATAAGATACATTAGGTCTTACTCCTATAAAATCTAATAGTTTATAAGATCTAGTATCCTTTATTTTTTTAGAAATAAGACTAGAAGAATCGTTCGCATCTCCAAAAGTAATGGCTTTGGTAGGACAAGAAACACTGCAAGCTGTTTCAAATTCTTCATTCTTAATTTTTCTATTTTCTTTTTTTGCTATTCCTATAACATATTGTGTTCTTTGTATGCATAAAGAACATTTTTCCATTACACCTCTGGTTCTTACAACTACATCTGGATTTAATACCATTTTTCCTAAAGTATTATTCATGTTAAAATCAAATTTTTGATTATTAGCATAATTAAACCAATTAAATCGTCTTACTTTATAAGGACAGTTATTTGCACAATAACGAGTTCCTACACAACGATTGTAAGCCATCATATTTTGACCTTGTTCCCCATGAGAAGTCGCTCCAACTGGACACACTGTTTCACAAGGGGCATGTTCGCAATGTTGACACATAATTGGTTGAAAAGAAATTTTTGGATTTTCATAAATGTTTTCTTCTTGAGATTGAGATTTATTATTTGAAAAATAATACCTATCTATACGTAACCAATGCATGTCTCTAGATTTTTCTATTTCTTCTTTTCCAACAACAGGAACATTGTTTTCAGAATGACATGCAATAATACAAGCACCACATCCAATACAAGCGTTTAAATCTATAGATAAATTAAAATGATGTCCATTTATTTTTTCTTTTTTTTCATAATTTTCATTCCAAATAGAAATTTTTTCTTGAGAAAGCATTCCCTCATGGGTTAAAATTTTTTCTTCTTCATTCCAATTTTTTTTGGGTTCTTTTAAAAAGATATCTAAATCTGTTTCTTTTACTAAATTTCTTCCTTCCGTTGTATTATATAATTGTATACAAGCAAATTTATGTATTTTATTGACTTTTTTTATTTGTATATTGTTTTGTATTACGATAAAATTTTCATAAATTCTGTAGGCGTTTTTTCCATTAACGATCTTAGATAACTTTCCTATTTTCTGACCATAACCAAAAGATAAACCTACAGATCCTACAGCTTGTCCGGGTTGAATAAAAACAGGAATATTTCGGATTATTGTTTCATTATTTTTAATTAAATCAATGCAGTTTCCATTTAAAGATCCATCTCCAGAATTCCAATTTCTCAATCCAATTTTATTCGCATCAAAAAATGATATAGTTAAATAATTGTCCCATGTAGTACGTGTAATAGGATCCGGAAGTTCCTGTAACCAAGGATTATTGAATTGATATCCATCTCCTATACTAATTTTAGTGTATAATCTCAGTTCAAAATTTTCTTCTATTTCTTTATGAACTATATTTTTCTCATACTCTTGTATTTTTTTGTCTATTGAAATTGAAAAATTATTTGAAATAGGTTTTTCGTTTGTAATTTTTACCACTCCATGAAATAAAGCTTCGTTAAAAGAAAAAACATTAGATTTGGGTATAATATTTTTTTCCCAAGTTTTTTTTAAGTATTCATAATAATTCTTTTCTTTAATTCCACTCCAAATAATTAAAGAATCTTGAAATTGTCTTGTATTGAAAATACGTTGAATCGTAGGCTGAATTAATGTATAAACATTAGTAACAGGATAAGTATCCCCCCAATTTTCCAACCAATGAGGAGTAGGAGCTAATACATCCATGATTTCATTGGTTTCATCCTTATTCGTAGAAAAAGATACTGTTAAAGGTATTTTTTTTATAAATTTCTCTATTTTTTTAGAAATAGATAATGGAAGACTATAAATAGGATTTACATTATGAATAAATAAACCTCCAATGTTTTTCTTTTCTAAATTTTTTAAAAAGTTTTTGAATTCATTGTCATTACTTTCTTTTGAAAAAAGATATTTTTCCTTTTGTAATGCATGACTATTAATTTTTCTATTAATTAAAAAAGATAATTCATAAGATTCTTGATCTCCATCTGCAAAAATAACACTTTTAGATCCCATTTTATTTATTAATGAAACTATTTTTTGTGCATTTTTATCTTTAGTTTTTTTTCCAAAAAAAATTTTTTGAAAAACTTCAATCAGTATTTTTTTTATAATAGAAGGTTTTTTCGATATACGAACATCTGCGTTAGCTCCTGTTATTGTCATATTACTTTCTATTTGAATATGTTGTATCATTCCTCTTTTGGGTTTTCTGTTAGAGGCATAAGATTTTGACATATTTTCTGGACTCCAATCTCCTAAAAAGTCAGCATCAAAGGAAATTATTAATTCTGATTTTTTAAAATCAAAAATAGGAAATCCACGAACTCCAAATATTTTTTCTGAAGCATCTAAAGCTTTGGAATATGAAATTGGATCATAAGTGATCCATTTAGTATAAGGATATTTTTTTTTAAAATCTTGAATCAATTTTTTTGTAGAAAAACTTGGAAAAGAATGAGAAAGAAAAATTATATCTTTTTTTGTTTTAGATAAATATTTCAATTTTTGAATAATATAATTATCTATCTCTTTCCAAGAGCTTTTTTTTCCTTTTAAAAAAGGATTTTTTAATCTTTCTTCATCATAAAGAGATAATAAAGAAGATTGAATTCTAGCAGAAGTTGTATTAAAATATTCAGAAGAAAAATTGGGTTCTATTTTTATAGGACGACCTTCTCTCGTTTTAACCAATACACTTCCAATATCGAAAGAGTCAATCATAGTTGATGCATAATAATTAGGAACTCCTGGAGTTATATTATCAGGTTTCACTACATAAGGAATAGATTTGATGACTGGACCTTTACATGCGGATAAAGTTACTGAAGCGGTACTAAAACCTAACCATTTAAGAAAGTCACGTCTAGATGTTTCCCCTTTAAGGAGATTTTTAATAGGATTGTAATCTTCTAATATTTTTTCCTTTTTATCTTTTTTATTAAATTTCATAATAATTTTTAAATTAATTACTTTCTTTCATTTAGTAATGACACTTAGCGCACTCAATCCCTCCAATCATATCAACAGTTATTTTTTTATTTTTTTTATTTGGAAAATATTCTTTGTAATATTTATTTTTTGTATCTATCTCAACATTTTTATGACAAGATATACACCACTCCATGGTGAAATCATTAGACATTTCTACTGTATCCATTTTTTGTATTTCTCCATGACAAGCATTACAAACTAAATTTACTTTTTTTAATTTTCTGATCTTTTTTTCTCCTGTAATGACATGTTGAGAATGATCAAAATAGACAAAATCCGGCATATTATGAATACGTATCCATTGAATAGGATAAGTTTTTTCAGAATATTTTCTTGTTTCTGGATTCCATCCTACAGCTTTATATATTTTTTGTATTTCTCTGTTATATTCATCTCTACTTTTTCCTTTTTCCAAATAATCTCCATTATATTCATGAATAGTAATATGACAATTCATACAAACATTAACTGAAGGAATTCCAGATACTTTTCCATATTTTGCCGAGGAATGACAATACTGACAATCAATGTGATTAATTTCAGAATGAATTTTGTGAGAAAAATAAATAGGTTGTTTAGGTTTATATCCTTTATTTACATCTATTTTCATTAAAAAATTCCAAGTTTCATATGTCCCCAATAGGAAAAAAAATCCCGTAAAACAAGAAAATAAATACCACTTTTTTTTATCATCTCCTAATATTTTTTGATATAAAACATTTATTATAAAATCTTTTATACAAATAAAAATGGAAACTTTTGTCTTTCCTTCACTTTTATGGATTAACCTATTTAAAATTTGTATTTTGTATACAATCCAAAGCAAGATTAAAAATAGAATAAAAAAACAAAAAATAATTAGTTTTACTAAGAATTGCTTTTCTTCATTATTGGTTTCATATTCATAATGATTTATTTTACGATTCTCTTTTTTTTTTATCGAATCTTTATTTTTTATGAAAAATAAAATATCATCTATTTGTTTTTCAGATAATTGAGGGAACGCATTCATTTCTATATTTCCATATTCTTCATAAATTGATATGGCTTCCTTATCTCCATTTTCTCTTAAAGATTTATTATTCCTGATCCATTGGTGTAACCACTTACGACTTCTTTTTTCAGTAACACCGTATAAAGCAGGCCCTATCATTTTTTTTTCTAAATCAAGAGAATGACATGCTGTACAATTTTTTTTAAAAAGTTCAGTTCCATTTTCAACGTCTCCTTTTATTGTATCAGTCTCAGCTTTTAGTTTCCCTTCTCCTATTAAAAAAAAAGAAAAAATGAAAATAAAAAACGAAATTCTTTTCATGCTAAACTAATTATTATTTATAATGAATTCATAACTGTTTTATACAACAAAAATAGAATAAAAGAAAAAAATCCCATTTTTTGGAAAAAAAAATTCGTAAATTTCTTTTGTTAATCTTTAACTTTGTTTCATGAAATGAATAGGATTTATTTTATTTTCTTAATGTTAGCAACTATGGTATTAAATTTTTTAAGTTCCAAAAATTTTAATTATTCTAAAGATTTATATAAAATTAAATTTTTTGAAGAAAAATTATCAAATGGGTTACATGTCATTTTACATCAAGATAAGACGCACCCTTTAGTTTCTATTTCCGTTTTGTATCATGTAGGAAGTAAAAACGAAACTCCTGGAAAATCAGGATTTGCTCATTTTTTTGAGCATCTTATGTTTGAAGGCTCAAAAAACGTTAAAAAAGGAGAATATTTCAAATATATAGCCTCTAATGGTGGAAAGAATAATGCTTATACAAATCATGATGAAACTTGTTATTATGAGATATTACCATCTGATCGTCTTCCATTAGCTTTATGGTTAGAATCAGAAAGAATGCTTCATGCGAAAGTTGATGAAGAAAGCATTAATATACAAAGAGAAGTTGTAAAAGAAGAAAAAAAGATGCGTATTGAAAATCAACCATATGTAAAAGCAATTTCTGAAATTGTTCCTTCTTTGTTATTCAAAAAACATCCATATAAATATCCAATTATTGGATTAGATCAAGATTTAGATACAGCTACAGAAGCTGATTATCAAGAGTTTTATAAAACTTACTATGTTCCAAATAATGCTGTTCTGGTTGTATCAGGTGATTTTGATATGAATGAAGCTAGAATATTGATTAAAAAATATTTTTCATCTATTCCTAAAGGAAAAATGGATTTTAAAATGAAGAAAATAGAAGAAGAACCGATGAAAAAAGAAATATTTTTTACTTACGTAGATAAAAATACTAAAGTTCCTGGAGTGTTTTTATCGTATAGAGTTCCAAAACTTACAAGCAAAGATTCTTATGTATTAAAAATTATTGATCACATATTGTCTTCTGGAGAAAGTTCTCGTATAATAAAAAATATTGTAAATACAAAACAAATCGCTTCTTATGCTGGTTCGTTTTTAGATACAATGGAAGATTATGGAATTTTCGTTATATATGGATTAATAAATCCTGGAATTACATTAGATCAATTAACCAAAATAATAGATGAAGAAATAGATCTTTTAAAAGAGAAAGGAATAACACTATATGAATTGGAAAAACAAATAAACTATTTTGAAAAGAAATTTATTTCTGACAATTATTCTATGAGTGGAATAACAGCTAATTTATCTCATTATTATTTATATTATAATAATGCTGATTTAATTAATACTGATATAAAAAAATATAAAAAAATAACTATAGAAGATATAAGAAGAGTTGCTAATAAATATTTAAATAAAAATAATAGAGTTCGTTTATATAATGTCCCAGATAACGATAACACAGATAAATAAAAATAAATTTTTTGTAAAGATTATCCTTACTGTAATAATTTTTTTTCATACAATAATTATGTTTGCTCATATATTTAATCGAAGTATACCACCTAGGTCTCTTAAAAGAAAGACGACTATAAATGTTGAAAAACCTAAATTTTTTCAAATGGAAAATGGATTAAAAGTTTTAATCGTAGAAAACCATAAACTTCCTTTAGTTAGAATTGGGTTAGAGTTAGATTGCAAACCCTTTTTAGAGAAAGATAAGGCTGGAATAAAAAAAATTTTTGGTCAAATGATTCGTTCTGGTACGAAAAATTATACCAAAGAAGAATTAGACGATATTATTGATCATATGGGGTGTAGTTTATACACTTCTTTTTCTGAAATATCTATTTTCACTATGAAAAAGCACTTGGAGAAGTCTGTATCTATAATGAGTGATATTTTGATGAATAGTAAATTTGATAATTTTAGAGAATTAGATAAAATAATCAAACAAAGAATTATAGATATTAATCTTTCAGAAAAGGATCCAAATGCTATTTTACAACGAGTACGAAATATTTTATATTTTGGTAAAAATCATCCTTATGGAGAATACGAAACTCATGATACAATTAAAAATATTACTCTTCATGATTTAAAAAAATTGTACGAGAAATATTATATTCCAAATATTTCCTATCTTTCTTTTATTGGAGATATATCTAAAAAAGAAGCAGAAAAATTATGTTATCTTTATTTTTCTAAATGGAAAAAAAAATCATATACAGATGATATTCTTATTAAGGAATATGTGGTCCCATCTAAAATAGAAATAAATATAGTAGATATTCCTTCTTTAACTCAATCGTCTATTTGTTTTGGGGGTCCGGTTTGTTTAAAAAAAAATGATCCTGAATATTTTTCTTCTATATTAGCGAATGGAATTTTAGGAGGAGGTCCTCAAAGTCGTTTATTTTTAAATCTTAGAGAAAAAAAGGCTTATACATATGGAGCTTATTCTATTTTGAAATCTGATAGAAATATTGGTTACTTTTCAGTTTATACTCAAGTAAGAAATGAAGTGACAGAAAAAGCTATAAAAGATATTATAGAAGAAATTGTGAAAATAACAGAAAATAAAATTTCTTTGGAAGAATTAAATATCAAGAAAAAAGAGATGAGTGGTCAATTTATTCTTGATTTTGAAGATCCTAATAGAATTAGTGATCTTTTCATATGTGAATTAAAAAATAATCTTCCAAGTGGATTTTATAAAAATTATTTAAATAAAATAGAATCAGTTACTATAGATAACATACATCAATCATGTAAAAAGTTTTTTTTAACGAAAAATGGTAGAATTATAATTGTCGGAAAAGCTGAAGATATATTACCTAACCTAAAAAAATTAGGTTATCCTATTCGTTATTTTGATCAATTTGGATCTTTAATAAATAATAAATAAGGAAATGAATAAAGATTGTTCGTTAGAAGAACGTATCATTTCTGTGTTGAAAAGTATATATGATCCAGAAATATCAGTAGATATTTATGAATTAGGTTTGATTTATGATGTTAAAGTTTTTGAAAAAAATAAAATTAAAATAATAATGACTCTAACAACTCCTAATTGTCCAGTAGCAGAAAGTTTACCTTTAGAAGTTAAGAATAAAGTTAAATCTATACAAAAAGTGAAAGAAGTTGATGTAGTTTTAACATTTGATCCACCTTGGAGTAGGGAATTTATGAGCGAAGAAGCTCGTTTAGAACTAGGATTGTTATAAATTTTTTGAATATGAGTATTTTCAGTTTTCTATTTTATGGAGTGTTAGCTATTTTGATTTTATCTATTTTTTCTAGTTTTATTTTTATAGTAAATCAAGAAACAGCAGCTATTCTTGAAAGAATGGGAAAATTTCATAGTATTCGTCATGCTGGATTGAATTTTAAGATTCCCATTATAGACAATATAGTAGGAAAACTTACATTAAAGATTCAACAATTAGATGTATTAGTAGATACGAAAACAAAAGATAATGTTTTTGTTAAAGTAAAAGTATCGGTTCAATTCAAGGTCATCAAAGATAAAGTATATGAAGCTTTTTATAAATTGGACAATTCTCATGCTCAGATCACTTCTTATATATTTGATGTAGTTAGAGCAGAAGTTCCAAAAATGCGTTTAGATGATGTTTTTGAACGAAAAGATCATATAGCCCTTGCCGTTAAAGGAGAATTAGAAGGATCTATGTTAGATTATGGATATTCTATAATTAAAGCACTCGTTACAGATCTTGATCCAGACGATCAAGTAAAACAGGCAATGAATCGTATTAATACAGCTGAAAGAGAAAAAGTAGCAGCTGAATATAAAGCAGAAGCCGAAAGAATTAAAATTGTAGCTAAAGCAAAAGCAGAAGCTGAAAGTAAAAAATTGCAAGGAAAAGGAACAGCAGATCAACGTAGAGAAATAGCTAGAGGAATTCTAGAATCAGTAGAAGTATTAAATAATGTAGGAATTAATTCACAAGAGGCTTCTGCTTTGATCGTTGTTACACAACATTACGATACTCTTCAGTCTATGGGGGAAAGTGGAAATACTAATTTAATTTTATTACCTAATTCACCGGGATCGGCTAGTGAAATGTTAAACAATATGATTACTTCATTTAATATTTCTAATCAAATTGGAGAAACTCTTAAAAAAAAAAAGAATAACAGTAAAAAAAAATAAATTTTAAATTTTATGGAAATCATAGGTATAGTAAAAAAACTGTTTGATATTCAAAAATTTGATAGTGGATTTCAAAAAAGAGAAATAGTTATAACCACTGAAGAAGCGTATCCTCAAAATATATTAATTGAATTTATTCAAGAAAAAGTGGATTTGTTAGAAAATATAAAACCAAAAGATAAAGTAAAAATTTTCATCAATCTTAGAGGAAGGGAATGGACAAATCCTGAAGGAATTATCAGATATTTTAATTCCATACAAGGATGGAGAATAGAACATCATTCTCGTTCTGTAGGAACTTCAAATAAAACTTCTATCACATCTCCTTCTTTATCTTCTGATGATTTTGATGATTTGCCTTTTTAATTATACTTAAGGTAGTAAATTTTTATTTAAAAGTTCTTGATAGATAATATCTTTTTTTGAATTCCATCTTTGAGATGGAGAATATTCTTTAGCATAAGAAATAATTTGAAAGTGCAATTTTTTCCAATTTTTTTTTTTAAAAACACGTTTTGCATCTTGTTCCGTTTGCTTCACATTTTTTCCACTGCTTAATTTCCAACGAAACATCATTCTATGAATATGAGTATCTACAGGAAATACAAATTCATCAGATACATGAGATAAAAAAACAGATGCCGTTTTATGTCCTACACCGGGTAAAGATTCTAATTCAGAAATATTTTTAGGAAGAATTCCATTATATTCATTTATTAATATAACAGATAAATCATAAATATTTTTAGATTTTATATTATAAAGTCCAATATTTTTTATAATATTTTTTATATTTTTAATAGGAAGACGAATTGTATCCATTGGAGTTTTTATCTTTTTAAATAAAAATTTTGTTATTTTGTTAACTCTTTCCTCTTTACTTCTAGCTGTTAATATTATAGATATCAGTAAAGTATACTCGTTTATATAATATAGAGTACTAGTTGGATCAGGATATAAAAAATCCAATATTTTTTCAATAATTTTTCTTTTTTTTGAAAAAAAATTCATGTATTAATCAATACTTCTACATTATCACTATTTGCATTCATTTTTAGTGAAATTTTATCTCCTTTTTTCAATTTTTCACTAATTATATATTCCGATATAGGATTTTTTATAAATTTTTCTATTACTCTTTTTAAAGGACGCGCTCCATACTCTTGATCAAATCCTCTTTTTTGAATAAAATTTATTACTTCAGGAAATAATTCCAATTTATAACCTAAATTGGATACATGAATAATTGTTTTTTTTAATTCAATACAAGTTATTTTTGATATATCTTCTTTTGTTAGAGAATTAAAAATAATAATGTCATCTATTCTATTTAAAAATTCAGGAGAAAAAGTTCGTTTTAAGGCTTGTTCTAGTACATTATTAATATAATTATTAAATTTTCTTGCTTGAGTATGAAAACCGATTCCTTGACCAAATTCTTTTAATTGTTGGGTTCCTGTATTTGAAGTAAAAATAATCACGGTATTTTTAAAATTTATTTTCCTTCCAATACTATCTGTTACACATCCATAATCCAATATTTGTAATAAAACATTAAATACTTCATGATGAGCTTTTTCTATTTCATCCAATAATATTACGGAATAAGGTCTACGACGTATAATTTCCGTTAATTGTCCTCCTTCTTCATAACCTACATAACCTGGAGGCGCGCCTATTAATCTAGATACAGAAAATTTCTCCATATATTCGCTCATATCTATACGAATTAATGATTCTTCTGAATCAAATAATTCTTTCGCAAAAATTTTTGCGAAATATGTTTTTCCTACTCCTGTTTGTCCTAAAAAAATAAAAGAACCTATAGGAGAACTAGAATCTTTTAATCCAGTTCTATTTCTTTGAACTGCTCTTACTATTTTTTCCACAGCTTCATTTTGTCCTACTATTTTTTCTTTCAATTTTTCTATCATTTTGCTCAATTTTTTCATTTCAGCTTGAGCTATTTTATTTACTGGAACCCCACTCATCATAGATACCACTTCTTCAACATTTTCTTCAGATACAATTTCTTTATTTTTCTTAGAAAATACCTCCCATTCTTTTTGAGCTTTGATTAATTGTTTTTCTATACGTTTTTCTGTATCACGTAAATGTGCCGCTTCTTCGTATTTTTGACTTTTAACAACTTTAGATTTCTCTTTCCGAATACTTTCTAATTCTTTTTCCAAAAGAACAATTTCTTGTGGAACTTTTATATTTTTAATATGAACACGCGATCCAGCTTCATCTAAAGCATCAATTGCTTTATCTGGTAAAAAACGATCTACAATATACCTAACAGTAAGATGTACACAAGCTTTTATTGCTTCTTCTGTATAAAGAACGTTATGATGACTTTCATATTTTCCTTTTATTTTTTTTAAAATTTCTATAGTTTCTTTTTCAGAAGAAGGTTGCACTATGATTTTTTGGAACCTTCTTTCTAAAGCTCCATCTTTTTCTATGTATTGTCTATATTCGTTGAGTGTAGTTGCACCAATACACTGAATATCCCCTCTTGCTAGAGCAGGCTTAAATATGTTAGAAGCATCTAATGATCCTGTAGTACCTCCTGCTCCAATCATAGTGTGAATTTCATCTATAAATAAAATTAAACCAGCATTTCTTTCTGATTCGTTTATAATAGCTTTCATTCTTTCTTCAAATTGTCCTCTATATTTAGTTCCAGCAACTAAACTTGCTAAATCTAATACAACGACTCTTTTATTGTATAATACTCTAGAGACTTTTTTTTGTACAATCCGTAATGCTAATCCTTCAGCAATAGCAGATTTTCCTACTCCAGGTTCTCCTATAAGAAGAGGATTATTTTTTTTTCTTCTACTCAATATTTGAGATACACGTTCAACTTCTTTATCTCTACCTACCACTGTATCTAGTTTTCCTTCTATGGCTATAGAATTCAAATCTCTTCCAAAGTTATCCAAAATAGGAGTTTTACTTTTTATTGAAGTCCCTCCATAATAACCTGTTCCACTTCCTCCTGATCCATAAGAATAAGAAGAGGAAGAGCTATCACTTTCAAGATCTTCATCAGAATAAGAAGAAGAGAAAAAAATTTTTTTTATACCGTTTGACGAATAATGATGAATCATAAATTAAAATCATTAAAAATATTTTTTACAAAAAGTCTTAAAAAAGAGAAAATATCTCTTTCATTTCTACAAATGAGAATAATTTGATAAAAAATTTTTTATAAAAATTTTTTATCTTCTTGTATTTTAGAAGAAGAAATTTTTAATTTCAATCGTTCTATTAATGTTTCTATTAATTTATTTTTTTGATATAAAAGATTATATTGTTCTATTGTATTTGAATTTTTTTTAACTATTTCAAATTCTACATGTGAATTATTGAACTTCTTTTTAAAATATTTTACAAAATGTGCTTGAATTAACAAAAAACCGTGATTTTCTAATTTAGAGGGAATAATGAAATATATTTTGTTTTTTTCAATTTGAAATTGAATTTCATTTTTCAAAAAATATAAATAAATAGGATTTATTTTATCAGAAAATTTTTGTACAAATTTTATCCAATTTTCTTGTAAAAATTTAATTTTTTCATGATCCTTATAATCAAAAAATTTTTCTTTTTTTTTTTCTTCTTCTTCTTTTAAGGAAGAATTTTTATAAAATAAATATGCCAATTGTATCAGATAAATTTCAATGGTTAATCGATGATTTTTATTTAATTTTTCATATTCGTTTCTCAAACGAAGACAAATGTTAAAAGCATTTATTAAAAAAAAATGAGATATTTTTTTTGATTGTGCAATGTAAGAAAATATTATCTCTTTTTTAAATTTCAAAATAGAAATTGTTTCATAATTTTTAGATAAAAATAAATTTCTGAAATGTTTCATTAATCCTATAATTAAATCATAAAAATTAATTTTTTCTTGTAAAATTTCATCTAGTAAAATGAATATTTTATGTATTTTTTTATCTAAAAGATAATCTACTATTTTAAAATAGTATTTGATATTAATAATTCCTAGTTTTTTAATTAAAAATTCTTTGGATATTTTTTTTTCACTATACAAAATCAATTTGTCAAACAAGTAAATAGCTTTGCTTATAGATCCTTTAACATATTTTGATAAAATAAATAATGCTTCATTTTCTACTTCTATACTTTCTTTTTGAGCAATCATTTTTAAATGTAAAAAAATTTCTTTTACAGAAATACTTTTAAATTCATAAACTTGACAACGTGATAGAATCAATTTTGGAATTTCTTTTTCTTCCGAACCACAAAAAATAAATAATATATGCGGATGTTTTTCTTCTATGAATTTAAGAATAAAATTGAAAATATATTGAGAAAAAGTATGTATATCATTAATAATAAATATATTATATTTTCCTATTTTAGGAGAAAAACGAGATTGATTGACAATTTTATAAAAATATTCTAATGAATTATTTAATAATTCATTAATTTCAAATCTATTTAAAGAAAAATCTTCTGATTCTGAAAAAGAATTTAATTCATTTGATAAAATTCGTGCACATGTATTTTTTCCAACTCCTTTAGGTCCAAAAAAAAATAAAATTTGAGATAAACGATTTTCTTGTATTGCTTTTTGTAAAATACAAATGATATCTCTTTGTCCTATAACTTCACTCCATTTAAAAGGTTTATATTTTTCAGATAATACAGAAAAAACTTTATTCATAAATAAAAAATAAACTTTATCTTATATGCAAGATTTCTTGAATTTTATCAGCTGCTTCTTTTAAAGTGTCAGTAGAATAAATAGGTAATAAACTTTTTTTTATTAATTCTTTTGCTACTTTTTCATTTGTTCCTTGTAAACGAACAACTACAGGAACTTCAATATCTTGATTAATTTTTGAGTAGGAATTTATAATTCCTTTTGCGACTGTATCACAACGTACAATTCCTCCAAATATATTAATTAATATTGTTTTTACTGACTTATCCCTTAAGATAAGATAAAAAGCTTTTTCTACACGTTCTCTATCAGCAGAACCTCCTATATCTAGAAAATTAGCAGGAACCCCACCACAAGATTTAATCATATCCATAGTAGCCATTGCTAATCCAGCTCCATTAACCATACATCCTACATTTCCTTCCAACTTTAAAAAATTTAATTTTGCTTCAATAGCTTCTTTTTCAATTACACTAATATCATCTCTATCACGCATTAAATCATATTTTTTATGACGAAATAAAGCATTATTATCCAAAATAATTTTTACATCAACTGGTATAATTTTTTCATCAAATGTTTTTATCAAAGGATTGATTTCTAATAACAAAGCATCATAAGTAATATAAGCTTTATAAAGAGAAAATAAGAAAATACTAAAACTTTTTAAAGACTCATTATTGTATATTCCTAAGTTAAAACCGATTTTTTTTGTTTGAAAAGATTGAAGGCCCAATATCGGATCTATTACTTCTGTATATATTTTATTTGGATTTTTTTTTGAAACATCTTCTATACTGACCCCTCCTTCTCTAGAATAAATAATTATATTTTTCTCTATATCACGATTCAATAATATGGATAAATAATATTCTACAGGAGTACTTGATTCTGAAAAATAAACATCTTCAGATAACAAAATTTTTCGAACTAATTTTCCTTTTTTAGAAGTTTGAGAAGTTATTAAAAATTTTCCTAAAATATTTTTAGATTTTTCATAAACTTCATCCAAATTTTTGGCTATTTGAATACCTCCAGCCTTTCCTCTTCCTCCAGCATGAATTTGAGCTTTAATAACTAAAGATTTCTTTTCAGTTTTTTCAAAAAAAATTCTAGCTATTTTTACAGCCTCTTCAGGAGAAGAAGCCAACATTCCATCAGGAACTTGAATTGAGAAAGATTTCAATATTTCTCTACCTTGATATTCATATAAATTCATTGAATTATCATTTTAAAAGTAAATTTAAACTAAAATTAGTTTATTTTTGAAACGTTTTTTGAGTTTATTAATTTAGTTTAGTCTATAATAAAAACAAGAAAAAAAGAAGAATTATAAATTTACGAAAAAATGATTCAGGCTAAAAATATTTACAAATCTTTTGGAAAAGATGAAATTTTAAAAGGAGTAAATATTATGGTAAAAGAAGGCAGTATGGTATGTATTTTGGGAGAATCCGGAGCAGGAAAAAGCACTTTATTGCATATTTTAGGAACTTTAGAAAAACCGACTATAAAGAAAGAAATAAAAACGATTCTCAAAATCAATAAAAAAGAAATATTGTCTCTTACAGACAAAGAGCTTTCTATTTTAAGAAATCAAAAAATAGGTTTTATATTTCAAACCCCTAAACTTCTTCCTGAATTTACTGTATTAGAAAATATTTGTATACCAGGTTTTATAAAAAAAAAAAATAAAGGATGTGTGAAAAAAAAAGCTATAAATTTATTAAAAAAATTAAATCTATATAAATACGAAAATTCAAGAATAGAAGAATTATCTGGAGGACAAAAACAAAGATTATCTGTAGCGAGAGCTTTGATAAATGATCCCAAAATTATTTTTGCGGATGAACCTTCTGGTAATTTAGACGAAAAAAATGCAGAAAAACTACATAATTTTTTTTCTTTACTTAATCATCAATTAAAACAAACTTTTCTAATTGTTACTCATAATCTACAATTAGCAAATATGGCTGATGAAAAATTAAAAATAGAAAATGGAATAGTGTACAAGATTGATAAATAAAAATATTTTATGCTTTTAAAAAATCAACTTTCTATTAAACATATCATAAAAAAATCTGTAAGTGGAAATGAAAATACACTTTTTTTAATGATTCATGGATACGGGAGTAATGAAAAAGATCTTTTTTCTTTTAAAAAAGATCTTCCAGAAAATTTTTTTATAATTAGTATTCAAGGGCTTTACTCTCTTGGAGAAGAGAAATATTCTTGGTATGACATAGATTTTAATCATGAAAAAAAATTCATTAATATAATACAGGCTAAAAAAACTATTGAAAAAATATCATTTTTTATACATGAAGCTATAAAAGAGTATCAATTAAAAAAAAGTCCAGTATGGATATGTGGTTTTAGCCAAGGAGCTATTTTAAGCTATGCTATAGCATTAAAAAATTCTGAAAAAATAAAAAAAGTAATCGCTTTAAGTGGATATTTGGAATATAGTCTTTTACCAAAAGAAATGAATTTTTTTAACGATTTAGAATTTTTTGTATCTCATGGAAAATATGATACTATAATTCCTATAAATTGGGTAAAAAAAGGATTGAAATTTTTAAAACAAAAAAAAATGCTTTCTTTATTTTATAAAGAATATGAATCTGGACATACTTTAAATAATATAAATTATCAAGATCTTATCAATTGGATCAAAGAAAAACATATTTATTCTGGTTTTAATCAAAATTTGAATCATGAGTAAATACTCAAAAATAGTATTATTTCTGTTTATTTTTTTGGGATCCATTTTCTTATTTTTTAACAAAAACTATTTATATGGATATATTTTACTTTTATTAAGTTTAATTCCTATATTTTTCATTTTTAGAAATGAATTTTTATTATTAGCCTTTCTTAAAATACGAAAAAAGGATATGAAAGGATTAAAAAAATATTTAGGATACGTTAAAAATCCTAAATTACAATTAACTCAAAATCAAATGGCTTATTATTATTTTTTAAATGGAATTTTGTATTCAGAAAATAATATTTTTCAATCAGAAAATTATATGCAGAAGGCTTTAGATTTAGGACTAAAATTTAAGCAAAACATAGCTATTGCTAAATTAAATTTAGCAATAGCATCCTTATCAAAAGGAGATAAAAAAAGAGCTGAATTTTTACTGTTAGAAGCAAAAAAAATGGATATTTCTGGTTTATTACATGATCAAATTCAAATTATAAAAATGCAAATGAAAAAGATAAATATAGGAAATATAAATAGACCTAATCCTTATATTAGAAAAAAATTTTAATGTAAACGAATAATCCATAATCCTTTATTGAGATACCCTCCTTTGTCAGAAATTCTTTCATATTTATATTTGCTAACCAATCCTGAAAAGGGTTTTTTATCTATGATTTCAAATAAATTTTTCTTTTCAAGAAGTCTGGACGATATGTCATAAGATAAATCAAATCCCAATAATTGGTATTTGTTTAAACGATTTCCAAGTTTTTTTTTTATAAAAAGGAACATTTTTCTTTTATTTTCATCATTTTCATTGAAATGATATTTAGTTGTAAATAAAAATTTATATTCTCTCAATAAGGAAATATTTTTATAATAAATATTATTGTAACCTATTCCAAAAGGAATAATTTTTTTATCAGGAAATTCTTTAATGAATTCAATGAATTTTTCTCCTAAAAGAGAATTCCCCCCTAAGAAAACAGCAAAAAAAGGCATTTTTTTTGTAGGAACATGAGGAAAATTTTTTTCCAAATAAAAAACTTGAAAATGAAGATTCCATTGTAATAATTTTTTTTTTACGAAATTTGTGATTTTTTTAGAAGTATCTTCTCCTAACAAATATAAAGTTTTTATTTTTTTTCTTTGATGAATAATTTTGATTTCTTCCAAAATAGGTTCTATTAAATAAATATCTTTTGCTTCAGCTTGAACAATATTAGGATAAAAATTTAAATAGTCAGAAGATAGAAAAGGAGAAATAATAGGTATTTTTTTATTGTTTTTAGCAACTTCTTCTAAAGAAGAACGAAAAAAAGGACCTATAATAGCATGAGTTTTAGATAAATCATATGAATGTATAAAGTTTATAATCCTCTTTTTTTCATTTTTAGTATCAAAAATTTTAATATTTATTTTTTGTTTTTTAAACAAAAAGATAAAGTCTATAGCAGTTTTAGCTCCAAGATAAAAAGATAAAGCATGATCACTAAATTTTTTATTTTCCTGATTCATTTCTGAAGAACTAAAAAACAAAGGCATCATAAAAATAATATTAATAGGTTTAATAGGATATGATTGATCTTCTTTTATAATTTTTAATTTTTCTTTATTATTATATTTAGATTTCTGATTCTTTAATCCTCCTAATAAAATAATAAAAGAAAAAAGGAAAATAAAAATTTTTCTCATGAATTTTCATGTTATATAATTTTAATAAACCTAGAATTTTATAATTCTAATCTTTTGTAAATATTTTCTTCGCTTCCTCCCATCAAGAATCTTATAGGGTTTTCTATAGATTCTTTGACAGATACTAAAAATCCTACAGATTCTCTTCCATCAATTATTCTATGATCATAAGATAAAGCTAAATACATAATGGGACGGATTTCAATGGATCCATTAATGACTACAGGTCTTTCCACTATTTTATGCATTCCTAATATGGCACTTTGTGGTGGGTTTATAATTGGTGTTGATAACATTGATCCAAAAACTCCTCCATTAGTAATAGTGAAAGTACCTCCTGTCATATCATCTATAGAAATTGTTCCATTATGAACGCGTGTTGATAATTTATATATCTCCTGTTCTATTCCACGAAATGATAAATGCTCAGCATTTCTAATTACAGGAACCATTAATCCTTTAGGGCCAGATATAGCAATACTAATATCGTAATATTCAAAATTAATTTTTTCTTTTTCTTCACTAATCATAGCATTGATATCTGGATAAAGTTTTAGCGCCCTTACACAGGATAAAGTGAAAAAAGACATAAAACCCAAATTGACTCCATGTTTTTTCTTAAAAATATCTTTATATTTTTTTCTAATAAGAAAAATTTCTAGCATGTCTACTTCATTAAATGTGGTGAGAGAAGCGGTTTTATTTTTTACATAGACTAATCTTTCGGAAAGTTTTCTTCTCAGAGAAGAAAGAGGAGTTATTGTTTTCGATCTATACATTGTTGTAACAGGTCGATCAGAAATAAAAGGGATTTTTTCTAAATGAACAATACAATCTTTTTTTGTAATTCTCCCATGTTTTCCAGTTCCTTGAATAGATTCTATAGAAATATTTTTTTCATTTAAAATTTTTTTTGCAGCTGGAGAAGGTATTTTAAGATTTATAGGAGACATTTTTTCAACATCTTGTTCATGTTTATAACCAATTTTTTCTTTATGTGTTTTTATCTTTTCTTTGGAAGAATCGATCAAACATAAAACATCTCCAACTCTAACTATTTCTCCTTTTTTTACCATTAAGGTGATTATTCCATTCTCTTCTGCAGAAATTTCTAAAGTAGCTTTATCTGAATCTATTTCTGCTATTATTTGACCTTTATTAACATAATCTCCATTTTTTACGAGCCATGTGGAAACTTCTACCTCTGTAATTGATTCTCCTGGAGAAGGGACTTTTACCTTTATTATCATAATTTAAATTTTAAAAAAATTTTATTATAATTTAAATTTCAAAGAAAAGCTTTTTTTAATATTTGATTTTGAATTCTTAAAAAATGAGAATAAGATCCTGTAGATGGACTAGAGCTTTCAAATGGAGCTATTAATATTAAATTGAGTGAAATAACATTGCTTATTTTTTTTAAAATAAAACTCCATAATCCCATATTTTCTGGTTCTTCTTGTACCCAAAAAATTTCTTTTTTATTTTTATATTTTTTGATAATTTCTTTGATTTTTTCTATTTTTAATGGATATATTTGTTCTATACGAATTAATGCGGTTTTTTCATCTTGAATAGATTCTCTTTTGTTTAGCAATTCATAATATATCTTACCAGAACAAAAAATTAATTTTTTGATTTTTTTTATATCTTTTACATGAGGATCATCCAATATTTCTTGAAAAATTCCTGTAGAAAGATCTTTGATTGTGGATAAACATTTCGCATTTCTAAGCAAACTCTTAGGGGTAAAGACTATAAGAGGTTTTCGATATTTTAATTTCATTTGTCTTCTAATAAGATGATAAAAATTAGCTGGAGTAGTACAATTAACCAAAAATAAATTATTGTTAGCACAAAGTTGTAAATAACGTTCAATACGAGCAGAAGAATGTTCTGGTCCTTGCCCTTCATATCCATGAGGTAACAATAATACAATTCCATTTCTAATTTTCCATTTATCTTCTCCAGAAGAAATATATTGATCTATTACAATTTGTCCTCCATTCACAAAGTCTCCAAATTGAGCTTCCCATAAAGTTAAAATATGAGGAGAATACATGGCATATCCATAATCAAACCCCAAAACTCCATATTCTGAAAGAGGAGAATTAAATATTTGTATTTTTCCTTGTTTTGGTTCAATTTGATTAAGAAGAATAATTTCTTCTTCTTCTTCTGTTTTTACAACAGCATGACGTTGAGAAAACGTTCCTCTTGCTACATCTTCTCCTGATAAACGAATATGAATTCCTTCATACAAAAGCGTTCCATAAGATAGTAATTCTGCCATACTCCAATCTACTAACTCTTTTTTAATCATTTCCAATCTTTTTTGAAAAATGAACTCCGTTTTCTTAAAGAATTTTTTCTTTTTTGGAAGAGAGAAAATTTTATCGGATATTTTTATAATATTTTCTATAGAAAATCGTGTATCCACTTTTTTAAAAATATCTTCGTGATTAGACGCTATAGGAAAATCTTTCCATTCTTTTTCTAAAAAAGAATTTAATACGTTCCATTTAATATTACTTGCTTCATGATATTTTATATTAAGAGTATTTTCATATTCTTTCTCCATATTTTTTACGTCTTCATTATTAATAATTTTTTCTTTCACCAATTTTTTTCTGTACAAATTGTAGGAATTAGTATGTTTAGAAATAGCTTTGTATAAAGAAGGTTGAGTAAATCTAGGCTCATCTCCTTCATTGTGTCCATATTTTCTATATCCCAATAAATCTATGAAAATATCTTCATGATAACGCATTCTAAAATCTACAGCAAAATAAATAGCTCGAATAACAGATTCTACATCATCCGCATTAATATGTAATACTGGAGCCATAATAGCTTTAGCTATGTCAGTACAATATATACTGGAACGACCTTCAGTATAATTCGTCGTAAATCCTATTTGATTATTAATTACGATATGAATTGTTCCTCCAGTTCTATATCCTTTTAATTGAGATAATTGAAGTACTTCATATACAATTCCTTGACCAGATAAGGCGGCATCTCCATGAACCAAAATAGGTATAATTTTTTCCGAATTACTATTTTTATTATAAACAATATCTATTTTAGCGCGCGTAATTCCTTCTACAATAGCATCTACAGATTCTAAATGAGAAGGATTTGGAACCAAATTCATTTCAACATATCTACCTTTACGAGTTTTTCTTATTTTAGAAAATCCTAAATGATATTTAACATCACCAGAAAAAGTCTTTTCTTTATATTCTTTTCCTTGAAATTCACTAAATATTTGAGAATAATTTTTTTTAAAAAAATTAGAAAGTATATTTAACCTACCTCTATGTGACATTCCAATTATAAAATCTTCAGTTAGATATTTGTTGGATGCATATTCAACCATTTCTTCCAATGCAGGTAACGTTGACTCATTTCCTTCTATAGAAAATCTTTTTTGACCTACAAATTTGGTATGAATAAAATTTTCAAATGTAACTGCTTCATTTAATTTTTTCAAAAAAAATTTTTTTTCTTCTGAAGAAAATTGTAATTTTTCTTTTTGAAACCATTTTTCAATCCACTGAATTTTTTCAGGATTAGAAATATACATATATTCTATTCCTATAGATCCACAATAAATCTTTTTTAGATAATTAATTATATTTTTTAATGAAGTTTTTCCTACACCTATTAATTTTCCAGCTTCAAAATATGTATCTAGTTCTTTTTCAGATAATCCAAAATTGATCAAATCTAAAGAAGGAAAATGCTTTCTTCTTTTTCGAATAGGATTTGTGTTCGTAAAAAAATGACCTCTTTTTCTATAAGCGTAAATTAAATTAGATACTAAAAATTCTTTTTGTATGATATCATTAATACCATCTTTTGATTTTATAACGTTTTCATATTCATTGGTTTCTTTTCCAAAATCAAATCCATGAAAAAAAGCACTCCAACTTGGTTCTATTGAATTAGGATTTTCTTTATACTTATTATATAGAAATTCTATATCTTTGAAATGAATGGCATTTAGAAAAGAATATCTATCATTCATATGTTTTTTTTTACTTCAAATTTAAACATTTTAAATATCTATCAAAGTTTAGTCTATTTATTTTTCAAGAGATTTTGAAATGCAATCGCATCTTTCAAAACTAAATTCAATCCGTTTTTTTTGGTTCCCATAGCTGTAGCAAAAGAAGAGTTCCCCCAATATTTTCCATGTATGTGAGTTGCCATTTTACATATTATTTTGTGAGCATGAACATCATTATTTTTTTTAATAATAGAATCAGAAATAGATATAAAAATAATTACTTTTTCATTTGTTACAAATCCTATAATCATGAATAAATTATGAATTTCATGTCTTAAATCTAAAGCTATTTTTCTCATAATATTTATTTCTTTTTCTTGATAAGAATCAATTTCACATATATATTTTATAGAAGAAAGTTCTGTAGCTTTTAAAGAATATTCTTTTTTTAATATTTTGATTTTTTGTGAATATATTTTTGATATTTCTTGTTTTAATTTTTCATTAGATTTTTTCAAATTTGAAAAACTTTTCATAGGAGATTCTGGATATTTCATCATTTTTTTTAAATATTGATATTGATCACGAATAGATTTCAAATGTAGAATTGCTTTTTTAGAAGTTATAGCCTTAATTCTACGTATTCCATGTGATATAGAAGATTCTGATAATATCTCAAAAACTTGAATTAATCCAGTATGTTTAACATGTGTTCCAATGCATAATTCGGAAGATTGTCCAAAAGTAACAACTCTAACTTCTTTTTTATATTTATCTTCAAATTTTTCACTAAAAAAAGCATGTTTTCTAGCTTCTTGTAAAGAATCAAACGTTTTTATTTTTAAAAAAAGATCAGAAAAAATTAATTCTTGAACTAAATTTTCTATATGATCCAATTCTTGGATAGTTATTTTTTTATAATGAGAAAAATCAAACCTTAAATAATCATCTCCTACATAAGAACCTTTTTGTTGAATATGATCTCCTAAAACTTTTTTCAAAGCGAAATGTAATAAATGAGTGGAAGTATGATTTTTTTCTATTTTAACTCTTCTATTTTGATTGACTATAACCTTAAAAGAAGAAAAAATATTTAAAGGTAATTTTCTAACACAATGTATAATAATAGAATTTTCTCTTTTAGTATCAAAAATATCAATTTTTTCAATTTTATTTTCTATGATTCCCGTATCACCCAATTGCCCCCCCCCCTCAGGATAAAAAGGAGTTTTAGAAAAAACTAATTCATAGTAATGAATTTTTTTTAATTTATTTTCTACTTCTCTGTATTTTAATATAAAAATATTACACTCTGTTAAATCATATCCTACAAAACTTTGATTTTCATCAAAATCATTATGTACTTTTATCCAATCTTTTTTTATGATTGAATTATTTTCTTTTTTTGATCTTTCTTGTTGTTCCAACAATTTTTTTTGAAATGATTTTTCATCAATAAGCAAATTATTTTTTTCAACTAATATTTTAGATAATTTCATAGGAAATCCATAAGTATCGTATAATTTAAAAATTGTTCCTCCATCAATAATTTTTTCATTTTTTTCTTTATATTTGTTGATTATATATTGAATTTTTTTACTTCCTTTTTCAATAACAGTAAAAAAAGATAATTCCTCTTCTTTAAGTAGATCTCGGATATATATTTTTTTATTTTCTAACTCTGGAAAAGAACTTTTCATTTCTCTAACCAAAGAATCTACAAATTTGTAAATAAAAGGTTCCTTTTTATATAAGAAACGGATAGAAAAAATAATGGCCCTTCTAAGTATTCTTCTTATTACATAACCCGCTCCATTATTTGATGGTAATTGTCCATCCAATATAGAAAAAACAATAGCCCTTAAATGATCAGCTATAATTCGAATAGATACTTTTTGATGAAAATCCTCTTTATTATAAACATTTCCTAAATCATATTCTATGTCCTGAATAATAGGATAAAAAATATCAGTTTCATAACTGGAAATTTTTTCTTGTAAAATCATACATAATCTCTCTAATCCCATTCCCGTATCTACATGTTTTGTAGAAAGTTTTTTCAATGTTCCATCTGATTTACGTAGAAATTCTATAAAAACAAGATTCCAAATTTCTATAACTTTAGGATGTTTTTTATTAATAAGAAACCTTCCAGGTAATATATTTTTTTCTTTTTCGTTTCGTAAATCTATATGAATTTCGGAACAAGGACCACAAGGTCCTGTAGTTCCCATTTCCCAAAAATTTTCTTTTTTTCCAAAAAAGAGAATATGATTTTCGTTAATTAAGGTTTTCCAATATCTCAAAGTTTCCTTATCCATGGACAATTCGTCTTTTTTATCTCCAAGAAAAACAGATACATAAATATTTTCATCAGGAATATTATATACTTTAATTAACAATTCCCAAGCCCATTCTATGGTTTCTCTTCTTGAATAATCTCCAAAAGACCAATTTCCTAACATTTCAAACATGGTATGATGATAATTATCATATCCGACATTATCTAAATCATTGTGTTTTCCAGTAATTCTAAGACATTTTTGAACATTTGCTATTCTCGTATATTCAGGTTTTTTATGTCCTAAAAAATAATCTTTAAAAGGATTCATTCCAGCATTAATAAAAAGAAGAGTGGGATCATTTTTTGAAAAAATAGGAAAAGAAGAAATGATTTTATGTTTTTTTTTTTGAAAAAAACTGAGAAAAGTATCTTTTATCAATTTATATTTCATTATTATTTAGCATTTATGAATTATCCTTTCTATATCTATATTTAGGTGATTGTTCTATAGCATCCATAATTTTTTCCATAATGGAATTTGTTGTATCTTTTTCTAAATTTAATTGAATAGGTTCTTTAAATTTCATTTTTTGTAAAACTCCTTTTTTCTTGATTCGAATTCCTTTTTTATCATAAGCTTTTTGAAATCCATCTATTACAATAGGAACAACAATAGGACTGTATTTTCTAATCACATGAACAATTCCTCTTCGTCCAGGAGCAAAAGCTTGAGTAGTTCCTTGTGGAAAAGTAATTAACCATCCATCATTAATAGCTATTCCCATACGAGTAATCTCAGATACATCTACGGGACGATTAATTTGTTTATCCCCTTCTCTCCAAGTTCTTTTTACAATAATACCTCCTGAATAAGTAAATAATTTGGTTAAAAAACCTTGATTCATAGTTTCTTTCGCAGCTACATAATATAAATTTACTTTAGGATTTAAAAGATAAATAGGATTTTTAATACTATTGACAAAACCATTTTTTACGCTACAAAATACATGAAACATAGCAAAAACATCTGCGAAATAAGTTTGGTGATTAGATACAAAAAGAACTTTTTTATCAGGTAAATCTTTTATATATTCAGTCCCTTCCAAATGCAACTGATTGAATCCATTATAACGATTATAAGAAATACATCCAAAAGTAAAAATTAAGAAACGTTTTATAAAATGAAAATTCCCAAATGCGTCTCTAAATAGAGTACTTTCTTTTTTTTTCAAATATTTTTTTAAAAAAAACGAATGAAAACTCACTGTTTATTATATATTTTTTTATGAAATTCAGATGAATAAGAATAATAAGATAAAATAGCAATAATTAACAAAATTAACAAACTATAATATATCCAAGAAGGAATAGAGATAGGATCTCCTTTTGCATAAGAATGCAATCCTGATAAATAATAATTTACTCCAAAATAAGTCATTAAAATAGAACTGATTGATAATATACTGAAAAAATTAAAAGTAAATATGCTTTTTAAATATGGAACTAAACGAATGTGCAATACAAAAGCATAAATCATTATGCTAATCAGAGCCCAAGTTTCTTTTGGATCCCAACTCCAATAACGACCCCAACTATTATTAGCCCAAACAGAACCTAGAAAAGTTCCTATAGTTAATAAAAAAAGCCCTATGGTCAAACACATTTCATTAATAATAGTTAATTTTTCAATATGAACATGAATTATTTCACTATAACCACGAAAACACATTTTTAATATAAAAAAAATTAATACTAAAAATCCCAAAAATGCTCCTGTTAAAAAAAAACCATAACTTGATGTTATTGTTGCTACATGTATAATCAACCAATGAGATTTTAATACAGGTACTAAATTGGTTATTTCTGGATCCATAGCGCTTCCATGTGCAACCATTAACAAAATAGATGAAACTAAAGATGTGTTTCCTGAAACAAATTGATTTTTGTAAAATAAAAAACCTATTCCAATTAAACACCAACTAATAAAAATAGCGGATTCATATCCATTAGTCCATGGAGCATGTCCAGAAATATACCATCTAGAAATTAATCCTAAGAAATTTAAAATAAATAGAATAAATAAAATGAAAACAAATATTTTAGAAAAAAAAAACATATATTTTTTTCTAAAAAATATTAGAAAAAAAGAATTAATGATAATAATTGTTCCCAATAAGGCATACAGAAAAGATAATACATAAAATATATTTAATTTATTATAAATTATTTCTACAGATATTTTATTTTTTGAAGGCAAAATAGACTTTGCGTGTTTGAGTTGATATAATCGTATTTTTTGAATTTCATTATCCGAAATATTCCAATTTTTCTCATTCTGAGAAAATAACAAAGATTTAAGATAATTATTAAACATGGATAAACCTGTAAGATTTAACTTGTTTGAGTTTGATATAAACCAACTGGACCAAGTATGATTTATATCATGAGGAATAGGAAAAATACGTATATACTTTCCTTGAAAAATTTCATGCATTATTCCTACACGTTCACTAAGATTAAGTACTGCTTTGTCATATTCGTTTCTTTGAATAGGACTCTTTGAAAAAGCTTGTTTATAATCTTCTTGTAGAACAAATTGAAGTTTTGAAGTTCTTGAATCTATAAAATATAAATCTATAAGAGAAACATAATATTGTTGATTTGCTTTTACTTTATTGAGAAATTTATGTCCTCCTTTTTTATCAACTTTAATAAAAGGAATTTTTGTCCAAAAAATATTATCTTGATGTACAGATATGAACCATTGATTAGCATCTAAGCTTCCTACAGAGTCTTTTTTATGTATCTTTCTAAGTAATTCAACAGCGATTGTATTAATGGGTTTAATTCTACCTTTATGATCTTGTACTAATAAACGTCCAAAATTTTCACTATGTTTTTTAGGTATATGAATAGCATCAAAAACGTTTTCTAAAGGAATCTTTTTAAATTCGTGTATTTGAGCAGATATGGAATTATGTATAACACTTAACAAAAAGAATACAATAAATAAGATTGAATGACTTTTTTTAGAAGTTAAATTCTTCAGTTTCTTTTTAAGAAAACTAAATCTAGTTCCTTTCCAAAATAAAGTAAGAAACATTCCTATACTCATAAAAATATAACCTATATAGGATAAATATGTCCCCAAATAATCATTATTAACAGAAAAATGAGTACCTTTTCCATCTGGATCATATCCAGATTGAAAAAATCGAAATCCTTTATAATTTAAAACGTTATTCATATAAATTAAATAGTCTTTCCTATTGTTTTTATCTATTAATGTTACATAACTCATAAAAGTAGATGGAAATTCAGAACCTGGATAATTTTCTACTTTGAATTTTTTCAATTTCAAAAAAAAAGGAATTTTCCAAAAAATTGATCCATATCCAATGGAAATTTTATAATTATTAAAAAAATAAGGAGCACTCATATTTATTGAGTTTTTTCCTCCTAAAAAGGTTACTAATTTAGATTGATTCTGAAAAAAAATTTTTGTTGTAATAGCACTTAATTGATTATTATCTTCATGATAACATGATTTGACATATTTTAATTTTCCTTTCACTACTCCTTCAGGAATAACCCATTGTACTATTTTATGGCTTTGATCTATTTTAGTTTGATATAAATGTTTTATTTTCAGTATGTCATAATTATTTTTTGAAAAAAAACTTATTTTCCTATTTATCATATTAATGCTTTTTCCTGAAAAAGATGACTTTACGTAAAGTTTATTTTTTTTCTCAAAAATTCTAACTCCAAAAGGAATTTCTTTATTAAAAGAAAATAAAATCCCATTTATATTTATTATGTTTCCATTTTTAACAAAATAATCTATTCTTCCTTTTTGATTTGTTGAAACTATTTTTATAATTTTTTCTTCTGGTTTTTCTTTTGAAAAAATAATTTTTGCACATGGTATATAATTTATAACTTTGATTTTCAAAGGATTTCCTTGAAAATCAAAGTTACCTTGATATTTCTTATGAAAAGAAGAAAAAATGTAAGGATCATGATAAAATCTAGTGTAAGAGCCTTTACTTATTTTTAATTTTATGTAATTTTTTCTGGAAAGAATTTTTCCATTTATTTCTCCCTCTCTTATCGACATTGTTCCTTCAAAACTGTAATATCTAGAAAAAATCCCCCCAATAAAAATTAATACAAATGATAAATGAAATATAAACAAAGGAATTTTGTTAAAACTCCATAATTTATATTTCCATATATTTCCTATTAAATTTATTATGATAAATAATATGATTCCTTCAAACCAAGTGGACTCATAAATAAATATTTTTGCTACATCTGTGGAGTATTTTTTTTCTATAAAGGTAGCTGTAGCCATAGATAAAGCTAATAATAAAAATAAAAAAGAAGTAATTTTTGTGGAAAAAAAGATATTTTTAAATATTTGCATTTTTTTGTGTTAATTTCTGATTCATTCAGACATATATAATTAATCTATCATAAGCTAGATAAACATTTTTAGGTAATTGTATTTCAATTTCTTCGTGAAATCCAAATGTATGACTAATATGTGTCAAATAAGTTTTTTTAGGACAAATTTTTTGAATGATATTTAAAGTTTCAGAAAGCATGATAGAAAAAGGATTATTCGAAACTTTTCTTAATATATTTAAGACCAATATGTTGATTCCTTTTAATTGTTGTATCGTTTGAATTGGTATATCACTAGCATCCGTGATGTACGCAAAATTTTCTATACGAAATCCTAAAATAGGAAGAGATCCATGCCATATGGATAAAGGAAAAATTTTATAATTTTTTACGAAAAAAAAATTTTTACAATCATCTAATTCTAATTCATGAACGGAAATTCTAGAAATATTTGATTTTTTGTTTTCCGAAAAAAGATAAAAAAATCTTTTTTTTAAATTTTCTATAACTCTACGTAATCCATAAATAGGAATGGGGTTATTCATATGAAAATTTATTGGTCTTATATCGTCTAATCCTCCTATATGATCCTGATGTTCATGTGTAATAAAAATCGCATCTAATTTTTCATGATTACTTCTTAGCATTTGATAACGAAAATCTGGTCCACAGTCTATCAAAAAATTTTTTTTATCTTTTTCAATTAAAATAGAACTTCTAAGCCTTTTATCCTTTGAATTTTTAGATAAACATACTGGATGTTTAAATCCAATAACAGGAATCCCCTGAGAAGTTCCAGTTCCCAAAAAAGTAATTTTCATATAATATTTTTATATATATTTTTTTGTATTTCATTTATGATATTTTGTTTTTCTTTTAAAAATTCTTTTACGGAATCTCTTCCTTGTCCTAGTTTAATATTTCCATAACTAAACCAAGATGCATTCTTTTTAATAATTCCTAAATCCACTCCTAAATCTAAAATTTCACCAATTTTTGAAATTCCTTCACCGTACATAATGTCAAATTCAGCCGTTCTAAAAGGAGGAGATAACTTATTTTTTACGACTTTGACTCTCGTTCTATTTCCTAATATTTTTTCTCCATTTTTAATTTGATTCCCTTTTCGTATATCTAATCGTATTGAGGAATAAAATTTTAAAGCATTTCCTCCTGTTGTAACTTCTGGATTTCCATAAACTCCTATTTTTTCTCTTAATTGATTAATAAATATAAGTATGCTTTTAGATTTTCCTATACTCGAAGTTAGCTTCCTCAAAGCTTGAGACATCAACCTTGCTTGTAATCCTATTTTAGAATCCCCCATTTCTCCTTCTATTTCACTTTTAGGTGTTAAAGCGGCTACAGAATCAACCACTATCATATCAATAACTCCAGATCTAATTAAATTATCCACAATTTCAAGTGCTTGTTCCCCATTATCTGGCTGAGATATTATTAATTCTTTTATATTCACTCCTATTTTCTTAGCATATACACGATCAAAAGCATGTTCTGCATCGATAAAACCTGCAAATCCTCCTATTTGTTGAGATTGAGTAATTGCATGTAAGGCTAAAGTTGTTTTTCCAGAAGATTCAGGTCCAAATATTTCAATAATACGACCTTTTGGAAACCCTTTGATTCCTAAAGCGATATCTAAACTTAAAGATCCAGAAGAAATAATTTCAAAATTTTCTGTATTAGAATCCCCCATTTTCATTACGATTCCCTTTCCATATATTTTATCCATTTTTTCTAATACAAGTTGTAAGGATTTTCTTTTTTGTTCAATTTTTTCGTTCATAACTTTGAAAATAAATTTTTTTTCAAGAAATTAATTTTTATCATAATACATAATATGTACGATTATTAATTTTTATAGATTCTTTTTGAAATTGAAAAAAATCCTTCTTTTCTTTTAAAAAGTAAAATTTTATTTTTCGGAAGTCTTAATTTATTACCAGAAGGAATAAGGTCTACAAGATATTTTGGATTGAGAAGGACCAAATCTTGGTAAGAAATATTTAAATTATAAGCAAAAAATTTCATAGAAATTTTTTCTTTTATAGGGATTAATATAGTTTCTTTATATTTGTATTTGTAGGGAGAAGAGAAGTGTGCATAAATATTATGTTCCTTATAATAATTCATAATATAATTTATAGCAATAAATTTTGGAATATAATTTTGAGTTTCCTTTGGAAACGATTCCCATAATTCCCAAAAGTTTTTACTATTTTTATGACGTTGTAATATTTTATCCACAGTTCCTGGTCCTGCATTATAAGCCGCTAAAACCAATTCCCAATTTCCTATTTTTTTATATAAAAATTTCAAATATCTACAAGCGGCTTCTGTTGATTTGAGAGGATCATTTCTTTCGTCGTAAATATTATTAATATCAAGGTTATATATTCTACCAGTTTCAGGCATAAATTGCCAAATACCTTTCGCTCCTGCTTTAGAAGTCACTACAGGATTTAAATTTGACTCTATAATAGCTAAATATTTTAATTCTTTTGGAAGACGGTACTTTTCAAGTTTTTCTTCAAACATAGGAAAATAAAAATCTGATAATGAGATGATTCTCTCTATATATTTCCCCATACGAAGATAACTCTCTACAGAGGCATGTACAATCGTATTATATTTCAATATTTTAATTTGAGATTTTTGATTTAGAAGATTAAGTCTTAGTCTTAACTCTTCAGGATTTATGTTGGTTATAATAATATTTCTTTTATTATTATGAGATAATTTTCTTCCAGATAAATATTTTTTCTTTCCTCCTAACATTTTCTTCCATAATTTTTCGATATATATATTGTTTAAATCTAATTTTGGATTAGAAATATTTTTATGAAAGTTTATTACATTTCTTTGTTCTAAAAATGGTTTCGATACAGATTGAATCACAAAGCTTTTTAATATGAACACAAAAAACATAATATTTCTTATCGTTGTCGTTCCCATTATTTATTAGTTTGATTAGTTTCTAAAATTTTAGAAAAAAAAGTACTAATAAACAAACGTAAAATGAAAGAAGAATTTTTATTCTTTTTCTGATTCTGAATCTTTTTCTTCAGAAGCTTTTTTGAATTCTTTTAATCCAGTACCCAATCCTTTCATTAATTCTGGAATTTTTTTACCTCCAAATAATAAAAGTGCAAGAATTACAATAACCACGATTTCCGTCGTTCCAAAAGTGCCAAGTAGCATAGAAAAAATGAAAATAAAATCCATACACATGGAATTTTTATCAAATATAAAAAAAATTATGAATTTTTCATTTATTTATAAACAGAATAATCACTTAAACTTACTTTTTTCGATTTTTCTCCAATGTAAATAGATTGATTTCCTATCATTGAATGATTTAAATTTGCGTATTGAATTGTTGTATAATCTTGAATTAAAGATTTTTTTATATTACTGTTTTCCACTTTTGTATATTTTCCTATTGAAACATAAGGTCCTATAATACTATTTTCAATACTTGTATTCTTTCCTATTGAACAAGGTTCAATAATCAAACTATTTTTTATCATAACCTTTTCATGAATCAATTTTGAATTTTTTGATTCAATAGATAAAATTCTTGAATTTGAATAAATAGTTCTTTTTTGATTTCCAAAATCCATCCATTCTTGAACTTGTTTACTGATAAATTTTTCTCCTTTGATTCTCATATTTTCTAAAACAGATGTTAATTGATATTCTTCTTCATTTTTAATATTACGATCAAATATAGATTGTAATTCTTTTTTTAAAAGTAAACTATTTTTAAAATAATAAAGCCCCACAATTGCAAGATTCGATACATAATTATTTGGTTTTTCTATAAAATGAGTAATAATTCCTGAATAATCACATTTTACAATACCAAATAAATGAGGATTTTTAACTTTTTTTGTCCATATAATATTATCTGCTTTATGAGTAATTTCTTTATCAAAAGAATTATGATAAAATAAAGAATCAGAAAAAGCAACAAGAATTGGTTCTCCTGTTAAAGAATTTTTAGCTTTTAATAAAGCATCTGCAGTTCCAAGTGGCATAATTTGATAATATATAATAGGATTAAGATTTAAATCGTGAGATAATCGGATTAATTGTTTTTCAACTTTATTCCCGAAATTTCCTATAATAAAAATAATTTCTTGTATGGAAAAAACTTGAATAATTTTGGATAAACTTTCCACTAGTCTTCTCAAAATTGTTTTTCCTGCAATATACATCAATGGTTTAGGAGTATTTAAAGTATGTGGAAGAAGACGTGATCCTTTTCCAGCCATGGGAATTATAATTTTCATATCATTTATTTTTATATTCCAGTACTTCCAAAATTATTACTTCCTCTTATGCTTAGATTTAAAAGAGAACATTTTTTCCATTTTATTTCAATATTTTTAATTATATCTAATACTCCTAATTTTTCATAGGGTTCTATCATTATATTTTTAAAAAAAACGTTGATTACAATTATTTTAATTTCTTTGCATGAAATATGTTCTTTACTTTTTGTGAGATGAATTATACAAATAGATTCTATAAATTTTTTTTTCAAAAAAAAAGAATATCTAATATTTTTCGATATTTTAATAAAAACACCTGTAGAAATCAATTTTCTTTCCAAAAAATTAATAGAAACAGATTTTTTTATGTTAGCAATTAAAATTGATTCATATATTTTTTTATGCAAAGCTCTCTTTTATTTATTTGATTAAATTCATAAATCTTTTTTTTTCTAAAAGAAAAATAATTATTAAATATAAAAATTGTAAAAATAAGCTTAATTCCATTTTTTTTTTGATCACAAAAACGATAAAAAGTGCAAATAAAAAGTGTATGATAATATTTCTTATTTTCTTATCGCGAAATTTAAAAAATTTTTTTTTCCCCCAAATGTATAAAACTATTAGCATCGTCCCATAAGATATCAAAGTACCCCAAGCAGGAATCATAAAACTATTATTATTAGTAGAAGTAATGATGAAAATAATATTAAATAAAAAAGTGATTAATACACCGATTAAGGATATATAAGTTCCAATAATAGGTTTATCTAAAATCTTATAAAAGATGGATAAATTAGTATAAACTCCCAAAAAGAGATTTCCCATCATTACTATAGGAATAATAGAAATGGAAACATGATATTTTTTATCAATTAAAAATTTCATAAATATGTTTATGTTTCCACATATTAACACATAGAAAATTAATCCAAATAAAATGAACATGTAAGTAATTTCTTCATAATAATATATCGCATCAGAATCTTTAGATTTTTTAAAAAAAAAAGGTTCAATTCCTAATTTAAAAATTCTGATATATAGACTCATAAAAGTGGCGATTTTATAACAAGCTGAATAAGATCCATTAATCTCATCTGAAACACATCTTTTAATCAAAATTTTATCCAAATTTTCATTAATGGAAAAAGCTATAGTTCCTAGCATGATAGGAATACCATAACTTAACATATTTATAGCAAGAATTTTATTAAATTTCTTTATAGTTACTTCTTTGAAAAGAATAGGAAGTATTAAAAATAAATTGCCTAAAGAAGAGATCATATTTGCAAAAAATATGTAACCTATTTTGTCTGTAAAAGAACTAACCCATTTAAAGATAAAAAAAGTTTTTTCCCCATAAACATAAATATTATCATAACAAAAGAATAAATATATTATTAGAAATGATTGAATCAAGATATTTATTACACTTATTATAGAATATTGTAAAGGTTTATCATTAACACGAAGCCAAGCCATCGGTAAAATACAAATTGTGTCAAAAAATATAATCAAAAAAAACATAAAAAAATATTCTGTATGATCTTGATATCCAGCTATATAAGCTATATATTTTATTAACTTTATAGAAGTTATTAAAAAAAAAGAACTTATCAATAATTGTATTATAACTCCCGTTGAAAAAACAATTTCTTTGTTATAATTTTTTTTATATAAAAATCTAAAGTAGGTATTTTCTAATCCAAAAGAAAGAAATCCTATAACCATAAAAGATAATGCATACATATCTGTATAAAGAGAAAATTCTTCTTTTTTAAAAGAAACAGTAAAAAATTTTAGAAAAGCATAATTAACAATTTTTGGAAATATGAATCCTATAGAATAAATAATTGTTTGTATTGCTAATTTTTTGTACAAAGTCAATACTTTTAGTATTAAAAGTTTCTAATTTCTATATTTTTTATGCATGGTATAAACTTTTTTTGCAAAATTTTACATAGAAGAAAGTAACTTTAATAAAATTTTCAACATAAAAGATAAAATAAATGGATTATCATAAAAAATCAAAAGAGTTTATGCTGTATGCCATAAAACATAAGAAAATTAGTAGCTTAAAAATTGATGAATATATAAAGTTTATGACTCCTTATATTGTTGAAGAAAGAAAATTGAATGTAGCTCAAATGGATGTTTTTTCTCGTCTTATGATGGATCGAGTTATTTTTTTAGGGACTCCAATAGAAGATCAAGTTGCAAATATAGTGCAAGCTCAGTTATTGTTTTTACAATCTGTAGACCCTATAAAGGATATACAAATATATATTAATTCTCCAGGAGGAGATGTTTATGCTGGATTAGGCATATATGACACCATGCAAATTGTAGAACCAGATGTAGCGACTATTTGTACTGGAATGGCTGCATCTATGGCCGCTGTATTACTTTGTGCAGGAGTGAAAAATAAAAGATCTGCATTAAAACATTCTAGAATCATGATTCATCAACCTATAGGAGGAACACAAGGACAAGCTTCAGATATTGAAATAACAGTTCGTGAAATTTTAAAATTAAAAAGAGAACTTTATGAAGTCATATCGAAACATTCAGGGTTACCTATTGAAAAAATAGAAAAAGATTCAGATAGAGATTACTGGATGACCTCTATAGAAGCGAAAGAATATGGAATGATAGATGAAGTATTAGAAGGAAAAAAATGATCACGACAGGATTCGAACCTGTAACCTACTGCTTAGAAGGCAGTTGCTCTATCCATTTGAGCCACGTGATCTCACGTGAATCGGGGTAGCAGGATTTGAACCTACGATCTCCTGGTCCCAAACCAGGCGCGATAACCAAACTACGCTATACCCCGTTATTTTTTGCGGAGAATGTGGGATTCGAACCCACGCGATGTTTACACATCGACAGTTTAGCAAACTGTTCCGTTAACCACTCCGGCAATTCTCCAAAAAGATACAAATCTAAAGTAGATCTGTTAAATAAACAAATAATATAATCATGGAGCAGGATATTCTATTCTGGTATGATAAATATTCATTAATTTTTTTTTAAGAACTTCTTTTACCTTTTCTATTTCTTTTAAAGTAATATCTGCATTGGAAAATTGATTTTCTATTTTTTGTTTTTTTATTATATTTTCTACTAAATTTTTCAGATCATCAGTCGATGGATTTTTTATACTTTTTGAAGCTGCTTCTACAGAATCAGCTATCATTACAATAGCAGTTTCTTTGGAAAATGGTTTTGGACCAGAATATTGAAATTGTTTTTTATCCACTTTTATATTTGGATATATCTTTTTTTGTTTTTCATAAAAGTAATGAACTACACTATTCCCATGATGAGTCCGTATAAAATCAGTAACAGGATCAGGTAAATGATATTTTTTCGCAAGTTCAACTCCTATTGATACATGTTCTAAAATAATTTTTGCACTTTCTCTTGGACTTAATTTTTCGTGAGGGTCAGTTATATTATGTTGATTTTCAGTAAAAAACGTAGAGTTTTCAATTTTTCCTATATCATGATAAATTGCACCTATTCTTACTAATAAAGAATTTGCTTCAATAGAAACAGCAGCTTCTTCTGCGATGTTTGCTACTGTTAAAACATGTTGTAAAGTTCCTGGAGCTTTTTGAGATAATAATCTTAATATAGGAGTATTGGTATCAGATAGTTCTAATAATGAAATATCTGAAGTTAAATTCAATAATTTCTCAAAAAGAAATATTAATGGATGAACAAATAAAGTTAACATTCCACTAAAAAAAAATAAAAAAAAAGTATACAAAGAAATTTTTATTAAAGATCCTTCACGAATTAAAGTGAGTAAAATAAAAGTAATAACATAAGTAATAGTTATTTTTGTTGCAGCAATGAATAAATTTTCCATTTTGTAAATATTTTTTTTTGTCAACATAACTAAAAAACCTGCAGTGATTTGAAGAAAAATAAATTCAAAACTATTTGGGACAATTAAGGATAATAACAAAATAGTTATTAAATGAATAAAAATACTTAAGTTAAAATTAAAAAAAGCACGGATACTGATGGGAAGTATGCAAAAAGGAATTATATATAATATTTTAGAATGATATTTTAGAATAGTAATGGTTATTAATGATATTAATAATATATTTATAACTAAAAAATTAATTTCTCTGTTATTATGAAATATTTTGTTTTCAAAATAAAAAATATATAATACAAATAGAGAGAATATCATACTTATCATTAAAAAATATCCTATAACAAGACAATAGGACTTTTTCTTATTCCATACTTTATTTTCATATTCTTTTTTGAAATAGGATAAAATTTTAAATTTATTTTTATTTATAATTTCATGATTATTAATAATATTATCTCCTTTTGTAAAGGAATATTTAATTTTTTTTATAGATTGTATTTTTCTTTGAAAAAAAAAATCAGTATGATATTGACTATAAAATAAATTGGGAACGATAATTTTTCTTAAAATTTTTTTTAAAATCCTCACACGAGGACTTTTTATCTTAAAATTTTTTTCAATAATATTATTGATTTTTCTGTGAGTAAAAATTTTTTTGGATAAAATTGAAATCCACTTTTTATCCTTTTTAAAAAAAATTATGTAAGTTTTATTTTGTTTGTAAAAATGATTATAATCCTCTATATATCCATATTTATATATTGTGTTAATTATTCTATGAACGATTTTATAGTAATATTTTCGTATGAATGAAATTTTTTTTATCTTTCTTTTTATATTTTTTTCTATTTTATCATTTCTAATACAAAATATTTCTTGATTTTCTTTTAGTTTTTTTATTTCCAAATTTATATCTTGGTTATTTTTTGGAACTAAAAAATTAAATGGAGAAAATAAATTCCCATAAGACCAAATTTTTCCTTCTGAAAATTCATATTTAAAAATTTCTTTTTTCGGGAAAAAAAATGTCAACAATAAGATTGCAACAATTATAACTAAAATTTTATATGCAATATTTTTATTATATTTATTATAAAACTTGAAGAAGTTAGCCATTACTTAAATAAAAAGAAGAAGTTCGCCATTACCTAAAAAAAAATTGCATGATATACAATTTTTTCGAAAAAATGGATTTTTTTTCTTTAGAAAAGAAGTTTCATATTGAAATAATAGAAAATTATAATAATAATTCCCAATTTTTATATTATTATATTTTTTTTTGATAAGATGTTTGATGTTTATGTAATATATTGGATAACAATCTATTTTCATCATTTATGCTTTCTTCTAAACAAATAGTAGATTCTGTTCTAAGTACTCCTTTGATTTCCCCTATTTTAGAAATAACATCTCTTGCATCTGAAGGGTCTCTGGCAATAATTCTACAAAACAGATTGTATTTTCCTGAAGTGATATATAGTTGTACTATATTTGGTATTTTTTTTAATTCTTCTTTGACTAATTTAGATTCACGAGAATCTGATAAAATTCCTACAAAAGCTATTAAATGAAAGCCTAATGATTCATATCCTATAATCAAAGTACTTCCCTTGATGATTCCTGCATCTTCCAATTTCTTTACTCTAACATGAACTGTTCCAACAGATAATGGTTTGATTTCTTGACTGATTTGTTTACTAATTTCAGTATATGGAGTTCTAGCATTTATATTTAGTTTTCTGACAATAGTATTGTCAATTTCGTCTGTATTATATCTTAGAATCATTGTTTTATATTTTTGTTTTTTCTTATTTTTTGTGAATAAAGGTATTAAAAATACCAAGATACAAAACTTTCTATTTAAGAAAATAGGTTCTTGTTTTTCAAGATATTTTTATATTTTTTATTCCATTCTATCTAGAAAATAATTTCATAATTTTTTTATAAATAGAGATTATAGAATTAATTAACATATTTTTTAATTTTTTTAACAATGATTTCATACATAGAAAAATATAAAAAATTTTTTATAATATCATTCTTTAATAGAAATTTCCCTAATATTAGAACAGACATAAATTGCATTGTTTTTTCTTCAAAAGAATTAAATTTTTCTGATAATTTTTTTTGGATATATTCATTACTACCAGGAAAAAAAATTTCCATATTAATATTAGGTCTTTGTATTTTACCATAAATATTAATTCTTAATTCTGTAAGTATCATATTTTTATGATATTTTGGATTGTTTATTATGTCTATATATTCAGTCACGTTGTATACATATTTAGTATCATAAGCGATCAAATCAATATTTGATTGATAAAAATCATTTTTCCAAGTAAGAGATCCTCCTGGTTTTATTTTGAATTTTTTTTCTAATCTTATTGGAATTTTTTCATCATTATAAAAATGATATAATCCATTTTTTACAAAAAATCTACCACTAGTTTGTATATTTTTTTCGGATGCTTTTTCTATAAAAAGAAAACCTTTTCCTCTTAATTCAAAAAAATGATTCTTATTGAAGAAGATTGATACTTTTGTATTTTTATCTATAATAGTTTTAATATCTATTAATAAATAATCATTTTTTATTTTGTAATTATTTAATTTTTTTTCGGATACATTTTTTTTCTGATATTCTAATATTTTCTTAGGATTGATATATAAATGAGAAGAATTCAAAATTCTTCCATCATTCATAGAAATACAAATT
The DNA here is from genome assembly GCF_014251315.1 of Blattabacterium cuenoti. Lineage (NCBI taxonomy): Bacteria > Pseudomonadati > Bacteroidota > Flavobacteriia > Flavobacteriales > Blattabacteriaceae > Blattabacterium > Blattabacterium cuenoti. The sequence continues at coordinate 37,899 of NZ_CP059185.1, read as the reverse complement.
TTGTTTTCTTTTTTTGTTATTTTAATTTTACCATGAGTAAATATTCTTCCAAATAAAAAATCATTTTGTTTTTCATTTGAGTCTAAAACAAGCAAATTTTTTGTATCGATAGATAGTTTTATTAAATTCCATTGAAGAAGGTTTTTATGTGAAAAAAAACCATTAATATATCCTTTAGTACTATATTTAGTATCTATGAAATAAGAAGTAGATAATATGCAATATTTGGAAATAATATTGATATAAGCTGGACTTTTAATTTCATAATCCGTATTTGAAGAATTGATTCTAATCCCGAATTTTTGAATTTTTAATTTTCCAAAGTAATGAAGATCATTTAAATAACCAAAAACTTGTATCTGTCCTGTTAAATATCCTCTTACTTCACTATTCATTTTTTTCCAAAAAAAAGAAAAATTATCTATTCTAAAATTTTGAACTATGATATCCAAATTAAGTTTGGATTGATTTTGAGATTCATTTTTGATATTTCCGAAAATTTTCAAAATATCATAAGAATTTTTTCGAAGAACTCCATTCAGTTCATAATTACTTTCGTTTTTATGTTTATGAAAAGAGGAAATGTAAAAATTTCCTAAAATTGTTTTTCCAATTGAAAAATTTTGAATAACGATATTAATATTAGGTTCTATTTGATTAGAAACATTTTTACACAAAAAAAAACCATTTGCAAAACCATCTATATTTTTGTTATATATGATTTTTTTTAATTGCACATTTTTTAGATAAAATTGAAATATTTTTTGTTGATTATTAATATAATTTGCATTAAAAATAATTTTTTGTTTTTCAGAACGAAAAATAATATTTTCAATAATATATTTTTGATTGATAAAATCAATTTTAATAATTCCCGAATTATGATAATTGTAATCAGTAAACCAATTATGTCCATTTCTATTTAATTTAGAAAGAAAAGGATAACAAAATAAAAAATTTTCTTCTTTTTTACATATAAGATTCAGTATCTGTTCCTTGTATTCTTCTTTTTTAAATTTGAAAAGAAATTTAGAATTTATGATCCAAAAATTTTGTTGATTTGAAACAGATATATTTATTTTTTTTGAAAAAAAGTTTTTGGAAATAATTTTTTCTATATGAATCTGTATTTTTTTTTTTAAAGAAGAATCCACTATTACAAATAATTTATTAAAGGAAATTTCATTTAACTGTATTTTTTTTGTATGAAATATCATTTTAAATATATTATCTTTTTTTTCTCCTGAAATTTGAATATCAGAAAATGTATTTTTATTTTTTATTATCGGTTTTATAAAATCAAAAAAAGATTTTTTAACTAAAAAATTAAAGTTTACATGTTTTATTTCTTTATTATATGAATTTTTTCGTTTTATAAATCTATAAATATGACCAATAATCATATCATATATATTTATACTGATTTTTTGAAAAGATTGATTTTCAAATATTATTTTAATATTTTTTTGATTATTTTTATTGTGTATATTAACATATATTTTTTGAAAATGGGAAAATATTTTTCCTTTAAAATGTATTTTATATTCTAAATCTGAATGAAAATGAGAAGAAAAAAATAGAGATATAAAAAATTTATAAAAATTTCCTTCAAAATTCATAATACATAAATTTGATAATGTATCATAAAACGGTATTCTTTTTGACAGAGACCAAAAAATATCTTTATTTTCTTTAAAAAAAAGAAAAAGATATTTTTTTTCTATGAAAATTTTACCTGTATATTGGTTATTCACTAAATCAACATTAGTTGATATTTTGGCTACAAAAAAGTGATATTTTACAATTCCTCTTATTTTTATTAAATTCTTTTCAGATAAGGAAAAATTTCCTTTATAAATTATACGTTGTTTCAGATTTGAAAAAAATCTAAAAAATTTGGAATCAAAATTATGTGAAATTATTTTCTTTATTTTATAAGGATGAAATTGAATAAAAGTTTTAAAAAACTGGATTTTTTTCCATTCTTTATTTGCATAATAAATATGAATTTGATTTGCAAATAATTTGTTTTTTTGTGAATCTTTTATAAAAAAATTGTCAAGAAAAAATATTTTTTCTTTATTATTCAATTTGCTATGAATATAACCATGAATAGATGCTTGATAGTAAAAATTCCATTTTTTATAAAAAAAAATTCCTAGATCTGAACCTAATTTTGATCCATCAAAAATTTTGCATTGTATGTTTTTTTCATTTTTATTTTCATTCTGAGATAAGATCAGATATCCTTTTAAATAACTATTAGATGTTTTTATTGAAAAATTGTGAACTTCCAATTTTGAAGTATAATGATATATTAAATCACAAAACAGATTTTCTATAATAGGAAGTTTCTTTTTTTTTATTAATTCTTTAGATTTAAAAGAAAAAATAGAAGCTTTTATTTTTTTATTATCAATTCGAATATTTTTTATACAACTAGAGAAAAAATATTTTATTTTGTTATGAAAATTTTCATTTTTGTATTTTAAATAAGATTTATTTATTATGAATTTGGAACAAGTAACCAGATTAATATTAGATTCACTTAATTTTTTATGAATCAAAAAATTTTTGATAAAAAAAAGGATATTATTTTCTTTTTCTCGGAAATATTTTTTTATAAAAAAAGAGGAATTTTCAACAAAAATATTTTTTATCCTTAAGTGTTTCGAATTTATAAAAATAAAATAAAGTAAATTATGAATAGATATTTTACATTTAGATAAATAAATAAAAGGAAAATTATGATGATCTAAAATTTGTACATTATAAAAAATAAGTTCTTTTTTTAAAAAATTAATAGAGGCATGTTCTATAATGATTTTTTCGTTTAAATGATTCCTTACTTTTTTCAAAAAAATTTTCAAAAAAAATGTATAAGTTTTTTTTTCTATTTCTTGTTTATGATAAATAGCAAAAAAAAACAATCCTAATAAAATTAATAAAATAAGGATTCTTTTTTTTTGAAATTGATGGAAAAAGACATGCTTCATTTTCAAAGATATTGTTATTTTTTTTATGAAAAAAAAACCGATAATTATTGGAATCGAATCCTCATGTGACGATACAGGTGTTTCTATTATTCAAAATAGAAATGTGTTGTCTAATATTATTATTCATCAAAAAATTCATAAAAAATACGGAGGAGTTGTTCCTGAATTAGCTTCACGATTACATGATATAAATATTCCAAAAGCTGTTCAAAAAGCTATTTTTTCAGCAAAAATCGATCGATATCAAATTGATGCTGTATCTTTTACTTTAGGCCCAGGATTAATTGGTTCATTATTGGTAGGAGCTTCTTTTGCAAAATCATTTTCTATGGGATTAGAAATTCCTTTATTAACTGTAGATCATATACAAGCTCACGTTCTTTCTCATTTTATACAAAATGCAAATGTTAATAATTCTTATCCAAAATTTCCATTTTTAAGTTTAGTTATAAGTGGAGGTCATACCCAAATCATACAAGTAAATGATTTTTTTCAAATGAAAATATTAGGATCTACTTTAGATGATTCTATAGGAGAGACTTTAGATAAAATTGCAAGAAAATTGGGGTTTCATTATCCTGGTGGTCCTATGATCGAATTTTTTTCTAAAAATGGAAATGACAAAAAATTTATTTTTTCAAAACCTACAGTAAGTGGACTGGACTTTAGTTTTAGTGGATTCAAAAGCGATGTACTGCAGTTTTTAAAAAAAAAATTAAACAAAAATACATTTTTTATAAAACATAATTTATCTGATCTTTGTGCTTCTATACAGAGAATCACAGCTGAAATACTTTTGGAAAAAGTACAAAAAGCTATTTTAAAAACTGGTATTTCTAGAATAGCTTTGTCGGGAGGAGTTTCGGCGAATTATGAAATTCGACGAACATTTGTGTCTTTTTTTGCAAAAGACACAAAATACGAAGTTTTTCTTCCAAAAAAAAAATACACTATGGATAATGGTGCTATGATAGCCATTACAGGATTACTTAAATATGAAAGAAATTTATTTGATTCAGTTCATGTAATCCCATATTCAAAATTTAAAACATTTTAAATTATATCTTACTTACTTATATACATGTGCATATTAAGTTTCTATCTCCATATCCGTCATTAACACGACTTATTGGTGGCCAAAATTTCCTATCTTTAATCCAATATAAAGGATAAGCTGCTTTTTCTCTACTATAAGGATATTTCCATTCATTTTGAGTTAAAATATCTATACTATGTGGAGCATTTTTTAATACATTATTTTTTTTTGAAAATTTACCATCTTCAATCTCCTTAATTTCTTGTCTTATATTGATAAGAGTTTCAATAAAGCGATCTAATTCTTCTTTAGATTCACTTTCGGTTGGTTCTATCATCATACATCCTTCGACAGGGAAAGATACAGTAGGAGCATGATATCCATAATCCATCATTCTTTTTGCTATATCTATAACTTCTATATCCATAGATTTAAAAATTCTACAATCTATAATTAATTCATGTGCAACAGTGTTGTTTTCTCCTACATACAATATGTTATAAAACTTTCTTAAGTTTTCTTTTATGTAATTCGCATTTAATATAGATATTTCTGTACATTTTTTAAGTCCATCTGGCCCTAATAAACGAATATAAGCATAAGAAATTGTTAAAATTAAAGAAGAACCATATGGAGAAGAGGATATAGTTAATATTTTTTCGTTTTTTTTGTTATTTTCTTTTTCTTGAAAAGGATGATTCGGTAAAAAAGGTTTTAGATGTGAAGCTACACAAATAGGGCCCATACCAGGACCTCCCCCTCCATGAGGAATAGCAAAAGTTTTATGAAGATTAAGATGACAAACATCTACACCTAAATATGCTGGTTTCATTAACCCTACTTGAGCATTCATATTAGCTCCATCCATATAAACTTGTCCTCCATTTTCATGAATTATATCTGTAATTTCCTTAATATCTTTTTCATATATACCATAAGTAGAAGGATAAGTGATCATTAATACAGATAATAAATCTTTATTTTCTTTTACTTTTTTCAAAAAATCGTTTCTATTAATAGATCCATCACTTGTTGTATCTATTAATAGAACTTTCATACCAGCCATATTTGCTGAAGCAGGATTTGTTCCATGAGAAGAAGAAGGTATTAATGCTATATTTCTTTGATGTTCTTGTAATGAATGATGATAATGTTTGATAACCATGAGTCCAGCATATTCTCCTTGAGCTCCTGAATTGGGTTGTAAAGAAACTCCAGAAAATCCAGTAATTTCTTTCAAATATTTTTTTAAATTTTGAATGACAAAATGATATCCCATCGCTTGTTTATCCGGAACAAAAGGATGTACATTTTTCCATTCATGTTGACTTAAAGAAAATAATTCTGCAGAAGCATTTAATTTCATGGTGCATGATCCAAGTGGAATCATAGAATGAATCAAGGATATATCTTTTTTTTCTAATCTTTTGATATAACGCATAAGCTCATTTTCTGAATAAAATTTATGAAAAACTTTATGTTCTAAAAAATTAGAAGTTCTTTTTAAAAAAACAGGAAATTTATATTTATTATGAATATTCGTGGTATGATATTTTATTTTTTTATACGTTTTTTTGTTTTTATTGTATGCTTCATAAAAAATTGATAAGATATGATTTATGTCTTCTTGTCTAGTTGTTTCATCTAGAGTAATCGTTAAATGATTTTTATTTATATATCTAAAATTAGTTTTTCTACGTTCTGCCACTTTTTTTATTTTACTTATGTTATCTGTTTTAATTCTTAAAGTATCAAAATAAAAAACATTTACTTGAGAAAGATGATTGATATTATTCATCAGTAAAAATTCTAATTTCTTAGCATGTTTATGAATACATTTTGCGATTTCTATTAATCCTTTTTTTCCATGATATAAAGCATACATAGAAGCCATTATAGCGGGAAGAACTTGTGATGTACAAATATTAGAAGTCGCTTTTTCTCTTTTGATATGTTGCTCTCTTGTTTGTAAAGCCATACGAAAGACTTTTTTATTTTTTTGATCCACTGATATTCCGATAATTCTTCCAGGAATAAAACGTTTGTATTGTTCATGAGTAGAAAAAAAAGCAGCATGAGGGCCTCCATATCCCATAGGGATTCCAAAAGATTGACTAGATCCTATAACGACATCAGCACCCCATTCTCCAGGAGGTTTTAATAAAGATAAAGATAAAAGATCTGTAGAAACTATTACTGATATTTTATGATGCTTTGCATATTTAACTGTTTCAGTGTAATCATATATTTCCCCTAAAACAGAAGGATAAGATATTATTAATCCAAATATTTTTTTATTGTTATATTTTTTTTTTAAATTTTTATGATTGTCATATATGACATGTATCCCCAAACCGAAACATCTTGTTTTTAAAACATAAAAAGTTTGTGGAAGAATTTCATCCGAAATAAAAAAATAATAATTATTATCTATTTGTTTTTTTTTTATTTTTTCTTGAAAAATCATAAACATAGCATCAGCTGCAGCCGTAGATTCATCTAACATAGAAGCATTACTGATTTTCATTCCGGTTAAATCTGAAATCATAGTTTGAAAATTCATTAAAGCTTCTAAACGTCCTTGAGATATTTCTGATTGATAAGGAGTGTAAGGAGTATACCAACTAGGATTTTCTAGAATATTTCTTTGAATAACACTTGGAGTTATGGTGTTTTTATATCCTAATCCTATATAAGAACGAAAAATTTTATTTTTCTTGCTTATTCTATAAATGTGATTTAAATATTGATATTCAGAAATAGAGTTTGGAAGATTCAATTTTCTTTTTAAACGTACTTCTTTGGGAATAGTTTTATTTACAAAATCCTTAATAGAAGAACATTCTAATTTTTTTAACATATTATTAATTTCATCACAAGACGGACCTATATGTCTATAATAGAATTTTTTAACGTAATCCTCTTTCATAAAAATAGAAATTGTATTTATCTTTAGAAATTACAAATTTAGATAAATAAGATTATCTTAAAATAAGAAATAAAATGAAAGTAACTATTATTGGAGCAGGAAATGTGGGTGCTTCTTGTGCTAGTTTATTAGCTCAGAAAGATATAGTCAAAGAAATTGTTTTATTAGATATTATAGAAAAACTTTCAGAAGGTAAAAGTTTAGACATATCTCAAATGTTACCCATGATCAAATCTAACACTGAAGTTTTTGGAATTACCAATGATTATTCGAAATCCAAAAATTCGGAAATCATTATTATTACTTGTGGAATTCCAAGAAAACCTGGAATGAGTCGCGATGATCTTATTAAGACTAATGCAGAAATCATTCGTTCTGTAACTAAAAAATCTATTTTTTTTTCTCCAAAAGCTAAATTGATCATCGTATCCAATCCATTAGATGTTATGGCATATGTAAGTTATATGACTGCTAAAGTAGATTCTTCTCGTATCATTGGAATGGCTGGAATATTAGATTCTACTAGATATCGTTTTTTTTTATCAAAAAAATTAAATATTTCCCCTATTGATATACAATCTTTATTATTAGGAGGACATGGTGATACTATGGTTCCACTATACAGATATACATCTGTATCAGGAATTCCTATAAAAGAATTTTTATCAGAAGAAGAAAATAATGCAATTATTGAAAAAACAAAAAAAGGAGGAGAAGAAATCGTAAATTTGTTAGGAACATCTGCTTGGATGGCTCCTAGTGCATCTGTTGTAAAAATGGTAGAAGCGATCTTAAAAGATTCTAAACGTATTCTTCCATGTTCTGCTTTTTTAAGAGGACAGTATGGCTTGAAAGATATATATTTAGGCGTTCCAGTTATTTTAGGAAAATCTGGAATAGAAAAAATTGTAGAACTGCAATTGAATCAAAAAGAAAATAATCTTTTGAAAAAATCTGCTAATCATGTGAGAAGTATGATAAAAAAACTCTAAAGCTTTGAACTACATATAAAATATTTTGAAATTTTATTTTTCTATAAATATTAATAATTCTCCTTTTTTGTAATTTATTTCTATTTTATTTTTATTTTGATGACTATAAGCTTCATTTCTTATGCCTATATTCTCTCCTATTTTTAATAATCCTTTTTTTATGGAATATTTAAGTCCATAAGTATATAATCCTTCTACTTTAGGAAATGGAAATAAAGATACTTTCTTATTTTTTTTCTGATAAAAAGAAGTTTTTTTATCAGAAAAAAAATAGAAATGATGTTTATCATGAAATATAATAGATAATTTATTTTTATATTTTAAAGCTGTAGATAAATTTCCTAAAAAGTGATCTTGTTCCATTCCGCTTGCGCCCCAAACATTTATGTTAAAAAATCCTTGATCATAAATAATATTTAAAGCTTTATCAAAATCAGTATATCTTTGGTCATAAATTTTGAATAAATGAGTTTCTAAATCTAAAGGAATATCCTCTTTTAAAAGAGAATCGAAATCTCCAATAATATAATCTACTGAAACTCCGAATGCATTTAAATAATAAAATGCTCCATCCACTGCAAATATTTTTTTATAAAAAGAAAATTCCTTTCCTAAAAAAGGAGGAATTTCTCCATTAAGAAATAATCCTATTTCTGGTCCATCAAATCTATGATTCATCTTCTATTTTATTAAAATTTATGATTCGATTTCCTAAATAAATTTTTTTAACCACAGAATCCCGCATAATTTCTGTAGTGGATCCACTTTTTACGATTTTTCCATTAAACATTAAATAAATACGGTCTGTTATTGTAAAAATTTCTTGTACATTGTGATCTGTAATTAATATTCCTATATTTTTTTTTTTTAGAGAAAGAATTATTTTTTGTAATTCTTCTATAGCAATTGGATCTATCCCAGAGAAAGGTTCATCCAAAAGAATAAATTTAGGATTTATAGCTAAACATCTAGCAATTTCGGTTCGTCTTCGTTCTCCTCCAGAAATAAGATCCCCCCGGTTATTTTTAATTTTTTGTAATCCTAATTCTTCCATTAATTTTTCTGCTATTATTTTTCTTTTTTGATCCGAAATTTTTTTCATTTCTAATATGCATAAAATGTTATCTTTTACAGATAATTTTCTAAATATGGATGGTTCTTGAGACAAATATCCGATTCCTTTTTTCGAACGTATATACATTGGATTTGATGTTATATCCTGATTGCAGAGAAATATTTTTCCTTTATCTGGTTTAATTAATCCTACCATCATGTAAAAAGATGTCGTTTTTCCGGCACCATTAGGGCCTATTAACCCTACTATTTCACCTTTATTCAATTGAATTGAAACATTTTTTACTACATGTTTATTTTTATATTTTTTATATATATTTTTAACCTTTAAAGTCATAATATCAGTGATTTTAAAATTTTTTGTTTTTAAAAAAAATATGAATATTTGTATGTGATGAAAAATTTTATTGAAAAATGTTTTTTTATTATATTTTTATGTGCATATAATTTTTTTTTATATTCTTCTGATTTAGAAAAAATCAGCGGTATTTCTGCAATAATTGGAAATGATATTATTTTAGATTCTGAAATCAGGAACAGTAAAAAATTGTTTTGCAATACTGATGTTATAAATGATTTTTTAATTCAAAAATTAATGCTTTATCATGCAAAAAAAGACAATAGTATACAAATCAATAATCAAGAATTAAAATTAAAAACTCAAGTATTTTTATCAGAAATGAAAAAAAAATACATAAATCAAGAAGAGTTTTTAATACAGTTTGAAAATAAAAATTTTTTAGAAGAATTAACTGAAAAAATTAGAAATCAACAATATATAGAAAAATACTACAATAAAATAACAGAGAATGTAGAAGCTTCTCCTAAAGAAGTAAAATATTTTTTTGATAAGAAGAAAACACAGAAACAAATCCCTTACACGTCCAAAAAAATATGTATTTCTTATATAATTTTTTACCCTAAACTAAGCGAAATTAACAAAAGAAAAATAATTTATTTTTTAAAAAAAATCAAAAAAGAAATACATTCTGATATTGATTTTTCTACCAAAGCTATTTTATTTTCTGAAGATGATTCTTCAGCATTACAAGGAGGTCTTGTAAAAGGAATCAAAATAAACGATCTTTCAAAAAAATTATCGCATTTAGTTCTTTCTTTAAAAGAAGGAGAAATATCTGAACCTTTTGAAACAGATTTAGGATTTCATTTAATAAAAATGGAAAAAAAAAGGAAAGATGAAATTGATTTTAGACATATTTTAATCAAATCTAAGTATTCGAAATATGAATTAGACAAAACGAAATCATTTGCAGAATTATTTAGAAAACGTATTCTGAATCAGAAAATTGATATAGATAAAATACCTAATGTATTAAATCAAAATAAAATAGCAGATGTAATAGTGAAAAATAAAATTTGGATTGATGAAAATCAATTATCTAAAAATATGAAAAAAGCATTCCTTTTTTTAAAAAAAGGAACAATTACTAATCCTTATAAGGAAATTATAAATGGAAAAGAAGTATTTATTTTATTCAAATTTTTAGATGAAATTCCACCTAAACCCATTTCTTTTGAAGAAGATTATGCTATATTAAAAAATTTTGTCATAGATATCAAGAAAAAAGATAAAGTAAAAAATTGGGCAATAAAAATATTAAAAAAGACTTATTATGTAAAGATTAACTGTTAATTTTTTTTATTCAAAGATTCTTTATATAATCCGAAATAATATCCATTTAATTGAATTAATTCTTGATGAGTACCTTTTTCTACAATAGATCCTTTATCAATAACCAATATTCTATCAGCATTTTCTAATGTAGAAAGACGGTGAGTGATAATAATAGAAGTTTTATGTTTAGTTAAAAGATCTGTAGCATGATAAATCATTTTTTCTAATTCTTTATTTAAGGAAGCGGTCGCTTCATCTAAGATAAGTACAGAATAAGGATGCATTTGAACTCTTAAAAAAGAAATCAATTGTTTTTCTCCAAGAGAGAGTAAATTTCCTCTTTCTTTTACTATGGATTTATATCCATTGGGTAATGATGTAATAAAATTATGGATTCCTATTTTTTTTGCCATATTTTCTATTTGATCAAAACTAATGGATGGATCTCCTAAAGTAATATTATTAATAATCGAATCATTAAATAAAAAAGTATCTTGTGTGACTACTCTTATATGAGATCTTAAGTTTTTTAGTTCTATATCTTGAATAGAATGTCCGTCAATACAAATATCTCCTTTTTTTATTTCATAAAATCTAGAAATCAAATGAGTAATCGTAGATTTTCCAGAACCTGTTGATCCTACTATTGCAACTTTTTCTCCTGGTTGAATTTCAAAAGAAACTCCATTCAATACCATTTCATCATTTATATAAGAAAAATGAACATCATTAAATACAATATGTCCATTTAATTCTTTCAAACGTAAATTTCCTTTATTAATAATAGTTTCTTCAGAATTTAATATAGAAAATATACGCTCAATTCCGGCTATTCCTCTTTGTATAATATTAAATCTATCAGCTATTTGTCGCATAGGACGAAAAAGAAGATAGATAAAAAAAATAAAAGCAATAATTTGTCCCGGTTTAATATTTCCTATTTCAATGGCATGAAATCCTCCATAAAATATGATAATACTTATGGTTACAGCAGAAATTATTTCTACTATAGGAAAAAAAATAGAAAAATAAAAAATGGTTTTAAAATGAGCATTCATTAATTTACGATTGATGGATTGAAATTTTGAATATTCCTTTTTTTCTTTATGAAAGAGTTGAATGATAGACATTCCTATAATATTTTCTTGTAAAAAACTATTCAAACGTGAGGTTTGAATACGTTCTTCATGAAACGTTTTCTTTAACGTTTTTTGAAAAAAACGAGTAATAATATACATGAAAGGAATAGTTAAAAAAACTATAAAAGACAATTTTGGATGAACAGTATACATCATAATGATAATCATAATAATTCTTAAAATATCTCCAGAAACGAGTAAAATTCCATCATTAAATATTACAATTATAGTTTCTATGTCTGATACAGAATAAGATACTAATTTTCCTATTGGAGTTTTATTAAAAAAAGAATTTTTAAAATGTAATAATTTTTCAAATAAAAGAATCCTTATTTTTTCGATCACATTTTGTGCCAAAATATTAGATAGATATAATAAAACAAAATGAAATATACTTTCTAAAAAAAGAAGTATAATTATTAGCATCAATATATTTTTCAACCCCAAAAAATCTTTGTAAAGAATATGAATATCTATAGCTTTTTGTATTAACTTAGGACGATAAGCTGAAATAAAGGAAATTAATATAGAAGTAATAATTGTTGATATTAATATTAGTTTATAATTTAAACTAATATTAATAAGCTGTTTTAAAGATGATTTTTGTTTATTAAAATTTTTTTTCATAAAAAAATCTCTTCTGTATAGAGAATATTGGTCAGAAATAAACCACATGCAGGGACTATCAACTTGCAAGAATCAGAATTTTTGAATTCTACAATTTTTATGAATTCATTGATACTAATTTTTTCTCTTCCTACATCAATAAGACGGCCTATAATAGCTCTAACCATCGATCTTAAAAATCGATTTGCTTCGATAGTAAAACATAAAACGTTATTATCCTCAGACCAACTAGCATGATAAATTTTACATATATTATTTTCTTTTTCGTTTTTATTTCTTTTTTTACAAAAAGAACTAAAATCCTTATACTCCATGAGTTTTTTTGAAGCCATATTCATTTTTTGAATGTTTAGTGTATATAAACAATGCCAAGAAAAATCCTCATTAAATGGATTTTTTTCACGTGTTAAATAATATTTATATGTTCGTTTTATAGCATCAAATCTTGCATGAACATTTTTTTTTACTGGAAAAATACTGAAGACTTTAATAGATCTAGGTAAAAAAATATTTAATCGATCAACGAAATTGTTTCGAATTTCTTTTTCATAATCAAAATGAGCAAACATTTGTTTAGCATGAACCCCTTTATCCGTTCTACTAGCGCCTACGACATTTATAGGTGTTTTTAATAATTTTGATAAACAATATTCTAATTTTTCCTCTACTGTACTTACTTTTTTTTGAATTTGCCATCCAAAAAAATGTTTCCCATTATAAGATAATTCAATAAAAAATCTCAATTACATTATTTTTTTAAAGTCTATTTAAACTTTCTATGATAATAGAACATCCTTTTTGGATTTCCTTTTTTGTGATAGTTAATGGAGGAGATATACGTAAGAAGTTGCTATGAAATAAAAAACGAAATAATATTAATCCTTTTCTTAGACAATTTTTTAAAACCTTTTCCACTGTATTTTTATTTTTTAATTCTATAGATAAAAAGAGACCTTTCCCCCGAATATTTTTGATTTCATTATGAACCAAATATTCTTTAATCCATTTTTCTTTTACTGATACTTGTTCCATAATATTAGAATCGATAAGTTGATTTAAAGTAGCTAAAGAAGCAGAAGCAGAAACAGCATTTCCTCCAAAAGTAGTTAAATGTCCTAGAGGAATAATATCACTAAAAGTTTTCATAATTTTTTTAGATGAAATAAAACCACTGATAGGCATTCCTCCCCCCATTCCTTTCCCCATTATTAATATATCAGGAATAATTCCATAGTGTTCAAATGCAAAAAGTTTTCCTGTCCTTCCAAATCCAGTTTGGATTTCATCAAGTATCATTAAAGCTTTTTTTTCATTACATTGTTTTTTTACTTCTTTTAAAAAAGAATTATCAGGTAAAATAATTCCAGCAGAACATTGAATAGTTTCTAAAATGACACAAGCCGTTTTATTTGTAATAGAATTAATTAATTCTTCTATTTGATTAAATGTGATAAATTTAACTAAAGGTAACAAAGGTCTAAAAGGTCTTTTATAATTTTCATATCCCATTATACTCATAGAACCATGGGTGCTTCCATGATAAGACCATTTACAAGATATAATTTCTTCTCTTCCTGTATAACACTTCGCTAATTTTAACGCTCCTTCTACAGCTTCTGTCCCAGAATTTACTAAAAAAGTAGTAGTAAGTGGATATGGAATATTTTCTGATATTTTTTTACAAAGCTTTACACAAGGGTCTTGTATAAACTCTCCATATACCATAGTATGCAAGTATTTATCTACTTGTTTTTTTATAGCTTCTTTTATTTTTTTATTTCCATGTCCTAATACATTTACGGAAACACCTGATACAAAATCTAAATATTTTTTACCATTTTTTCCATAAATATAACTCCCATCAGCATGATTTACCATAATATTCATGGGGAATGGATTGATTTGAGTTTGATATTTTAAAAAATCCTTTTCTAATTCTTTCATACATAAGAATTTTATTCTATTTAATCATAGTTTTAATTTCTTCTTTTTCTAACAAGTTTTCTTTTTTATACTTGTCTATTTCTTTATAGACAAGAAGTTTTTCATTATTTTTTTGTTTATCTTTTTCTTTCCAAGAAAAACCAGATAAATTAGGGGTTTCTTTATTTATTGGAATTAATTCCGAACGAACTTCTTTTGAACAAGAAATTTTTCTTATTTTTTTTGATTCATCTAAATCAATCGATAAAATACCACAAGACATTTTATTAATTATTTTATTAAAATGAATAATACTGTTAATATTTCCTTGAATCATTACTTTATCTAAAAAATTTTCTTTATTAAAAAATCCAGTCATAATATCACCTTCTATTTGATTAAACTCTTTTGAGTTTATTTTTTCTGCATAAAAAACATTTTTAACAATTTTTATATTTTTTAAAAAATTATTATTTTCATTTTTGAAAAAATGAACATATATGATTTTACCAGTAATTTGTCGGTTCTGAAACCAAAATATGGGGTTTCCATTAAATTGAACATAATCATTTGAAGATTCATAATTGAAAAAGTCACATTTTCCTTGAATAGATTCATTCAAAAAAAAGCTTTTTACAGAAAAAGCTTGAATTGAATATGTATGATTTTTTCTTACATTTATTTTTAAAATATTTGAATAAATAAAAACAGAATTATTTTTTAATATTTTTACGATTTTTGGATTATTTTTTAAAATTAAAGAACCAGAATCAAAATCAAATTTTCCATATTCACTCATCAAAAAATATTTTTTTTTTGAATCTTCTAATAAAAGGTTATTAATAAATCCATATTTTTTCTTCTGATCAAAAAATAAATATTCCCCTCTCATTATTTTATCATTATAATGAATACTTACATAATTTTTAAATAAAAATATTTTTTTCCGAAATGAGAATAGTGCTTTTTTAGCATAAATAAAATTATTAATATTTTTATTTTGCACTACAATAGCAGTGTTATAAAAATTTACTTGATCTTGTTTTAATAAATATTCTAATGACTTTGCATATACAGTATAATTATTGCTAATTAATTTAATTTCATGTTTTAACTCTATCTTTTTTTTATTAATTTCAAAAAAACCTTCTTTACTATATATAATATAATCTCCATAATGAATAATGCTTTTTTCTTTATAAGAAATTTGATTTAGTATGAAATTATATTTTAATATATTAGTAGTTAATTTGATTTTATCAAAAAACAAAACAACATCGTTAATAGCTTGAAGTAATTTTTTTTGAAAATTGTAATGAATAATTTCCGCTGTTAATTTGATTTTTCCTTGATATAGAACAACTTTCCCTGACAATTGAAAATCAAAAAAATTTCCTACTATATTTTGAGATATTATTTTATTTTTTCCTGACTCTAATCTTACATTTCCATATCCATAATATTTATCATTATTATATATAACCTTATCGCAAAAAAGATGATACTTATCATATTTTAGATGAACGTTCCCTATTAAAACAAAAGCTTGGTTCTGATCATTATTTTGTATTAGATCAGCATGAATTATTTGTACTGTTTTTCTTACTTTATTAACAGAATTAGAATACGTTCTGTTTAAGAATAAAAAAATAATAGTAGAAATTAAAAATACATATTTCACAATTAATTATAAATAAACATAATTAATTCTTGTATGCTATTAAAGATATTTCAATATTAGCATTTTTAGGAAGAGCAGAAACTTGTATAGTTTCTCTAGCTGGATAACTTCCTTCATGAAAAAATTCAGAGTATACATTATTGATTTTAGAAAAAAAACTTATGTCTGTTACAAAAATAGATGTTTTGACAACATTTTGAAATCCTATTCTATTTTCTGAAAGAATAATTTTTATATTTTCCATAATTTTTCTTGTTTCCATTTCTATATTATCTGAAATTAATTTTTCAGTATTTTTATCTACAGCTATTTGACCGGAAATGAATAAAAAACCTCCAACAAGAACACATGTATTATATGGACCATAGGATGGAATTTTTTCTATTGAAAATTTTTTTGGTATCATGATTAATTAGTTTTTTTCATTGTACTGTATAACATTCCTAAAATTAGGATCTTTCAATCCTATAAAAAAAGACCAGGAAGAATTTTTTACAAACATCCAATTAAAACTCATATCAAAGCTTCTTAAATCTCTATCAAAAATAATATTTGCTAATATTATTTTGTTTTTTAATAAATCGTAATCTGCATTAAAACTGATTTTCCAATATTTTGTAATATTTATAGATCCATTAAAATTTAAAAAAGTATGAACAAATTGTTTTTTGTTGAAACAATTTTTTTCATAATTAGAATGAAAATCAATTTCTAAATTAACTGGTATTGAATATTTTGCATAATTTTTTTGATCGAAGAAAAAATAATCGTAACGATTTTTACCTTTTTTTTGAAATTTATTTTTTATAGAAAAAAAACTGATTTCATAATCAGAAGAAAAAGAAAAATCAAAATATATTATTTTATTTTCTTTTTCTTTTTTATAAAAATTTATTCCTGCCTTCTATTAAAGTCACATTTTCCTTGAATAGATTCATTCAAAAAAAAGCTTTTTACAGAAAAAGCTTGAATTGAATATGTATGATTTTTTCTTACATTTATTTTTAAAATATTTGAATAAATAAAAACAGAATTATTTTTTAATATTTTTACGATTTTTGGATTATTTTTTAAAATTAAAGAACCAGAATCAAAATCAAATTTTCCATATTCACTCATCAAAAAATATTTTTTTTTTGAATCTTCTAATAAAAGGTTATTAATAAATCCATATTTTTTCTTCTGATCAAAAAATAAATATTCCCCTCTCATTATTTTATCATTATAATGAATACTTACATAATTTTTAAATAAAAATATTTTTTTCCGAAATGAGAATAGTGCTTTTTTAGCATAAATAAAATTATTAATATTTTTATTTTGCACTACAATAGCAGTGTTATAAAAATTTACTTGATCTTGTTTTAATAAATATTCTAATGACTTTGCATATACAGTATAATTATTGCTAATTAATTTAATTTCATGTTTTAACTCTATCTTTTTTTTATTAATTTCAAAAAAACCTTCTTTACTATATATAATATAATCTCCATAATGAATAATGCTTTTTTCTTTATAAGAAATTTGATTTAGTATGAAATTATATTTTAATATATTAGTAGTTAATTTGATTTTATCAAAAAACAAAACAACATCGTTAATAGCTTGAAGTAATTTTTTTTGAAAATTGTAATGAATAATTTCCGCTGTTAATTTGATTTTTCCTTGATATAGAACAACTTTCCCTGACAATTGAAAATCAAAAAAATTTCCTACTATATTTTGAGATATTATTTTATTTTTTCCTGACTCTAATCTTACATTTCCATATCCATAATATTTATCATTATTATATATAACCTTATCGCAAAAAAGATGATACTTATCATATTTTAGATGAACGTTCCCTATTAAAACAAAAGCTTGGTTCTGATCATTATTTTGTATTAGATCAGCATGAATTATTTGTACTGTTTTTCTTACTTTATTAACAGAATTAGAATACGTTCTGTTTAAGAATAAAAAAATAATAGTAGAAATTAAAAATACATATTTCACAATTAATTATAAATAAACATAATTAATTCTTGTATGCTATTAAAGATATTTCAATATTAGCATTTTTAGGAAGAGCAGAAACTTGTATAGTTTCTCTAGCTGGATAACTTCCTTCATGAAAAAATTCAGAGTATACATTATTGATTTTAGAAAAAAAACTTATGTCTGTTACAAAAATAGATGTTTTGACAACATTTTGAAATCCTATTCTATTTTCTGAAAGAATAATTTTTATATTTTCCATAATTTTTCTTGTTTCCATTTCTATATTATCTGAAATTAATTTTTCAGTATTTTTATCTACAGCTATTTGACCGGAAATGAATAAAAAACCTCCAACAAGAACACATGTATTATATGGACCATAGGATGGAATTTTTTCTATTGAAAATTTTTTTGGTATCATGATTAATTAGTTTTTTTCATTGTACTGTATAACATTCCTAAAATTAGGATCTTTCAATCCTATAAAAAAAGACCAGGAAGAATTTTTTACAAACATCCAATTAAAACTCATATCAAAGCTTCTTAAATCTCTATCAAAAATAATATTTGCTAATATTATTTTGTTTTTTAATAAATCGTAATCTGCATTAAAACTGATTTTCCAATATTTTGTAATATTTATAGATCCATTAAAATTTAAAAAAGTATGAACAAATTGTTTTTTGTTGAAACAATTTTTTTCATAATTAGAATGAAAATCAATTTCTAAATTAACTGGTATTGAATATTTTGCATAATTTTTTTGATCGAAGAAAAAATAATCGTAACGATTTTTACCTTTTTTTTGAAATTTATTTTTTATAGAAAAAAAACTGATTTCATAATCAGAAGAAAAAGAAAAAT